>NZ_JBXALD010000006.1:0-403652 GCF_058799075.1 Cupriavidus sp. GW822-FHT06G04 | reverse complement strand
GGCGCCGGCACCAAGTATGCCGATCAGACGCTGGCATCGCTGACGGCCGGTACGGACTCGCGTGGCCTGCTGCGCGCCTCGGCGGCCGTGCCGGGTGTCTTTACCCGACAGGCCTACGAGGGCTACGTAGAGGCCGCCATCGAGAAGGCCGCCAAGCGCCAGGATGTGGCAAATGACTGGGTGATCACCGATGGCAAGCCGCAGCCGGCCCAGCAGACGTCGAGCGCATCGGCAACAGATTTCCGCAAGGCGCTGACCGAGCGGTATTTTGCCGACTACGCCGAGCACTGGCAGCAGTTCATGAACGGGATGCAGTGGGAGTCGGCCGCGACGCTGCCGGGTGTGGTCGATCAATTCAAGCTGATGGCCGACGCGCGCCAGTCGCCGGTCATCGCGCTCATGAAGTCGCTCGCGTATCAGGGCGGCGCCGGCGCGCACAAGGATTCTCTGTCGGACACCCTGGTGGCCAAGGCGCAGGGGATTCTGGGTAAGAAGGACGAGGCCCCCGAAGTCACGCCCGATCCGGCCGGCCCGCTGGCGGCGGCGTTTGGTCCGGTGCTGCGGCTGGTGGGGCAGGCCGGGCAGGGTGGTGGGAGTAGTGGTAGCACTGGCAGCAGCGACCTGAGCCTGCAACGGTACTTGGACCGGATCACCGCGGTGCGGCTGCGCCTGCAGCAGTTGACCAACAGCGCGGACGCCGACATGCAGGCGCGGCAGATGGCCCAATCGCTGTTCCAGGGCAAAGCATCGGATCTGGCCGACACGCAAGCCTATGGCCAGCTCATGGCGGCAAGCCTCGGTGCCGAATGGGCCGGCATGGGCGACACGCTGTTCGTGCACCCGATCGCCCTGGCATTGCAATCCGTTCTGCAGCCCGCGCAGGCCAGCCTCAACGAGGCGTGGCGGCAGTCCATCGCCCTGCCGTGGAACCGTGCATTTGCCACCCGCTATCCCTTCGCCGACACGGCCAATGACGCATCGCTGCCCGAACTGGCGCGCCATATCCGTCCGCAGAGCGGTCTGATCAATGCCTTTCTGATGGCCGAACTGGCCGGCGTGCTGGTGTTGCAGGGCGACCAATGGGTGCCCGTCGGCAGCGGCGCGCACGGGCTGGCCTTCGACCCGGCTTTCCTTCAGTTCATCAACACATTGCAGCGCGTGGGCGCCCATCTGCTGGTGCAAGGCGACCCCCAGTACCGCTTCGAACTCAAGCCGATTCCGACGCCGGGCCTGACCGACACCGTGCTGACGATCGATAACCAGACGCTGCACTACTACAACCAGCGCGAAACCTGGCAGTCCATGACATGGCCGGCAAACAACCTGCAAGCGCCGCGCACGTTGCTGCAATGGCAGACAGAGACCGCCAGCACGAACAAAAGCTTTGAGACCGAAGGTGTCTGGGCCTGGATCCGCATGCTGGAGCATGCGCGCGTGACGCCTGTGGATAGCGCGACGGTCCAGCTTACGTTTCAGGCTGTTCCCGACACCTTAGTTGCAGGCCAAGGCAAGAACGACAGTGAGTCGGCAGACGCGGCCGATCGACCGGAGCATTCAGAAAGCCTGCTGCCGCGCGCAGCCCAGCTTGCCGCACCGGCTGACATGCGATATCCGATCCGCTACCAGATGCGCGCGGCCGTTGGGCGGGGCCCGCTGGAAGCGCTGGAGTTGCGCAATCTGCAGATGCCGGAGCGGATCTTTGTGGGCAGGGAGTCGCTGGCTCTAGCCGGAATGACAGAGACAACGCGCAAGTAGTCGCAGGTGTTCAATGATTTTTGGAACGCGCTGTCAGCACGTGCACCGAAATCCGGCGGCAAATACACCTACGCGCGTGCGCGATCTGCTCGCCATCGATGGTGCAGAAACCGAAGCGCAGGCCGCCGATCTTGCTGTCCAGCAACGTTCGACGCCGCATTTGCCTAGATGCTGAGCTCGCCCAGCCCGGACGGCGAGCAGAACCAACTTGTGCGGCAATTTGTGATGGCTCGGATGAGGGAGCGTGCTGACCGAGCCTATACGACCCTGTACCTGCCGGTCACACTGGGCTAGCGCACCTAGCAATTCCGGAGGGTTGCCTGGGAGCGGTCGCTTGCCTACGAGGTCAAGCAACAGTTGCTACGCCTGCTCAAGGTCCTTACGACACACAAGAACGCCGACAAGGTAACGCTCGCCCAGCGCATCGACACTTTTATCGGTGAACTGACCACGATGGACCCGGCTCGTGCCGTGGCCTTAACGTAAAAGCGAAACTTTGGAGATGCCTATGAAAAGACGAAATATCCTCGCTGCGTCCATTGCGTGTAGTGCGCTACCGCTGGCTGGATGCAGCGTGTTCAGAAGGAAGCCGCTGACACAGGAGCTTTTCGCAGACAAGCAGTATCAGGAAGAAGTTTCCAGCTTCATGATGACTGCCGACCGCCGGAAACTCATTGTGCTCGGAAAACGGAACCATTATGTCCTCGATATGCCGCGTCAGTTCGAAACGATATTGACGTCGTCGTTCCGTCCGAAGGTAGAAGCAGGCTTCTCCGATTTTAAAGCGACGGGGGACAAGATTTCTGGCCTCTACAGCTTGCGCCTGCCGAATCCTGTAGCAGTAGAGGACGAACGAGCGGCGGCCGCCGCTGGATTCGAACGCACCCGAGATGACGCAATGCTATTGGAGGGAGGTTTGTCCGGGCGCCGATACGATGTGCGCGAATTTTCGGCCAGCGCTCAGTCGCAGCAATTCAACAAAGCCTATAGCATTTCCATCACGGAACAGCTTACAGCCGGGGAAACGGTGGCCCGACTTCCCTTGACACCTCTGACTGCAGCGGTTGACGGAACAATGTTTCTGGCAAGCGTCCCGCTAGTCATTATTGGGATCCCGATCGTCTTGATCATATTTCGCAACGGATTTCGGTTGTGATAGCGCGACAGACTCGCGCACGCACGGCGACTGCGCCGAGCGATTCAGTTGGCAAGCCGCCATTCTTGTCGATCGATTTCGGCGGTGTTGATATACTCATTCGAATAGGAAAGCAAATGGAGGCGTATGGTGAAGGCGCTGATAAAACGCGTTACGACAGTCGAGCAACGGAATGCCGTCCGGAACGTTCTGCGGCGTCTTCGACCGGTTTCCGAAACGGATAAAACGGCGTTTTAAGACCGTCTGGAACAGTTTGCTACACCTTATCGGCTCCATCTCGGATGCGGCAATATCAAGCTCGCCGGATTCTGCAATGTTGACGCGTTGGAGACCGTCGCGGCGGATGCTATCGATGACATCCGCGTTCTGAGCCGTTTTCCCGATCAAAGCGCGATAGAGATTTACGCGTGTCACGTCTTGGAGCATTTCGCGCACGACGAAGTGGTTCCCCTGTTGAGACGTTGGTATGCAGTGTTGCAGCCCGGCGGAATTCTGCGTATCTCGGTGCCCGATCTTGATCGCATCGTCAAAATCTACTACAAGAACTGGGAGCATTTCCAAAAACCGGGCAATACGCCGTGGATCGGCCTGATCTACGGTGGCCAGTCAACGCCATACGATTTTCACAAGACAGGCTTCAATGCCAACTGGTTACGGCACCTACTGGAACAATGCGGTTTCGAGCAATGTGAGGAATATCCCCATGAACCGCATTTTGTTCCGGGAACGCTCGATGCGTCCGTGGCCAACGCGACATTCGGCGAGTATTTTTCGCTGAATATGATGGGGCGCCGTCCGGTTGGCAGCTAGGGCGCCGCCCGCGCGTGAGCGGCGATGTGCGGAATATCTACTCGACCTGGTGTGTGCGTGCCGCGTAAGCGGGGTCGAATTTCGCCTTCCAGCCGTGGGCGACGCGCTCTATTGCGGTTTGCTGGCACACGCCAGCGAGGATCTGACGTTGGACCTCGGCGTTTGCCGCTTCGCTGTCAAAAATCGGTGTGTTGGGGCCGATGGGTTCTTCGGCGGGACACGGTTTGGCCACCTTTGGCGTCACGGGCTTGTCTACTACGATGGGGCAAAACCAAGCGCGGTTGCTGCACGTCTGCTCTTCCGGATTGGCCGCGTAAGCCAGGAGTCCGAAAGTCAGGAATCCGATAAAGATGTATGCCGCTTTGCGGCTCACGAATTTCCAGAAGCAAAATACGGCGATTACCATCGCTACAACGCCCATTCTCCAACTCCCACGCTGAGGTGCCTTCAATCGAGAAGCCAGGCCGGAGGACTCGGCCGCTAACCGGTCATGATGACGGATGCGTCAGAATTCGCGCCTTGAAGAAAAGAAAAGTAACAAAAAACTGAGGGTCTGTGGGGGGCGGGAAACGGCCGTGCATCGAGAAAGGCGCATTGCCGTGGATGGCGGAGCGACCCTAACGGTACGCTTCAGGCGGTTCCTTCCGGTTGCTTTCTGGCGGCGGCAGGGGCGAAGCGTCCGCCGTCAGCAGGTCTGAGGGATATTGCCGCAAAAAGCGCCGAGCCGCCTCCGGATCGCGGCAATTGAGCCAGGCGTGCCATTCGTCGGGGGGCAATATCACAACGCCGCGTTTTTCTTCGCCGGGCTTGTGGAAGCGGCTCATCATTGGGTGATGGTCGGCATTTGTCGTCGGCATCGTGAACGAGATCGTGCCGTCTGGCCACGCTCGCCATAGTCCAGCGACCGCAAATGGCTCGCCGTTGGACAGCGCGATTTTCCACCGCACTGCCTTGCCTGTTTCCCAGTTCGGTTCATAGAGCGCTGTCGCTGGTATCAGGCACAGTTGGCCGGCCTGCCAATGGCGCGCAAACGAATTGAGTTTGCCGATGGTTTCGATGCGTGCGTTTGCTGTCGGGAAATATCGGGTGCCGGGCGGGATCTTTGACCGCGGCACCATGCTGAATGTGCCAATAACGGCCTCGCGGACTCCATCCGGTGAGATTCGGATAATCGGGGCAGGGTAGTCGGGCCACGCTTCTTCCTTCCAAGGGCCGCGTGGCGGCTCCACGCCGAAGATATCGCGAAGTACCTGACGCTGAACCGGAGCATAGTTCACGCACATGCTTCCCTCCTGTTTCGTCGCTCGCCAAGCCGCTACGACGCGCTCGCACATTGCGCTGGTGCATAACGCATCGCGCACGGTGCATATCGAGATCGATACAACCGCAAAATTTCTTTACATCTCCAGCATTCAATCCGCGTGGCATATCGCCTAGCCTTAACCCCATTCATCAAACGACTGGGTAGCAGATGAGCTGGCGAGATATCTTGTTGATCGGATTCGGATGGATCGGAGCGTGCCTGGCGGCGGGGTGGATGGTTTCCGCAGCCATCAAGGTGCTTGGCTGAGGCGCCGGCCGGCCGGTGCATGCGATGTCATCGGCTCGCGCTGTTCACCAGCACCGCGTCATTGCGGTAGACCTCTGGGAACATCTTCTTCAGGTTTCCAATTTTCGGCAGATCGTTAAATACGATATACGGATAATTCGGGTTCTTGGCGAGGAAATCCTGATGGTAGTTTTCTGCGGCGTAGAACCCCTGATAATTTTCCACGCGCGTTACGATGGGTGATGACCACGCCTTTGCCTTGGTCAGTTGCGCAATGTAGGCTTCCGCAATCGAACGCTGCACCGGTGTCATGGCGAAAATCGCCGAGCGGTATTGCGTGCCATGATCGGGCCCCTGGTAGTTCAGTTGCGTCGGGTTGTGCGCCACGGAAAAGAAAATCTGCAGCAATTTTCCGTAGCTGATTTGTGTGGGATCGTAGCGAATCTCCACCGATTCGGCATGTCCGGTCGATCCCGTGCCCACCATTTCATATTGAGCGGTCTTGGCTGAGCCGCCGGCATAACCGGACGTCACCCGCGTGACGCCGCGGACATGCTGGAACACCCCCTGCACGCCCCAGAAGCAGCCGCCCGCGAAGACGGCGCTCGCGGTGTGCTGTGTTGTAGGCTGCTCATCGGCGGCCGGCATGGGGATGCGCACCGCCTCCTCAGCCGATAGCGCGGGCACGCGCCATGTGGTGGCGACGGCGGTCAGCATGGCCAGGCCCATCATCTTGAGCGTGGTGGGACGGGTCCAGCTTTGCAGCGTGGTCAGGATTGTCATGATGGCTCCTTGTTACTTCTGATTATTTCGGATCAGCCGAACGTGAAGGCATACGCCTGTACGCCGGGGTCGAGAAATTCGATCGAGAACGTACGGTCGCGGATGTTGTCGTCCTGCCGCACCAGTTGATACAGCCGCTGTGCCGTGACGGCGCCCGTGCCGTCGGCAGCGACATCAGTGCCGTGCGAAGCCCCCGGGGCGTTGCCGTCGATCATTACGCGAAACCTGACAGGTTTGCCGTCGCTGCCAGGACCCAGCACCAGATGGAGATCGCGTGCGTGGAATCGATAGACGATGCGTCCATTCGGCTTTGCCAACGTGGCGTGTTCGTCGCCGATCTCCCAGTCGCCTGCCAGCCCCCACTGGTTCAAGGCGGGCTGCAGCGGCGCGCTATAGGTTTTCACCGAGTCCGCGCGGGCGCCGCCGGGCGAGGCGAAATTCTCTGCGCGTGCGTAGCCGACATAGGTTTCAGGCGAGCGCACCGCGTCGCTGTCGGCAGCCAATTGCACGCCGCGGCCTGCATCGCCGGTGGTCGTCGCTACCTTGCCGACGTCGCGGTGCCCGGCCTCGGCCAGCAGTTCGCGGATGACAGCTTCGGACTTCTCGTACTCGCCTTCGCCGAAATGGTGAAACCGCACGCGGCCCTGCGCATCGATGAAGTAGTGCGCCGGCCAGTAATTGTTGTTGAAGGCGCGCCAGATCGCGAAATTGTTGTCGATGGCGATCGGGTAGGTGACGCCCAGATCCTTGGCCGCCTTGCGCACGTTGTCGATGTTGCGCTCGAACGCAAACTCGGGCGCATGAACCCCGATGACCACCAGTCCCTGGTCGCGATACTTGTCGGCCCATGCCTTCACGTACGGCAGCGCGCGCAGGCAGTTGATGCAGGAGTATGTCCAGAAGTCGACCAGCACGACCTTGCCGCGCAGGCCTTCGGCCGTCAGTGGCGGCGAGTTGAGCCATTCCACAGCGCCGTCCAGCCCCGGGAAGCGACCTTCCACGGGCAACGCCGATGCGGAAGTGGCGGTGCGCATCATCGACCCGCCTGCCTCGGCGGGCGATGTCGCAGCCATTGCAGCGCCTGCCATCGATGGCGCATTCACCTGTTTCATCATGGCGCCTCCATGGTCGTCCTTGGCGGCATTGTTTTGGGCGAGGCGGTCGACCAGATGCTGCTCGAGCCCGCCCGTGGCCACCGTGGAAATTCTCGTAAGCAGGCCGGTGTCGAGTCCCAGCGCAATCGCCACGACCCCGGCCAGCATCGCCGCGCCAATGCCGCGCCGGATCCACTCGCCAGCGCCCAGCGATCGTTTCATGGCGGCGAATACGCGGCCGCCGATCAACAGCGCGACGGCCAGCGACGTCGCGGCGCCCGCCGCGTAGGCCAGCAGCAGCACGGTGGTGCCGATGCTGGCGCCCTGCAGCGCGGCGCCGGTCAACACCAGGCCGAGGATCGGGCCGGCGCAGGGCGCCCACAGCAAGCCGGTGGCGACACCCAGCAGTAACGACGATGCCGGGCTGGCGCGACCATCGGCCTGCGCAAGGTTCGACAGTCGGCTGCCCGCGTTGACCAGCGGTTGAGTCAGCCTTTCGGCCAGACGTGGCAGCAGCAATGCCAGTCCGAACAGCCCCAGCAGTGCGATGGCGAGCCAGCGTCCGTACTGGTTGGCCTGCACGACCCAGCCACCGCCCACCGCGGCCAGCGTGGCGACGCCGGCGAACGTGATCCCCATGCCCGCCAGCAGCGGAAGCCCGCTGCGCACGAACGGCTGGTCGGCGCGCGCGAATACGAACGGCAGCACGGGCAGGATGCAGGGGCTCAGGATCGTAAGCGCCCCGCCAAGATAGGCAAGGATCAGTAGCAGCATGGCGATGGACTCGAAATCGGTGTGGCGGGCGCGGCGGGTGGCCGGTGCGTCAGGTGGCGGTGGGCCGGAACGTCATGGCGACGCCGTTCATGCAATATCGCAGGCCGGTTGGCTTGGGGCCGTCGTCGAAAACGTGGCCCAGATGTCCACCGCAGCGGCGGCAGTGCACGGCGGTGCGGACCATGCCGAACGACCCGTCCGCGGTGGTGCCTACCGCGTTGGCCAGCGGCGCCCAGAAGCTTGGCCAGCCAGTGCCGCTGTCGAATTTCGTGTTCGATGAAAACAGGTCGAGCTGGCAGCCCGCACAGGCAAACACGCCCTTGCGGTGCTCGTCATTCAACGGGCTGCTGAACGGACGTTCGGTGCCTTCGCGGCGCAGCACGTCGTACTGGGCGGCGGTCAGTTTCTTGCGCCATTCGGCATCGCTCATGGTGACTTCGAACGATTGCGGGGCTGCGGTGCCGGCTTGGGCGGGCTGTCCGGCCAGCAATCGCCAACCGCCAACGGCCGCAACCGCCGCGCCCAGCGTGCCGCCGGACAACAGAAAGCGTCGGGTGATGCGCATCATGGACTCCGTAATCGGAATGGGGTGATCGGATAGTAGGCAGCGCGCCGTATCGGAGTCTTCGCCAAACCTTAAACAATTCGTGATAACTGGCCAGCCGGATTTCTGCACAATAGGGCCACTTCCCGTAAATGCTGAAACATGGAACATCCGAAACGGATCCTGCTGGTCGAAGACGACGTCGGCATCGCCAATGTCCTGGCCATGCACCTGCGCGACGAGCGCTACGAGGTGGTGCACAGCGCCGATGGCGCCGAGGGGCTGCGCCTGTTGGAACAGGGCGGCTGGGACGCCCTGGTGCTGGACCTGATGCTGCCCGGCGTCGATGGGCTGGAGATTTGCCGGCGCGCCCGCGCCATGACGCGCTACACGCCGATCATCATCACCAGCGCAAGGTCGAGCGAGGTGCATCGCATCCTTGGGCTGGAACTTGGCGCCGACGATTACCTGGCAAAGCCCTTTTCGGTGCTGGAACTGGTGGCGCGCGTCAAGGCGCTGCTGCGGCGCGTGGAGGCGATGGCGCGCGACGTGCGCGCCGATACCGGCAGCCTGAGCCTGGCCGGTTTGACGATCGATCCGCTGGCGCGCACGGCGGCCATCCATGGCAAGGCGCTCGACCTGACCCCGCGCGAATTCGACCTGCTGTATTTCTTCGCGCGGCACCCTGACAAGGTGTTCTCGCGCATGGATCTGCTCAACGCCGTGTGGGGTTATCAGCACGAGGGCTACGAGCACACCGTCAACACGCATATCAACCGGCTGCGCACCAAGATCGAAGTCGATCCCGCCCAGCCGCGGCGCATTCTTACCGTGTGGCGGCGCGGCTACCGCTTCGTGGCGGATCCGCAAGCGGCGCCGCAGGCCGGACCGCGCCCGGACGGCGCCGGCTCGCCGGAGGCGGCATCATGAATCTCTCGTTGACCCAGCGGCTGTCCGCTGTGTTCGCCGCGTTGCTGCTGGCCTGCTGCGGCGCGTCGGCGTGGCTGCAGGTGCGCGCCAACGCGATGCACGAAAAGGAAGTCATCCAGGACATATCCCGCGGATTGGCCGCCTACATCGCGCGCAACGCGCTGCTCGACGATCAGAGCGCCATCGCGCCGCATGCGCTGCGACAACTCTTCGGGCAGTTGATGGTGGTGAATCCGAGTGTCGAGGTGTATCTGCTCGATGACCAGGGCCGCATCCGCGGTCACGACGCGCCGGTCGGACACCTGATGCGAGATCATGTCGATCTGGCGCCGGTGAAGGCGCTGATCAACGGCGGCGCGCTGCCGATTCTCGGCGACGATCCGCGCAGCGCAACGGGGCGCAAGGTTTTCAGTGCGGCGCCGCTGCGGCAGGGCGGCTTTATCTACGTGGTGCTGATGGGCGAAGCCCATGACAAGCTCGCCGCGCAGGCGTCGCAGGATTCGGTCATGCGCACCACGTTGTGGTCGATGGCGCTGGTCGCGACGCTCGGCTTGATTGCCGGCCTGGTGGCATTCGCGCTGATCACGCGCCCACTGCGCCGTCTGGCCGACGAGATGCGGCAGTTCGATTCCGGGGCTGGCGCAAACGGCGGTAACGGCGCCAACGGCGCCAACGGCGGCACTCGTGGCATTGGCGGCAACAACGGCACGACGCCGTCGGGCGCCGGCGCGGACGCACTGCCGCGCGACGAGATCGCCGCGCTGCAAACCGCGTTCCGGCAGATGGCCGACCGGATCGACGCACAGTGGCGCACGCTCAAGCAACAGGATCAGGAGCGCCGCGAAATGGTCGCCAATATCTCGCACGATCTGCGCACGCCGCTGACATCGCTGCACGGCTATCTGGAGACGTTGTCCGTGAAGGCCGACAAGCTTTCGCCGGAGGACCGTCAACGCCATCTGGCGATCGCGCTGGCGCAGAGCGCAAAGGTGGGCGGTCTCGCGCAGGCGCTGTTCGAACTGGCGCGGCTCGAGCATGGCATGGTGCAGGCCAGTCCCGAGGATTTCTCGATGGTCGATCTGACGCAGGACGTGCTCGAAAAATTTGCGCTGTCAGCCGAGGCGAAGCACCTGCATTTGCGCGCCGGCGTGCCGCCTGCGTTGCCGTCGGTGACCGCCGATCTCGGCATGATCGAGCGCGTGCTGACCAACCTGCTCGACAACGCGATCCGCCATACGCCGGCCGGCGGCACGGTCGAAATCGATCTGGCCAGCCAGGACGGAAAGGTGGCGGTGACGGTTAGCGATACCGGGCCCGGTATTCCCGCTGCGTTGCGCGAGTCGATCTTCCAGCGGCCGTTTCCTTCGGGCGGCGCCCATCGCGGCGGCGGGCTGGGCTTGCTGATCGTGCAGCGCATGCTGCAGTTGAACGGCAGTCAGGTAAGGCTCGTGGATCGCCCCGGCGGCACCACGCTGACGTTTGCTCTGCGCGCGTCGGTGCGCTAGGCGCATCGCGCCGGATGGCCACGAGGGGGTAGGGCTGCGGTTCAGGCGACAGTCGGGTGCGTCGGCTTGCGCCGCAGCGCGGGTGTGCTTTGTAAAACCGGCGCCTGCCCGAGCCGTGCGCGCATCCATTCCACAAATCCCGCCATGTCGGCGCGCACCTGGCGGTCTGCGGGCACCGCCATCAGCCCGCCCTCGAATGCGGTAAATCCGAAAGGGGCGACCAGCGTTCCCGCGGCCAGCTCTGCCTGGATCAGCCTTTGTTCGATCAGCGCCACGCCGAGCCCCGATAGGGCGGCCTGGATGCACAGGTGCGTATGCGGAAATGTCAGCGCGCTGCCGGACGCGATGCGTTTGCCGGTCTTCGCTTCCCATTGGTCCCAGGCACTCGACGTGAAATCGTGCGCGATACGGGCGCCCCTGGCGATACGCCGCGCCACCGCCGGCGCGCAGACTGGGCCAAACGCAACCGGCGCCAGCCAGATTGCGCGCTGCCGGTCGGCTGTCGGATACGACGAAAGATCCCACGCGATCACGACGTCGGCACCTTCCGTGCGCATCTCGCGCGCCGAAGTCATCGACAGGCGGATGCGGATATCTGGCCGGACGCGATAGAAATCGGACATTTCCGGCACGAGCCACCGCATCGCAAAGGTGGCGCTACAAGCAACATGCAGCGTCGGCCCACGCGCCTGATCCAGGACGCGCGCGTACCCCTGTTCCAGCTGATCGAAAACCCCACGCACCACGTCATGAAATGCGCGTCCGTGTTCATTGAGCCGCACGCCTGTGCCATCGCGCTCGAACAGTTCCACGCCGGCGTGTTCCTGCAGTTGGCGTAGCTGACGACTGACCGCGCCATGGGTGCGGCACAGCTCTTCCGCGGCCCGCGTGACGGACCCCGTCCGAGCGGTGGCCTCGAACGCCCGCAGCGTCGACATCGGTGGCAGGGATCGCATGGTGCTATGTGAGAAAAACTGACGAAGACCAAAAGATTACTCGATATTCGTAGCCAGTTCAGGCCATTACGATTTCGACATCGACGTTTTTTTCACGAAAGGGGCGGACATGGGACGTGGCGGACAGGTGGCGCGCATCGCGCAGATTGCGGGGCACGAGGTGCTCGACAGCCGGGGCAATCCGACAGTCGAGGTGGAGGTCACGCTGGCCGACGGCGCAACGGGCCGGGCGATCGTGCCATCGGGTGCATCGACTGGCGCGCGCGAAGCGACCGAACTGCGCGACGGCGATCCCCGCCGCTTTCTCGGGCGGGGCGTCCGGCAGGCAGTGCAAAGCGTCAACGTCGAGTTGCGCGATGCGCTGCTCGGCATGGATGCCAACGAGCAGGCCGAGATCGACACGGTGATGATCGATCTCGATGGCACACCAGGCAAAAGCCGACTCGGCGCCAATGCGATGCTGGGCGTGTCGCTGGCCGTGGCGCGCGCCGCCGCCACGTCGAACGGGCTGCCACTTTTCGTTCATCTCGGTGGCGACAACGCGCGGCTGCTTCCGCTGCCATTGATCAATGTGATCAACGGCGGCGCCCATGCGGACAATGCGCTCGATTTTCAGGAATTCATGATTGCGCCAGTGGCAGCGCCGACATTTGCCGAGGCGCTACGTAGCAGCGCCGAGGTGTTTCATACGCTGCGCGCGTTGCTCAAGGCGGCGGGGCACAACGTCAACGTCGGCGATGAGGGCGGCTTTGCGCCGAATTTGCGCACGGCGGAACAGGCGCTGGATTTTTTGGTGGAGGCGATCGGCCGCGCCGGCTATCGTCCCGGCGTCGATATTGCGCTGGCGATCGACCCGGCATCGAGCGAAATCTATACGCAAGACCGCTATTGCTACGTGGGCGAAGGCACGACCCGCACGCGCGAAGAGCAGGTTGACTATCTTGCGAACCTTGTCGACAGCTATCCCATCGTATCGATCGAAGACGGCATGGCTGAGGACGACGGGCCGGGCTGGCAACTGCTGACGCGGCGTCTCGGGCAGCGCTGCCAACTGGTGGGCGACGACGTGTTCTGCACGCATCCCACGCTGCTGCGCGCGGGCGTCGATCAGGGCATGGCAAACGCCATCCTCGTGAAACCCAATCAAATCGGCACACTCAGCGAGACGCTGGAAACGGTGCGCGTGGCGCATGGCCATGGCTATGCCGCCGTGATGTCGCACCGATCGGGCGAAACCGAGGACGTCACGATCGCCGATCTTGCTGTGGCAACCCGCTGCGGCCAGATCAAGACCGGATCGCTGTCGCGTGCGGATCGCACGGCCAAATACAACCAACTGCTGCGCATCGAACGCCAGCTTGCAGATCGCGCGGTCTATGCGGGGGCTTCGGCGCTCGGGCGTTGACGCAGTGGGCGCGTTGTCGGCAGGGCATGCGCTGACTTGGCCGGTGGCCCGGCACTCGTCCTGCGCCGGCCTCTGCGGGTCGGCTTTCAGAGCGAAGCCGCCGGTTTGATCCACGGCAGCCGCTGCCCGGGCAGCGGCGACGAATGACTGCGCCTGAACAGGCTCGGCTGACGAGCCTGTACCCGCGATTCCGCCCGACTGCCGCTTCCGCTACAACATCGCAAAGCGGGCCGCCAAGGGACCGACCACGGCCGGGCGGCTTACCGGATACCGATGGTGGTCGCCACCGGCTTCGAACGACAGGTAGTCCGGCGTCCAGCGCAGACCGTGCAGATACCGGGTTTCCAGACCGGTTACGACGATGGCGCCGCCGTGGACCGTGACGCAGTCGCAAGGCAGGCGCAGCAGTTCGGCGTCGTCGCCGAAGTAATGGGCTTCCAACAGGATAGAGGCAGCTTGGTATGCGGGCATGTCGATGGATTGTCGGTGGCGGTGCGGCTTCCGCCCTGATGCTGGGCGGCGCGGCGGAAGCGCAGGAAAAAAATTCCGTGGCGTTGCGGTTGTGGCCGAGTAGCGTTTGGGCCGAGCAAAATCGATACTGTATAAACGTACAGTAGTATAGCGATCCCGATCCCGCATTGCACGCGCGAATCGCAAACTTCGGCGCTGTCAGCGCAGAATCAGAAAAGTCTCGTCCAGACCCATGCGGCGTTGCGCGGCTGGCGGAAATGTCGGCCTGGTATAACCTGATTGCGAGGAACCTCCGATCTTCCGGCGCGTCTCGACATCGGAGAGGCGTCTTTTCGGGGAGGATCATCGTGCAACGTGACAGCAGGGCATGCTGGTTTGGAGCGGGATTGCTGGCCGGGGCGGTGACCGCGGGGTTGTGCGCGGCGCTGGGCAGCCGCCGCGCAGCGCGTGCGGCGATCGCAGGGCAGGAAGAGCCGGCGCTGGGCACCTCGACAGGCGCCATTGCGCACCAGACGGACGGCGGCGCGGACATGTTCGAGTATCGCGGCTTCGTCGTTCACCTGTTCTGGCAGGCGCTGGGGCCTGATCGTTACCGCGCCTGGTGCGATATCTGGGAAGCCGGCGCCGTCGTCGAGGAAGCCGGCGGGCCACCCGCCACCTATATGACCGCCGCCGAAGCGCGTACCGCCGCCGCGGCGTGGGCCCGACACTGGATCCAGAACAACGCCTGACGCAAGCGGTTGCGCCATCCCGCCAAGGTGGGGCCCGATCGGCCGGATCGCGCGGCGCGACAGACGATGGCCGCGTGATACGATGGCCCGCTTCATTTGGAGTACACGATGTTTGTCTGTCAGAACCAGCCTTGCGGTGCGCAGTGGTCGCCCGACGAAGTGGAAATCAGGAACGAAGGGCAGGGGCCGCTGTTCCGCTGTCCACAGTGCGGCGCGCGAAACCGGCTCGAGGCCAGGACACGGCGCGACGGCACCGTCGAGTATCGCCAGGCCCGGCGCGCGGCGGCTGCGGCCACGGCGCCGGTGCAGACTCCCGCGCCACGGCATGCAAAAGGTCCCGATGCCCCCCCGCAAGAGGGGCGACGTCAAAAGCGATAGCAATGTTGCCTCAAGCCGGCCCGCCGCGGACCGTTAAGGCAAACATGGACATTAGCGATATTTCCCACGATTCCGCCTCCAATGCCGAAATCATTGGATGGGCGGGTGCATCGCCGCAAGTTATTGCGCGCGTGTTGAACGCCGCGCTGAGCGCACAGGATCTCTCGGGCTTCGCCGCGCTGCTGTCTGACATCGCCCGCGATCGCGGGCTCAAGGGCGCGCGCGGCACGCACCAGTCGATCTACGACATGCCGTACGCCAGCCTGCTGCCACGTCAGAAACATCTGCTGGCCGATGCGTTCGATCTGTTCCTGCGCCTGGGGATCGAATTCCGCGCGCGCGGCGATGGCGCCGACGACGACCTGATCTGCAACGACGACGCCGCGCCGCTGCGCGACATCGACGACGACGACGTCATCTACGAGGACTAGCGCCAGCTGGTCCACGCTGGGCCGCATCGGCGCGCCTTGGCCGCCCCGGGCGGCTCAGGCGCGTTCCAGCAGGCCGATTTCCCGCACCGCCACCGAAAGCATCGACAGCGCCGCCGCGCCGGAAACACCTGACGCCCGCTGGTCCGTCAGCATCTGCGCATAGCGGTCGAGCGCGGCGTGCCGGCTGGCGCGCCAGCTTTCGATCAGCGCTGGGGCGTCGTCGCTGTCGCCCGATTGCGCCAGCACGCTGGTGGTCAAGGCACGTTTCAGGCGGCCCAGGTCTTCCAGCGTGGTGGTGCGCGCCAAGAGGTCCCAGTGCGTCGCCGCCGGCAGCGACAACGCGCGCTCGCGCAGCCAGCCGAAATTCAGTTCCGTATCGAGCGCGAAGTAGACCGCCGCCACCGCGCTCAGGCTGCGGCCGCATGCTGCGGCCACCTCGGCGATATCGAGCGCGGCCGCCGCCGTATCGCTGGCGGCCACGCGCAGCGCCAGATCCTGGTCGACGCCGGCTTCCGACAGCGTCAGGGCGCGATCGGCCATCGCCTGCGAAGCGTCCGGCGGCAACAGTCCCGCCAGTTGCGGCGTCAGCCATTGCGCGGCTTGCACGAAGCGTTCGGCGCCGGGCTCCACGGTGCCGCCGCCGCGCAGATAGCGAATGAACCAGAGCGTGGCCCGTTCCAGCAGTCGGCCCAGCGCGCCGAACATGCGCGCCTGCACGGCGTCGTCGACCCGATTGTCGAGCGCGTCGATGCGTTCCCACAGCGTGGTCAGGCCGAACACGTCGCGCGCCAGCAGGCAGGCGCGGACGATATCCGCCGGGCGCGCGTCGGTCTCTTCCATGAGATGGTGGACGAACGTTGCGCCGACGCGGTTCACAAGCAAGTTGGTCAGGTGGGTGGCCAGGATCTCCCGGCGCAGCGGGTGGCGCTGCATTACCACGGCATGCCGCTCCCGCAGCGGCTTGGGGAAGTAGTCGATGAGCAGGCCAGCCACCAGCGCATCCTCGGGCACATCGGATGCAAGCAGTTCGTCGTACAGCCACATCTTGCTGTAGGCCAGCAGCACCGCGCGTTCGGGCGACGTCAGCCCGGCGCCCAGCGCCTTGCGTTCGGCGATATCGGTCTCGGCGGGCAGGAATTCGAGCGGCCGGTTCAGGCGTCCGGCGCGCTCCAGCCATTGGATCAGTCGGGCTTCCGCGTCGATCAGCGCGGGCGCCTCGCGTCCGGCAATCGACAGCGCCTGGGTCTGGTAGTAATTGTCCTGCAGCACCAGCAGGCCGACTTCATCGGTCATTTCGGCCAGCAGCTTGTTGCGCTGCTTTTCGGTCATCTCGCCATCGGCGACAACCAGGCCGAGCAGGATCTTGATGTTGACCTCGTGGTCGGAGCAGTCGACGCCGGCGGAATTGTCGATGGCGTCGGTGTTGATTCGGCCGCCCTTGCGCGCAAATTCGATGCGGCCCAGTTGCGTGAAGCCAAGATTGCCGCCTTCGCCGACCACCTTGCAGCGCAGGTCGCTGCCATTGACCCGTATCGCGTCGTTGGCGCGGTCGCCTGCCTGTAGGTGGGTTTCGGTGCTGGCCTTGACGTAAGTGCCGATGCCGCCGTTGTAGAGCAGATCGACGGGCGCGGTAAGAATCGCGTGCATCAGCTCGGCCGGCGCCAGCGAGGCGGCCTCGACGCCCAGCGCGGCGCGGATTTGCGGCGATAGCGCAATGGTCTTGGCGCTGCGCGGGTAGACGCCGCCTCCGGCGGAAAGCCGCGTGGTGTCATAGTCCGCCCAGCTCGAGCGCGGCAGATCGAACAGCCGCTGCCGCTCGGCCAGACTCGTGGCGCAGTCGGGATCGGGATCGAGAAAGATATGGCGATGGTCGAATGCGGCCAGCAGCTTGATGTGGGGCGACAGCAGCATGCCGTTGCCGAATACGTCGCCGGACATATCGCCTACGCCGACCACCGTGAATGGCGTGGTCTGGATGTCGGTGCCCATCTCGCGAAAGTGGCGCTTGACGCTTTCCCACGCGCCGCGCGCCGTGATGCCCATCTTCTTGTGGTCGTAGCCGACCGAGCCGCCCGACGCAAACGCGTCGTCGAGCCAGAAGCGGTATTCGGCGGAAATTGCGTTGGCATAGTCGGAAAACGTGGCCGTGCCCTTGTCGGCGGCCACCACCAGATATGGATCGTTCTCGTCGAGCCGCACCACGTCGGGCGGCGGCACCAGTTCGCCGGCGACGAGGTTGTCGGTCAAATCGAGCAGGCCGCGCAGGAAGGTCTGGTAGCAGGCCACGCCTTCGGCCAGAAAGGCGTCGCGATCGGTCGCCGGCGGCGGTCGCTTGACGACGAAGCCGCCCTTCGATCCGACCGGCACGATGACCGTGTTCTTGACCATCTGCGCCTTCATCAGCCCCAGCACTTCGGTGCGGAAATCCTCGCGGCGATCGGACCAGCGCAAGCCGCCGCGCGCCACCCGGCCGCCGCGCAGGTGGACGCCCTCGACGCGCGGCGAATACACCCAGATTTCGAACATCGGGCGCGGTTCGGGCAGGCCCTGCACCAGCGCCGGATTGAACTTGAACGAGACGTAGGGGCGCGGCTGTCCGTCGGCGCCGCGGTGGAAATAGTTGGTGCGTACCGTGGCGTTGATCACGTTGAGAAACAGCCGCAGGATGCGGTCTTCGTCAAGATTCGGCACCTGGTCGAGGGCGGTTTCGATATCGGCCAGCCATTTCCTGGCGCGCGCGTCTTCGGCGCCGGCCGGTGCGGCAGTTGCCGGATCGAAGCGGGCCACGAACAGCGATACCAGCATCGCCGCAATCGTCGGGTTTGCCGTGAGCGCGCGCTCGATATAGGCGTTGCTGAACGTCGAGCCGACCTGGCGCAGATACTTGGCATACGCGCGCAGGATCGTCACGTCGCGCGCCGCCAGCCCCGCGCGCAGCACCAGGCGGTTGAAATCGTCGTTTTCGATCTCGCCATTCCAGGCGCGGCCAAACGCATCCTCGAACAACGGCTTGATCTTCTCGATGTCGACGTCGATCTGCTGGCCGTCGGCGTCGGCAGCGATCTCCAGGCCGAAGTCGTGGATCCATACCGGCTCGCCACCATCGGGTTCGATCAGGTACGGACGCTCCTCGTCGACGCGCACCCCGAGATGCTCGAGCATTGGCAGGCTCAGCGACAACGCGATCGGCTCGCCGGCGCGATACACCTTGAAACGGAACGCGCCCGGCACGGCTTCGATCGGCCGGTACAGATTCATCGCCAGGCCGCTGCTGTGCCGGCGCGCCTGCTCCATCAGTTCGATGTCGCGTACTGCGGTTCGCGCGGGGTAGTCCTCGCGATAGCCGGCCGGAAACGAATCTCCGTAAAGGCGCAGCAGACGATTGCCCTGTTCCTCGCCGCGGCTGTCGTGCAGCGCCTGCGCGAGATCGTCCTGCCAGCGGCGCGTGGCCTGCACGATCTTGTCCTCGAGCTCGGCCGTGTCCACTTCGGGCATCGTGCCCGGTTGGCCGCGCACCGTTAGCTGGATGCGTGCCAGCGGCGATTCGGATAGCAGCGGCGTGAACTCGCAACTGGTGCCGTTAAACGTTTGCACCAGCAACTTCTGGATGCGCTGGCGCAGGTCGGTGTTGTACTTGTCGCGGGGTACGAACACCAGGATCGAGATAAACCGGTCGAAGCGGTCGCGCCGCACGAACACCCGCGTGCGCTGATGTTCCTGCAGCCGCAGGATGCCGAGCGCGATGTCGAACAGCTCGTCTTCATCGGCCTGGAACAGATCGTCGCGCGGATACTGTTCGAGGATCGTCACGAGCGATTTGTACAGGTGGCCCTTGGTCAGGAATCCCGCGCGCGCCAGGATGTTCGCGCACTTGCGGCGTACCAGCGGGATCTCGCTGGTACTGACCATATACGCCGTGGACGTATAGAGCCCGACAAAGCGCCGTTCGCCGAACAGCTTGCCGTTGGCATCGAGCAGCTTGATGCCGACATAGTCGAGATAGCCGGGGCGATGCACGGTGGCGCGCGAGTTGGCCTTGGTCAGGAAAATCGGCGAAGCGCCCTCGATAATCGCTCGCGCCGCGGCTGGCAGCGGGGTGAGGTCGTCGGCGCCAGGATCGCGCAGCGCTTCGCGCAACAGGCCAGCGCCGGAACCGGCCACGCCGCGCAGATAGAACTGACCGTCGCGCGAGATTAGCTCGTAGTCGCGATGGCCCAGGAAGGTGAAATGGTCATCGAGCATCCATTCGAGAAAGGCGCGCGCCTCCACGGCGTCCGGCGTGCCTGCGTCGGGCGTGCGCGCCATGCTGGCCACGGTTTCCTCGGCGATCTGCCGCATGCGCGGCCAGTCTTCCACGGCAGCGCGCACATCGCCCAGCGCACTGGCGATGCCCAGGCGAAGCGCGTCAAGCCGCGAGGTCTCGCCGGTACGATCGACCTCGAAGTGGATGAACGACTCGAGCCGGCAGCTTGCCGTGCCCGGTTCACTGCCGCCCAGGTCGATGCTCTCGATGCCGCCGCGCGCATCGCGGCATACGCGAAACACCGGATGGATGGCCGAATGCAGCGTCAGCCCGTGGCGATTGACCTCCATCGTCACCGAATCGACCAGGAACGGCATGTCGTCGTTCACGATTTCGACGATGGTGTGGTCGGAGTGCCAGCCGTGCTCTTCGAGGTTCGGGTTGTAGACACGCACGCGCGCAGTGCCCGGCACGAACTTCTGCGCGGTTTGCCAATGCGCCATCACGGCGCCATAGAGATCGGCCACGTCGCGCGCCAGCAGGTCCTCGGCGTCGGTCAGATCGTAATAGTGGCGCAGCAGCGGTTCGACGATGGCAAACGTGGCGGAGGGCAAGCGTTCGCGCGCGATTGCCACCAGTTCCTCCAACAATTGCGCAACCTTGTCTTCGTTCTCCGGGGGCATGGCGGCGTCTCCTTGGTGGTGTGCCGGTGCATGCTCACACTGTAGGAAAGATTTAACTGCGCCGGGATATAAAACGACGACGCCCCGCGGCGGCAGGGCGTCATTCGGATGGTCGATGCGCAAGAGCGGTCGGGGGCTGCCGATGACACAGCGCTGGGCCAGACCGCGTTGCCGCGGAAGTTTACGCGGTCAGGCGGTCATGGCTTCACGGGCCACAATGCGGATGTCGTCGGGTACGACCAGCGATTGTTCGTTCCGCTCCCACGCGGCATGGCGGGTGTGGCGCGCGGAATGATCGTCGAGCGTGGTGGTCATGCGGTGCAGCAAGCTGCTGAGCGCGGCGCGTTCGGCCGTGCTCAAGTCGCACACCGAGACGGAATGGAGCGCGCGTACCGCCTTCGCCGCGCGTTCGAGCCGCGCCGCTGCGGCTGCGGCAATGCGCGGCGTGCCGTCGGCCGCAAACTCGAGCCAGCCGCCGGCGCCCAGCGCGTACAGCAGGCGCTCCGTTTGCGGCACGTCGAGGAAAATTGCACCCTCGCAGGGTTGTCCGCGCGTGAACTGTTGCCGCCGAATGGCCTGCAACAACAGCCATTCCGGATAGGTCAGCCCCGCGACGCGCAAGGTCTGGTCCAGGGCGCCTTGCCACGCGGTGACCGCATCGACAAGGGCAAGCACAACGGGCTCGTGGATATCGAGTGCTTTGGGCTGCATTGGCTCAGGTCTCCCAAATAAGGGGATGTTCAGCCGCCTGACACTTCTTGGGCCGGTGCATTGGCCGGCCCGGGCGGCGTTCGGCGCCTGCCTCTGAATCGGGCGGGTCGCGCTGTATAAATCGATAGCGCGAACACTAGCAGTAATGTCCAGACATGGGCGTGACAGGTCGGGTATGTCCTAGTCAATCTTTTGGATGAGGCGCAGTGGACGCCGCCCGGCGATTCGCTGGCGGCGGACGATGAGCCTCGGGCGCGATGGTTTGGCGAGCTCAAGCGGGGCGATCCGGTGCGCCGATCCGGACATCGGCCAGGAGAAACCGAGGGGTAAAACCAGCCATCGGGAAAGCCGCGAACCGCGCACGGCCGTAAACGAAAACATGGCCTCTGCCTGAGAACAGAGGCCATGCAAGCCGGGCTTGCGCCCGGGGCACTGCGTACTACTTATTGCTTCTTGGCGCCGTCCGTGTACGGATCAGCCTTGCCAGTCTTTGCGCCGTCGGTGTACGGATCGGGCTTGCCGGACTTGGCGCCGTCGGTGTACGGGTCGAACTTGCCGGACTTGGCGCCATCGGTGTACGGATCGGCCTTCTTGCTCGGCGCCAGATCGGACTTGGTCGACTTCTTCGCACCGTCGGTGTACGGATCGAATTTGCCGGACTTGGCCGGGTTCTGGTTCGGGTTGGCCTTGTTCTTGGAGTGGCTGCCGCTGTACAGATCGCCGCCGTCCGTGTAGTTCTTCTGCGCATGCGCCAACTGCATGGCGCCCAGCGAGGTCAGGGCAGCAACGATCAGCGTCGGTACGATCTTCTTCAGCATCTTCATCCTCTCAAGTGACGGTCGAATCGCCGGATTCGACGAGACAAACATTGCGTTGTCGACATTGACACTTTACCGGTGTTCACGGCGCTTCGCTCGCCAAAATTGTAGTAACAATGTTCGGGCGATCCTTCCGTCACGTTACCAGCACATCACACGTCAATCATTCGAGTGTGATGTTCTGGTCAGACGCGATCTTCTTGCGCAGTTCCAGTTCACGCTTGATCTGCGCGGCGTATTGCTGCGGCGTGTTGCCGTCCGGATACGCGCCAGCGTCATGCAAACGCTTCTTGACGTTGGGATCCTGCAGCGCCTTGATCGCGGCAGCGTGCACCTTGGTCACGATCGCGGCCGGCGTGCCGGCCGGCGCAACCAGACCGTACCAGGCCATGTTGTTCATGTCCTTCATGCCTTCTTCGGCGAAGGTCGGCACGTTGGGCAGACCTTCCACCCGCTTCGGCGCGGCAACGGCCAGCGCGCGCAGTTTTTCGGTCTGGATGAACGGCATCGACGACGGCAGGTTGTCGAACTGGGCGTTGACCTGACCGGCCAGCGTGTCGTTCAGCGCCGGACCCGATCCCCGGTACGGGATGTGGACCATGTCGGTCTTGGTGATGAACTTGAACAGTTCGCCGTCGAGATGCGAGATGCTGCCCTTGCCGGCGGAAGCGTAGCTGTACTTGCCCGGGTTCGCCTTGAGCAGTGCGACGAATTCCTTGAGGTTTTTCGCCGGCACCTTCGGGTTCACGGTCAGCACGTTCGGCACATTGACCAGATTGGTGATCGGTGCGAAGTCCTTGAGAGGATCGTACGGATTCTTCGGGTTGGTGGCCGGATTGGTTGCCATCGTGCTGACCGTGGCGATGCCGAGCGTGTAGCCATCGGGCGCCGATTTCGCGAGCGCATCCGCGCCGATCGCGCCGCCACCGCCGCCGCGGTTTTCCACCACCACCGGCTGGCCCAGTTCGCGGCCGAGGGCGTCGGATACTGCGCGACCGACGATGTCGGTGGTGCCGCCCGCGGCAAACGGAACGATCAGCCTGATCGGCTTGGTGGGGTAGGACTGCGCGTGAGCCACGCCCGCCTGCATCAAGCCAAGCGCGGCAAGGGCGCCAATAGCGCCCGCGTTCAGAACTGCTTTCAAGAGATGCCTCCCAGTATTGCTGTCTTCTATGTTCCGCAATACGGAACTCAGTTCCGTGATGTGCGTCGACGAGCATTCAACCCCGAAAGGGCGTGGGTGCGAAATAGGGGGGAACCCTTTGAGATCGGACCACTATCGGCAAGTCGCGCGCCGAACCGTGGTGGCCGGTGATGCCGCGCATGCGGGAATTTTCGGCAAGACGACAACCCGGTAGCCGCTTGCCAATGTCGCGGCGAGAAGTCGGCGCAAAGCGCGATGCGCAGGGGCGACGAAAATAGGTGGGGAAAATGGAAGGCTGGGGAAATGTGAGTGGGCCGCAAGGCCGCGCAAACTATGGCCGGCATGCCGCAGAAATGCAAAAAGCCCGAAGCGGTAGAGCTTCGGGCTTTTTGGGAATTTTCTGGTGGGGCGTGAGTGACTCGAACACTCGACCTACGGATTAAGAGTCCGCTGCTCTACCAACTGAGCTAACGCCCCAACGAAGAAAAAGATTGTAGCAAGGTACCAAAGACGACGCAAGCCCCCGGATCCAAATTTTTTGCGGCTTACAATGTGTCGCCAAAACAGAGCCACCAAACCAGCGCCATTTAAACAGCGCGATCCGATCCGAGCGATCGAGATCCGCGACCGAACAATCGTCACGCGGCCCGCGAGCCAATACTCAGTCCGAATCCATGCACGCCCGTGTCCTTCGCTATCTCGACGAGGTTGTCCGCCGCGGTTCAATCCGGCGCGCGGCCGAGCATCTGCACGTGGCGCCGACCGCGATCAACCGGCAGATACTCGACCTCGAGGCGGAGCTGGGCGCGCCGCTGTTCGACCGCATCAACCGACGCCTGCACCTGACCCCGCTGGGTGAAGCCGTGCTGGCGCACGTACGGCAGACGCTGCGCGAACACGACGCGTTGCAAGCGCGCGTGGCCGAGATCAAGGGCGCGCGACGCGGCATGGTGACCATCGCCACCACGTCGGGCCTGGCGGGCGCGCTCATGCCGTCGCTCGTTCATGACTTTCGACAGCATCATCCCGGCATCGTGGTGCGCGTGGCCGATCTGCCGGTGCACGGCATTGTGGCGGCGGTCGAGCAGGGCGATGCCGACCTCGGGCTTGGCTACGATCTGCCCGAGGTGGCGGCGTTCCGCGTAGCCGCCTTTCGCGACTGGTCGATTGGCGCGGTGGTTGCGCCCGGTCATCCGCTCGCTTTGCAAACCTCGGCGCGGCTGACCGAATGTGCGGGCTATCCGCTGATCCTGCCAGCGCCGTCGCTGTCGATCCGCGCGATGATCGACGATGCGTTTGCGCGCCAATCGATTCAGGTCACGCCGGCCGTGGAAGCAACTTCGGTCGTGTTGATCCAGCGTCTGGTGGCCACCGGCGCAGGTGTGGCGTTGCTCAATCCGCTCGATGTGATGGAGGAACGCGCGCGCGGCTCCGTCATTTTCGTGCCGTTGCGTGACGCGGATGTTCGTCTGCAAACTTTGCGGCTGGTGGCGCGCAGCCGCAGCACGCTCTCGCCCGCGGCGGTGTTGATGGCGGAAGCGGTGGCCAGGACCTTGGCGGGTTTGTTTCGCTCCTGAGGTGTCCACAATTTCCGCACACCTAGCGCGAAATTCTGCGCTTTGGCGCGCCCGCGGGAACTGCGTAGACTTGGGCTCGTTCACAAACAAGACACATCCTTGCCATGACCTTGATCCTCGAGCACGCCGACGTAGTGGTGACCATGGACGCGCAACGCCGCGAAATTGCCGACGGCGCCGTTGTAACCAATGGTCCCGTCATCGAATGGGTGGGCGCGACGGCGGAATTGCCGCAGGCGTATCGCCGGATGATCGACGACGGTGGCGCCGAAGTGGTCAATATGCGCGGGCACGTGGTGATGCCGGGCCTCGTCAATACGCATCACCATATGTACCAGAGCCTGACCCGCGCCGTACCGGCGGCGCAGGACGCCGAACTGTTCGGATGGCTGACGAACCTGTACATGATCTGGTCGCACCTGACGCCGGAAATGATCCATGTGTCCACGCAGACCGCGATGGCGGAATTGATGCTCTCGGGCTGCACGACCACCAGCGATCACCTCTATTTGTATCCGAACGGCTCCAGGCTTGACGATTCCATTGCTGCTGCGCAGGAAATCGGCATGCGCTTTCACGCGGCGCGCGGATCGATGAGTGTCGGGCGTAGCCAGGGCGGCTTGCCGCCCGATGCGGTTGTCGAAACCGAGGCGGCGATCCTGCGCGACAGCCAGCGGCTGGTCGAGCAATATCACGATGCCTCGCGCCATGCGATGCTGCGCGTGGTGCTGGCGCCGTGCTCGCCGTTTTCGGTGTCGCGCGATCTGATGCGCGAGTCGGCCAGCATGGCGCGCCACTACGGCGTGTCGCTGCATACGCACCTGGCCGAAAACGACAACGACATCGCGTATTCGCGCGAAAAATTCGGCATGACGCCAGCGCAGTACGCCGAAGATCTGGGGTGGGTCGGCCGTGACGTCTGGCACGCCCACTGCGTGAAACTGGACGACGAGGGCGTGGCATTGTTCGCCCGGACGGGCACCGGCGTGGCGCACTGTCCGTGCTCGAATATGCGGTTGGCTTCGGGCATTGCGCCAATTCGCAAGATGCGCGATGCGGGCGTCCCGGTGGGGCTGGGCGTGGACGGAAGCGCGTCGAATGACGGCGCGCACATGCTCGGCGAGGCGCGTCAGGCGATGCTGCTGCAGCGTGTGGGATACGGCCCGGCCGCGATGACGGCGCGCGAGGCCCTGGAGATTGCTACGCTCGGCGGCGCACGGGTGCTCAATCGGGACGACATCGGTGCGCTGGCGCCGGGGATGTCGGCCGATATCGTGTCTTTCGACATGTCGGCGGTCGGTTTCGCCGGCGGCGGCCATGATCCCGTGGCGGCGCTGGTGTTCTGCACGCCAGCCAATGTGTCGACCAGCATCATCAATGGCCGCGTGGTGGTGCGCGACGGTCATCTTGTGACAGTGGATCTGCCGACCGTGCTGGCCGATCATCGTCGCCTGGCGCGCAGCTTGTTCGAGCAGGCTCAGCGTGCCGGGATTTGATGAGCCGCGCGCATTGACGATGAGGGGCGCGCATCAACGTGCCGCGCCCTGGTTGCTGACGCCGGCGGCAAGGCACGCGCAAGCCGCCGGCGGGCCCGGCGAAGTCGGAGATGCCAGCCCAGGAAAGCAAAAAGCCGGAAGCATTTCTGCTTCCGGCTTTTTTGTGTCTGGTGGGGCGTGAGTGACTCGAACACTCGACCTACGGATTAAGAGTCCGCTGCTCTACCAACTGAGCTAACGCCCCGACGAAGACCGAGATTCTAGCAGCATTTTCTATTTTGTCAAAGGTTAAATGCATGAGGACGCGCACGGCGTCGGACGTGCGTATCACGCGCAGATCCGTGAGCGAATCGGTCGGATTTGGGCTTGCACATCGCGCTGACACAGATGCGTGAACTGCTCATTCGCGAGCGATATCGAGCGTGCCCGTTTTGCGGAACCAGCGTGGCGCGTCGCAGGTCAATGCGTGCGTTAAGACGAATCCGATTCTGGGTGTTCGGCGTGTGGGATCGAAGACGATTTCCGCAAAGCCATGTTAGGATTCTTCTCCACTTGCATATGGAGGGCTGTGATGATGGAAATCAAATTCCAAGAGCAAGACCGCTACGACATCAACAACGAAGGTCTGCTGTTTCATGCGATTGTCGATGGTGAGCAAGTGACATGCGTGGTGACACGCGAAGCATTGTGGGAAGGCTTCAGTGCCGACCAGGTGCTGTCGCTGGAAGAGGCGTTCCGCGCCGGTCGTGACACGATCGAACGCGCCGCCGTGGTGTTGATCGAGCAGGGCGTGCCCCAGCCGGTCGTGGTCAAGCGCGCGCACGTGGCGCCGGTTTAACCGACCGACGGCAGCAACCCTCCGCTGCCGGCCTCGGCCTTGCTTCACAGCAGGTCGGCCGGCGCGCCACATCCCTACCGGCGCGCCACATCCGTAAATTCTCTTCTGGCGCTTTTGTTCCGGTTTTCTGCTGGCTTCCCGACAACTTTGCGCTGGAAATTCCGCTGAATTTCCGCCGTTTTTCCGTTGTTCTTCAACCGCCGGATTCCGCCGTTGCCGCTCAGGCGGGATGTTCCGTGCGGGCAGTGGTATGAGATGGCGGACCGTTGTGCGCGTCGCCGCGCGAGGCGTTGGCTTGATCGGCGCCGCCGGGCCGCCCGGCGCACTCTTCGAAGATGCGCGCCTTGCATTGGGCGCAGATTTCCGGTGAGAGGCGGGCGATGATGGTGTGGAGCGCTTGCCGCTTCGTGGGGAAGATGTGGTCGCGGCCCAGCTTCTCGGTGAAGCCGGTTTGCTCCCACGTTTCCAGCACTTGGGTGCGCGGGCGGTGGAAGTACAGATCGCCGCCCGTGGCGCGCCGCTCGGCAAGTTCGGACTCCCACATTTCGGCGCCTGCCAGGTCGATGAAGTTCATGCTTTTGGTCATCGCCAGCAGATGCTTCTGGTCGGCGTCGACCGTGCGCAGCCAGTGCAGGCGATCGGTCACATACTGCACGGCGCCAAAGTAGATCGCACCTTCCATGCGCAGCAGTTTCAATTGCGGACATTCGGGTTGCGGGCGATGCAGCTCGTCCAGCGGCGTAAATCGGCGCCCGGGGTCGTCGGAGTCCGGCACCAGGCTGCGCACTGCAGGCCGCGAGGTACGGTACAAATAGGCCACCAGCGACAGTATCGTGCCAAGCAGCACGGCCATCTCGAGGCGGATGACGAGCGTGGCGACAAATGTGCCGAGCGCGATGGCGAATTCGGTGCGCGATAGCCGCGCAATCCGGCGCAGCCGCTTGAAATCGAACAGCCCCCACGCGACGAGCAGCAGCATCGCCGCGATGGCGGCCAGCGGGATCTGCGCCAGCAGCGGCGCGCTGACAGACACCAGGGCCACCAGCAACAGCGCCGAGAACACGCTGGCTAGCGGCGTCTGCGCACCCGCTTCGAAATTCGGCATCGAGCGGTTAAGCGAGCCGCACGAGATATAGCTGGAAAACAGTCCGCCTGCGATATTGGACAGCCCCTGGCCGATGAATTCGCGATTGGCGTCCACGTGCTGGCCGGAGCGCAGCGCCACGGCCTTGGCGATCGAAATCGACTGGCCCAGCGCGACGATCGTCAACGCCGCGGCAATGCCGAGCAGATCGGGAACGGTGCGCCAGTTGATATCGGGTACATGGAACGGTGGAATGGCCGCGGGGATCGGGCCGACGACGTTCACGTGCTGCGCGCCGCCCCAACCGCTGTGGTTGAGCACCATCGCCACGGCATATCCTGCCAGCAGGCCGAGCAGCATGAACGGCAGCCGTCGGCCCAGGCGCTTGATGACGAGCGTGACGACCAGCGTGACGGCGCCCACGATCAGCGCGTTGAAGTTCGCCGTGTCGAAATTGTCGAACAGGAATCGCACCACGCCAAACGCGCTGGTGCCCGTGGGCACGGCAAGGCCGAACAGATCCTTGAGCGCGTAGAGTCCGATCAGCGTGGCTGCGCCGCATGTGAATCCCAGCAGCACGGACGGCGAAATGAAGTTCGCCAGCGATCCCAGCCGCAACGCACCGACCGCCAGTTGCAGGATTCCGACCAGTATCGTCACGGCCAGCGCCAGGGCGATATAGGCGGGGCTGCCGGCAAACGCCACCGGGCTAAGCATGGCAAACAGCGCGAGCGAATTGGCGTTGGTCGGCCCCGACATCACGTGCCAGCTGGAGCCGAACAGCGCGGCGATGATGCACGGAATTACCGCCGTGTAGATCCCGTATTGCGGCGGCAACCCGGCCAGCGTGGCGAATGCCACGCCTTGCGGCAGCACCAGCACCGCGCCGAGCAGGCCGGCAACCACATCGGCGCGCAACGTCAGCTTCGTGACGCGCCGCGTCCACGGAAACAGGCGGTGCAGCGCGGACTGGCGGGTATGGACGGCGGCGGTCATCGGCTCAGTCGAGCGCGAGCGTGGCCACCACCGGCGTGTGGTCGGACGGCTGGTCCCAGCGGCGCGGTTCCTTGTCGATCAGGCAGGTCGTGCAGCGCTGCGCCAGTTCGGCCGACAGCAGAATATGGTCGATGCGCAGGCCGGCGTTGCGGCGAAAACCCATCATCCGATAGTCCCACCAGGAGAAGGTTTTCTCGGGCTGCTCGAACATGCGGAACGAATCGACCAGACCCATTGCGATCAGCGTCTTGAAAGCGTCGCGCTCTTGCGGCGATACCAGGTTCTGGCCTTCCCACTTGGCCGGATCGTGCACATCGCGGTCTTCCGGCGCGATATTGAAATCGCCCAGCAGCGCCAGCTTCGGATATTTGATCATCTCCGCGCGCAGCCAGTCGGTCATCGCCTTGAGCCAGTCGAGCTTGTAGACGAACTTCTCGGAATCGAGCGCCTGGCCGTTCGGAAAATAGGCGCTGATCAGGCGCACGTCGCCATAAGTGCCGGCGATGACGCGCTGTTGCGCATCTTCGTAGCCGGGAATATTGCGCACCACATCGGTCGCCGCGGGCATGGCGCCGTCGCGGGCGACGATCGCGACGCCGTTGTAGGTCTTCTGGCCGGTAAAGATGCTGTGGAACCCGTTGGCTTCCAGTTCCGCCAGCGGGTACTTGTCATCGGGCAGCTTCAGTTCCTGCAGGCACAGGGCGTCGATGGGCGTGCCCGCGGCCTCCTGTGCCGCCAGCCATTGCAGCACTTGCGGCAAGCGCACTTTGAGGGAATTGACGTTCCAGCTCGCGATTCTCATGGGTGATTATTCTTGTTCGGGGGGCTGGCCAAACAGGCCGCCGAGCAGATCGCGCTCGTTCAGGATATCGAAGGCTATCTGCTCATGGATCTTCATGCAACGTCGGATCGCGGCCGGGATCGCGGCGCGCGTCTTGCGGCACAGGCCGGGCTGGTCCGCCAGTTCGATATGAAATCCCTGCACGGTCCGCACTTCGTTGTCGCTGGGCGTAATGGTGATGACGATGCCCAGCTGCGCGCGCATCTTTTCCTGCATGCGGCGCAGTTGGTCGAGGGTCTCGACGGCTTCCAGGCGCGCCACCAGCTTTTTCTCTTCCTGCTGGGTCAGCAGCAGGATGCGGCGGTCGGCGCCCGGGCCGTCCAGCGTTTCGCGCCGGCAGTCACAGGCGCCCGGCGGACACTCCGTGCGGATCGGAAAGGGGGTGTCCATGACCGGCGCGCCTGGGTGAGCCGGGATCGACGCTCAGGCCGTTGCGGTGGTCTGCGCCATCCCGCCGTGCCGCAGCAGCGCGTCGATCTGCGGCGCGCGGCCACGGAATGCGACGAACGATTCCATCGCCGGACGGCTGCCACCTACCGACAGGATCTCGCGCCGGTAGCGCTCGCCGGTCTGCGCATCGAGCACGCTGCCCGACAGCTGTCCGGCTTCCTCGAACGCGGCGTAGACGTCGGCGGACAAGACTTCAGCCCACTTGTAGCTGTAGTAACCGGCAGCGTAGCCACCCGCAAAGATGTGGCTGAACGTGTTCGGCCAGCGCGACAGCGGCGACTGGGGCACCACGTGCCGGGTGTCGTTGATCTGGCGTGACAGTTCCAGCACGGACACCGGGCCCTGCGGATCGAAGTCGGTGTGCAGGTGCATGTCGAACGACGAGAACACGATCTGGCGCAGCGTCATCATGCCGTTCTGGAAATTCTTGGCGGCGAGCATGCGGTCGAACAGCGCGCGCGGCAGCGGCGCGCCGGTTTCCACGTGGGCCGTCATGGTCGACAGCACCTCGTATTCCCAGCAGAAGTTCTCCATGAACTGCGACGGCAGTTCCACGGCATCCCATTCCACGCCGTTGATGCCCGACACGCCGAGGTCGCCGACCTGCGTCAGCATATGGTGCAGTCCGTGGCCGAATTCATGGAACAGCGTGATCACTTCATCGTGCGTGAACAGCGCCGGCCGGTTGCCCACAGGCGCGGTGAAGTTGCAGGTCAGGTACGCCACCGGGGTTTGCACGGTGCCGTCGCTGCGCTCCTTGCGGCCGCGCGCATCGTCCATCCAGGCGCCGCCGCGCTTGCCTTCGCGCGCGTACAGGTCGATGTAGAACTGGGCCAGCAGCGCGCCTTGCGGCGACACGACGCGGAAGAATCGCACATCGGGATGCCAGGTCTGAGCGCTGTCCGGCTGGATCTTTACCGAGAACAGTTTTTCGACCACGCCGAACAGGCCTTCCAGCACCTTCGGTTCCTGGAAGTACTGCTTGACCTCGTCGTCGGAGAAGGCGTAGCGGTTCTGGCGCAGCTTTTCCGATACATAGGCAACGTCCCACGGCTCGATCTGGCTCAGGCCGAGACCGGCGGCGAACTCGCGCAGTTCCTTCCAGTCCGCCTCGGCGTAAGGACGCGCCTTGACCGCCAGTTCGTCGAGGAACTTCAGCACATCGGCCGGCGATTCGGCCATCTTCGGTACCAGCGAAACTTCGCCGTAGTTGTTGTAGCCGAGCATCTGCGCTTCTTCGCGGCGCAGGGTCAACTGCTCGCGCATGTTCGACGTGTTGTCCCAGTCCGCCTGGCCGTTGTTGTACTGCGGGCCCAGTTCGGACGCGCGCGTCACGCTGGCTTCGTACATGGTCTGCCGCAGCGCGCGGTCGTCGGCGTATTGCAGCACGGGGAAGTACGACGGGAAATGCAGCGTGAATTTCCAGCCTGGCTTGCCGTCTTTCTCGGCAGCCAGCCTTGCGGCCTCCTTCGCGTCGGCCGGGATGCCGGACAGACGCGCTTCGTCGTCCACGTACAGCGCATACGCGTTGGTGGCGTCGAGCACGTGGTCGGAAAACGCCTTCGACAACTGCGCCTGCTGCTCCTGGATTTCGGCAAAACGCGGCTTCTTGTCTTCGGGCAGCTCGGCGCCGCCCAGGCGGAAACCGCGCAGTTCGTTTTCAAGCAGTTGCTTGCGCGACGGAGAAAGCGCGGCGAATTCGGGCCCGCTCGCCACGGCCTTGTATTTTTCGTACAGCGCCAGGCTCTGGCCCAGCGAGGACCAGAATTCCGTCATGCGCGGCAGATTGTCGGCGTGCGCCTTGCGCAACTCCGGCGTATCCGCGACGGCGCTCAGGTGGCCGACCACGCCCCAGGCGCGTCCCAGCGGTTCGGTGGCGGTCTCCAGCGCTTCCACGGCGCTGGCCCAGGTTGCCGGCGTGGCCGGGTCTTCGGCGCGTGCCACGGCGGCCTGCGCATCGGCCAGCAGCACATCCAGCGCCGGACCGATATGGTCGGGCCGGATGTCGGCGAAGCGTGGCAGATCCGAAAAATCGAGCAAAGGATTATTGGCGCGATCGGTGGTGTCAGTCATGGCGATTCCCGGTTGGCGTGCCGCGACGGAACGCGCGCGGCACGATTTCCTGTGCAAGATGAGGCCTTCGCGGCCAAATATCCAGTACGACTTTGCTGTGTGGCGCCCTTAGGCGCCATCGGTACCTTCCTCAGGCCAGGCCAGCCTTGCGCTCGGCCGCTTCCAGCGTGTTGATCAGCAGCATCGTGATCGTCATGGGGCCGACGCCACCTGGTACCGGCGTGATGTAGCCGGCCACCTCGCGCACGCCGGCAAAGTCCACGTCGCCGCACAGCTTGCCGGCATCGTCGCGGTTCATGCCGACGTCGATGACCACGGCGCCGGGCTTGACCATGTCGGCCGTGATGATGTTGCGGCGGCCCACCGCGGCGACGACCACATCGGCGTCGCGCGTGTGGGCGCTGAGGTCACGCGTTTTGCTATTGCAGATCGTGACGGTGGCGCCGGCCTGCAGCAGCAGCATCGCCATCGGCTTGCCGACGATATTCGACGCGCCGACCACCACCGCGCGGGCGCCGCGCAGCGGGTACTGGATCGACTCCAGCATCTTCATGCAACCGTAGGGTGTGCAGGGGCGGAACAGCGGCGCTCCGGTCATCAGCGCACCGGCATTGGCCACGTGGAAACCGTCGACGTCCTTTTCCGGTGCGATCGCTTCCAGCACCTTGTGGCTGTCGATGTGCTTCGGCAGGGGTAACTGCACCAGAATGCCGTGGATCTTCGGATCGTTGTTCAGGGCGTCGATCCGGGCCAGCAGATCGGCCTCGGACAGGTCGGCCGGATAGCGGTCGAGCGACGAGTGGAACCCGTTGTCCTCACATGCCTTGACCTTGTTGCGAACATAAACCTGGCTGGCGGGATCCTCGCCAACGAGCACCACGGCCAGCCCAGGCTGATGGCCAGCGGCGGTCAGTCGGGTGGCGCGGTGCGCAGCTTCGGCGCGGATTTGTTTGGCAAGGGCGTTACCGTCGATCAGTTGAGCGGGCATGGGATGTCTTGAGGGGGCCGGGGGAGCGGGCGCGCGACACTGGCGTGTGCGCGCAAAAGAGCGATTATAAAGCGTTGCCGCGGTCGAAATCGGCTTGATGGCGTGCAAGCCCGGCTGGCGCGGCGGCTGCTAGCATCCGCTCATGCAAATCGAAGAATCTTCAATTCGCGCATTGTTGGCCACCTGGCCATTGCCGACACTGGCCGTCGGCATGCTTGCATGGGCGCTGGCGCAACGCCCATGGCGCCTGTTGCAGCGCGAAGCAGCGCTCCAGCATGTCTGGCTCGGCACGATACTGGCGCTGAGCCTGCTGTGGTCGATGCGGGCGACGGTGGGGGACGGCATCGTCTTGCAATGGATGGGCGCCACACTGGCGGTGACGATGTTTGGACTGCCGCTGGCCATGGTGTCGCTCGCCATCGTCGATGTGGCCTCGCTGCTCGGGCTCGCGTACCTGTCCGGGCAGCACTGGCTGGCCATCGACTGGGTATCGCTGGCGCCGCGCTTTGTCTGGATGGCACTGGTGCCTGGCGTTGCCACCGCAGGCGTGCAGGCGCTGATTCGGCGCTGGTTACCGCATCACCTCTTCGTGTTCATCCTAGGACACGGGTACTTCGCCGCGCTGCTGGCCGCAATGGTGACGCGCGGCGCGATGATCGGCTGGGCGTTGTGGACGAGAGAGCTACAAAACGCCGGCCTGACGATCGGCGATCAACTGACCGGCGGACTCATCGTTGCGTTCGGCGAGGCTTTCTTGACCGGGATGCTGGTGGCAATTGCAGTGGTGTATCGACCACACTGGGTTGTGACTTTTGACGCAGACGATTATCTGAAAAGTACCTGATTGAGAAATCGGATCGCCATCCGTCGAATCGTTTAAGCGATTTGCTATTCTCGCATTTTCATCGGTTGTCTTAATATTCGTCCTGTCCCGATGCAAATGTGTCAAGGAAGTCGGGCTTAGGTGGCGTAGGCCGATTAGCGCGTTCGGCGACGTCATTTTCCATTCGCGCAAAAAGGTAATACGATGATCCAAAAAAGTGGTATCCAGAAGCTGAATCCGAAACAAGCCCGTAAGGTGACGGGTGGACATACTGAATACAACAACTACGAAGCCTGCCGCCGCGTATACGCGGAGTGCAAGCAAAACAAGAAGGGCTACTGGACTGGCGACGGTCACAAGTAAATCGTAATCTGGCAAGTGACCAAGGCGACCGATTATTCGGTCGCTTTTTTATTTGGATCTTTTGCGGCGCATTGTTTCGGGATTGTCGCATTTGAGCGAATTGTGATTATGCTGGCCGAGCGATTTGCTACTTTAAGGCCATGGTGCAGGATCGCGGTGCATGCGGAAATGAAATGCATGCAGCCCGTCGTGGCGATGAACAGTGCGATCTTGATTTTCTTGGTGAGCTGGAATTAAGGCGATCGTCAATATGGATTTGTCGACCTATTTTGCACTGGCGCGTGCCGGCGCTGCGGCGGCATTGCGCACGCCTGTGCAGGGGATTTCCCTCCATTTGAAGGCGACGCTATGGAAACTATTGTCCACGCCCACCGCTGTCCGGCTCAGCCGGCTGCCATTTCGCGTCGGCCAGGAAGCGAGGCGTGACAGGGTGCGCGGGCGCACCTGGGTGCGCCATCTTGAGCGCACACTCAATACGCGCACCACGGCCCGATACGACCAGTTGGTCAGGCAACGCATCGTTCTGGAATCGGCGTTGTATCACACCGAGCCGCGCATGATTGAAATGATGCGCACCTGTGCGGCGAAACTCTCCCACTGCAGGACGCGAATGATTGGGCGGGGCGAAACGCCAATTTTCGCACCGCTGCATTTTTGCTCGGATATGGTGGCGGCCACCGTGGCGGCCATGACCGAGCCGTACCGCAGCCATGTATTTTCGATTTACAAGGAAGGATATTTTGGCGCGGCCGAGCAGGCGCAGTGCGAACGAACCGGTATTGCGGAATTCGTGCAGCATCACCCCGATGATCCGCCGTCGCATTTTCGTTCGATGTTGCGGGACCTGCGCTCGCATTGCGCCAATGTAGTGATTTTCCCGGACATTCTTCCGCAGTTCACGAATGGCTATCTTGGGCGCACTATGCGAACCCGGGACGTCCTTTTGTTCGGTCGACCCGCCAGGCTACATTCGGGCGCGGAGGAATTGGCGCGAATGGCAAGGGCGAAGCTGGTGCCTTTCTATATCTACTGGCTTGAAGGGAAACTCGAAATTCGCATTTTCGAACCCTGTGCCAACGGCGACGAGGTGGCCCGCTGTATCGAGCGTGCGCTCCGCGAGCGCGGCGATCAATGGCTGCTCTGGCATTTTCCCTCGTTGTTCTACTTCAACGACGGGAGTACCCAATAATCATGTCAATGTGGAATTCTTCGCAAACGCTGCGCGGCCTGTACGATATCGAGCCGACTTATCAGGGCGAAATATCGGAATGTGGCGTGGCGTGTGTCGCCATGCTGCTGCAGGCGCTGGGTATTGAATCCAGTCTCGCAGACGTGCGCAAGCGGTGCGGGGCGTCATTGCTCGGCATGTCGCTGGTGGACCTCGTCGAGGCGCTGGAATCCTACGATGTGGCTTCGGATCCGGTGCGGTTCGATCCAGAGGCGCTAGTGGAGTTACCGCTGCCGGCCATTCTGCATGTGCGCGGAAATCACTTTGTGCTGGTGATGCGCGCCGCGGGAGACCTGTTTCAAGTGTTCGACCCTGCGGTTGGCGTCCATTTGCTGCATCGCGGCGTACTCGCAGGGGTGGCAACCGGCTATGCGCTGATCCTCGGGGAAGACGAACGGCCGCGGCCGCGGGCGCGAAATAGCGGACAACGGCCAAGCCGCATGCGCCTGGCGCAAGCCGGAGGCATCCCCCTGGTCAGCCTGATGCTAATTTCCGGCGCGCTGTCGTTCATGACGCCGCTGTTCGTCGGAACATTTGTCGACAGACTGCTGAATCCTGGCGGCATGCACGCCTACTGGTCGATCGGCTGCGCGTTTCTGGCAGCGGTGCTCGGTGCATTTGCATTCGAGCGGTTCTGTGGCCGGACATTGAATCGCCATTGCGCCAGCGTCGGCATGCTGGCATTGGATCGCGCATTTTCGCGGCTGATCGATAATCGTCTCGGCTACTTTTCGCGGCGCACGCCGGGCGATCTGGTTGAAAGGTTCTCTGCCTATGGCGACGCGGCAATTGCCCGCGTCCGGCTAGGCAACACCATGTTTTGCGCGGTGCTGGTTGCCATCGTCGCCATCTTGGCGATGGCGTGGCTGCAACCGTGGCTCGCGATTATCAGCATGGTCGGTATTGCCATTTCGGGCCTGATTACGCAGCGCTACGGCCAGCATGCGCAAAGCCTGCGCATGGATGCGGAAGTGGTGGCAGGCAACCAGCGGCAATTCATGCTGGAGACAATTCAAGGTATTCACGCATGGAAATCGGCCCTGGGCACGCGTCGCCGGGCGCAGGCCTTCGCCGACCATGGTTGCGCGACGATCCAGACCTGGCGCCGCCAAGCGGATCTCGGTGTCCGCCAGCAGACTGCGTACAAGTTATTGGGCAATGTGGAACTGCTGGTGATGCTGGGTGTCGCCGCAAATGCGATGCTTCATGGCGAATTGTCTTTCGGCGCCTTCTATGCATTTACGTTTTTGCGGCAGATTGCATTTGCGTCGGCTACCGCGGGCTATGGCGCCTGGGTGGGTGCGCGGTCGAATCGCGTGGCCGAAGCGCGTGCGCAAGACATGTTTGAGCAGGAGCGCGATGTGTATCCCGACGAGCAGCAAGGGCTAGAGCAATCGCTGCAATTCGACCAGTTGAATTTCCGGCATCCGGGCAGTCCCCTCGCGCTCGAGGATATTTGCTTGTCGATCCGGCCTGGCGAAAGGATCGCCTTGATTGGTGAATCCGGTTCGGGAAAGACCACGCTTCTGTCGCTGCTGGCCGGCATGGAAACGCCATCGTCGGGCGCTCTACGAATCGACGGGGAATGGACCGATCGTTGGGAACGACTGCGGCGCTACTGCCATCTGCAGACGTCTTCGGACATTCTGTTCACCGGCACGCTGCTGGAAAATATTTCGATGTTCGCGCCGAATCCCGATCGCGCCTGTTGTCAGAAACTGGTCGATGCAGTCGGCATGGGCCAGCGGGTTGCCGCGTTGCCGGGCGGTATCGATACGTTATTGACCGACGCGACGGCATCGCTTTCCGCCGGCGAACGGCAGCGCATCATGGTGGCGCGTGCGCTTTATGCACGCCGGTCCGTGAGTATTTTCGACGAGCCGACTGCAAACCTCGACGCCGACAGTGCGCTCGCGGTGATCGACGCCATCACGCGCCACGCGCACGCGGCCATCGTCGTGACGCATGACCGGTCCCATCTGCATTTGTTTGACGCGGTGTATGAACTGCGAGACGGGCGTCTTCATCGTTTTGGATGTGCGGTGGAAACCGAGTCTATCGAGGCACTGTCATGAAATCGCGCAGATCGAAAAGAGTGGGTTGGTCCCTCGCTTTCGCGGCCACCGTCGCGCTAGCCGCCGGATTCTGGTTTCACGGTCGCCCTGAAGCTGCGCCGCCGCATACCGTGGCGGTATCGCGTGGTGATATCGAGGAAGTCGTGCTCGCATCCGGCACGTTGACGCCGATTCGTCAGGTCAATGTCGGCGCCCAAGTGAATGGACAATTGAAAACGCTGAAAGTCCAGCTTGGCGACCGGGTCAAGAAGGGTGACTTGCTGGCCGAGATCGATCCGGTTTTGCAGCAGAATGAAGTGAGTCAGGCAGAAGCTTCCCTGAAGAACGCGGCCGCCCAAAAGGCCGCGCAGGTAGCGCAATTGCGACAGTATCAACTGACGCTTCAGCGCGAAAAAGCACTGCGGGAAGACGATGCGAATGCGCCCGCCGACGTGGAATTGGCGCAGAGCCAGGTGGATACCACGCGGGCGAATATCGATGCGCTCGATGCCCAGTTGCGACAGGCGCGAGCGTCGGTGGAAACGGCCCGCGCCAATCTTGCGTATACCCGTATCGTGGCGCCAATGGATGGGCAGGTTATTGCTGTAGTCACGCAGGAAGGACAAACCGTGGTATCGGCCCAATCGGCGCCGACGATTTTGGTGCTCGCCGATCTGGACCATATGCTGGTCAAGGCCAGAATATCGGAAGCCGATGTCGTGCGCGTGCGCGCCGGGCAGGACGCGTGGTTTTCCATCCTTGGCGCGCCGCAACGCAAGTTTCACGCGAAATTGCGCAGTGTCGAGCCGGCGCCGCCCATTTCGTCGCTGTCGCAGGATCCCACTCAGAATCAGCCTGCCGCAAGCGCCATTTATTACGACGGCCTGCTTGAAGTAGCCAATGACGATGGCACGCTAAAACCGTCCATGACGGCACAGGTGTCGATTGTGCTCGGACGCGCCGCCAATACGCTGTTGCTGCCGGCAGCCGCCGTGGACGGACCGGACCAGAATGGAAAGTATGCGGTCGCGGTGGCTCAGAACGGCGGTCGGAAAATCGATCGGCGGGAAATTCAGGTCGGATTGAGCGATCACGTTTCCGTGCAAATCGTGCGTGGCCTGAACGAAGGCGAGCAGGTAGTGCTGGGTGCCAACTCGCCCGACGACACGGAGTCCGCATCATGACTTCTGCACTGCTCGAGCTGCGGGGCGTTTCCCGGATCTATATGAATGGCCGGGAGAACTCGACCGTGCTGCATGGGATCGATTTGACCATCCGTGCCGGCGAGATGGTGGCCATTGTGGGGCGATCCGGTTCTGGGAAATCCACTTTGCTCAATATCCTGGGATGCCTCGATCGGCCGACCGACGGGCAATATCGCATCGCCGGACAAGACACGAGGGGTTTGGATCCCGATACGCTCGCCAGGCTGCGTCGCGAATACTTCGGTTTTATTTTCCAGCGCTATGATTTGCTGCAGCATCTGACCGCCATTGAAAACGTGGAGATGCCCGCGCTCTACACCGGAATCGACAAGGCCACGCGGCAGCGACGCGCCCTCGGCCTCCTGGCGCGATTTGGACTGGCTCACCGCGTCGATTATCGGCCGGCGCAATTGTCCGGCGGACAGCAGCAACGTGTTGGTATTGCGCGCGCTCTGATTAACGGGGGCGCGGTGATTCTCGCGGACGAACCGACCGGTGCGCTGGATCGCGCCAGTCACGACGAGGTTTTGAAACACCTGCGCAATTTGCATCGTGATGGGCATACGGTCGTTATCGTTACGCATGACCCAGAGGTGGCGGCCTGTTCGGACCGGATTATCGAGATCGAGGACGGACGGATTGTTGCCGATCGTCGCAGCACCGCAGCCGAAAGCCGCGGCGTTGCGTCGCCGCCAGCAGACTACGCTGACAGCCGCCGCGGCCAATGGTCGCTGGAAAGCCTGAAGACATCGCTGGTGATGGCTTGGCACGCCATGGCCAGTCACCGTATGCGAACCGCGCTGACAATGCTTGGCATCGTTATCGGGATTGCGTCGGTGATCGCCGTGACGGGGTTGGGACAAGGGGCCAAGCAGCGCGTGGTGGCAGATCTCAATGCGCTGGGCACTCATACTGTTGACATCTATCCCGGAAACGGGCGCGGTGACGAAAGCCCCGAAGCGATGCGTGCGCTGCGCGAGCCGGACCTGTCGGTCCTGTCCGCGCAGCCCTATATCGACAGTATCAGTCCGGTTATCCATGGCACCGGCGTGGCGATTTACGGCAACCTGAAACTCGCCGTGGCGACAGTGGGCGTCAATCAGGCTTTCTTTCGCGCATCCAATACCGCGATGGCGGCGGGCGTGGCATTTTCCGCCGACGACATCGCGCGCCGCGCGCAGGTGGCCGTCATCGACGAGAATCTGCGCCGCCGCGTGTTCGGAGCCGATCGTGACGCGCTCGGTGAAATCATTCTGATTGGCCGCGTGCCGTTCCGCATTATTGGCGTGACCGCGGCGCGCAAATCGCTGCTCGGTAATAGCCAGTCGCTTAACGTGTGGATTCCCTACACCACGCAGAAATCCCATCTGATGCCGCAGGACCATTTCAGCAGCATCAAGCTGCGCATGAAATCCAACAGCAAGACTTGGCAAATGGCGGACGTGGAAAAGGTGCTGAGCAAGCATCACGGCCGCAAGGATTTTTTCGTTTCGACAAATGAAAGTCTCATTCAGAGCGTCGAGCGGACAGCAACCACGCTGACCATGATGGTCTCGGCGATTGCCGTGGTTTCGCTGATCGTGGGCGGGGTAGGGGTCATGAATATCATGCTGGTGTCGGTCAGCGAGCGCACGCGCGAGATCGGTATTCGCATGGCCGTGGGCGCGCGGCAAGCCGACATTCGCCAGCAGTTTCTGATCGAGGCGATTTTGATTTGCCTGGTAGGCGGATTACTCGGCGTGGCGCTTGCCTGGTCGATCGGAACTGTGCTGGGGTGGTTTCAGGACACCATTGCGATGCGACTGTCGCCGCTGGTGGTGTGCGGGGCATGCCTGACCGCGGCCCTGACCGGCGTTGGCTTTGGCTTTGTGCCTGCGCGCAATGCATCGAAGCTCGATCCCGTATCGGCATTGGCAAGAGGGTGAATGCGATGCGCAAGACTTTGCTTTGTCTGTCCGTGGCCAGCCTGCTGGGCGGCTGCGGCGCCTTGCTGGAAACGCCGTACGAGCGCCCGGCGATTGCATTGCCCGATAGCTGGGATGCGCAGCGCGGCCCTGCTGCGGCGGTTGCGTCGCAGACCGACCGCTGGTGGGAAGTGTTTGGCGATCAGCAGCTCGATCGACTGGTCGAGCGGGTGCTGGAGCGCAACGCCGATCTGGCCGCAGCAGCGATCCGCCTGCAGGCCGCACGGCTTCAGGCCGGTCTGGCGCAAACCAATCTGACGCCCGATTTCAGTGCCGGCGGAAATGGGTCAGTGAGCAAGAATCTCGGCCATGGATCGCCAAGCCAGCGCACTTACGGCACGAGCCTGAACATCGCCTACGAACTGGATCTTTGGGGGAAACTGGCGCGCACGCGCGACGCCGCCACGTGGGCCGCGCAGGCAACGGCGTTCGATCTCGAAAGCACCGAACTTTCCCTGATCGGGACAACCGCTGCCACTTACTGGAGCATTGCCGAGCTCAATGCGAAGCTTGCCGATGCCCAGGCGGATGTCAGCGACGCCAGGCGTGTCGAGGCATTGGTGCTGTCAAGATATCGGGCCGGCGCCGACGGCATGGCGGAACTGGCGCTGGCGCGCCGCACCGTGGCCACCAACCAGGCCAATTACGAAGGTCTTCTGCAACAGCGGGAAACCCAGCGCAAGGCATTAGCGATATTGCTTAACGATGTGTTGCCGAGCGCGGAAATCGAAGACTTTGTGCTGCCCGATGTCCCGTTGCCCGACGTGCGTCCCGGACTGCCGGCAAGCGTGCTGGCGCAGCGTCCCGACGTCGCCGCGGCCGAGGCGCGCATCCGGAACAGCCTGGCGACCCATGACGCGAAGAAGGCGAGCTTCTTTCCGACGCTCTCGTTGACGGGCTCGTTGGGGACCAGCAGCCGTGATCTCGGCCAGGTGCTGACCAATCCGATCGGGACGCTTGGCGCGGGCCTGGCGCTGCCATTCCTGCAGTGGAATACGGTCAGGCTGAATGTCGGGATTTCGCGCACCGACTACGAAGCGTCGGTGGTCGCGTATCGCAAGACGCTTTACCAGGCCTTTGCCGAAGTGGACGAAGCGCTGTCGATGCGCGAAAGCCTCGCGCGCGAAGGTGACCAGCTTGCGCTGGCGATGGAGCAGGCCAAAAAAGCCGAGGCAATCAGCGCCGCGCGTTACCGGGTCGGCAAGAGCAATATCCGGTTCTGGCTTGATGATCAGCAAACACTTCGGCAGGTGCGGGCGTCCGTCGTCAGCAATCGGCTGAGCCGCCTGCGCGCCCAGATGACGCTGTATCAGGCACTGGGCGGGGCGGCGTGAGGCGGGTATGACCGGGGCCGGCGCAGTGGCGCCGGTCGCCGGTCAGCTGTTGCGCGACAGGGCCAGTCGCAGCAGATCCGCCACGGTATTGACGTTGAGCTTTTCCATGATGTTGGCGCGATGCGCTTCCACGGTCTTGATCGAAATGCCCAGATCGTCGGCGATCTGCTTGTTCAGGCGACCAGCCACGATGCGCTCGAGCACCTGCTGTTCGCGCGTGGTCAGCTTGCCCAGCAAGTCCTTGGCGGCGCGTTGTTCGCGCGCGGCGGAATGATCGGTCCGGGCCTTCTGCAGCATCCGTTCGACCAATGCGCGAAGTTCCGATTCATCGAACGGTTTTTCGATGAAATCGATCGCGCCGCGTTTCATCGTCGAAACTGCCATCGGCACGTCGCCGTGACCGGTGATGAACACGATAGGGATGTCGATGTTCTCAGCGATCATGCGCTCCTGCAGTTCCGGGCCGCTCATGCCCGGCATGCGCACGTCGAGGATCAGGCACGACACGTGGCCTGCGTCGTAAGCGGACAGGAACTGCTCGGCGCTGTTGAAGCTACGCACCTGGTAGCCGTTGCCCTCAAGCAGCCAGGTCAGCGAGTCGCGCATCGCTTCGTCGTCGTCGACGATATAGACGGTCTCGCCACGGTGCGGCGTTGGGCTGGGCGTTGCGGTCATGAAGTCTCCTGGGGCAAAGTCGTTTGCAACGAAGTGTAACTGCATGCGCCGGCGCGCAACACCCCTGGCGGACGATCCGGGCGGCCTCCCGATGCCCCGCGGCAGAGGGACGCCCGTCAAGCCAGAGATGCGCCCGTTACTGTTCGGGAAGCGCGGGCTGCAGCGGCAGCGTGATTTTAAACGTACAACCGATGCCGTCCGCATTGTTTTCGACCCACAGACGGCCCTGATGCGATTCGATGATCGACCGGCAGATATTCAGGCCCATGCCCATGCCGTCCGACTTGGTGCTGAAAAACGGTTCGAACAGGCGCTCCTTGGTGGCTTCGTCCACCCCCGGGCCCTGGTCGATGACGTCGATGCAGACGCACTGGCCGAACTCGACGTTCTCGACGCGGGCGTGCAGCCGCACCACGCCCGCCGCCCGCAGCGCCGGCAGGCCGGCCATGGCCTCGACGGCATTCTTGAGCAGATTCACCAGCACCTGTTCGATCAGCACCGGGTCGACGTAGAGCATCAGCGGCGGCGAGGGCAGGCGGGTCAGGATCGTCACGCGGCGGCGCGTGGCTTCCAGATCGGCCAGACCCACCGCGTCGGCCACGATGTCGTGCAGCGCGGCTTCGCGCCGTTGCGGCTGGCTGCGTTTCACGAAACCGCGGATCCGGCTGATGATGGTGCCGGCGCGCACTGCTTGCGCCGAAGTCTTTTCCAGCACCGGAATCAGGTCTTCCGGCGTGCTGCGGCCCGAATGCAGGCGCGCCACGGCGCCCATGCAGTAATTGTTGATCGCGGCCAGCGGCTGGTTCAGCTCGTGGGCCAGCGACGACGCCATCTCGCCCATGGTGGTCAGGCGGCTGGTGAACTGCAGCCGCTCCTCGTGCTGGCGCGCCATTTCCTCGGCGGCCTTGCGCACCGTGATGTCAGTGGCGATCTGCATCTGCGCCAGATGGCCGTCCACCCACTGGATATAGCGGCGGCGCACTTCGAACCACTTCTGCATGTCGGGCACGAACACTTCGCGCGCGTCGGACGCATACGGCATCAGCTCGGAGGCGGGCAGTCCGGCGTACGCATCGACGAAATCCGTGTTGTCGCTGGACATCTGGTCCTTGTCGAAATCGTCGCCGGCCAGCTTCAGATGGCCCTCGGCCTCCCAGCCGAATAACTGGCGGTAATAGCGATTGGCGAACAGCAGTTCGGCCTTGTCGGTGGCCAGCACCGAAACCGCCGCGTCGAGGCTCTCCAGGACCGTCGTGAAGCGATCGTGGGCGGCCGCCAGCTCCTCGCGCGCGCGTTTGGGCTCGGTGATGTCGGTCATCGAGCTCATCCAGCCCGTATGTCGGCCGCGGCTGTCGACCAGCGGCGAGACGTACATGCGAGCAAAGAAGCTGCTGCCATCGCGCCGCATTACGCGCATTTCGTATCCCGTGGCCGGCGATTTGCCCTGCAGCGTGAGGTCGATCTGCTTCTGCATCTCCTGCTGGTCATTGGGTGGCCAGTAGGGGAAGGGCGGCTTGCGGCCCACCAGTTCGGCTTCGGTCCAGCCCGTCATGCGGCAGAACGCCGGATTCACGTAGGTGATGCGGCCGTTCAGATCGAGCGCCCGCAAGCCGATCAGCATCGAGTTTTCCATGGCGCGCCGGAATGACGTCTCGGCCAGCAGCGCGCGCTGCGCCTCGGACCGGCGGCTGGTATGGCGCCACATGCTCCACAGGCTCCACAGCAGGAAGCAGGACAGTCCCACTACCAGCCACAGCAGCATGTTGTTCGGCAGGTTCGACGGCGGCGGATAGGCATCGGCACGCAGCGACAGCGAATGACCCGGCGGATCGAGCAGGACTTCGTACGACAGCGCATTGCCCGGCACCGGCCGCACCGAAGTGCTGGCGCGCGTCTGGTTGTTCTTGTCGATCAGCGAGAAGCGATAGCGCTCGGTCAGCTCGGGCGGTAGCAGATGCGTGAGGATGCCGTTGATCGAGTAGAGTGCGCCCAGCGTGCCCAGGAACTCGTTGTCGCGCACGATCGGCACTTCCATCAGCATGAAGCTGTCGCCGCGGTCGTTCATCAACGGACGCGAATAGACCACGCGCTGCGTTTCGCGCGCGGCGTCGAAGGTGTCGAGAACTTCCGGCTCCAGCGGCTGGTCCACCGTTTCCCGCAGGCGGCTGGCGAACTCGGAGGTCGAGGGCAGCGACCAGCGGCCGCGCTTGGTCGCGTCCAGCCAGTTGATAAAGACGATCTCGGGGTTCTCGCGCAAGATTTCCTGCGCGGCGGTGCGGTAGGCGCCCTGGTCGAGTTGGGCCGCCGCGATGTCGCGCGCCAGCGACGCCATCTGGTCCTGGTTGCTGAGCAGCGACAGGCGTACGCGCTGCTGCGCCCACGCGGCGTCGCGGTACAGCGCGTCGCGCTGCTGCTGGCGTTCGGTTTCGTGCAACGACCAGAGGATCACGCCCATGGCCACCGTGAACAGCACGATCGCCACCAGCGGGATGAACATGAACCAGCTTGTCGCCACCAGATTGCGCCAGCGCATGATCCAGAGGCGGCGCGGCGCCGGCGCCAGCGGCTCCATGGCGTCGTGCTGATCGCCGTCGTCGCTGTGGACGTCGGCATGGCCGGCACGCGCGACACCGGGCGCCACGCCGTGCGGGGCGTCACTGACAGTGCCGGCAGAGTTCGGTGGCAGGATGGCCGTGCGCAGGCCGGAGAGGATTCGTTCGAAGAACTGCATAGGGGATTGACGACTGACCGGCCAGTGTATCGACTTTATTGCGGTGCGTCGCTTGGGGAAAGCGCCTACTCATCACAGGAAAAACCTTAAATCGACGACCCCCTGGATGGGCGCGCGCTGCCGGTTTCTGGTGCGGTGCCGCAATATTTCACATTATAAGAAAGCAGTTCGTAATCTGAAAATTTCGCTTGTCAGCCGTTGCTGTGCTTCCATAGAATCGCTTCGACCGAATAATGCGGGCGGGCGCCATGCGCTTGTCGAGCCGAGGATCCCGGGCAGCGCGACCCGACTTGAAAGATCCCGGCGACGGCCAGAGTACCGATGCCAGGACCAGGCCACCACGCTCCGCCGCGACGTCAGAACCGTCAGACCGGCCGACCGATATCCGCCATACCGTGGCGGCCGCCGGGGCAGGAATTTACCCAGGAGACAGTCATGTCCGCTGTACCAGAGCAGATCCTCGGCGCCAGCAGCGCCAACGACGCAGATCCCCAGGAAACGCATGAATGGCTGGATGCCCTCCAGGGCGTCCTGAATGCCGAGGGCGTCGATCGCGCCGCCTTCCTGATCGACAAGCAGATCGAATATGCGCGCGTGAATGGCGTCACGCAGCCGTTCCACGCCGAAACCCCGTACATCAACACGATTCCGGTCGAGCAGCAGGCCCGTATTCCGGGCGACCAGGATATCGAGCATCGCATCCGCTCGTACACGCGCTGGAACGCGATGGCGATGGTGCTGCGCGCCAACAAGCACACCAATGTGGGCGGCCATATCTCGTCGTTCGCGTCGGCCGCCACGCTCTATGACGTCGGCTACAACCACTTCTGGCGCGCCCCGTCCGAGCAGAGCGGCGGCGATCTCGTGTTCGTGCAGGGTCATTCGGCGCCGGGCGTCTACTCGCGCGCCTTCCTGCTGGGTCGCCTGACGACAGAGCAACTCGACAACTTCCGTCAGGAAGTCGACGGCAAGGGTATCTCGTCGTATCCGCACCCGTGGCTGATGCCCGATTTCTGGCAGTTCCCGACCGTGTCGATGGGCCTGGGTCCGATCATGGCGATCTACCAGGCGCGCTTCATGAAGTACCTGAGCAGCCGCGGCCTGGTCAACGCCGGCGACCGCAAGGTGTGGGCCTTCCTGGGCGATGGCGAGACCGACGAGCCGGAATCGCTGGGCGCGATCGGCATGGCCGGCCGCGAGAAGCTGGACAACCTGGTCTTCGTGATCAACTGCAACCTGCAGCGCCTGGACGGTCCGGTGCGCGGCAACGGCAAGATCATCCAGGAGCTGGAATCGGAATTCCGTGGTTCGGGCTGGAACGTGATCAAGGTGGTGTGGGGCAGCCGCTGGGACCAACTGCTGGCGCGCGACACCAAGGGCCTGCTGATGAAGCGCATGATGGAATGCGTGGACGGCGAGTACCAGACCTTCAAGGCCAAGGACGGCGCCTACGTGCGCGAGCACTTCTTCAATACGCCGGAGCTCAAGGCCATGGTGGCCGACTGGTCCGACGACGACATCTGGCGCCTGAACCGCGGCGGCCATGATCCGCACAAGGTCTACGCGGCCTACAAGGCGGCCAGCGAGCACAAGGGCCAGCCCACGCTGATCCTGGCCAAGACCATCAAGGGCTATGGCATGGGCGATGCCGGCCAGGCCATGAACGTGGCCCACCAGCAGAAGAAGATGCCGGTGGACGCCATCCGCGCATTCCGCGACCAGTTCAACATCCCGGTGCCGGATGACAAGCTGGAAGAAGTCCCGTACCTGACGTTCGAGGAAGGTTCGAAGGAACTGGAATACATGCGCCAGGCGCGCATGAACCTGGGCGGCTACCTGCCGGCCCGCCGCCAGAAGGCCGAGGCGCTGAAGGTGCCCGAGCTGTCGGCGTTCGAGGCGCTGCTCAAGGCCACCGGCGAAGGCCGCGAAGTGTCCACCACGATGGCCTTCGTGCGGATCCTGAACACGCTGCTCAAGGACAAGCAGATCGGCAAGCACGTAGTGCCCATCGTGCCGGACGAGTCGCGCACGTTCGGCATGGAAGGCTTGTTCCGCCAGGTAGGCATCTGGAACCAGGAAGGCCAGAAGTACGTGCCGGAAGACCATGATCAGCTGATGTTCTACAAGGAATCGCAGACTGGTCAGGTTTTGCAGGAAGGCATCAACGAAGCCGGCGCCATGTGCGACTGGATCGCCGCGGCCACGTCGTATTCGACGCACGGCGTGCAGATGATCCCGTTCTACATCTACTACTCGATGTTCGGCATCCAGCGTATCGGCGACCTTTGCTGGGCCGCTGCCGACATGCGCTCGCGCGGCTTCCTGCTGGGCGGCACCTCGGGCCGCACCACGCTCAATGGCGAAGGCCTGCAGCACGAAGACGGTCATTCGCACGTGTTCCACGCCGCGATCCCGAATTGCATCTCGTACGATCCGACGTTCCAGTACGAACTGGCCGTGATCATGCAGGATGGTCTGCGCCGCATGTATGCCGAACAGGAGGACGTGTACTACTACCTGACGGTGATGAACGAAAACTACGAGCATCCGGAAATGCCGGCTGGCGTGGAAAAGGACATCGTCAAGGGCATGTACCAGTTCCGCAAGGGCGTGGAAAACAGCAATGCGCCGCGCGTGCAACTGCTGGGTTCGGGCACGATCTTCCGTGAAGTCATCGCCGCGGCAGACATGCTGAAGAAGGACTGGGGCGTGGAATCGGACATCTGGGGCTGCCCGAGCTTTACCGAGCTGGCGCGCGAAGGCCACGACACCGAGCGCTACAACCTGCTGCATCCGACCGAAACGCCGCGTGAATCGTTTGTGGCCCAGAAGCTCAAGGGCGTGCGCGGTCCGGTGATCGCCTCGACCGATTACGTGCGCGCCTTCGCCGAACAGATTCGTCCGTTCGTGCCGCGCCGCTACGTGGTGCTGGGCACCGACGGCTTCGGCCGCTCGGACACCCGCGAGAAGCTGCGCCACTTCTTCGAAGTGGACCGCAACTGGGTCACCGTCGCCGCACTGAAGGCGCTGGCCGACGAAGGCGCGATCGGTCGCGAGAAGGTGGCCGAGGCTATCAAGAAGTACAACCTCGATCCGAACAAGCCGAACCCGATGTCGGTCTGATTCCCGGACTTGCACGACTGAACCCCCGCAGCGCGGCACCCCGCCGCGCCGCGGCTTGCCCCCGGCTGGCCGGCGGGCGGGCCGCGGCCACGGTGGTGCGCGGCAGCGTGACAGACGCAGGAGGCGAGAGTAACCTCGCCCAGTGCATTTGTCGTAACTGACCCAAAGTGCCGGCTGCCCAGGAGAGACACTGAATGAGTCAAGCGATTGAAATCAAGGTGCCGGATATCGGCGACTACGACGCCGTTCCCGTCATCGAGGTGCATGTGAAGCCCGGGCGACCAGATCAACGCGGAAGACGCGCTGGTGACGCTGGAATCGGACAAGGCCACCATGGACGTGCCGTCGCCGCAGGCCGGCACGGTCAAGGAAGTCCGCATCAAGGTGGGCGACAACGTCAAGGAAGGCTCGGTGCTGGTGATGCTGGAACCCGCCGGCGCCGCCGCGCCTGCTCCCGCACCGGCACCCGCCGCGGCGCCGTCCCCCGCGCCGTCGGCAGCGCCTGCTCCCGCGCCAGCCGCCGCGCCTGCGCCTGCGCCTGTCGCCGCACCGGCCGGCGGTGGCGGCACCGTCGAGGTAAAGGTGCCCGATATCGGCGACTACGACGCCGTTCCCGTCATCGAGGTGCATGTGAAGCCGGGCGACCAGATCAACGCGGAAGACGCGCTGGTGACGCTGGAATCGGACAAGGCCACCATGGACGTGCCGTCGCCACAGGCTGGCACGGTCAAGGAAGTGAAGGTCAAGGTTGGCGACAACGTGTCGCAAGGCACGCTGATCCTGGTGCTGGAAGCCGCGGGCGCCGCGGCTGCCGCTGCGCCCGCCGCATCGGCTCCGGCCCCGGCACCCGCGGCCGCCGCACCCGCTGCTGCGCCGGCACCTGCTGCTGCCCCGGCACCTGCTCCCGCATCCGCCCCCGCTGCCGCACCGGTGCAGGGCGCGACCGGCAAGGCCGCGCACGCCAGCCCGTCGGTGCGCAAGTTCGCGCGCGAGCTGGGCGTCGATGTTTCGCGCGTGCCGGGCACCGGTCCGAAGGGCCGCATCACGCAGGAAGACGTCCAGAACTTCGTCAAGGGTGTGATGAGCGGCCAGAGCGCTGCGCCTGCTGCCGCTGCTGCTGGCGGCTCGGGCGTCGGCCTCGATCTGCTGCCGTGGCCGAAGGTGGATTTCACGCGCTTTGGCGAAGTGGAATCGAAGCCGCTGTCGCGTATCAAGAAGATTTCCGGCGCGAACCTGCATCGCAACTGGGTCATGATCCCGCACGTCACGAACTGCGACGAAGCGGACATCACCGAACTGGAAGCCTTCCGCGTTCAACTGAACAAGGAGAACGAAAAGGCCGGCATCAAGGTCACGATGCTTGCGTTCATGATCAAGGCCACGGTTGCGGCGCTGAAGAAGTTCCCGAACTTCAATGCATCGCTCGACGGTGACAACCTCGTGCTGAAGAAGTACTTCAACATCGGCTTCGCCGCCGACACGCCGAACGGTCTGGTTGTGCCGGTGATCAAGGACGCCGACAAGAAGGGCGTGCTCGAGATCAGCCAGGAAATGGGTGAACTGGCCAAGCTGGCGCGCGACGGCAAGCTCAAGCCGGACCAGATGCAGGGCGGCTGCTTCTCGATCTCGTCGCTGGGCGGGATCGGCGGCACGTATTTCACGCCGATCATCAACGCGCCGGAAGTAGCCATCATGGGCGTGTGCAAGTCGTACATGAAGCCGGTGTGGGACGGCAAGCAGTTTGCGCCGCGCCTGACGCTGCCGCTGTCGCTGTCGTGGGATCACCGCGTGATCGACGGCGCCGAAGCCGCGCGCTTCAATACGTACTTTGCCGCGTTGCTGGCAGATTTCCGCCGCATCCTGCTGTAACGGTCGCCGGAAGATGAATCTGGCGCCGCAGCGCGGCTCCGGCCGATGCGTGAATCGCCCGGTGGCCGCGTGCCAGTCCGGCGTCAGGCTTCATCTGCAAGCAACCGCAACGCACGTCGGCGACGCCGGCGTGCGAACTGCCGAGTAAAAGGGGCGAGCCATGACTACCTGCGTTGTCGTCAGAAAGGGTGACGAGGTGGCGATCGCGGCCGATGCGCTGGTGACGTTCGGCGATACGCGCCTGTCGCGTGCCTACGAGCGCAACCAGAAAGTGTTTCCGGTCGGCGACAGCTACGTCGCGCTGGCCGGCACCACCGCGCATTTTCCGGTCATGCGCGCGCTGCTGTCGGGCATGGGTGAAGAATGCCGGCTGCATACGCGCGACGACGTGTTCCGGACCTTTCTCAAGGTGCATGAGAAGCTCAAGAACGAGTACTACATCAACACGAAGGAAGACGAGGACGATCCGTACGAGTCGTCGCAGATCGTTTGCCTGATCGCCAATCCTGGCGGCATTTTTGGCGTCTATTCCTATCGCGAAGTGTTTTCGTTCGACCGCTTCTGGGGCATTGGCTCGGGTCGCAACTACGCGCTGGGCGCCATGCATGCCGTGTACGACCGGCCGGACCTCGATGCCGCCGCGATCGCGCGGATCGGCGTCGATGCCGGCATCGAGTTCGACAAGAGTTCGGCCGGGCCGATCGACGTGCATGCGATGGCGCTTGAGACGATTCAGACGCAGCCGCCCGCTGGCGTGGCAACCAACAACGACGGCGCGGCCTGACCCCGAGGCGGGCAGGGCGCGCATCCCAGGAGGAAAAGCATGAGTGTGATCGAAGTCAAGGTGCCGGACATCGGCGATTTCGACGCGGTGGAAGTGATCGAAGTGCTGGTCAAGGCTGGCGACACGGTCGAGGAAGAGCAGTCGCTGATCGTGCTGGAAAGTGACAAGGCCAGCATGGAAGTGCCCTCGTCGTCGGCGGGCAAGGTCGTGGAAGTCAAGGTCAAGGTGGGCGACAAGGTGGCCAAGGGCACCGTGATCTGCACCGTCGAAGGCGGCGCGGCCGCAGCGCCGGCGCCTGCTCCCGCGGCGGCTCCGGCTCCGGCTCCGTCCGCATCGGCCCCGGCACCGTCCGCAGCACCGGCGGCTGCCAAGCACAGCGGCAGCGCCGATATTCAGTGCGACATGCTCGTGCTCGGCGCGGGCCCCGGCGGTTATTCGGCCGCATTCCGTGCCGCCGACCTCGGCATGAACACCGTGTTGGTGGAACGCTACGGCACGCTCGGCGGTGTTTGCCTGAACGTGGGATGCATCCCGTCGAAGGCGCTGCTGCACAACGCTGCCGTGATCGACGAGGCCAAGGCGCTGGCCGCGCACGGCATCCTGTTTGGCGAAGCCAAGATCGATCTGGACGGCCTGCGCCACTACAAGGAAAGCGTGGTCAACAAGCTGACCGGCGGCCTGGCGGGCATGGCCAAGGCGCGCAAGGTGCAGGTGGTGCGCGGTATCGGCACGTTCCTGGATCCGAATCACCTCGAAGTGCAGGAAACCGAAGGCGACGGCAAAGCCACCAATGGCAAGAAGACCGTGATTCGCTTCGAGAAGGCGATCATCGCGGCCGGCAGCCAGGCTGTGAAGCTGCCGTTCATCCCGGAAGATCCGCGCATTTTCGATTCGACCGGCGCGCTGGAACTGCGCGACATCCCGAACAAGATGCTGGTGATCGGCGGCGGCATCATCGGCCTGGAAATGGCCACCGTGTACAGCACGCTGGGCGCGCGCATCGACGTGGTGGAAATGCTCGATGGCCTGATGCAGGGCGCCGACCGCGACCTCGTCAAGGTCTGGGACAAGATGAACAAGCAGCGTTTCGATAACGTGATGCTGAAGACCAAAACGGTTGGCGTGGAAGCCAAACCGGATGGCATCTACGTCAAGTTCGAAGGCGAGGGCGCGCCGGCCGAGGCCGTGCGTTACGACGCGGTGCTGGTGTCGGTCGGTCGTTCGCCGAACGGCAAGAAGATCGGTGCCGAGAAGGCCGGCGTGGCTGTGACCGACCGCGGCTTTATCGACGTCGACAAGCAAATGCGCACCAATGTGCCGCACATTTTTGCGATCGGCGATATCGTCGGACAGCCGATGCTGGCCCACAAGGCCGTGCACGAAGCGCACGTGGCCGCCGAGGCCGCGCATGGCGAGAAGGCGTACTTCGACGTAAAGCAGATTCCGTCGGTGGCCTATACCGATCCGGAAGTGGCATGGGCCGGCTTGACCGAGGAACAGTGCAAGGCGCAGGGCATCAAGTACGGCAAGGGCGTATTCCCGTGGGCTGCGTCGGGCCGTGCGATTGCCAATGGCCGTGACGAAGGATTTACCAAGCTGATCTTCGATGAGGAAACGCACCGGATCATCGGCGGCGGAATCGTCGGCACCCATGCGGGCGACCTGATCAGCGAGGTGTGCCTGGCCATCGAGATGGGCGCCGACGCGGTGGACATCGGCAAGACGATTCACCCGCATCCGACGCTGGGCGAATCGATTGGCATGGCCGCAGAAATCTACGAAGGTGTCTGCACCGACGTGCCGCCACCGCGCAAACGCTGATCTTCCGCGCTACGCAGACCCGCCACCCGGCGGGTTTTTGTTACCCAATTTATTCAATTAACCGCCAAGCGGTGGGGCGCAACAGAACGCGGGCAAAAAAACGCCCGGCCTCTGCTGAGCAGAGCCGGGCCTGAACGATACCTTTTGGAATCGGTACCGAGGAGACATCGGTACAGGGCGATCGCGCGAAGACGTGATCATTGCCGCCGTTGGCGAAACGTCCAGGGCAGGGCGCTTTGCCAACGGGCCGGCCGGAGCCGGCGCGTTGGATGCTGGCGTTAAAGCTTAGGCGGCAGCGGCCGACTTCTTGGCCGCGGTGCGGGCCGTGGCGCTGGCTTGCTGGGCAGCCTTGCTGGCGGCAGAGGCAGCGGCCTGGAAGTTGGTCTCGGCCATTTCCACGGCTTGCTTGGTGGCCTTCTGGACCGACTCGTAGGCGTTGTTGGCTGCCGAGATCGCCGACTTCACGATGGCGACGGTCGATTCCGAACCGGCCGGCGCATTCTTGGCGAAGTTGTCGACCAGGGCTTGCACGTTCTTGCTGCCTTCGGCCAGTTGGGCTTCGGCCACCTTGGTGAATTCGCTTTGGGTTTCCGAAGCGATTTCATACAGGTGACGCGTGTAGGCCAGCGTCTTTTCGGCGACAGGCTGAACGAGGGATGCCTGGATGGCCAGCAGCTCCTGGGCATCCTTGGCGGACAGCGCCTTCTTGGCGTTGTCGACGTTTTCGGCAAACGTAGCCTTGACCACTTGCAGGTTCAGCTCAACCAGCTTTTCGACGCCTTCGAAGGCTTTCGAGGTCAGACCGAACAGGGTCTCGAGGTTGGCTTTTTGCGCGGCTGCAACTTGTTCCGGGGTCAGGATCATTGCTGGTCTCCAGTGGTGAACTTCAAGGTCTAGCTAGGTGAAATTAAGCCGCCCAGATGTCAAAGCCATGACTTCAAATGTCCTGGCCAGCCCGAGCGTAGGTCTTGTTTGTCGGCGTTTTCCGGTGGCCCTGAGTCAGGTCCAAACCTTTGGTGCGCCGCAACAATTCCAATTCTAAGAGAACTGCGAAGCGTGTCAAGCGTATTTTGTGCATTGCACAAAAAATAGCGCCACATATCGGCCTACAAGCGCAGCACCATCCACGTAAGTCGCCATGGGCAAGGGTTTTTCCCTAGAAAATTCTGTGGTGCGATGCGAGAAACGTGTGCATTTTCGGGGCTTTGCGGCACCGCACGGCCTGCGGTGCTACCATCGCTGACTGTCCGGTCGGGCAATGATGCGCGTGCATCACGCGCTGGCCGAGGCCATACGCCGCACGCCGGCCGCAATCGCGACCCCAACGCTTTTCGCATGTTTGCCTTCTACGCCGACCATTTCGTCCTGCCGCTCCCACCTGGCCATCGGTTTCCCATGCGCAAGTACAGCATGCTGCGCGATGCGGTGATGCGCGACGTGCCGGGGCTGCATTTGCACGAAGCGCCGCGCGCCGATGACGACGCCCTGCGGCTCGCGCACACCGAGGCCTATATCCGCGAGGTTTCCTCGGGGCAGCTCGATGCGGCGCGCCAGCGCGAGATCGGATTTCCCTGGTCGTCTGAAATGGTGGAGCGCTCGCGCCGTTCCGCCGGCGCGACGATTGCCGCGTGCCGCACGGCGCTGGAGCAGGGTATCGCCGTCAATCTGGCCGGCGGAACGCATCACGCCTATGCCGACAAGGGCGGCGGGTTTTGCGTATTCAACGACGCCGCCGTGGCGGCCCGCGTGTTGCAGCGCGACGGCCGCGTGAGCCGTGTCGCGGTCATCGACCTCGATGTGCATCAGGGCAACGGCACTGCGTCGATCCTGGCGGGCGACGAAACGATCTTCACGCTGTCGTTGCATGGCGAGAAAAACTATCCGTTCCGCAAGGAAGCCAGCGACCTCGACGTCGGCCTGCCCGACGGGTGCGACGACGCAACCTATCTCGATGCGCTCGCGCGGGCGCTTGACACGCTCGACGCACGCTTCGCGCCGGATCTGCTGATCTACCTTGCGGGAGCCGATCCGCATGAAGGCGACAGGCTTGGTCGGCTGCGTCTGACCATGGCGGGCCTGGCGCAGCGCGACACCATGGTGTTTGATTTCGCGCTGTCGCGCCGCCTTCCGATCGCCGTGGCGATGGCCGGCGGATATGGCAACGAGATCGAAAACACCGTGGCGGTGCATGCGCAGACGGTCATGCTGGCCGCGCGCTATCACGAACGCTATCGCCTGTTGCAGATTTCCGCAGTTGCAGACGCGTCGGCATCATGATCATGAAATTGTTGCCGACATCGCAAAAAATTTGGAACCTTGCGGCGTTTCGTGCGCTCATACCGACCTCGCATGTGGCTGACGCAGCGCCGCTCCCTTCGCAGTCGTTCATTGACGTCCCACCGATCCACCCTCGATGAAGCCCGAACCCGATCGCCGCGGTGCTTACGCGCACTTCCAACCCATCACGACGCGTTGGATGGATAACGATGTCTATGGCCACGTGAACAACGTTGTCTACTACAGTTATTTTGATACGGTGGTTAACACGTACCTGATTCGCGAAGGCGTGCTGGATATCGATACGGGCACGACGATCGGGCTGGTGATCGAGACGCAGTGCAACTATTTCTCGTCGCTGAGCTTTCCGGACACGGTCGTGGCCGGTTTGCGTGTGGCAAAGCTCGGCAATTCCAGCGTGCGCTATGAAGTGGGCCTGTTTCGCAACGACGACGACGTGGCCGCAGCGCAGGGACACTTCGTGCACGTGTACGTGGATCGGCAGACGCGCCGCCCCGTGGCGTTGCCGCCGGCATTGCGGCAGGCCTTGCAGGCGCTGGTCGTGGACCGGCCGGAACGATGAAGAATATCTAGGAGACCGCAAAGCATGTCGAATCCCGGTGACGCAGCGATTGTTGATCGCGCCATCACGACACGTCGTTCGATTCGCGCATTTCTCGATACACCGGTATCGCGCGAGATCGTCGAAGAGATTCTCGGCGTGGCCAGCCGCGCGCCGTCGGGTACCAACACGCAGCCGTGGCACGTGTATGTGCTGTCCGGCGATGCCAAGGCGCGGTTCTGCGCCGATGTGCTGGCGGCGTATGACGATCCGGAACGCGACTCCAAATATCGCGAGGAATATCCGTACTATCCGCGCGAATGGGTCGATCCGTATCTGGCGCGCCGCCGCAAGGTCGGTTGGGATTTGTACAGCCTGCTGGATATTCGTCGCGAGGACAAGGCGCGCATGCATGAGCAGCACGCGCGCAATTTCCGATTTTTCGATGCGCCGGTCGGGCTGATTTTCACGATCGACCGCATCATGGAGCAGGGTAGTTGGCTCGACTACGGCATGTTTTTGCAAAGCATCATGGTGGCGGCGCGTGCGCGCGGCCTCGATACGTGTCCGCAGGCGGCCTTCACGCAATTTCACAGGATTATTGGCAGTCACCTCAAGTTGACAGAGCAGGAAATGGTCGTCTGTGGCATGTCGCTTGGCTACGCCGATCCGGAAGCCACGGCAAATCAATTGACGACGGAACGTGAACCGGTAAGCGGGTTCGCGCGTTTTCTCTCCTGATTTGCCCTGACTGTTATCAGGAATCGACCAGTTCGACCGTTATCGACGTATAGACGAATGAAGTAAGCGCAACTGCTGTGACCGATTGCTCACTCGCGCTTGATGCGCGTCGGCCATTTGCAGGTTGCCCGAATGTTTTTAAGCTGGCGGATAAATGTCTTTTGCTTCTCTTTTTCCATGATGCGGAAATGTTTGCGATTCAAACTTTAAAGAGCTGCTGTAAGTCATTAATCTTGCTAAGAATTTCGTAATTTCCTAAACTAGCGCCATTCCGCACCCCGCGCTGAACAGATCATGTTCCGGACCGATTCCGTTATGTCCCGACTCTTTGGCCTTCCCGAATTGACCGCCCTTGCCACGTCGGCACTGGTAAGCGCTGCCCTGTTGGCAACGCCGGTCGCGTACGCAGCGACGAAGTCGACTGCGACGAAATCCACTGCAACTAAATCGTCGGCTAAAAAGACCGAAAAAGCGTCGAAAACAAAGAAAACCGTCGCTTCGTCGGCGGTGACGACGAGTCCTCGCAAGGTGATCGTCGTCAAGAACGGCAAGCGCACAGTGGTGGCCAGCCGCGCTGCGCCGGTGCGCGCGGCGTTCGTGCCGGCCAAGCCTTCGCTGGGTGAGGCAATGGGATTGCGCGATACCGATGACGCGTTGTCGCTGCGGTCATCGGTCGCGTTGGTGATGGACCAAAACACCAACGAGGTCCTGTTTCAGAAAAACCCGACGGCCGTGCTGCCGATTGCGTCGATCACAAAGCTGATGACGGCGCTGGTGGTGATGGATTCGCATCTGCCGATGGATGAAATGCTGACCGTGTCCGAAGAAGATCGCGACACGGAAAAGCACAGCAGCTCGCGCCTGCGTTTCGGCACCACGCTGACGCGCCACGAAATGCTTCTGCTTGCGCTGATGTCTTCGGAAAATCGCGCAGCTTCGGTACTGGGCCGCAGCTATCCGGGCGGCCTGCCGGCTTTTGTCAGCGCGATGAACAAGAAGGCGCGCGAGCTGGGCATGAACGACAGCCACTTCGTCGATTCGAGCGGCCTGTCGAGCAGCAATGTGTCGAGCGCGATGGATCTTGCTCGCCTCGTCAACGCGGCATACCGCAATCCGACCATCCGCGAGTTCTCGACCCAGACCGAGCATGAGGTGAACGTGCTGGGCCGCACGCAGCATTACGTCAGCACCAACCGCCTGGTGCGCGGCGGCAACTGGGAGATCGGCCTGCAGAAGACTGGCTATATTTCCGAAGCCGGCCAGTGCCTGGTCATGCAGACGCGCGTCAACGATCGCAATGTCGTGATGGTGTTCCTGGATTCGGTCGGCAAGCTGTCGCGCTTTGCCGATGCCACGCGCGTGCGTAGCTGGCTTGAGCATCAATCACCTTCGGCGGGCGGCCAACCGCGCCCTTTCCCGTCGACGCCCAATCTTACGCAGGGTCCTAAATCCCCTGCGGCGATCCTGGCATCGCAGCAGTCGCGCGGCACCTGAGCATTTGCCGTTGCGCATGGAAAACGCGCCGTCGGGCTCTCGCCCCCGGCGCGTTCTTTTTTGGTGCCAACGGTTGCGCCGGCCGCGGCGCGATCAGGCGGCCGATTCCTGTACGTAGCCCATACCGCGCGAGATTTGCAGCGCCGTGTCCTTCAGGTTCTGGAGCCAGCTGTCCTGCAGGCGATCGGCGGGCGCCGAAAGTGAGAGTCCCGCAACCAGCCGACGCGAGTCGTCGTAGATACCCGCTGCGATGCAGCGCACGCCGAGTTCGAGTTCCTCGTTGTCACGCGCATAGCCGTTCGTGCGCACCCAGCTGAGCTCGCGCTCGAGTTTGGCGATGTCGGTGATCGATGTGCGCGTATGTCCGGCCAGGCCCGTGCGCGTGGCGTAGTTGCGCACGCGCGAGGCCTCGTCGGCGGCGAGGAACAGCTTGCCCACCGACGTCAGGTGCAACGGCGCGCGGCCGCCAATCGCGCGCACCACCTGCATTCCCGAGCGCTCGCTGTAGGCCCGCTCGATATAGACGATTTCGTCGCCCTGACGCACCGACAAATTGACGGTCTGCCCGGTGACGCGATGTAGCGCGCGCATCGGCGCCAGCGCCGCATCGCGCACCGACAGACGCGCCTTCACCAGATTGCCCAGCTCCAGCAGCCGCATCCCCAGGCGATAGCTACCTGGATCGGAGCGGTCGACAAAACGGCACGCGACCATATCGTTCAGAATGCGGTGCGCCGTGGACGGGTGCAGGCCGGTGGCCAGCGATAATTCCTTCAGGCTGACGGGATCCGCGTGCTGGGCGAGCGCGTCCAGCAGCGTCATCATGCGCTCGATCACCTGGATCGAGGTCTTGCCGGGTGACTTGTCTGCTTCTGCCATGTGAAAAATGTTGCCGTGCGGCAAATTAAGCGTTTGCCTGATTCTATCTCGCATTGTGAAAATTTCAACTGATGAAACGTAATTTCCGAGATTTCCTTCGAGACATGACGGTTGCCATGGATGCTGCATGAAGCGCATTTCGCGCGGCGCTGAACAAGATTGCGGCGCGCAATGCGCGCAGTCCCGGACCGAGGGCGCATAATTGCGACGTTTCAGGGTCTGGAAAAGGGAAGCAATGCGGATCGGACTATTCGCCACCTGTCTGGTGGACCTCATGCGGCCGGAAATCGGCTTCTCGGTGCTGAAATTGCTGGAATCCGCCGGCTATGAGGTCATGGTGCCCGAGGCCCAAACCTGCTGCGGACAGCCGGCGTACAACTCTGGCGAGCGTGCCGTGTCGCGCGATCTCGCCGAAAAATTCCTGCGTGAGTTCGAGATGTTCGACTACGTCGTCGTGCCGTCGGGCTCCTGCGGCGGGATGATCCGCCAGCATTATCAGGACCTGCTGCGCGACGATCCGGAACTGCACGGCCGGTATGAGAAATTGCGCGAACGCGTGTATGAATTGACCGATTTCCTGGTCAACGTCGCCCGGATCGACAGTTTCGATTCCGGCTTTACCGGCCATGTCACCTATCACGATTCGTGCTCGGGATTGCGCGAACTCGGCGTCAAGCAGCAACCGCGCGAATTGCTTGGCAAGCTGCCCGGCGTGCAGTTGACTGAGATGAAAGACTGCGAGGCGTGCTGCGGATTCGGCGGAACGTTTTCGGTCAAGTACGGCGACATCTCCACGGCGATCGTCGACGAGAAGTGCGCCAATATCAAGGCTAGCGGCGCCGACGCCGTGGTGCTTGGCGACCTGGGCTGCATCCTCAATATCGAAGGCCGCCTGCGCCGATCCGGCGATACTGGTACGCGTGTGCTCCATATCGCGCAGGTTCTGGCCGGCGACGCCTGATACGCCAAAACGCGCAGCCGCCAAGCAATAGAGAGAGCCCCACGATGCAAGTGCACAGCATGGAATTCAAGGCGCGCGCCGGACAGAAACTGGCCGACCAGCGTCTGCAGCAAAACCTCAAGAAGCTATCGACGAAATTCGTGACCGCGCGCGCCGATGCCATGCGCGATATCGATTTCGACGCGACGCGCGCAGCCTTGAAAGAGCGCCGCAATCGCGCACTGGAAAATCTCGACGTCTGGCTGGCCACCTTTGAAGAAAACGCGACGAAGCGCGGCGCTACGGTGTTGTTTGCCGAGACCACCGCCGATGCCGCGCGTCTGGTGGCGGAGATCGCGCAGAAGCACGGGGTGAAGAAGGTCATCAAGAGCAAGTCGATGGTGACCGAGGAGATGCGCCTGAACCAGGTGCTGGGCGAGATGGGCGTGCAGAGCATCGAGACCGATCTCGGCGAGTACATCCTGCAGATCAACGACGCCGAGCCGCCGTCGCACATCATCGCGCCGGTGATCCACAAGGACAAGGACGAGATTGCCGACCTGTTCGCCAAGGTTCACAACAAGCCGCGCCTGACCGACATTCCCGAAATGACGCGCGAAGCGCGCGAAGTGCTGCGACCGGAATTCCTGTCCGCCGACATGGGTGTGACGGGCGGCAACTTCATCATCGCCGAGACGGGCTCGGTGGCCGTGGTCACCAACGAAGGAAACGAGGGCATGTGCACGATCATGCCGCGCGTCCACGTGGCCGTGACCGGGATCGAAAAGGTGCTGCCCACGCTTGAGGACCTGGCGACGGTCATGCGGCTGCTGCCGCGCTCCGCGACCGGCCAGGCCATTTCGAACTATTTCTCGCTGCTGACCGGACCGCGTGCCGAAGGCGAACGCGACGGCCCCGAGCACATGTACTTCGTGCTGGTCGATGGCGGCCGTAGCGGCCTGATCGGTGGCGAATTCCAGGAGATGTTGCGCTGCATCCGCTGCGGAGCATGCATGAACCACTGCCCGGTCTACCAGAAGATCGGCGGTCACGCGTACGGCTGGGTCTATCCAGGACCGATGGGCAGCGTGCTGACACCGAGCTATGTGGGCCTGGCCAATGCGGTGGATTTGCCGCAGGCTGCCACGCTGTGCGGCGAGTGCAACCGCGTGTGTCCGGCTTCGATTCCGCTGTCCGATCTGCTGCGCAAACTGCGCGAAAAACAGATGGAACGGCATCTTCGCCCGTGGCAGGAGCGCATCGCGCTGCAGGTCTGGGGCTATGTCGCGCGCCGGCCCGAACTGTATGCGTTGATGACGCGCATCGGCGCGCGCATTCTGTCGCGCATGGGCGGGCGCGCCCGGCTTATCGCCAGTCTGCCGATGGCAGGCAAGGGCTGGACCGATACCCGCGACATGCCCGCGCCGAGCGGCCGCACGTTCCGCGAGCTTTACAAGGAAAGGAGGGCGCGTTCATGAGTGCCAATCGAGCCGTGCTGGACGCGATGCGCCAGACACTGGACGCCCATCTGGCGGGCGATCTGCCCGTCGGCGATCTGATCGCGCAGTGGCGGTCATCGGCGGCATCGCTGGAATTGCCGCCCGTGTTTGGCCAGGCGATGGAGGAATTGCTGCGCCGTCTGGAGATGTCGGCCGCGTTTGCGCAGGATAGCTGCTCATTCTCCAGCAGCGCCGTGACCGATCAGCTCAAGCGCTGGCTGGACAAGGCTGCGACGATCTGACGCGGTCGCGCGTATGTGAAAAGACCCGCTGCGCGTGCGCGGAGCGGGTCTTGTGCCGAGGCGGTGTCGATTAGCTCGATCAGCTTAGCAGCAGCGCGTCGTCGTCGAGTTGCTCATGCCGCGTCTGCTCGAACATCTTGAGCAGATCGGGCACATCGAGCCCCTTGCGTTGATCGCCCGACACATCGAGCACGACCTGACCCTGGTGCAGCATGACCGTGCGCTGGCCGTAGTCGAGCGCCTGGCGCATCGAGTGCGTCACCATCATCGTGGTCAGCTTGCTTTCCTCGACGATGCGCGCGGTCAGTTCCAGCACGAACGCGGCCGTCTTCGGATCCAGCGCCGCGGTGTGTTCGTCGAGCAGCAGGATGCGCGACGGCTGCAGCGATGCCATCAGCAGGCTCACCGCCTGACGCTGTCCGCCCGACAGAAGGCCGATGCGGTCAGTCAGGCGATTTTCGAGGCCCAGGTTCAGCAGGCGCAGCTTGTCGCGGAACAGCTCGCGCGACGTCTTGTTCAACGCCGGCCGGAAGCCGCGTCGCGAGCCGCGCGCCATGGCCAGCGCCATGTTTTCCTCGATCGTCAGCGCTTCGCACGTGCCCGCCATCGGGTCCTGGAACACGCGCGCCACCAGATGGGCGCGATCCCATGCCGGCTGGCGCGTGACGTCGGCGTCGTCGATCAGGATGCGGCCGCTGTCAATCATCGTGTCGCCGCTGACGGCGTTGAGGAAGGTCGACTTGCCGGCGCCATTCGATCCGATCACGGCCACGAACTGGCCCGCCGGGATTTCGAGGTTCAGGCCGCGTAATGCGCGGTTTTCGATCGGCGTGCCCGGGTTGAAGGTGAGCTTCAGGTTTTCAGCGCGCAACATGTCAGGCACCTCCGTTCTTGCGGGCGAACAGCTTCTTGCGCGTGGCCGGTAGGACCAGCGCCAGCGTGACCAGGGCCGCCGTCACCAAGTTCAGATCCTGCGCCTTCAGGCCGATGAATTCCGAGTTCAGCGCCAGGGCGATGAAGAAGCGGTAGAGGATCGCGCCGATCACCACGGCCAGCGTGACGAAGACCAGGCGACGCGCCGGGATGATCGTTTCGCCGATGATCACGGCAGCCAGGCCGATCACGATCGTGCCGATGCCCATCGAGATATCCGAGCCGCCTTGCGTCTGCGCGAACAGCGCGCCCGCCAGCGCGACCAGCGCATTCGACAGCGCCATGCCGGCCAGCGTGGCGCGGCCGGTCGGCACGCCCTGCGCGCGCGCCATGCGTGGATTTGCGCCGGTAGCGCGCATGGCAAGGCCCAACTGCGAGGAGAAGAACCAGTCCAGCGCAAGTTTCGCCAGCACCACCACGACCAGCAGCACCACCGGGCGCAACACGTAATCGGGCATCCATTCCGGCTGCAGGATCGTGAAGATCGTCGGCTCGGTAATCAGCGGCACGTTGGGACGGCCCATGATGCGCAGATTGACCGAGTACAGCGCGATCATCATCAGGATACTGGCCAGCAGATCCATGATCTTCAGCCGCACATTGAGCCATCCCGTGACGAAGCCGGCCATCGCGCCAGCCACGATCGCCACCAGCGTGGCGACGAACGGATCCTGGCCCGCGGCGATCAGCGTGGCGGCTACCGCGCCGCCCAGCGGAAAGCTGCCGTCAACGGTCAGATCGGGAAAATTGAGGATGCGAAACGAAATCAGCACCCCGAGCGCCACGAGGCTGAAGATCAGGCCGATCTCCAGGGCGCCCAGCAGGGAAAAGAGGGACATGGGGAAAAATCCTTTGCAGGCCGACCGGCCGGCCCGGATAGGGCCTTGGGGGGCGCTTCAGGCCGCGCGCCACGGGTGGGGCGCGCGGCATCCGGCGGTATTACTTGATGACGGTCTTGGCTTCCTTGATCAGATCCGGGGACAGCGTCACGCCTTGCTTTTCGGCGGCGCCCGTGTTCACGAACAGTTCAAGGTTGTCGGAGGTCTGCGAGGCAATCGCGCCGGGCTTCTCGCCCTTCAGGATGCGCACGACGATCTTGCCGGTCTGGTGGCCCAGGTCGCCGTAGTTGATGCCCAGCGCGGCGATGGCGCCACGCTTGACGCTATCCGTGTCGGCGGCAACCAGCGGGATCTTCGATTCGTTGGCCACCTTGACCAGCGATTCGTAGGCCGACACCACGTTGTTGTCGGTGTTCGTGTAGATCACGTCGACCTTGCCGATCAGGCTCTTGGCGGCCGGTCCGATATCGACAGTGCGCGGTGCGGCTGCTTCTTTCAGCGACATGCCCTGCTTGGCCAGCAGATCCTTCAGTTCCTTGACCACCACGACCGAGTTGGCTTCGCCCGGGTTGTAGACCATGCCGACGGTCTTGGCCTTCGGCACCACGCGCTTGATCAGCGATACCTGCTTGTCCAGCGGCAGCTTGTCCGAGACGCCCGTCACGTTGGTGCCCGTGGCGCTCCACGACTTGACCAACTGAGCGGCGACCGGATCGGTCACGCCCGAGTACACCACCGGCACGGTCTTGGTGGCGGCAACGACGGCCTGGGCCGACGGCGTGGCGATGGCAACGATCGCGCTGGGCTGGTCGCCGACAAACTTGCGGGCGATCTGCGCGGCGGTGCCCGGATTGCCCTGGGCGCTCTGGTATTCCCACTTCAGGTTCTTGTCGGCTTCGTAGCCGGCGGTCTTCAGTTCGTCGCGTACGCCGTCGCGGATGGCGTCGAGCGCAGGGTGATCCACGATCGACAGGACCTTCACGGTTGCCGTCTGGGCCTGCACGGCGCCGCCGTAGAGCAGGGCCAGCGCTACCGCGCTGCCGAGGATGGTTTGAGTGGTGGATGCCTTCAGACGCAGCATGTAATTGTTCTCCCCCGAAGAATCGGTGCTTTCAGTCAGCCGCAAGCAGTACGACGACCGTCCTGGCGGGCCGCCGCAGACAACCGAGTGTTGCTGCGAGCCCGGCCGGTCCGGAAGCGGGGCGGCGCGCCCGGCGGCAGGTGCGGGCACGCGCGAAAGTCGCTTCGGATGCGACGGCGCGAAGCCTGCGAGGATACCATTTTCACCGTCAGCATGGCTCTCTTTTAGTGCTGCACGGCGGCATATCCTGCCGAAAAACGCTACTGGAGGGGAGTGCTACCGCAAATTATTGCGGCAAAGTGCCGATTTTGGCGGGTTTTCGCTCCTTGGCGCCGCCGAGCTCCGACTACAAATTGCGTCACGGCGCAAGGCGGGTAAACACATAGTCGCGGTCCTTCACGCGAGCGGCGTGGCAGGCGAAACAAGTCTGATGCTGCGCCTCGTCCACCGGCTTGCCGTTGACGAAGCGCCCGTATCCCCAGCCGCCCGACGCTGCGTACTTCTTCGAATCCTTGACCATCACCTGCACGGTGGTCGCCTGCGCCGGCACCAGCGCGGATTCAAATTCCGGAGACTGCGTGTATTTCCATGCAAGCTTGACCAGCACCGCGCCGTCCGGGAACGGCAACTGGCCGCGCTGGTAGGCATCGATCGCGATCTGGTTGCCGACCACCGCGCGCAACTCGTTGAGCGGCGCGCCTTCCAGCGCAGGGCCTACCAGTTGCCATTTGCGATAGCCCTCCGGAACTGTGACGCCGTAGATCGGCGAGGCGTTGTCGCTGGGCGACGGTTTTTCGGCGGCGCTCGTGGCCGCGGCCGAGAGCGCGGCGGCGGCAGTCAGGATGATCGCGGCGATGTGCTGCGGTGTCATGGTCGTTCCTTGGGAAAGTTGATCGCGTTGCCATTGGGACGCAGCCATGTATTGCGGATATGTCGCCGTCCGCGGGAGCGCGTATCAGGATGCGTCGAAACAGCGTGGTGACACATACGGATACAAAACAGGCAATCGAAAAGCGTGGCGTCGAGCCCGCCATCTGCGGCAATCAGGCGCTCGCCCGTCGCGACTATCCCTGGGTATGACTGTCCCTCTACCTGCGTATGCGACGGGCAATTCCGGGCCTTGTGTTCGATATGTTGTCGTCGCGTTTTCACTGGCCGCAGCACGTCGTCCAACTATTTGCACCATGCCGGATGCCCCCGTTCTGCCGCGTCCGTAGCGGCGAGGCAAGGGCATGCGCAAGTCGAACGCGCTTAATGATGGATCTGGTCGCATGCGGCAGGCACTGGACCTTCCCCGCGGGCTCCATGGAAGGACCTAAATCATCGTATAGGGTGTGTGAACCCGCGTCTGATGGCGGCTCGCACGCAAGCGTGGTGTCATGCATCGGAGCCGCCGGTGAAGCGGTAATGGAGAGCGATGATGACCATGCACCCGACAGCATCACAGCGCGCGAGCTTGCCATCCCATGCGCTGCGGGAGACCGGCGCGGCGGCACGCATGCGATGGTTTCGCGACGGTGTTGCCCGATATCGACGCTCGCCGGTGAAAGGTTCGATCGGGGTGGCGACATCGCTGACGACGGCGGGCTGGCTCGCCATCCACGGGCAGTTGGCCAGCATGCCGCTGGCGGTGGTCCTGGTCCTGTGCGGCGCGGCGCTCATGGTCGTGGCCGCGTTGTGCATCGCCCATGCGTTGGCGGTGCGCGCCGCGCTATCCCGATTGGCATCGACGATCCACCAGATGGCATCCGACGATACGAGCCGGTTTCTGACGCCGGAAGGTCCCGAGGTGGTCGCGCGCCTGATTCAGGCCATCAACGACGCGCGACGGCGCTGCGCGGAACGGGAAGCGGAACTGCTGGCGGTCCAGGCGTCTTATGCACACGATTTGCGCACCCCGATGACGCGCCTGATGCTGCGCTGCGAACTGGTTGACGATGCGCGGCTGCGCGCCGCAATCGAGCGCGATCTCGATGAAATGCGCGAGCTGGCCGAAGCCAGTTTGGCGTGTGCGCGGATGCAGGGACGCACGGTGCAGACGCTGCGGCAGGTCGACGCCGACAGGCTGCTCGAAGTCATGGTGGAAAACTACCGGGGCGCCGGTCGGGTGATCGAACTGGACGGAAAAATCGGTCGACCCGTGACAACATGTCCGCACGCGCTGCGTCGGATTCTTGCCAACCTGATCGACAATGCGCTGCGTTATGGCGACGATGCCCGGCTACTGGTGCGCATCGAGGCGCAGCGGCTGCATGTGGCGATTCTCGATTCTGGGCCGGGCATCGCGCCCACCCAGCTGGAGGCGGTCTTCATGCCGTGGTATCGCGTGCCGGATACGGCCGGGCGCGCGCCCGGCAGCGGCCTGGGGCTGTCGATCGCGCGGCGGCTGGCCCAGGCCATCCGTGCCGATCTGTGGCTGGAAAACCGCGCGGAAGGCGGCCTGGCGGCGCGCCTGACCCTGCCGCTCTGATCCGATCCGGGCGGCGGCCCCGCGGCGGCCGGATTGCCGCCAAGCCCGCCGCCAACTTGCCCGCCAAGGCCGCCGCGAACCCGTTTGCCCCGTTTGCCCCGCTCGACCCGCTTGACCCGCTTGACCCGCTTATTGCCGCAGCGCTGTCGCGCAATCGCGCACCAGCGTTGGGCCGCGATAGATCAGGCCGCTATAGACCTGTACCAGTTGCGCGCCCGCATCGATCTTGGCGCGCGCGCCGGCGCCGTCGAAAATGCCGCCGACGCCGATGATCGGCAACTCGTTGCCCACCACCTTGCGCAGCTCACGCACCACGCGCGTGGAGGCCTCGAAGACCGGGCGGCCGGACAGGCCGCCAGCTTCGTCGGCATGCGGCAGGCCCTTGACGGCATCGCGCGAAATCGTCGTGTTGGTGGCGATCACGCCATCGATGCGGTGCCGCACCAGCGCGTCGCCAATGTTGCGGATCTGGTCGTCATCGAGATCGGGCGCGATCTTCAGCGCCACGGGGACATAGCGCTTGTGCTGATCCGCCAGGCGCTGCTGCGCGGCCTTGAGGGTGGACAGCAGGCTGTCGAGTTCGCTGGCGCCCTGCAACTGGCGCAAGTTCTTGGTGTTCGGCGACGAGATATTCACCGTTACATAGCTGGCGTGCGGATAGACGCGCTCCAGACAATACAGGTAGTCGTCTGCTGCGCGCTCGATCGGCGTGTCGGCATTCTTGCCGATATTCAGGCCCAACACGCCGCCTTTGGCCTTCCAGCGCGACGCTTGCACATTGCGGATGAATGCGTCGACGCCGCCATTGTTGAAGCCCATGCGATTGATCAGCGCGTCAGCCTGTGGCAGGCGGAACATGCGCGGCCGCGGATTGCCCGGCTGTGCCCGCGGCGTGACCGTGCCCACTTCGATAAAGCCGAAGCCGAACGCCGCCAATCCGTCGATATACGCACCGTCCTTGTCCAGGCCCGCGGCCAGGCCGACGGGATTCGGAAAACGTATGCCCATCACGGTGCGTGGATCGTCGGCAATGCTGTTGCCGATGCACCCGGCCAGCCCCATGCGCTGCGCGCGCATCAGGTTGTTGAGCGTGAAATGGTGAGCGTCCTCCGCGTCCATCGAAAACAGGGCGGGGCGAAAAAGAGGGTAGAGCGCGTTGAGCACGGGTGGGGCGCGGCCGGCAGGCCGGCGAGAAGTCGGAACCAGGGCGGCATTGTATCCGCTCGGCCCGCTTGCCCCCGGGTTTCGGCTTATTCCTGGGCCGGGCCCGGCTCGGGCCGTCGCTGCGGTTCGGGCGCTGCCGCCGCACCCTCGAAGGCGTGCCACTGGTTGCCGGTCAGTACCTGCAGCGGCTGGAAACGCGCCTTGTAGGCCATCTTGCGGCTGTCGGCGATCCAGTAGCCGAGGTAGAGGTGGGGCAGCCCGAGTTCGCGCGTCTGGTTGATTTGCCAAAGGATGTTGTACGTCCCGTAGCTGGCGCCCTCGATGGTCGGATCGTAGAACGTGTAGACGGACGAGAGTCCGTCGTCCAGCACATCGATCATGCTCACCATGCGCAGCTTGCCGGCTTCGGCCGAACCGGGCGGTTCGCGAAACTCCACCAGGCGGGAATTGACGCGGCTTTGCAGCAGAAACTGTTCGTACTGGTCGCGACTGTCCTGATCCATGCCGCCGCCCGCGTGCCGCATCGACTGATAGAGCAGATACAGCGCGTAGTGCTCTTCGACATATGTCAGCGGCGCCACCAGCGCCTGTAACCGTTCATGCTGACGCCAGGCGCGGCGTTGGCTGCGATCGGGTTTGAACTGGTCGACCACCACGCGGCACGGCGTGCAGGCGCGGCATTCGTCGCAATAGGGTCGGTAGGTGAAGATTCCGCTACGCCGGAAGCCGGCGCGAACCAGCCGGGAATAGACATCAGCGTTGATCAGGTGCGCTGGCGTGGCCACTTGCGAGCGCGCCATGCGGCCTTCCAGGTAGCTGCAAGCGTACGGCGCCGTCGCATAAAACTGCAGCGCGGATAGCGGTAGTTCCTTCAGCTTGCTCATGACGTCGAATAGTGGCTGGCGCGGCCTTCCTTGGGACGCTGCGTCAGGGGCGCAGCCGGGGCGGGGGCGCGTCGGCGAGTCGGTCTTGTCTGGCAGTCTATCAGAGCGAAACAGGCCATGCCTGCATGCGATCGTGAGGGCGCCGCCCAGCGCGGCGGGAATGCAAACGGGGAATCCCGGTTGGGATTCCCCGTGCAATCGCTGCGAGGTCGGACGCCGCGCTCAACCTGCCCGGATCGACGTCCGCATGGCCCGGGCGATGAGCGCCGCGATCCCGTTACCAGCCGTAGTACGACTTCTGGTTGAAGCAGGTTGCGCTCTGGACTTTCTCGTTCGATTTGCTCGAGATCTTGTCATCCCAGATATTGGTGGCCGGCTTCACGCGCGTGACCTTAAGGTCAGGCATCTGGTCATTGAAGTACATGGCGAACGCGTTGTAGTACGACACGCGCTGCGGCGGACCGCCATGCCATGACGATGCCCCGTTGCATTCCAGACCGCCGTTGACGATGTTGATGATCGAGCCCAGCCGGAACGCCATGACGCCTTCGTCGGTGGTATCGCCAGGCGCCGTCGGGCCGTAGTTTTGGCCGTCGACCATGTAGCCGGCGCGCAGTTGGGGCAGTCCCTGATCGTTGCTGCTCTTGGAGATGTTGGTCACATCGCCGTACAGGACGTCGTGCGCGGATGGCTTGGCGCCTTGCGGCGTCATCCAGAACCAGATCCCCGACAGGATCGACAATTCGCCATTGGTTGCCACGTAGTCGGGACGCTTGAGAAGCGTGTCCTTTTCCGTGATCAGGCTCTTGAGCATGCCGTTCTTGTACAGCCACGACGAGAACGCGCCGTAGTTGTAGTTCCACGACAACTGGATGATGCCGCGGCCGTAGTACGAGCGGCCGGGAACTGGGGGATAGTCCGCCGAGCCTGTATCGACGTAGCCGATTGCCGAACTCACGCCGGTGGCGTCGGTCGTGTAGCCCACTTCCTCGACCCAGTAGAGACCGCCCTTCCAGACCTTGGTCGATTCGCCGTCTGCCGCGGTGTAGTCGACGATCCATGGCGCGGGCGCGCCGCTCCAGGATCCGGACGTCTCGCGTGCCGATTTGGCCCAGAAGGCGATGAATTCCTGTGCCTGCTGCTTGGCCGTGCCTTCGTTGAGGAACTGCTTGTAGCCGTTGATCTTGGCCCAGTTGTTGTATTCGAGAACCGCCTTGCGGAACGCCGTCAGCGTGAATACGTCGGTGCTGCCGTCGGCGCGGGCAAGCGTGGGATCGGTATTGCGCGTGCCGCCGGCGGTGTTGAACTTGCCGGAGCGCATCGGGAACAGCCAGTCCCACTGGACGTCGGTGACCTGGCGCAGGAAGGCGTAGCCCTCTGCCGGCAGTGTGCCGTTGTTCCAGACGTCCGGTGCGGGCAGCGTTGTTTCTTCAGACGGTTCCACGGGAATCACAGGGGGGACCACCGGGGTGTCGACGGGAAGTTCGCCCGAGCCGCCCTCGGTGGGCGGAATCTTGTCGATATCGTCGCTGCTTGCGCCGCTGCCGCTACCGCCGCTGGTGTCATCTGTGGGCGTGGGCGTGGGATCCTTGCCGCCGGACGGACATGTTGCCAGCGGTTGCCAAGGCGTTTCCCAGTCGTACGTGACAGCCGTGGCGGGATCGAAGCCTTGCGTCCAGTACTTGGCCTCGTAGCAGGCGTTGCTCTTGCTGACCTGCGATCCGCCAGCGTAGGCCGCATTGGCATTCCACTCCGGCACGCTTTCAATCACGGCGGCGCCAGAAGTCTCATCGGTGATTTCGGCCTTGCCGACCATTTTCCAGGGGCCGTCGTTGGGATAAAAACGCGGCGTTTCGCCCTGCGTCCACCACGAATTGACGAATGTCGCCGTCTTGATCTTGCCGTCGGCGTTTTCGGTATAGGTGACGTAATTGCCGGCGCTGTCGTAGGTTTTGCTGGGACTGTAATTCTCGTAAGAACCTGTGCCCGCGGCAAATGCGACCATGGCCAGTGGGCTGATAAGCAGTGCAGACAGGGAAACTGTCTTGAAGGTATTTCTGATTTTCATGGCAGCCGATTATTGATTGTGAATCGCCTCGCCGAGGCTGTTGTAGTTCTGAAGTGCCGCGTTGTATTTATCGGTGGTATTGCCGTTTTGATCGGCGGCGTAATTCGACTGGACGGCCACCGGTACCGTGGGCACCGTTTTCACCGTTTGCGGCGGGGTGTCGCCGCCGGCCGACGTGCCGGTGCCGCCGCTGTCGCCGCCGTCACCGCCGCATGCCGCCAGCAGGGCGGCGCACGATACTGCCGACATCAATCCCAGGGTGTGCTTTCGTGAAATGAATTTCATGTGAAATTCCAGATATGGATGTATGGAAAGTTGCCGAGGACGAGGGCTGCAGGAAAAATCGTTGGAAACGCGCTTTGGACTATCTGCAAAACCACAGGAATCAACTCGACAACGCCCGACAAGCCGGACTTCAGTCAGAATCTGCAAAGGGATATAATCTTGTAATGCCAGATTATCTGGAGATTGGCCGATGCCGACTTTTGGGCGCTGGTGAAATGTAAATCGGCAAGCCCGATTTGGATGTCGTTAATAGCTTAAAAGCGAGTGCGGCCGGCGGTGCGATGGCGCGCCGCGACGTAACGGCAGCGTCCCGATCGGGACGGCAGTCGACTAGATGTGTGGAAGACGAAATACGAAAGACGAAAAAGGGGCGCGTGACGCACCCCGGGGGGTCAGTCGAAGGTGGGGGTGGAAAGCGGCGGATGCGCCCAGCGCGCCAGCACCGACTTGTCGAAGCGCCAGGGGTTGATGTCCGGACTGGCGCTGGCCGTCTTCACGTGGGCTACAAAGTCTGCCCTGGGTATCGGCCGGGCGCCCAGCGAGGCCAGGTGCTCGGTTTCCTGCTGGCAGTCGATCATGGCCACAGCGTGCTGGGCGAGGAATGCACACAGGGCGGCCAATGCGATCTTGGAAGCGTCGGTGCGGTGGGCAAACATCGATTCGCCGTAGAACATGCGGCCCAGCGCTACGCCATAAAGGCCGCCCACGCGCGCGCCCTGATACCAAGTCTCCACCGAGTGCGCGAGACCGGCGCGATGGAGCACGCTGTAGGCATCGACGATCTCGTCAGTGATCCAGGTCCCGAGCTGCCCGTCGCGCGGCGTCATCGCGCAGGCGCGCATGACTGCCACAAAGTCGTCGTCGACACGAATTTCCCACGCCGGATCGCGCAGCACGCGCCGCAGCGTCTTGCGCAGCGAAAGCGACACCGCGAACGCCTCGGGCCGCAGCACCATGCGCGGGTCGGTGCTCCACCACAGCACGGGCTGGCCGTCCGAATACCAGGGGAAGATGCCCTGCCGGTACGCCAGCAGCAGACGCTGGGGCGTGAGGTCCCGGCTGGCCGCGAGCAGCCCCGGCGCGTCAGAGGCGGGGCCGAGCGCACGTTCGACCGGCGGAAACGGGTCGTGCGGGTCGAGCCAGGTGATCATGCGGGTAATCTGGCGCGGCCGCGCTCAGGGCGTGACCGTGGCGCGGCTCGTGAGCGGCCGCATCGGCTTGTCGATATCGAGTGTGTGCAGGCGGAAGTTGCCGTCGGCGATCCTGCCGGCCGCACGATCGGCAAAGAAGCAGCGCAGCGTATGAATGACGGTCGGGAAGGCCAGGTCGTCCCACGGCACGTCGGCTTCGTCGACCAGCTTCACTTCGAGGCTTTCCTCGCCCGGCGCGATATCCAGATCCTGCAGCCTGGCAAGATAGAACAGGTGCACCTGGTGGACGTGCGGCACGTTGAGCAGCGAGAACAATTCGCCCACTTCCACGCGCGCGCCGGCTTCCTCGAGGGTTTCGCGCGATGCGGCCTGCGCCGTGGTCTCGCCGATTTCCATGAAGCCCGCGGGCAGGGTCCAGAAGCCGTAGCGCGGCTCGATGGCGCGCTTGCAGATCAGGATCTTGTCTTCCCAGACCGGAATCGTGCCGACCACGTTGCGCGGATTGACGTAATGAATGGTGCCGCAGCCGTCGCATACGCTGCGCGGGCGGTTGTCGCCGTCAGGCACGCGCAACACAACCGCATGACCACAGTTCGAGCAGAATTTCATGGGGAGCGTCCGGGAAGAATGGCGCCAAGTGTATCACCGCGACGCGTGCCTGCCCGTGCTGGGCCATGCGCGCGGCCCGTGTCTTGCCAGGCGGCGGGACGCTGCCGCATGCCGCTTCGTCGGGAAGCGCAGATGCGCGCGGAAAACAAAAAACCCGCCAATGGCGGGTTTGCTGTGCGACGGGAAAATCGGTTGGTTGCGGGGGCAGGATTTGAACCTGCGACCTTCGGGTTATGAGCCCGACGAGCTGCCAGACTGCTCCACCCCGCGTCCGTCGAAGAAGTGATTATAGGTTAGCTGTTGGCGCAATGCAACAGAAACTTCACCCATCATCAAATTGCCACGCACACAAGCATTGGAGCGATCCTGGCGCCGAGCGTTCAACCCGTTTGCGGGCGATCTGTTGTGCGTCGCGGCAGGCCTTCCCACATCGCGCTTTCGAATTCGAAGCTGTCGCGCTGCTGCAGGTCGTCGCGCTGCCAGATCACGCGCTCGCGGCGCACCGTGAGCATCCACGTGGTGGTGGCCAGCGGCTGCGGCGGATCGAACGCGCGCGGGGAGAGCACCGCGGCGCAGACGCCGTGCCCGGGGTCGCGCACCGAAGCGTAGCGGATCAGGCCGACGCGCGCCTCGCGGGCGATCGCGGCAAATGCCTGGCAGGCGTCGTGATCGTCGGGATCGGCCCATTGCGACGCATCCTGCAGAAACGGTGGTGCGTCCAGCGCCACGCCCTCCGTTTTTACTCCCACTTGGAACAGCGTCTGTGGGCGCGCGTCGATGCGTGGCAGATCGGGGCAGTCGAGCAGAAAGCGCCAGCGCAGGTAACCGAGCTCCGCGCACGCGGTGCCGATGGTCTGGGCGCCATAGAACACGCCTGGGTCGTGGTTGCTGCGAAAGCGCGAGCCCGATGCGCTGGCCGGATAGCGAAACGGCGTGAATATCAGGTAGTGCAGATGACGTGCCTCAGGCGGCACGGCGGGCTTGCCGGCGTCCAGCACCGCCTCGAGCACCGCCTGTTCGTCGAGGCTGTCGACCAGCGGCATGGTCGATGCCACGTGCTGTGCCTCGACGGCGCGCCACAGCGTGAGCGCAAACGGCTTGCGCTCAGATGCGACCGCGGGTGGCGTCCAGGTAGTGAACGACACGGACCAAGCCCTCGGTGGTTCGGATCAGCTCCAGCGGCTTGCCGCCGAGCGCGAGATTGTCATGCGTCAGCCACAGCCGCGCCTGCTCGTCATGCCCCAGGATGGCGTCGAGCGAGCGGAACAGCCTGACGAACAGCACCGCGAATTCCCATTCCTTGCGATGCGTATCGAGTACATAGCCGCCCGAGGCCATGCGGGAAACCGAGGCGGTGCTGATGCCGAGCACGCTGGCGACGATGGCCTGGCTGATGCCAAGAAAGCCCGCCGCGCGCATGACGGCCTTAGTCAGCGTCACGCCGGGGTCGGGGCTGCCACCGGTTTCGGGCTGCGGGATTTGCCTCGATTGCATCGCCTCGCTCCTGTTTCTTGAGAAACATTATAGGAGCCCGATTTCAGTTGGGAAGACGCAAATCGCGGCGCGGCGCACACAACGCCCCCACGCGGTGGTCAGTAGGTTTCGATGTGCAGCCGCCCCTCCGCACGTAGTTGCGCCTCGATGTCGGGCCACGACTGCCCCGCCGCGGCGCAAACCTGCCCGAACGCTTCCAGCACGCCTTCCTCCATCCCCTTCAGCCCGCAGATGTAGACGTAGCCATGTGGATCGCCGAGCAGCGCTGCCACGCTTGCCGCAGCCTCGCGAATCGCATCCTGCACATAGCGCCGCGGCGCTTCGGGGTCGCGCGAGAAAGCGAAATGCATATCGAGGAAGTCTCGCGGCAGCTTCAGCAGCGGACCAAAGTAGGGCAGTTCGTGGCGGTTGCGCGCGCCGAAGAACAACAGCCGGCGTCCGCCAAAATCGGCCATGTTGCGTCGCATGCGTTCGGTCATGGCGCGCATGGGAGCGGATCCGGTGCCGGTGCAGATCATCATCACGCTCGCCTCGCGATGGTTGGGCATCAGGAAGGTGTTGCCGAACGGGCCCACCACCTCCACCTTGTCGCCCTTGCCCAGATCGCACAGGAAGTTGGACGCCACGCCGCGCACCGGATTGCCGTCGTGATCGCTCACCACGCGCTTCACGGTCAGCGCGAGGTTGTTGTAGCCGGGCCGCTCGCCGTCGCGTGGGCTGGCCACCGAATACATGCGGATGTAGTGCGGCTTGCCCGATTCGTCCACCCCGGGCGGCACCACGCCGATCGCCTGGCCCTCCAGCACCGGGAAAAAGTGGTTGCCGAAATCGAGCACGATGTGATGGATGTCGCTCGACGCATCGGCTTCGGTCAGACGGTAGTTACCGGCGACAGTCGCGGTCACCGGTGCGCGTACGCCGTGCAGGTTCACATATGGGTGCGCGGCCGACCACGGCGCCTTGGGCGACGTATGGCGGCTGGTCTGCACCTGCTGCACCGTCAGCGATTCCGGCGTCTGGGCGGCCTGCTCGACGGCCTGTCCGCTGGCCGCCGCCGCATCGATCTCGGCTTCGGGCAGCGGCACCTCGGCTGGCAGTTCGTCCCAGCCGAACTGGGCGTCGATGGAGTACGCCTGGCCCTTGAACATCGTGCGCCAGTTGTCGATGGCGCCGGTCGGGCAGGGCGACAGACATGCGCCGCAGCCGTTGCAGACGTCCGCCTTGACAACATAGTTGCGGTCGTCGTGCGTGATGGCATCGATCGGGCAGGTGTCTTCGCAAGTGTTGCAGCGAATGCAGATTTCCGGATCGATCAGATGTTGCTTGATGATGTCGGGGGCGCCCATGATCTTTGGTGTTCCGGCCATTCAGTTGAAACGCACGTATTCGAAATCCGCGGGCTGGCGATTGATGCCCACGGCCGGCGGGGCGATCCAGTTGGCATACTTGCCCGGTTCCACCACGCGCCCCATCAGCGAAGCCACGAACCTGCGGTCCTCGTCGGTGGCCAGCCATTTGTCCTGATTGGCGCGCCACTCGGCCTCGCCGATCACTTCGCCGGTGGGCGACACGTGCACATTGGCGAACGAGCCAATCTTGCGGTTGAATGCCTTGTGCGGCACGCTCAGGCGGAACGCAATGCCGGCTTTTTCTATCACCTTGTTCCAGCGCGCCACGCCGCCCACGGAGTCCTTGATGTAGTCGTCGCGCAGCACTTCGTTGAGCGCGTTGAGCATTGGCACTTCGCGTTCGCCGAGCTTGCCGTCTTTGACTTCCAGGATGCGGTACACGTCGTTCTTGAGCAGGTGATCGTCGGCGCGCTTGCCTTCCTCGAAACGGCCTTTGAGCCCCGCGCTGTAAAACGTCGCGGCGTTGGACGACTGGTCGGCGCCAAACAGGTCGATCGTCACGCTGTAGTGGAAGTTCAGGTAGCGCTGGATCGTTTCGAGGTCGATCACACCGGCCGCGCGGACATCGGCGGGGTCCTGGATGTCGCGTTCGCGCATCACCTCGCAGGTACGCTGGATGACGCGCGACACGCCCGATTCGCCAACGAACATGTGATGAGCTTCCTCGGTCAGCATGAAGCGCGTGGTGCGCGCCAGCGGATCGAAGCCCGATTCGGCCAGCGCGCACAACTGGAATTTTCCGTCGCGATCGGTGAAGTACGTGAACATGAAGAACGACAGCCAGTCCGGCGTGCGTTCGTTGAAAGCGCCCAGGATGCGGGGATTGTCCTCATCGCCGGAGCGCCGGCCCAGCAGCGCCTCGGCTTCCTCGCGGCCGTCGCGGCCGAAATGGCGATGCAGCAGGTACACCATCGCCCACAGATGGCGGCCTTCCTCGACGTTCACCTGGAACAGGTTGCGCAGGTCGTAGAGCGATGGCGCGGTGAGTCCAAGGTGCCGCTGCTGTTCCACCGACGCCGGCTCGGTATCGCCTTGCGTGACGATGATGCGGCGCAGGTTGGCGCGGTGTTCGCCCGGCACTTCCTGCCACGCAGCCTCGCCCTTGTGCTCGCCGAAATGGATCTTGCGATCGGCATCGGCCGGCTGCAAAAAAATGCCCCAGCGATAGTCGGGCATCTTCACATGATCGAAATGCGCCCAGCCCGATGGATCGACCGATACAGCGGTGCGCAGATACACGTCAAAATTGTGCGAGCCGTCCGGCCCCATGTCGCGCCACCAGTCCAGGAACGCGGGCTGCCAGTGTTCCAGCGCGCGCTGCAGCGCGCGATCCTCGGAAAGATTCACATTGTTGGGAATCTTCTGGCTGTAGTCGATACTCATCGTGGCGTCTCCGTTATCGTTTTTTCAGTGGATCGAGGGGCGTTGTCAGACGCGGTCCCAGTCGAAGCGCGCCTTGTTGCCGGTGCCGAACACCTTGAGCGCGCCATGCTCGCCGACCGCATTCGGGCGATTGAAAATCCAGTTCTGCCACGCGGTCAGCCGGCCGAAGATGCGCGTCTCCATGGTCTCGTGGCCGCCAAAGCGCAGATTCGCTTCCAGCCCGGTCAGCGCGTCCGGAGACAAGCTCGCGCGCTCCTCGATGGCGATGCGGATCTCGTCTTCCCAGTCGATATCGTCGGGCGCGGCGGTCACCAGTCCAAGCGCCTCCGCCGCGGCGCCATCGAGCGGCTTGCCCGCCTGCTCGCGTACCGCCTCGATTGCCTGCGCATCCTCGTAAAAGCGCGCGGCCAGCCGCGCCAGCCCGTTGGGCATTGGATAGCGGCCGAAGTTGGCGGAGCCCGCGCAAATGCGCGGGGCATCGTCGGGCGCATCGGGCAACTGCAGCATGTAGCTGCGATCGGCGGCCAGCGCCAGTTCGAGTAGCGTGCCGGCAAAGCACGACCGCTGTTCCACCAGCGCGAACAGGCTGCGCGACGACACATCGAGACGCGCCAGCGTGCGGCGCAGCATGCCGATGGTCTCCCGCACAAACCAGTGCCCGGCGTGGGCATCCATCAGCGCGTCGGCTGCCAGCACTTGTGTGGCGTCGCCTTCGGTCTTGAGGATCCACATGCCGATGTCGAGATGATTGGTGCGCAGCGTGAGGATGGCGTCATCGAGCTCGCGCGCCATCTTGAGCGGCCACCACTGCGCGCCGGCATCGACGATCGCGGCGAGATCCCGGGGCTGATCGCCGATCGGCGCAGCCACGGTGATGGTGGCGTGGCGCGCGTCGCGGTCGATCTCGACGCGCACGGTGTCATAGCGATACCCGAGCGCGTCGCTCTGGCGTGCCAGCGGCGTCAGCGTGATACCGCGTTCGCCGGCCGGGCGGTCGCTCTGCGCGGCCAACGCCTGCGCACGTTCGCGCACGTGTTCCGTAAAGCGCGCCGGTTTGACGACGTCGTCCACCAGACGCCAGTCCTTGGCGCGCTGGCCGCGCACGCCCTCCGTGGTGAGGCAGAAGATATCGGCGTGATCGCGACGAACGCGGCGCTTGTCGGTCACGCGCGTGAGCCCGCCGGTGCCGGGAAGCACGCCCAGCAAGGGCACTTCCGGCAGGCTGACCGCCGACGAGCGGTCGTCGATCAGGATGATCTCGTCGCATGCCAGCGCCAGTTCATAGCCGCCGCCAGCCGTCGTGCCGTTGCATGCGGCGATGAACTTGATGCCCGAATACCGGCTGGCATCCTCGATGCCGTTGCGCGTTTCGTTGGTGAATTTGCAGAAATTGACCTTCCACGCGTGGCTTGACTTGCCGAGCATGAAAATGTTCGCGCCTGAGCAGAAAATGCGCTCCTTCGTGCTGGTCAGCACGACCGTGCGCACTTCGGGATGCTCGAAGCGGATGCGCTGCAGTGCGTCGTGCAGTTCGATGTCGACACCGAGGTCGTAGGAATTGAGCTTCAGCGCGTAGCCCGGGCGCAGGCCGCCTTCTTCGTCCACGTTCATGGCCAGGGTGGCAATCGGGCCGTCGAACGTCAGCTGCCAGTGGCGATACTGCTCGGGATGGCGCTCGAACGTGACCGGGTCGTGCGCGGCGAGGTCCGTTGTCGACATGGGGGCTGTCTCCTTGATGCACTATAGTGCTTTATCGTTGAAGATGAAATATAGTGCATCGAAACGATGGACGCAAGGTCGACGCAAGGCCGGCGATGCGCGTTGATACGCATCGCTCACGTCATGGCAGGTTCAGTCGGAAAGCCCGCCCGACGGCGGGTCTAACGATCAGCTAGTCTTGGCGCGCAACTGGGTCTGTAGCGCGAGAAGCGACGACGCGGCGTCCTGGCCGCTGGTGTCGATCGCGATATCGGCGCGTGAATAGAGGGGCGAGCGCGCCTGGAGGATGCGGCGCAGGTCCGCCATGGCTTCGCGGTTGCCTTCCATGGGCCGCATGTCGCCCTGCGCCACCACGCGCGCCATGTGTTCTTCCGGCGTGGTTTTTACCCACACGGTGAAGCAGCGCGCCAGCAGCAGGTTGAATGTAGCCGGCTCCGACACCAGGCTGCCCGGCGTGGCCAGCACCATGGTCGTGTGTTCGCGCAGCACGCGCTCGAGCGCGCGGATCTCGTAGCGGCGGTAGGCTGCCTGGCCATACAGCGAATGGATCTCGGAAAGGCTTGCGCCGGCTTCCTGCTCGATTGCTGCATTGAGCTCGACGAACGGCACGCCTTCGGCGGCCGCCAGGGCGCGTCCCAGCGTCGATTTGCCGGCACCGCGCAGGCCGATCAGCGCGATACGGCGGTGTCGCGCGTCGCGCGATTCCGCCGGCGAAAGCGCCTGGCGCGCGGCCTCGCGTACGCGCGCCAGATCGTTGGCCGGCAACTGCGCCAGCCATTGCACCAGTTGCGAAAACTCGGCGGCGCGATGCGCGTTCTGCCCAGCCGGATCGGCGTGCCCGTCGACTTCGGCCAGCACCACTGGCAGCGGCACGTCGAGCGCGCCCGCCACCTGGCGCAACAGCAATACCGATGCATTGCCGGTGCCCGTTTCCAGATTGGCCAGATAGCGCTCGGACACCTCGGCGCCGCGCGCCAGATCCTTGCGCGACATGCCGCGCGCGGCCCGCAACGAGCGGATGCGTTCGCCAAGCTGCGTCAGATAAGGATCGCGCTCGCCGCTGGCGCGCGGATCAGCGCGATGCTCGGCGGGGCTGTCGGAAGTCAGGAGCGGCTGGGGATCGCGGCGCATGCGGAATAAGCCAGAAAAAAGGGCGGCGGGGCGGGATAGCGGGGACCGCGTCGCGCATTATACGTGCAGCAAATTTCCGGGCGGCGCGGCTTTCAGCTGTTCTATAGTGCATACCCTTGCTTGCATAATAGTCGATGTGAAATAAAATGCATCATCACGGCAGCGTAGCCCCTTGGCTGTCGGTACAAGAAGACAAAGTGCTGAAAGCCGTACCGTCGTGCGCTGCTCCCAGGCGACGCGTCGGACGGCTCGAGGAGTGGAGACATGACGCCCCCGATCACCAGTGCCGCGCCGGCAGCCAATCCGGCTGGGCACGCGCTTTCCGCTGTATCCGCCGTATCTTCAATACCCGCGCAGCCGCCGCATTCGTCCGCGCCGGACGTGCACGCAGTAACGGTCTTGCCCGCGCGTTACAACGCTGCCGCCGATCTGCTCGGGCGCAATCTGGACGCTGGGCGCGGCGCGCGTATTGCCTATATCGACGATACGGAACGCCTCAGTTATGTGGAGCTGGACGCGCGCTGCCGCCGTTTTGCGGCCGCGCTGAGTCGGGCTGGTTTTCGGCGCGAAGAGCGCGTGCTGCTGTGCGCGCTCGACACCATCGACTTTCCGATAGTCTTTCTCGGCTGCCTGCTGGCCGGCGTGGTGCCGATTGCTGTCAACACGCTGCTGACCGTCGAGGATTATGCGTACATGCTCGAACATAGCGGCGCGCGAGCAGTGGTGGTGTCCACGCCATTGTTGCCGGCCATGCGTGCTGCGATCGACAAGTCCGGAATGCAGCCCGAGGTCATCGTCGCCGCGCCGTACGCCGGGGGCGTCGATGACGGCGCGGGCGTCGCGCAGTCTGTGTCGCGTATGGTGGCCGACAACGCGCCTGCATCGGACGTCGCCAGCACCGGACCCGACGACATGGCGTTCTGGCTGTATTCATCGGGATCGACCGGCCGGCCCAAAGGCACCGTGCATACGCACGGCAACCTGTTTCATACCGCGGATCTCTATGCGCGCCGGGTGCTTGGCATTCGCGAGGACGACGTGGTGTTTTCCGCGGCCAAGTTGTTCTTTGCCTACGGGCTGGGCAATGCGCTGACGTTTCCGCTTTCGGTTGGCGCGACCACCGTGCTGATGGCGGAGCGGCCGACGCCGCAGGCCGTGTTCCAGCGGCTGGTCGCGCATCGGCCCACGGTGTTCTGCGGCGTGCCCACGCTGTTTGCCGGCATGCTGGCCGCCGTCGATCTGCCGTCTCGCGACAGCGTGGCGCTGCGCGTCTGCACATCGGCAGGCGAGGCGTTGCCGCGCGATATCGGCGACCGGTTTTTGGCGCATTTCGGCTGCGACATTCTCGACGGCATCGGCTCCACGGAAATGCTGCATATCTTTCTATCGAACCGCCCTGGCGAGGTGCGCTACGGCACCACGGGCAAGCCGGTGCCGGGCTACCAGCTCAAGCTGCTCGACGAGCAGGGCGAACCATGCGCGCCTGGCGAAATCGGCGATCTATATATCAAGGGACCGTCCGCGGCGCTGATGTACTGGGGCAATCGCGACAAGAGCCGCGATACCTTTGTCGGTGAGTGGACGCGCAGCGGCGACAAATACGTGTGCGACGCCGACGGCTATTTCACCTACGCGGGTCGCAGCGACGACATGCTCAAGGTCGGTGGCATCTATGTGTCGCCGTTCGAGGTCGAGGCCGTGCTTGCCCAACATCCAGCGGTGCTGGAAGCTGCGGTAATCGGCGTGGCCGATGCCGACGATTTGATCAAGCCGAAAGCGTTCGTGGTGATGAAGCCGGGTCAGACGTGGCACGACGGCATGGCCGCTGAACTGCAGGCGTTTGTGAAAAGCCGGCTCGCACCGTACAAGTACCCGCGCCAGATCGAATGCGTGGAAGAATTGCCCAAGACCGCAACCGGCAAGATCCAGCGCTTCCGGCTGCGCCAGCGCGAGGAAGCCGCGCGCCTTTCATGAGCGACGCAATCATGGGCAGCGACATCGTTCGCATTCCGTTCGACGGCCGGCAGATCGACATCGAATACCAGTGGCTGCGTGAGACGCGGATGCAGCGGCCGCTGGTGGTGTTCCTGCATGAAGGCCTCGGGTCCATCAGCATGTGGCGCGACTTCCCGCAGCAGATTTGCGATGCCGGTGATTTTCGCGGACTGGTGATCTCGCGCTATGGCTATGGCCGGTCCACCCCGCGGCCGCACGACGAGAAATGGGGCGTCGATTTCATGCACCGGCAGGCGCGCGAGATGCTGCCAGCCCTGTTCGATGCGCTCGACATCGGCGTGGGGCGGCGCCACGGCAAGCCCTGGCTGCTGGGCCACAGCGATGGCGGGTCGATCGCACTGATCTACGGCGCCAGCTTTCCAGACGCCGTGGACGGGCTCACCGTGCTGGCGCCGCATATCTTCGTCGAGGACCTGTCGGTGCGCAGTATCGCAATCACGCGCGACACCTATCTGCACACCGACTTGCGCGCGCGGCTGGCGCGTCATCATCAGGACGTCGATTCGGCATTCTGGGGCTGGAACGATATCTGGCTCGATCCGGCGTTTCGGCGCTTCGATCTGCGGCCGCTGCTGGCCGATATCCGTTGCCCGGTACTGGCGGTGCAGGGCGAGGACGACGAGTACGGCACGATGGCCCAGATCGAGGGTATCCATCGATATGCCCCGCAGACCGTGCTGCTTAAACTCGCGCGCTGTGGGCATTCGCCACACCGCGACCAGGCGGGCGCATTGACGGCGGCGAGCGTGGCGTTTATAACCACACATACTTCAATCCTAAAATAATTCGCGCCGATGGCCGGTTCCGCTTGGAATCGATGCCGTACGGGGCCGACGGCTGTAGACCACCAGGAGGAAATCCATGCATCGCAATGCATTGCGCAGGCTGCTGCACGCGCGTCGTATGACGGTTTCGCTGGGCGCCGCCGCGCTCATGGCCGCCGGCACTGCCGCCATGGCACAAACCGCGGCTCCGGTCGCACCGGCCGCATCCGGCGGCAAGCTCAAGGTCGGCTTCATGCTGCCGTACACCGGCACGTATGCGGCGTTGGGCACGGCGATCGAGAACGGCTTCCGCATGTATGTCGGCCAGCAGGGCGGCAAGCTGGGCGGGCGCGATGTCGAGTATTTCAAGGTCGATGACGAATCGGATCCGGCCAAGGCGCCCGAGAATGCCACCAAGCTGATCCGGCGCGACCAGGTCGACGTGGTGGTCGGCACCGTCCATTCGGGCGTGCAGATGGGCATCGTCAAGGTGGCCAAGGAAAACAACACGCTGCTGATCATTCCGAACGCCGGCGTCGACGAAGCCACCGGCCCGCTGTGCGGCGCGAACATCTTCCGCTCGTCGTTTTCGAACTGGCAGCCGGGCTACGCCATGGGCCACGTACTGGCCGAACGGGGCATGAAGAAGGTGGTGACGCTCACCTGGAAGTACGCGGCTGGCGAACAGTCGGTCAAGGGGTTCAAGGAAGCGTTCGAATCCAAGGGCGGCAAGGTGATCAAGGAATTGAGCCTGCCATTCCCGAACGTCGAATTCCAGGCGCTGATCACCGAGGTGGCGTCGCTGAAGCCGGACGCGGTGTTCGTGTTCTTCGCGGGCGGCGGCGCGGTCAAGTTCGTCAAGGATTGGCAGGCGGCCGGCCTGAAGGACAAGATTCCGCTATATGGATCGGGCTTCCTGACCGACGGCACGCTCGAAGCGCAGGGCGCCGCGGCGCAGGGGCTGGAAACCACGCTGCACTACGCGGACGGCCTGACCAACGCGCGCGACAAGACGTTCCGCCTGGACTACGCCAAGACCTACAAGCTGCAACCGGACGTCTACGCGGTACAGGGTTACGACGCCGCGCAACTGCTGGCCGCGGGCGCCAATGCGGTCAAGGGCGACATGACGCGCAAGGCCGAGGTCATCAAGGCGATGGAGGCGGCCAGGGTGGACAGCCCGCGCGGCGCATTCACGCTGTCCCGCGCGCACAACCCGGTGCAGGATTTCTATCTGCGCAAGGTCGATGGCCGCGAGAACAAGCTCAGCAGCGTGGCCGTCAAGTCGCTGGCCGATCCGGCGCGCGGCTGCCGGCTGTAACGGGGCCGCGATGACATATTTCTTCGGCAAGAGGCTTCGGCAACAGGCATCGCGATGGACATCGTCTCATTCCTGATCCAGTGCCTGAACAGCGTCCAGTACGGCTTGCTGCTGTTCCTGGTGGCCAGTGGGCTGACGCTGATCTTCGGCATCATGGGCGTGATCAATCTCGCCCATGGCAGCTTCTACATGCTGGGCGCCTACCTGGCGTTCACGCTGGCCAGCCTGACCGGCAACCTGTTCATTGCGCTGCCGCTGGGCGTAGTGCTGGCCATCGTGTTCGGCTACGTTCTGGAATGGGCGTTTTTCAGCTACCTGTACCAGCGCGACCATCTGCAACAAGTGCTGATGACCTATGGCCTGATCCTTGTCTTCGAGGAATTGCGCAGCATTCTGGTCGGTGATGATGTGCACGGTGTGCCGGTGCCGGCGTTGCTCGACGGTGCGCTGCCGATCGGCAACGACATGACCTATCCGGTCTACCGCTTGTTCATTTCCGCTGTGTGCCTGCTGGTGGCCGGGGCCATGTACTACGTCATCCGCCGCACCCGCATGGGCATGATGATTCGCGCCGGCGCCACCAATCGCGAGATGGTGCAGTCGCTCGGCATCAACGTGACCATGCTGTATCGCTTCGTGTTCGCACTCGGGGTGGCGCTGGCCGTGCTGGCGGGGATGATCGCCTCGCCGGTGTCGTCGGTGTATCCGGGCATGGGCGGGCAGGTGCTGATCATCTGCTTCGTGGTGGTCGTGATTGGCGGTATCGGATCGGTCAAGGGCGCGCTCGTGGCGTCGCTGCTGATCGGCTTTGTCGATACATTCGGCAAGGTCTTCTGGCAGGACGGGGCGGGCGTGCTCGTGTATCTGCTGATGGCCATGATCCTGTTGTGGAAGCCGCAAGGGCTGTTCCGCGCGGGCTGAGTTGGAAAACCTCACATGCAAACGGATTTTTCGACGCCTTCGCCACAGCCCGTGCGACGGCCCGCGTGGCTTGCGGCCATGGGCTGGATGCTGGCCCTGGCGCTGCTGTGCGCCGTGCCCGCGCTGCTGACCGCCGACAGCGACAAGTACTACATCGAGCTGCTCAGCAAAGTCATGATCATGGCGATCTTTGCGCTGTCGTTGCAGTTGCTGATCGGTTATACAGGCCTGGTCAGCCTGGGGCACGCGGCGTATTTTGCGATGGCCGCCTACGCCACGGCGCTGCTTGCGCCCCAGAGCGGCGCGGGCAACGGCTGGCTGCTGATGCTCGGCGCGGTGGGCGCAGCCGGTGCGCTGGCGCTGGTGGTCGGGGCGTTGGTACTGCGCACGCGCGGCGTCTACTTCATCATGGTCACGCTGGCGTTTGCGCAGATGGTCTATTTCGTGTTCCACGACACCAAGATCGCGGGCGGCAGCGACGGCACCTATATCTATTTCCGGCCCGAATTCGGGCTGTTTTCGGCGCGTCCGCTGACCGTCAACGAGCCGGTGCAGTTCTATTGGCTGGTGCTGGCGGCGCTGGTGCTGACGGTGGGGCTGCTGGCGTTGATCCTGCGCTCGCGCTTCGGCCACGCGCTGGTGGGCATTCGCCATAACGAGCAGCGCATGCGGGCGGCCGGCTACGCCACGTATCGCTATCAACTGGGCGCCTTTGTAGTGGGCGGCATGCTGGCCGGGCTGGCCGGCTATCTCTATGCCATCCAGTTCGGCTTCGTGAATCCGGAGATCGCCTCGTGGCATCAGTCCGGCAACGCGATGTTGATGGTCATCCTGGGCGGTGTCGGCAGCCTGGCGGGGGCGGTGCTCGGGGCCTTCTCGTTCGTGCTGTTGGCCGAATGGTCGGCAGCGCTGACCAAGCATTGGCAATTGCTGATGGGCGCCTTCATCATCGCCGCCGTAGCGCTGCTGCCGCGCGGGCTGGTCAGCGTGCCGGCCGTGGTGCGGCAGCGTGCGCCTCGCCGCGTGCGCCGCGGCCCGGATACTGCCGAGTCCAATGCCCGCAGCCGGGAGGCGATATGAGTCCAGGCATGTCCGCGCCAGTCATGGAAGCGCATATGCTGTCGCGCCGTTTTGGCGGACTGACGGCGGTGAACCAGGTCGATCTGTCATTGCACCTGAACGAGATCCACGCCGTGATCGGCACCAATGGCGCAGGCAAATCGACGCTGATCAACATGCTGTCGGGCGAATTGCCGCCGACGGAAGGGCGCCTGCAACTGCAGGGGCAGGACGTCACCGGCTGGCCGCAGCCGAAGCTGGCGCGACACGGCGTGGGCCGCAGCTATCAACGCAACAACATCTTCCTGCCGCTGACCGTGCGCGAGAACTGTCGTCTGGCGGCGCAATCGCGCGCCCAGCGCGCCTGGCGTTTCTGGGAGCCCGCGCAGGCCTGCCGCACCAGCCGCGGCCTTGCCGACGACGCGCTCGAGCGGGCCGGGCTGGCCGCGCACGCGGAACGCTTGGCCAGCGAACTCGCCCACGGCCAGAAGCGGCAACTGGAGGTGGCGATGTGTCTGGCCACGGAGCCCGTGGCGTTGCTGCTGGACGAGCCGCTGGCCGGGATGGGTGCGGAGGAGTCGTCGCGCATGCTGGAACTGCTACGCGGTTTGCGCGAAGGACATGCCATCCTGCTCGTCGAGCATGATATGGAAGCCGTGTTCGCCGTGGCCGACCGCATCACCGTGATGGTCAACGGCACCGTGATCGCGTCGGGCGATCCCGCCAGCATCCGCGCCAACCGCGACGTGCAGCTGGCCTATCTTGGCGAAGAAGGCGACACGCATGGGGAGCCGCGCGCATGAGCGACGCCATCATCGACGCCACCGCCATCCACGCCTGGTACGGATCGAGCCATGTTTTGCGCGGCGTGGACTTCCGCGTGGGCGCGGGCGAAACAGTGGGGCTGCTGGGCCGCAATGGCATGGGCAAGAGCACGCTGTTGCGCACGCTGCTGGGACAAGTGCGCGAACGTGACGGTCGGATCCACGTGGCCGGGCGCGACATGTCGCGCGCGCGGCCGCATGAAGTGGCGCGGCTTGGCGTCGCCTACGTGCCGGAAGGACGCGGCATCTTTCCGAACCTGAGCGTGCGCGAAAACCTGCTGATGGCGGCGCGGCCCGGCATTGGCGGGCGCAAGGACTGGGACGAAGCGCGGGTGCTGGACCTGTTTCCGCGCCTTCGGGAGCGGCTGTCGCATGGCGGGCAGCAGTTGTCGGGCGGCGAACAGCAGATGCTGTCGATCGGCCGCGCGCTGATGACCAATCCGGACTGCCTGATCCTTGATGAGGCCACCGAAGGGCTGGCGCCGAAGATCGTGCACGAGATCTGGAGCGTGATCGCCAGGATCCGCGCCACCGGCATCGCCTCGATCGTGGTGGATCGCAATTACCGCGCGGTGCTGGCGCATGCCGAGCGCGTGGTGGTGCTGGAGAAGGGCGCGGTCGTGATGGCGGCGCCCGCCGTGGAACTTGCCGCTGCACCCGCCGCGCTGGATCGCTATCTCGGCGTGTAAGCGGTCCTGTCACAGAAAGTGGTGTATCGTCAACCCGTGTCGCAACCTCGCAACGCTGCGGACCGTTGGGAATCCCACGCCGACGAGCCGTTTCAACCTTGACCCGGCCGCGCTTCTTTCCGATGCTTGATCGGTCGCGTTACGCTTACGGGCGTTTCCATAGTGGTCGCCGCACGACACTTCATCTAGAATGCGCGCGTTTGTGCAACGCAATAGAAGCAGAGAAGGCCAACACGCCCCATCCGGGACCGGAACCGTTTGCGTGAGAGAAACTGTGCCTGATGAATCACTTCAACTGCATATCTGGCCGGGCGTTCTGCCGGCGCGGTTGAACCCAGGCATGGGAGGCGCAAGCTGGTCCAGCTGACCCAAATCCATGACTCCATCCACAACCAGCCACTACTACGTCGATAGCCCGAGCACTCGTGCGCTCGTGATCGGCGCGATCGGTGTCGTCTTCGGCGATATCGGCACCAGCCCCCTGTATGCCCTCAAGGAATGCTTCAGCAAGGACCACGGCATTCCGTTCAGCGCCGAGGCCGTGCTTGGCATCATCTCGCTGCTGTTCTGGGCCATGATCATCGTGGTCTCGATCAAGTACGTATTGTTTGTGATGCGCGCCGACAACGACGGCGAAGGCGGCGTGCTGGCGCTGATGGCGCTGGCGTTACGCACCGCCGCGCCGCGCTCGCGCATGGCCAAGGTGATCATGATGTCGGCCATCTTCGGCGCCTGCATGTTCTATGGCGATGCGGTGATCACGCCGGCCATTTCCGTGCTGTCGGCCGTGGAAGGCCTGGAAATCGCCGCGCCGGGTTTATCGCATTTCGTCCTGCCGATCACGGTGTCGATCCTGTGCGTGTTGTTCCTGATCCAGCGCCACGGCACCAGCGCCGTCGGCAAGCTGTTCGGGCCAATCATGGTCGCGTGGTTCCTGGCGCTGGGCGGGCTGGGCATTTTCAACCTGATGCAGTCGCCGGAAATCCTCAAGGCGATCAATCCCTGGTACGGCATTTCGTTCCTGATCGACCATTCGCTGCAGGCGTTTATCGTGCTGGGCAGCGTCTTTCTGGTGCTGACCGGCGCCGAAGCGCTCTATATCGACATGGGCCACTTTGGCGCCAAGCCGATCCGTTACGGCTGGTTCATGATGGTCATGCCGTGCCTGATGCTCAATTATTTTGGCCAGGGCGCGATGCTTTTGGGCAACCCCTCGTCGATCGAGAATCCGTTCTTCCTGATGGTGCCGGAACTGCTGCAGTTGCCGATGGTGCTGCTGGCCACCGCGGCCACGGTGATCGCGTCGCAGGCGGTGATTTCGGGCGCGTTCTCGCTCACCAGCCAGGCCATCCAGTTGGGCTTCCTGCCGCGCATGCGCATCCAGTACACCTCGGCAGCCGAAATCGGCCAGATCTACATGCCGGTGATCAACTGGGTGCTGCTGCTGCTGGTGATCTGCGTGGTGTTGTCGTTCAAGAAATCCGAGAATCTGGCCGCGGCCTACGGCATCGCCGTGACCACCACGATGCTGATCACCACGTTCCTGGCCGTCATCGTCATGCGCCGGTTCTGGAAATGGAATCGCGTGCTGGTGACCGTGCTAGGCATGGTGTTCCTGATCGTCGATTTGTCATTCTTCGCGGCCAACCTGCTCAAGGTGGCCGAAGGCGGCTGGTTCCCGCTGCTGATGGGTTCGCTGGCGTTCTTCCTGCTGATGACGTGGCATAGCGGCCGTAAGCTGCTGCGCGCGCGCAGCCTCGAAGACGGCATTCCGCTGGAGCCGTTCATCGCCGGCCTGCTGGCCCATCCGCCGCACCGCGTGGAAGGCACGGCCGTGTTTTTGACGGGCAGCACGGAATCGGTGCCCGTATCGCTGCTGCACAACCTGAAGCACAACCGCGTGTTGCACGAGCGCGTGGTGTTCCTGTGTTTTGTTACGCGCGATATCCCGTACGTGGACGACGACCATCGCCTGACCTGCAAGGACCTGGGCGGCGGCGTGTTCATCCTCAAGTCCGAATACGGCTTCAAGGAAACCCCCGACGTGCAGCGCGTGCTGGACCTCGCTCAGCGCAAGCTGGACATGCATTTCGAGCTGATGGAGACCTCGTTCTTCATCGCGCGCGAATCGGTCATTCCGTCCAAGCTGCCCGGCATGTCGATGTGGCGCGAAAGCCTGTTTGCGTGGATGCATCAGAACGGCGCCAAGCCGTCCGATTTCTTCTCTATTCCGGCCAATCGCGTAGTGGAGCTCGGGACGAAGGTCGAAATCTGAGCGCCGACGCCGCATGAAAAAAACGCCCGCAAGGGCGTTTTTTCGTTAGGCGAGGGCAGCGGCGGAACTAGCGCTTGAGCTTGGCGAATGCCGCGGCCATGGCGCCTTGCGTTTCCACTTCGCGGCGATTGCCACCGCCCCGGTTGGCCCCGGATCCGCCCCCGTTGCGCTGGCCGGGACGGTCCGCGGTGCGGTCGCCGCCGCCAACGCGCGCAGCGGTCTGGCCCGGCTCGTCGTCCAGGCGCATCGTCAGGCCGATACGGTTGCGCTTGACGTCGACCTCCATCACCTTGACTTTGACGATCTGGCCGGCCTTGACCACCTCATGCGCATCCTTGACGAACTTGGTGGACAGCGCCGAGATATGGACCAGACCGTCCTGATGCACGCCGATATCGACGAACGCGCCAAAGGCCGCCACGTTCGTGACGACGCCTTCGAGAATCATGCCCGGCTGCAGGTCCTTGACGTCTTCCACGCCGTCCTGGAACGTCGCGGTCTTGAACTCGGGGCGCGGGTCGCGGCCCGGTTTTTCGAGTTCGGCAAGGATGTCACGCACCGTCGGCAGGCCGAACTTGTCGTCTGCGAACTGTTGCGCCGAGATGCCGCGCAGGGCTTCGCGGTTGCCCATCACATCGGGCAGGCCGCGCTTGATATGTTCGAGGATGCGCTGCACCACCGGATAGGCCTCCGGGTGGACCGACGAACGATCGAGAGGATTATCGCCATCGTTGATGCGCAGGAAGCCGGCGGCCTGTTCGAACGTCTTGTCGCCCAGGCGCGGCACTTTCTTGAGCGCGTCGCGATTGACGAACGCGCCGTTGGCGTCGCGGAATTCGACGATGTTGCGCGCCAGCACCGAGTTCAGGCCGGACACGCGCGCCAGCAGCGGCGCCGACGCCGTATTCACGTCCACGCCAACCGCGTTCACGCAGTCTTCCACCACGGCGTCCAGCGCACGCGCCAGCTCGCGCTGGTTCACGTCGTGCTGATACTGGCCCACGCCGATCGATTTGGGATCGATCTTGACCAGTTCGGCCAGCGGATCCTGCAGGCGTCGTGCGATCGACACCGCGCCGCGCAGGGAAACGTCGAGATCGGGGAATTCCTTGGCCGCCAGCTCGGAGGCCGAATACACCGACGCACCGGCCTCGCTCACGACGATCTTGGTCAGCTTGAGCTCCGGCGCGCCCTTCATCAGGTCCTGCACGAGCTTGTCTGTCTCGCGGCTGGCGGTGCCGTTGCCGATCGAGCACAGCGCCACGTTGTGCTGCTTGGCCAGGCGAGCCAGCGTGGCCAGCGAGCCTGCCCAGTCGCGGCGCGGTTCATGCGGATAGATCGTGGCGGTCTCGAGCAGCTTGCCCGTGGCGTCGACCACAGCGACCTTGCAACCGGTACGGATGCCCGGATCGATGCCCATCACGGCCTTCGGACCGGCCGGCGCGGCCAGCAGCAGTTCGTGCAGATTGCGTCCGAACACCTTGATTGCCTCGGCCTCGGCCGATTCACGCAGTTGCGTGAGCAATTCGGTTTCCAGGTGCGGCTGCACCTTGACGCGCCAGCACCAGCGGCACACGTCGGACAGCCATTTGTCGGCCGGACGGTTCTGGTTCTGAATGCCGACGTGGCGCGCGATCATGCCTTCGCACGGATGCGGCACCATTGCGTCCTGCTCTTCGCCCAGGCCCAGCTTGACCATCAGCACGCCTGCATTGCGGCCGCGGAACAGCGCCAGCGCGCGGTGCGATGGCACGGTGCGAATCGTTTCGCTGTACTGGTAGTAGTCGCGGAACTTTTCTTCCTCGGCGGATTCCTTGCCCTCCATGACAGAGGACGACACCACGCCGTTGTTCCACAGGTGTTCGCGCAGCTTGCCCAGCAGTTCGGCTGTTTCACCAAATTGCTCGGAAAGAATGTCGCGCGCGCCGTCGAGCGCGGCCTTCACGTCGGGCACGCCGCCATCGGCGGTCGGGTTGCCGTTGACGTACTTGGCGGCCTCGGCCTGCGGGTCGAGCGTCGGGTCGGCCAGCAACGCCTGGGCCAGCGGTTCCAGCCCGCACTCGCGCGCGATCTGGGCGCGCGTGCGGCGGCGCGGCTTGTAGGGCAGGTACAGGTCTTCGAGCGTCTGCTTGGTGTCGGCCGCTTCGATGGCCGCGCGCAGTTCGTCGGTGAGCTTGCCTTGTTCTTCGATCGACGCCACGATGGTGGCGCGCCGATCTTCCATGTCTCGCAGGTATAGCAGCCGCTCTTCGAGCGTACGCAACTGCGTATCGTCGAGGTTGCCCGTCACTTCCTTGCGGTAGCGGGCGATGAACGGCACCGTGGCGCCTTCGTCCAGCAGGTTGACGGCAGCCGCCACCTGGCGAGGTTGCACAGTCAGTTCGGCCGCGATCAGCGACACAATCTTTTGCAGCACGGAAGCAGGCAGATTGGACATCGAGAAAACGAGTCAGTCGAAAGCGGGGCATTGTGCCACAAGCGGGATGGGGTTCCGGTGACGGAAAGGCAGCTTTTCCACCGCCTTTTCGCAGCGCGCGGGCGTGGCGCCACGTGGACACATATTGCAACTTTCGTGTCGGCGTCCGAGGTGGCCCCGGATGCTAGAATCCGGGCATGATCGTCAAGCCCCATTCGGCCGCCATGGCTGCCCCGGTTACCGTAACGCTTTCCTCCCTCGTGCTGGCGACGATGCTGCTGGCGGTTGCGCCGCGCATCGCGCACGCACAGGCATCCGCACCCGGATCGCAGCCGTCCGCGTCAGCGATTCCAGCCGATCCTGGCCAGCCCCGCGATTTCGAGGCCGAACGCAAGGCCATCAGCGATTCCCGCGCCTGGACCAACTATCGTTTTTCCGTGGCTGAGCGCGCGTGCTACAGCAAGTTCCTGGTCAATCATTGCATCGAGAAGGCCAAGGACGCGCAGCGCGAAGAACTGCATGTGCTGCGCGCGAAGGATCTGGAAATCGGCGATGCCGAGCGTGCCTACAAGGCCGCCAAGCGCGATCGCGAACAGGCCATTCGCCGCGCCGAATACGAGGCCGGCCAGCCGGGCCGGGCCGCCAACGAGCAGGCGAGCCGCGAAGCCTTCGACCGCAAGCAGCAGGAACAGGCGTTACGCGATGCGCAGGCCAACGCGCAGGCGCCACAACGCGCTGCCAACGCCGAGGCCTATCAGAAGAAGCAGGACGACTTCAATGCGCGCATGAACGAGGCCCAGCAGAAGGGGGCCGAGCAGGCGCGCCAGCGGCAGGAAAATGCCAAGGCGTACCAGCAGAAGCAGGCCGATGCCGTGCAACGCCAGAAGGATCTGGACGAGCGCCGTGCCCGCGCTGCGGAAAAGCAGAAAGAGGGCCAGGGTTCGACGCCGAGTCCGTTTGGATTCTGAGTCGACCACCAGGTCAGGCGCGGCCCTATCGCCGGCGTCGATGAGCAGGGAAGCGCATCATGGATGAAAACCTCAACACGCTGGAAAGACAGATCATTGAATTGCAAATCGAGCATCGCGATCTCGACTTCCTGATCGATCGTCTGTCCGCTGACCCGCACCACGATGAGCTGCAGTTGCGTCGCCTGAAAAAGCGCAGGCTGAAGCTCAAGGACGCCATCACGCTGCTGCAGCTCCATCTGGAACCCGACGTGCCCGCCTGACATCGCTCGCGTTGCACTTTTCCTGCCCGGCGATGTGCCGCCGCAGGTATCAAAGAAAAATCCCCACCTTGCCCGATTCCAACGAAGACCTTCTTTCCGGTCACGCAGATGCATCCGAAGCGGCCGACCATGCGCCGTCGTCCGGTGACGCGCAGGCGGCGTCCGCCAAACAGGCGGCCTCGCAGTCTGCGCAGCTGGCCACGATGTTCGCCGACACCGGCACGCTGGCGACGGCGATTCCCGGCTATCGCCCGCGCGCATCGCAGCAGAAGATGGCCGAAGCGGTGGCAAAGGCCATTGCCGAGAACGACACCGTGATCGTCGAGGCGGGCACGGGAACCGGCAAGACGTTTGCGTATCTGGTACCCGCCATGCTCTGGGGCGGCAAGGTCATCCTGTCCACGGGGACCAAGAATCTGCAGGACCAGCTCTTCCTGCGCGACATCCCGACCGTGCGGCACGCGCTTAATGTGCCGGTGTCGGTGTCGCTGCTGAAGGGGCGGGCAAACTACCTGTGCCACTACCATCTGGAACGGGCTCAGGCCAATGGCCGTCTGGCGTCGAAACAGGATGCCGCGTGGCTGCGCGATATCGCGCGCTTTGCGATGACCACGTCGACCGGCGACAAGGCGGAACTGGCCGCCGTGCCTGAAAACGCGCCGGTGTGGCAGATGGTGACATCGACACGCGACAATTGCCTGGGCAGCGAATGTCCGCATTACAAAGAGTGTTTTGTGATGCGCGCGCGCAAGGAAGCGCAGCAGGCCGACGTCGTGGTCGTCAATCATCATCTGTTCTTTGCGGACGTCGTCTTGCGCGATACCGGCATGGCCGAGCTGTTACCGACCGCCAATACGGTGATCTTCGACGAAGCGCACCAGCTGCCGGAAACCGCCACGCTGTTTTTTGGCGAAACGCTGTCGACCAGCCAACTGCTGGAGTTGGCACGCGATACCGTTGCAGAAGGGTTGTCCCACGCACGCGACGCCGTGGACTGGGTGGCGCTGGGCGCGCCGCTGGAACGCGCGGCGCGCGATCTGCGCCTCGCATTCGGCAAGGACAACGCACGCATGGCGCTGGGTCAGATCGACGCCGATCCGCGCACGCGCGAGCCCTTTTATGAAACGCTCGACGCGCTGGAAGAGGCGCTGTCGGGGTTTGTCGAAGCGCTGGAATCGCAGGCCGAGCGGGCTGAGACGCTTGAGCAGTGCCATCGCCGCGCGGTGGAACTGATGCAGCGCCTGACGGCATGGCGCGACGATGGTGCGGTGGCTGCGCCGATGCCGGCGGCGCTGGCGGATCAGTCGTCGGATCAGTCGTTGGATCTGCAGTCAGGGCAGACGTCGGACCGGGCCTCGTTATCGGACGCGCCGGGAAAAAACGCCCCGGATAGTCCCCCGCCGAAACCCGTGCCGCTGGGTCCGGACACCGTGCGTTGGGTCGAGGTGTTTTCCCACACCGTTCAACTGCACCGCACGCCGCTGTCGATTGCGCCGATTTTCACGCGGCAGCGCGAAGGCCAGCCCCGCGCCTGGGTGTTTACGTCGGCCACGTTATCGGTAAAAGGCAATTTCACACACTACGCCGCGCAGTTGGGGCTCGACAAGGACCGGTCGCTGACGCTACCGAGTCCGTTCGACTATGCGAAGCAGGGTTTGTTATACGTGCCGCGCGACATGCCGCCGCCGCAGTCACCGCAGTTCACGGAAGCCGTGGTGGAAAAGGCGCTGCCTCTGATCGAAGCGGCGGGCGGCCGCACGTTCCTGCTGTGCACCACGCTGCGCGCGGTGCAGAAGGCGTCCGATATGCTGTACGACCTGTTCGCCGAGCGCGGTATCAGTCTGCCGCTGTTGGTGCAGGGGCAGGCCAGCCGTACTGAATTGCTCGATCGCTTCCGGCAACTGGGCAATGCGGTGCTGGTGGGAAGCCAGAGTTTCTGGGAGGGTGTGGACGTTCGCGGCGAGGCATTGTCGCTGGTCATCATCGACAAGTTGCCGTTTGCCCCGCCCGACGATCCCGTTTTGGCGGCGCGGATGGAAGTGCTGCAAAAGAAGGGGCTGAGCCCGTTTGCCGTTCATCAGTTGCCGCACGCGGTCATCACGCTGAAACAAGGCGCCGGACGCTTGATTCGATCGGAGTCCGACCGCGGCGTGTTGGCGATCTGCGATACGCGGCTCGTGGAAAAACCTTATGGCCGGCAGATCTGGCAGAGTCTTCCGCCGTTTACCCGCACGCGCGAAGCCGATACGGTGATCCGTTTTCTGACAGACCTGCGCAAGCCGGCGATCGAGCTGGAAGGGCGGGATCCGGACTGAGGCGCGCGCCTACCCGAGCCCATTGCCCGCGGCGTAGCGGCAGAGCTCGGCATCGCTGCGAAGGCCGAGCTTGTCCATGGCGCTTCGCTTGTGCGTGCTGATCGTCTTGATGCTGCGGCGCAGTTGCACGGCGATGCCGGATACTGGCAGGCCGCTTGCATACAAGCGAATCACTTCGAGCTCGCTCGGACTCAATGCCCTTGCCGGCATGCCGGGCGCACGCGCATCGCCAAGGCGGGCCATTTCCTTTTGCGTCGCCTTGCCGAGATAGATCTTGTCCTTCGACGCCAGATCGATGGCGGCAGGCAGTTCCCCCATGTCGCTGCGCTTGTTGAGCACGCCCATCACGCCTTCCTGAAGCATGCTGTTCATCAACGCCGGATTGGCAAGCCCGGTCAGCACGATGGTCTTGACCTCCGGGAATTTGCGCCGGATGACGCCCAGCATCGCGAGTCCGTCGGAAACGCGCTCCTCCGGCATATGAAAATCGGTGATCAAGACATCGCAGCCCACATCGGCAAGCCGCGCGAAGAGCGATTCGGGACCCAATGCATCGCCAACGATCTTGAAGCGCGTCAGCGAAGACAGGACAGAGCGCACCCCCATCAGGATCAGCGGGTGGTCATCGGCAACGAGTAGGCGAATCACGATCGGGTCCGTTTGACGTGGGGCCATGAAACTACCCGAAGTCCGCCCGCATCGGCATCGGCAAATGCTGAATCTCGTATCCGGATCGACGGCCTTTCGTCTGCGCAGACCGCGCGCTCGGACTGGGGTGCGTCGGCGCCCAAAGCAAAACACCCCAAAACCGCGCGCGGCTTTGGGGTGCTGAGGAGGCGAGACACTTGCGAAAAGTCGGATCAAGGCGGCGACGCAGGTTTGTCGGCCGCCGATGCTCAGCCGCCTAGAACACTTCCCACCAGGACTTGTCCTTGCGGCGCTGGCCGTATTTGATGAAATCGCTGTTCGGGTAGTTGCGCTCCATCACGCGCGCCGCGTCGTCGCGCAGATCCTTCATGCCCAAGGCGTCGTACGACCGGACCATGATGTAGAGCGCTTCTTCGTTGGCCGGCGCGCCGTCATAGTCCTTGAGCGACTGCTGCGCGCGGTTCACCGCGGCCAGATACGCGCCACGACGATAGTAGTAACGCGCAGCGTGCACCTCGTGCTGGGCCAGCGAGTTGACGATGTACTGCATGCGCAGCGTCGCGTCGGGCGTGTACTTGCTGTCCGGATAGCGTGTGACCAGAGTCTGGAACGCGTCATAGGCGGCGCGGGCAGCCTTGGGATCGCGTTCGCTGAGATCCTGGCCCGAGAACCGGCCCAGCCAGCCCAGGTTGTCATTGAAATTGATCAGGCCTTTGAGGTAATAGGCGTAATCGATGTTCGGATGACTCGGGTGGAGCTGGATGAAGCGGTCCACGGCAGCCAGCGCGGCAGCCGTCTCGCCATCCTTGTAGTTGGCGTAGGCGGTGTCGATCTGCGCCTGCTGCGCAAAGCGGCCGAACGGATAGCGGCCCTCGAGCTTTTCGTAAAGCTTGACAGCGCGGGTATAGTCTCCGCCGTCGAGAGCATCCTTTGCTTCCGAATATAATTTGTTCGCTGACCAGCTGGCGGTTTCGTCCGGCTGGTCTCCCAGCAGGCCGCATGCAGACAGCATAAGGCAGCCGCCTGCGAGCAAAATCGCTCCAAATTTCGCGCGCCAATCAGCGCGTTTCATGCTCTGCAATTGCATGGGCAACCTGTTCCGGATGAAAAAAAATAGCGCCAAGCATTATAGCCGAACCCCCAGTGCCGAAACCGGTCTGGAACGCCACATCGAATCCGCCGAGGAAATTGACCTCGTATCGGAGGATCTGGACGATCCGATCGACGACGGCCGCGAGTTCAACGACGAGGTGCCGGCAACGGCGCCCGCGGCGCCCGACCTGGTGCCGATGTACCTCGAGGTCGATAGCGCCGGACATGGCGAGCGGCTCGACAAACTGCTAGCGCGACACTTTAGCGAATTTTCGCGCAGCCGCATCCAGCAATGGATCGAGGACGGCGCGGTGCGCGTCGATGGCGAGCCGAGCCGGGCCAAGGCGTCGGTCCAGATGGGGCAGCGGATCGAGATCCGCCCGCAGGCCGCGCCGGAGTCGATGGCATTCACGGCCGAAGACGTGCCGCTGGACGTGCTCTATGAAGACGACGCGCTGCTGGTCATCAACAAGCCGGCCGGTCTGGTCGTGCATCCCGCCGCGGGCAACTGGAGTGGCACCGTGCTCAACGGCCTGCTGCATCGGGATCCGCACGCGGCGCGGTTGCCGCGCGCCGGGATCGTGCATCGGCTCGACAAGGAAACCTCCGGCCTGATGGTGGTGGCGCGCACGCTGACCGCGCAGACAGACCTCGTGCGGCAGCTTGCCGCGCGCACCGTCAAGCGGACCTACCTCGCGCTGGTCTGGGGCGAGACGCCCGATGAAGGCACCATCGATGCGCCGATCGCCCGCGATCCGCGCGAGCGCACGCGCATGGCCATTGTGCACACCAACAGCGGCAAGCCGTCGCGTACGCACTTCGAAACGCTCGGCACCGTGCCGCTGGGACGCTCGAAGGTGTCGATGGTGATGTGTCAGTTGGAAACCGGACGCACGCATCAGATCCGCGTGCATTTCGAATCGATCGGCCATCCGCTCGTGGGCGACCCGGTCTATCACAAGGCCACGCAGCGCGGGCAGCGTCCGGCCGTGCGGGTGCCGCTTCCCGTGCCGTTCACGCGCCAGGCGCTGCATGCCTACAAGCTGGGCCTCGTGCACCCGGTGACGGGCCGCAAGATCTCATGGGAAGCCGAGGCGCCCGAGGATCTTCAGGCGCTGATCGACGCGCTCGATTTCGATGGCCAGGAAGACGAGGACGAGGACGACGAGCCCGAATGGTACGAAGGGGAAGCCGATGACGACGACTGACAAGTCGCCCTGGATCGTGCCTGATTGGCCGGCGCCGGCCCGGGTGCGCGCGCTGTCGACCACGCGGCGCGGCGGGGTCAGCGTGGCGCCGTATGGGCTGGCAGATGGCCGCCCCGGCGGCCTGAATCTGGGCTCGCATGTGGGCGACGATCCCGCAGCCGTCGCGGCAAATCGCCGGATTCTGGCCGGACACCTGCCGGCCATGCCGCATTGGCTCGACCAGGTGCATGGCTGCGGGGTGGTGACCGCCGACGAGGCCGCCGATGGCGCGGACAGTTCGGATGGTGCGGACGGCGTGCCGCGCGCCGACGCCAGCATCGCCACGTCGCCCGGGCGGGTTTGCGCGATCATGACGGCGGATTGCCTGCCGGTCCTGCTTTGCGACACCGCGGGCCGCGTCGTCGGCGCGGCGCATGCCGGCTGGCGGGGACTGTGCGATGGCGTGATCGAGGCCACCCTGGCGCGGATGGCCGAACGGGTCGGGGCCGATGCCGAATGGCTGGCGTGGCTGGGCCCGGCCATCGGCCCGGACACATTCGAAGTCGGTCCGGAAGTGCGCGATGCGTTCCTGCAGCGTGCGCAGCCGGCGGAACAGGCCGGGGTCGACGCTGCCTTCCGCGCCGGGAATGCGGGAAAGTACCTCGCCGATCTCTACGCGCTGGCGCGCATTCGTTTGTCGCGGGCCGGATGTACCCGGGTGTTTGGCGGCGGCGCCTGCACGGTCAGCGATGCGGAGGATTTTTTCTCCTATCGCCGCGATCGGACGACCGGCCGCATGGCCACCCTGGTCTGGCTCGCCGCCTAGGCGCCGGCGTCGGGATCGCTGGGCGCCGCTGCGGCCTGCTCGCGCGCTTCCGCGGCCTTGCGCCGGCGCCGCCGACCCGGCGTGCCCATTATGTACATCAGGATCGACACGGGTACGAGGCCGTAGAACACAAACGTCGCCGCGCCGGCGACGATGTTCGTCTCGGTAATGGCCATCATCATGGCGACGTAAAGCCACCCAATTGCCACGATATACATCGGACTTTCATCTCGCTGGTGTAAGGGTTGCAGGGCGCGGTGTGCGGCTTTTGGCTACCGTCCGGTAGGTCAGTCCTGGCGGGCCGGGGCGCGCCGTGCCAATGCGGATTTCCGCATTGACAGTCTCTCCATAGCAAGGCAACAATGCCTTCAAATGTATCGGAACCGAGGAAGTCTTCCAGGGTTTCGCCGGCAAGCATAGCGTAAGAGGCAAGTCGCCCTGGGCGGCCTGCGAACGCAACCCGGATTCGGGGCGGGTCGGGAGACAGTTACCCCGAGCCCGTCATCCATCACGACTGGCAGAGAGACGATTACATCATGGCGACCGGCAAAGGTGCGGCAGCTTCCAATCAGGAAGGCAAGTCCCAACCGTTTCAGTTTGCGCCGGGGCCATTCGATCCAGCCGCATGGCTGGAGTGGTCCCGTCAGTGGATGCCTGAAAGCATTGGAGAGCTGCCGTCAGGCTTTCCCGCCGGCTTGGCTGGCGCACCTTCCAATGGCTTCCCAGGTGGCGACGTGCTTGCCAAGGCGTTCCAGCACGTCTTGCAGGGCAACGGCGCCAATGGTGCGATCAAGATCGAACCGACCCAGCTGGCGCAGATCCAGCAGCGCTATCTGAAGGACTTTGCCGACCTCTGGCGCGAAATGGGCGAGGGCGCCGTGGCGGCCGCGGCCAGGCCCGGCGCCGATGCCGACCATGCCAGCCAGCGCCTGTCCGACCGGCGCTTTGCCAGCCCGGCGTGGCGCAACAATGCCTCGTATCGCTACACCGCGGCGTTCTACCTGCTGACCGCACGCGCCATGACGGAGCTGGCCGATGCCGTACAGGCCGATCCCAAGCTGCGCCAGCGCATCCGGTTTGCCGTGTCGCAATGGGTCGATGCAATGTCCCCGGCCAACTTCCTGGCGACCAACCCCGAAGCCCAGCAGCGTCTGATCGAATCGGGCGGAGAATCGTTGCGCAATGGCGTGCGCAACATGCTCGAGGATCTGGGGCGCGGAAAGATTTCGCAGACCGACGAAACCGCCTTCGAAGTTGGCCGCAATGTGGCGGTGACGGAAGGGGCCGTCGTTTACGAAAACGAGTACTTTCAACTGCTGCAGTACAAGCCTCTGACCGAAAAGGTCTATGCACGGCCATTGCTGCTGGTGCCACCGTGCATCAACAAGTTCTACATTCTTGACCTGCAGCCCGAAAGTTCGCTGGTGCGCCATGCCGTGGAGCAGGGGCACACCGTGTTCCTGGTGTCGTGGCGCAATCCCGATGCGACGATGGCCGAGCGAACCTGGGATGACTACATCGAGCACGCCGCCATTCGCGCGATAGAAGTGGCGCGTGACATCAGCGGGCTGGACCAGATCAATGTGCTTGGGTTCTGCGTGGGCGGCACGATCATTTCCACCGCGCTGGCCGTGCTGGCGGCGCGCGGCGAACGCCCGGCCGCCAGCCTCACGCTGCTGACCACGCTGCTCGATTTCGCCGACACTGGCATTCTCGACGTCTTCGTCGACGAAGCCCACGTGCAATTGCGCGAAGCCACGCTGGGCGGCGCGGCCGGTGCGCCTTGCGGTCTGCTACGCGGCGTCGAGCTGGCCAACACGTTCTCGTTCCTGCGCCCGAACGACCTCGTGTGGAACTACGTCGTCGACAACTATCTGAAAGGCAACACGCCTGTCCCGTTCGACCTGCTGTTCTGGAACGGCGATGCCACCAATTTGCCGGGGCCCTGGTATTGCTGGTACCTGCGGCATACGTATCTGCAGGACGAACTCAAGGTGCCGGGTAAGCTCTCGGTGTGCAATTCACCGGTGGATCTGGGCGCGATCGATGTGCCGACCTATCTCTATGGTTCGCGCGAAGATCACATCGTGCCATGGACCGCGGCCTACGCATCGACGGCGCTGTTGAAGAACAAGCTGCGTTTCGTGCTCGGGGCATCGGGCCATATTGCCGGCGTCATCAATCCTCCGGCCAAGAACAAGCGCAGCCATTGGACCAACGACGCGCTTCCGACGTCCGCGCATGACTGGCTGGCCGGCGCGCAGGAACATCGCGGCAGCTGGTGGCCCGACTGGATGAGCTGGCTTGGCAAGCACGCCGGCCAGAAGCGTGCCGCGCCCACCAGGTTCGGCAATGACCATTACAAGGCTATAGAACCAGCCCCCGGCCGCTATGTGAGGCAGCGCGCATGAATTGCACAAGGGTCGGCGGACGTCCGCCGGCCAGCTTTGCATCCATCATCGAATCGCTTTCTTAAAAGGATCTCAAATGACTGACATCGTCATCGTTTCCGCAGCCCGTACCGCCGTAGGCAAGTTCGGCGGGTCCCTGGCAAAGATTCCGGCGCCGGAACTGGGCGCCATCGTGATCAAGGCCGCGCTCGAGCGCGCCGGTGTGAAGCCCGATCAGGTCAGCGAGGTGATCATGGGCCAGGTGCTGACGGCAGGGTCGGGGCAGAACCCGGCGCGTCAGGCGTCACGCAAGGCCGGGCTGCCCGACATGGTGCCGGCCATGACCATCAACAAGGTGTGCGGATCGGGCCTGAAGGCGGTGATGCTCGCCGCGAATGCGATCCTGGCGGGCGAGGCCGAGATCGTTGTGGCTGGCGGCATGGAAAACATGAGCGCCGCGCCGCACGTGCTGCCGGGATCGCGCGACGGTTTCCGGATGGGCGACGCCAAGCTGATCGACTCGATGATCGTCGACGGCCTGTGGGACGTCTACAACCAGTATCACATGGGCATCACGGCCGAAAACGTCGCCAAGGAATACGGCATCACGCGGCAGGCGCAGGACGAATTTGCCGTGGGCTCGCAGAACAAGGCCGAGGCCGCGCAGAAGGCCGGCAAGTTCGACGAGGAAATCGTTCCGGTGATGATTCCCCAGCGCAAGGGCGATCCGGTCGCGTTCAAGACCGACGAATTCGTTCGTCACGGCGCCACGCTAGAGAGCCTGGCGGGCCTCAAGCCGGCTTTCGACAAGGCCGGTACGGTCACCGCCGCCAACGCATCGGGGCTGAATGACGGCGCCGCCGCGGTGGTGGTGATGTCCGCCGCCAAGGCCCGCGAGCTGGGCCTGACGCCGCTGGCGACGATCAAGGCGTACGCCAATGCCGGCGTCGATCCGGCCGTGATGGGCATGGGCCCGGTTCCGGCCAGCAAGCGCTGCTTGTCGCGCGCGGGCTGGGAGGTCAAGGACCTGGATCTGATGGAAATCAACGAGGCATTCGCTGCGCAGGCGCTGGCCGTTCATCAGCAGATGGGCTGGGACCAGTCGAAGATCAACGTGAACGGCGGTGCCATCGCCATCGGCCATCCGATCGGCGCATCGGGTTGCCGTATTCTGGTGACCTTGCTGCACGAAATGAAGCGTCGGGATGCAAAGAAAGGCTTGGCTTCGCTGTGCATCGGCGGCGGCATGGGTGTTGCACTGGCGGTTGAGCGATAAGAAAGTGCACGCCCGCAAGTGAGGGGCATTGCCGGCAGCGGCGGCCGAGGTACGCCGCTGTCGGCTTCTAAAACAACGACGCTAAGCATCGATAAGACAAATCGAGCGAGCCAACCCAGGAGTAGATATGACTCAGCGCATTGCATATGTGACCGGCGGCATGGGCGGCATCGGGACTGCCATTTGCCAGCGTCTGGCCAAGGACGGCTTCAAGGTGGTGGCCGGTTGCGGCCCGAATTCCCCGCGCCGCGAGAAATGGATCGAGCAGCAGCGCGCGCTCGGCTTCGAGTTCGTGGCTTCGGAGGGCAATGTTGCCGACTGGGATTCGACCAAGGCCGCGTTCGACAAGGTCAAGGCCGAGCTGGGCGAGGTCGACGTGCTGGTCAACAACGCCGGCATCACGCGTGACGTGGTATTCCGCAAGATGACCCGCGCGGACTGGGACGCCGTCATCGACACCAACCTGACCTCGCTGTTCAACGTCACCAAGCAGGTGATCGACGGCATGGCCGACCGCGGCTGGGGCCGGATCATCAACATCTCGTCGGTCAACGGCCAGAAGGGCCAGTTCGGACAGACCAACTACTCGACCGCCAAGGCCGGGCTGCACGGCTTCACGATGGCGCTGGCGCAGGAAATGGCGACCAAGGGCGTGACCGTCAATACGGTGTCGCCGGGCTACATCGCCACCGACATGGTCAAGGCGATTCGCCAGGATGTGCTCGACAAGATCGTCGGCACGATTCCGGTCAAGCGTCTGGGCGAGCCGTCGGAAATTGCTTCGATCTGCGCGTGGCTGGCTTCGGACGAATCGGGTTTTTCGACCGGCGCGGACTTCTCGCTGAACGGCGGCCTGCACATGGGCTGATGGGCACGTGAGCGATGCGGTGCGTCGTTGATGCGGCGCACCGAGCGCAGTGCACAAGCGCGGGTCGCATGCGGGCCCGCGTTCGTATTTTTAGAAAGCACTAGCTGGATCGAGCCCCTCGCGGCGCCAGTTTTCTCGCGTCAGGTGCGCTTTTGCTGCGGGTTTTCCTTAAACCCGGCCGTCTTTCCATAGTGCTTTCTTGAGCATAGAATCAGGGCAATGGCGCAACCGGCACCAAAGTAGAGCGCTCTACACGGGTCTGGTCCGGTTGTTTCTTGTGCGCCTGCGGCAGGATTTCACGCGGAAATGACGCCTCATTGCGCACTGCACCGCATGCGGTGCAGCAGTAAGAGAGCGATGCCGCAGCAGCGGATTGCCGGTGTCCGTCCGGCATCAGCGACGACAAAAGGATAGAGCACCGATGGCCACGACCAAGAAAGGCGCAGAGCGACTGATCAAGAAGTATCCGAATCGCCGGCTCTACGACACGCAAACCAGCACCTACATCACGCTGGCGGACGTCAAGCAGCTGGTCATGGATACCGAGGACTTCAAGGTCGTTGACGCCAAGTCCGGCGAGGAACTCACCCGCAGCATCCTGTTGCAGATCATCCTGGAAGAAGAAACCGGCGGCGTGCCGATGTTCTCGAGCGCGATGCTCTCGCAGATCATCCGTTTCTACGGTCATGCCATGCAAGGCATGATGGGCACCTATCTGGAAAAGAACATCCAGGCCTTCATCGATATCCAGAGCAAGCTGGCGGAAAACTCCAAGGGCCTGTACTCGGGCGAGGCGTTCAGCCCTGACATGTGGTCGCAGTTCATGAACCTGCAGGGGCCGATGATGCAGGGCATGATGAGCAACTACATCGAGCAGAGCAAGAACCTGTTCGTCCAGATGCAAGAGCAGATGCAGAACCAGGCCAAGAACATGTTCGGCACGTTCCCCTTCAATCAGCCCGAGAAGAAGTAGCCGCGCCAGGTTGGCAAGCGAATCCGAGGCCCTGCACATGCAGGGCCTTTTTGGTTGCGTCGCTGCCACGGCTTGTTGTGGTTGCGTGGCAATTTGCCATATTCGCGATGCACTGAGCCGATGCGAAAGACTTCGACAGTGCTGGTGTGATCCAATCGTTCAGCGTTCTCGTTGGGCGCTTGCACGAACCTGCGCGGCCACTCGCAACCACTCTCCCATGGGCGCGATGATCTGCCGGGCGTCGAGACGCGAGCCAACTTGGCGTTGCCGGGTTAAAATTGCCGCCTTTTACGGCAACAACGGCGCCCGGCAGGCTCGCCGGATGCCGTAGCCCAACGAGGCGCGCCACCGGGGACGGTAGGAAGCGTCCGGACCTCCCACATTTGCGGTGCCCCATGTCGTCTGAAACCAATTTGTCCAACTCCGCGCCAAAAGTCGGCTTTGTCTCACTTGGCTGTCCCAAGGCCCTGGTCGATTCCGAGCAGATCATTACCCAGCTGCGTGCCGAAGGCTACGCCATCAGCGGAACCTATGACGGCGCGGATCTCGTAGTGGTCAACACTTGCGGCTTCATCGATGAAGCGGTGCAGGAAAGCCTCGACGCCATCGGCGAGGCGCTGACCGAGAATGGCAAGGTGATCGTGACCGGCTGCCTCGGTGCAAAGAAAGACGCGGCGGGTCAGGATGTGGTGACGTCGGTGCATCCAAAGGTGCTGGCTGTCACGGGCCCCCATGCGCTGGGCGAGGTCATGCAGGCCGTGCACACGCACCTGCCCAAGCCGCATGATCCGTTTACCGATCTGGTGCCGGCAGCCGGCATCAAGCTCACACCGAAGCACTACGCATACCTGAAGATTTCGGAAGGATGCAATCACCGGTGCTCGTTCTGCATCATCCCGTCGATGCGTGGCGACCTCGTGTCGCGTCCCGTCGCCGAGGTCATGCTGGAAGCGGAAAACCTCTTCAAGGCCGGGGTCAAGGAATTGCTGGTGATTTCCCAGGACACCAGCGCCTACGGCGTGGATGTGAAATACCGCACGGGGTTCTGGGACGGCCGTCCGCTCAAGACGCGCATGACCGAGCTGGTGGCGGCGCTGGGCGAACTGGCCAGCCAATACGGTGCGTGGGTGCGCCTGCACTACGTTTATCCGTACCCGCACGTCGATGAAATCATCCCGCTGATGAACCAGGGCAACGTGCTGCCCTACCTCGATGTACCGCTGCAGCACGCGCATCCCGATGTCCTCAAGCGCATGAAGCGCCCGGCCAATGCCGAAAAGACGCTCGACCGCATCCGCGCGTGGCGCGCCATTTGTCCCGACCTGACCATCCGCAGCACCTTTATCGCCGGATTCCCGGGGGAAACGGAAGCCGAGTTTCAGACCCTGCTCGATTTCATCGCCGAAGCCGAGCTGGATCGCGTGGGCTGCTTTGCCTACTCGCCGGTGGAAGGTGCGACCGCCAACGATCTGCCGGGCGCATTGCCGGACGAAGTTCGCGAGGAGCGCCGTGCAAGGTTTATGGAAGTGGCCGAGGCGGTGTCCGCGCGGCGCCTGCAGCGCAAGGTCGGCCAGACGCTGCGCGTGTTGGTCGACGAGGTGAATCAGGATGGTGGCATCGGCCGGTCGTCCGCGGATGCGCCGGAGATCGATGGTCTGGTTTATATCGATCCGGCCGCCAAGACGTCGCAACGCTACAAGACCGGCGATTTCGTCAACGTGAAGATTACCGGCGCCGACGGTCACGATCTGTGGGGTGAAGTGGCCTGAAGGCATCACTCGGTGGGGCGGGCTCGGCCCGTCACCTGTCTGCACAATTAGGTAAAAGTACGGTCGTTCGTTTTTCTTGCCCGGGGTCTATACTGTGCACCGCAACATAACGCATGGAGACAGACATGACGCGTGAAGTAGTGGTTGTCAGCGGTGTACGCACCGCCATCGGTACCTTTGGCGGCAGCCTGAAAGAGCTGGCGCCGACCGAACTCGGAGCCCTCGTTGTCCGCGAGGCGTTGGCGCGCGCGAGCGTATCCGGCGACGACGTCGGCCACGTGGTATTCGGCAACGTGATTCAGACCGAGCCGAAGGACATGTATCTCGGCCGCGTCGCCGCAGTGAACGGCGGCGTATCGATCAACGCGCCGGCCCTGACCGTGAATCGGCTGTGCGGGTCCGGCCTGCAGGCGATCGTCAGCGCTGCCCAGACCATCCTGCTCGGCGATGCCGACGTGGCCATCGGCGGCGGCGCGGAAAGCATGAGCCGGGCGCCGTATCTGGCGCCCATGGCCCGCTGGGGTTCGCGCATGGGCGATGCCAAGCTGATCGACATGATGCTCGGCGCGCTGCACGATCCGTTCCACAGCATTCATATGGGCGTGACGGCCGAGAATGTCGCCAAGGAATATGACATCTCGCGGCAGCAGCAGGATGAAGCTGCGCTGGAATCGCATCGCCGCGCGTCTGCAGCGATCAAGGCCGGATATTTCAAGGATCAGATCGTTCCCATCACGTTGAAGTCCCGCAAGGGCGATGTGGTGTTCGATACCGACGAGCACGTGCGTCACGACGCGACGATGGACGACATGGCCAAGCTCAAGCCGGTGTTCGCCAAGGAAAACGGGACGGTCACGGCCGGCAACGCGTCGGGACTCAATGACGCCGCTGCCGCCGTGGTGCTGATGGAGCGTGCCGAAGCCGAGCGACGTGGCCTCAAGCCGCTGGCACGGCTGGTGTCTTATGGCCACGCTGGCGTGGATCCGAAGACGATGGGCATCGGGCCGGTTCCGGCGACGAAGATTGCGCTGGAGCGCGCAGGGCTGTCCGTCAAGGATCTCGACGTCGTCGAGGCTAACGAGGCGTTCGCCGCGCAAGCCTGTGCGGTTACCAAGGCGCTGGGCCTGGATCCGGCCAAGGTCAATCCGAATGGCTCCGGAATTTCCCTGGGCCATCCGATCGGCGCGACAGGTGCGCTGATCACCGTGAAGGCCTTGCATGAGTTGCAGCGCGTGCAAGGACGCTATGCGCTGGTGACGATGTGCATCGGCGGCGGGCAGGGGATTGCCGCGATCTTCGAGCGCGTCTAAAGTCCTGTTGCCCCATTTGCCGAAGGAAGGCTGTCTTGTTCCGTTTTGCCCCGTTTCGATCGCGGTGTTTGGTGATAATCGCGACAATTCTCTCGCTTCCCGCCGCTGTGCTGGGGGCCGACGAGATGGTGTCGACCGGGGAAGGACAGGGCAGCGCCTTCGGCATCAACGACGCCATCCGCGCGGGAGAAGCCAGGCGCGGCACCTCGCTTTCCACCGGGCCGGCGCGCCCACTACTACCGCGATCGGAATATGCGAATTATCCGGTCTATGTCGGCACGGTTGGGGACAAGCCCGTAAGAATGCGCGTGGCGCCGAAGTCGGACACACGAGACAGTCTGCAAGGCGAATACACGATCGGCGACGGCAAAAGTGTGCGGCTGTTATCGGGCGAATGGGACGATGGCAGCTTCCTGATGGAAGAGTCCGACGACGGCACGCGTGTTTCCGGCAATTGGGAAGGGCAGATCGACCAGAATGGCGCTGTGCGCGGCACGTGGACCGATGCATTTGATCCGTCCATCGTGCTGCCGTTTTTCATTCGCCCGTCTGGAGGCAATCTCGTGATCCCGCCGTTCGACATGCGCGCGGGCAGCGGCGTCACCTACGCGCCGCCACCGCCCAAGTCGTCGATTTCCACGGGAACGACGCGATAGCCGCGTGCCCCGCGCAAAGCGACCACCTGCGGCTCCGTAGGCGCTGATCGTTGCGCGATCTGGTGCGCCAGCCGGATCCGCACCTGGACCGCAGCCTGGACCGCACTCCGACGATCGGCGCCCGCGATGTAGCGGACCCGGCATTTGCTGGTAAGCTCGGGCGTCCGAACTGACTTCCCAGGGTACTCGCCGTGTCTGCATCCGACTCGTCCCGTAAATCGTCCCATTACATTCAGACCACCGCGGTCCAGCCCGAACTGGATATCGCGCCGGGCTTTGAATCGTTTTCCACGCCTACCTATCGTGGGTCGACCATCGTCTTCCGCAATCTGGCAGAGCTGCGCGCCTACGGCGATCGCAGCAAGACGTACTGGCGCTACGGTCTGCACGCCACGCCCACCAGCGAGGCACTGTGCCAGCAACTGGCCCAGATCGAGGGCGGCCGGCAGACGCTGCTGTTGCCGTCGGGCATGGGGGCCATTTCGCTGGTTTATTTCGCATGCCTGCGCTCGGGCGACGATGTGCTCGTGCCCGATAACGTCTATGGCCCGAACCGCGACCACGGCGAGTGGCTGGCGCGCGAATATGGTGTCACGGTCCGTTACTACCATCCGTCGATCGGGGCCGGCATCGCCGCGCTGATTCAGCCCAACACGCGGCTGATCTGGATGGAGGCGCCGGGTTCGGTCACGATGGAAGTGCCCGATAGCGAAGCGATTGTGGCGGCGGCGCGCGCCCGCGGCGTCCTCACCGCGATCGACAATACATGGTCCGCAGGGGTGTATTTCAAGCCGTTCGAGAAAGGCATCGACATCTCCGTGCAGGCGCTGACCAAATACCAGTCGGGCGGCAGCGACGTGCTGATGGGCGCCGTGATTACGCGCGACGAAAAGTTGCACGATCGTCTCAAACGCACGCGGATGATCATGGGCTGGGGTGTGTCTGCGGACGACTGCTTCCTCGTGCTGCGCGGACTGTCCAGCATGCCGGTGCGTCTGGCCGCGCATGATCGCGCCGCGCGGGAGGTGGCCGAATGGCTCAAACGACGTCCCGAAGTGACGCGCGTACTGCATCCGGCGCTGCCGGACTGCCCGGGTCACGAGGCATGGCAGCGCGACTTCACGGGCGGCGGTGGCCTGTTCTCGCTAATTGTTCACCGTCGTTACACGCCTGAGCAGGTGGATGCGTTTGTCGAAGCGCTGAAGTTGTTTGCAATCGGTTGGTCGTGGGGCGGCGCGCATAGCCTGGCGGTGCCGTACCACGTCGAGACCATGCGCCCGGCCGGCACGTGGCCGCCAGCGGGATGGGAAAATGCTGGCGAACTGGTGCGGCTCTATATCGGACTCGAAGACACACGCGACCTCATCGCCGATCTGAAACAGGCGATGGAGACGCATCTGCGATAGGCCGGAACCAGGGCGTACGGTTGCGCCTCGCGAAGCCCAAAAAAAAGCCCCGCGCGGAAACAGCGGGGCTTTTGCATGGATGGCGGGACGCGGGTCAGGATGCGTCGGCGTTGCGCATGCTCGTTTGTGGCGATAGATGTTCCGCAGCGGCGCGTGTCGACCACACCGATTCGGCCGGGCCATTCCGGGCGCGACGCTGCGTGGCGCGCGCGATGGCGACAAAGCCCGCCGCCATCGCGATGGCGCCAATGTCGAAGCCGGCGATGGCCCAGCGCCCATTGAGCGCGGCGACAAACAGGTGGTCGCCCGTCAGCAATGCGTTCGATACGGGCACGCTCAGCGCAGCCAGCGCGGCGATGTAGAGCAATTCCACCGCGGCGCGGATCGGCGGCCGGATCAATGCCCAGACGATCGCGGCCGCGAAAACCGGCCAGAACACGTAGCTCACGGCGCGTTCGGGCCAAAGCAGTGCCGCGGGGAAGCACAGCGCCACGCCGATGCAGGTGCCGATGCACACGCCCACCGTAGCCTGCGCCAGCAACTTATGTACGCGCGGTTGTTCGCTCTGGCGCGCCTTGCGGCGCGTCTCGATCCACAGCAGATTGCCGGAATAGAACAGGAAGGCGCCGCCCAGGCCGGCCAGCAGATAGACCAGCCGGACGGCCAGGTCGCCGTAGGTGCCAAAGTGCAGCGCGTACATGGCGCTGAGCAACATGTGGTTCGTGTCGCGCGCGCCCGCGGTCTGGTTGGCGATCAACTGGCCGGCATTGGGTTCGGTCGACGCCGCATGAATGCCGACGCCACCGCCGTTGCCCAGAGCGCGGCTGCTGTCACCGCGCACTTCGGCCACGGCATTTGCGTCGCCGTAGCGCTGGAAGCGGATCGCATTCGGCGTGAAGCGCTCGCCGCCATGGTCGCGCGCGATGGCCAGCAATTGCGCGGCCGGCAGCGTGGGCGACGGACGGCCCGACGCCGTGACTTCCGGCGTGGCGGCGGTCACACGCGGCACCACCTCGAACAACTTGCCGTCGAACGTGAGCGTGTTGAAGACCATCACCATCACCAGCGACAGGCAGAACATGGCCCCGGTGATGGCGAAGATCAGATGGAACGGCAGGCTGAACAAGCCCACCACGTTGTGCGCGTCCATCCAGAAGCGTTTGAGATTTCGCCCCGGGCGCACCGCGAACAGGTCTTTCTTCAGGCGTGGCAGATGCAGGATCACGCCGGACACCAGCGCCAGGCCATACAGCACGGAGATGATCCCCATGAAGTACATGCCGTTCATGCCGAGCCCGAGCGCATAGTGCAGGGAATTCAGGAACGCCGACAACTCGCCGGTGACATGATCGAGCGAGGTGTCGGTCTGCGCCGCCTTGTCGCCGTTCAGGCGCGCGCCGTTTATCGTCTGCCACTCGCCCGCCTTGTCCTGCCAGTAGGCATTGAAGTCCGGCTCTTCCTTGCTGGGCAGGCCGACGAAGACGCTATTGGCCGCTTCGGGATGCACGGCGACCAGCTTTTGCACGAACGCGTCGATGGCGGGGCCTTCCACCGCGACATCGGTGGCGTGATGGCCTTCCAGGCGCGCCGGGTTCTGCCAGACATGCAGTTCGTGATGGAACACCGTGATCGCGCCCGCGAAGAACGCGATAAAGAGCGCCCATCCGGCCATCAGCCCGACCCAGGTGTGAAGCGTATTGAACACGCGAAGAGTATTGGGTTTCATGCGAATCGTCTCAGGAGCCAGTCACTGCGGAGAGCGTGGAAGCGGGTGGCATCGCATGCATGGCTCGCACGGCCCACAGAATGCCGTAACAGACCAGATTGCCGCCGGCCAGCCATAGCCATGCGGCGCGACTGCTGTGGAACAGCAGGGTCAGGCTGATGATGGCGACCCACAGCACGAAGCTCAGTACGATGGCAACGACCACGCCGCCTTCCCAGCCGCCCGGCAGCCACAGCACGCCGAGCGTGCAAAGCGCAATCGCCAGCGGCAATCCCAGCAGTGTTCCGGCCAGCCATTTGGTGCCCATCATGATGGATTTCCTTCGCTGCACGATTCATCGTCGCGGTGGTGATGGAGCCAGGTGCCGATGAACGGCCATAGCGACAGGCAGCAGGTAAGCGTGACGAGCGTCGCGGCGATGGCAACTGGCCAGCCTTCGGGCACGCTCATCAGCCACATGCCGGCCGCAGCCAGCAACACGGCGATCCAGCAAAGCGTGCGCGCAGACAGCGGCGCACGACCCTTGCCGTTGGCGTCGACCATCAACACCTGATTCGGCGAGGCAAGATACAGGCACGCGGCAGCGGCCAGGGAGAAAAGTATGGCTAACGCTTGCATGCGTCGGGCGTCCCGAAGGCGGTAACGAATAAAAACATAATAATAATGATTCGCATTTAATTTCACAAGGAAATCAGGGCCTTATGTGACGATTTGGTACGCTCTCGGCCCGCAGCGACATGACAAAAATGTAATGTCCACGCCGCAGCCAGTCGTGCAAATGAAAACGCCCGGCACGATGGCCGGGCGGGTGGGATGCTGAGCGGGGGCGCGTTACTGGGCGAACAGGTTCAGCAAGCCGTCAAGTCCGACATGATTGAATGCGACGCTGGCCTGCGCGCGAACGATGGGCTTGGCGCGAAAAGCCACCGACAGCCCGGCCACGGCCATCATTTTCAGGTCGTTCGAGCCATCGCCCATCACGATTGCCTGAGCGGGATCGGCGCCGATCTGTTCGCAGACCTCGCGCACGGTGCGCGCCTTGACGTCGGCATTGACGATTTCGCCGACCACATTGCCGGTCAGCTTGCCATCGACGATTTCCAGCGTGTTGGCGCGCGTGAAATCGAGCCCGAGGCGCGGCTTGAGCTTGTCCGTGAAATGCACGAATCCACCGGAAACCAGCAGTGTGCGCAGGCCGAGTGCCTGGACCGCCTTGAGCATGCGCTCGGCGCCCGGCGACAGACGCAGCCGTTCTTCGTACACCCGGTCGAGCACGCTCGCGTCCAGGCCCTTGAGCAGCGCCACGCGGCGGCGCAGGCTTTCGTTGAAATCGGTGATTTCCCCGCGCATCGCGGCTTCGGTGATCGCCGACACTTCAGCCTTGAGCCCGCAGAAATCGGCGATCTCGTCGATGCACTCGATCGTGATCAGGGTCGAGTCCATGTCCATGGCGACCAGGCGAAAGTCCGACAGCTTGCGGCCGGCCGGCACCACTGCCCAGTCGATGCCGCGCGGTCCGCACAGGTCATCGAGCGCAGTGTGCAAGGGGGGCGACAAGGGCAGGCATTCGTCCGCAACGGCGACGTTTTCATCGCGCAGTGCGAAGGCTGACGCGTTGGCCACGGTGCGCACGGCGGCGATGTCGGCCGCGGACAGCGGGGACAAGCTCTGGAGAATCAGGGGCATGACAGCGGAAGAATAGGCTGGAAGCGGGGAGGCGGTATTGTACTGCGAGTGCATGCGCGCCCCGGGGCGAGGGCGCGCACTGAAACGCTGGCGGTTATGCCACGCGCAGGCTGTCCACCACCTTGTGCAAAAACGCCTCGCATGCCGCGAGCTGGTCCAGGGCGACGAATTCGTCAGGCTTGTGCGCCTGCTGGATATCGCCGGGGCCGCAAACCACGGCTGGAATGCCGGCGCGCTGGAACAGGCCCGCCTCGGTGCCGTAGGCCACCTTGTTGGTGTCGCGGTCGGCGGTCAGCGCGCGCACCAGTTGCGTGATGGCATCGGCCTCCGCAGCGTCGAGCGAGGGCGCTGCGGCAATCTTGCTGATGACCATTCCGGCGTCGACATGCTCGGCGCGCATCTTCGGCGCCAGTACATCGTGCACGTAGGCTTCGATGCGCGCGAGGATGGCTTCGGGATCGACACCGGGCAGATTGCGGAATTCGAACACAAACTCGCATTCCGCGGGAATGGTGTTGAGTGCAATGCCGCCGTGAATGGTGCCGGTCGACGCCGTGGTGAATGGCACATCGAAAGCCCGGTCGTACGGGCCGTTGGCCTTGAATTCGTCGGCGATGTCGCGGATGTAGCAGATCAGGCGCGCGGCGTATTCGATGGCGTTGACGCCTTTCGGGGTGAGCGACGAATGCGCGGCCTGGCCTTTTACGCAGCAGCGATAGGCATTGATGCCCTTGTGCGCGACGATCACGCGCATGCTGGTCGGCTCGCCAACGATGCATCCGGCCGGCTTGACGCCGCGATCGCGCAGTTCGGTCAGCAGATACGGCGCGCCCATACAGCCGATTTCCTCGTCGAACGACAGCGCGTAATGGACCGGCTCGCGCAGCTTCGCTTCGAGAATGGTTGGCAGCAGCGCCAGGCTCGTGCCGATAAAGCCCTTCATGTCGCACGTACCGCGGCCGTAAAGTTTGCCGTCGCGGATCACCGGGGTGAACGGATCGGTGGTCCAGTTCTGGCCGTCCACGGGCACCACATCGGTATGGCCCGAAAGCACGATGCCGCCATCGGTTGCGCCGTTTGCGGCGGGCACCGTGACGAAGAGGTTTGCCTTGTCGCCCTGCGGGTTGTAGCTCAGGTGCGGGCGCAGGCCCTTGGCCAGGAAGTGGTCGCGCACCGATTCGATCAATCCCAGGTTGGAATGGCGCGAAGTGGTGTCGAACGACACCAGGCGCTTGGTCCAGTCGAGCGCACTATGGCGCCCGGACGCTTCGGTTGCGGCGGTCTTGGTGTCGGAAGTGGCTTGCATGGGGCGTCGAAACGGTTGATTCGTCAAGGATGTGATCGTACACCGGGCGGTCGTATCAGGCCAGTTGGCGCAGCGTGTGCTTGATGGTTTGCGCACGCGCGGCCACATCGGGCATCTTTGCCTCGATGCGCAGCTTGTCCTGGCCGGCCAGCTTGATATGGCGGTTCTTCTGTACCAGATCGATGATACGGATGGCGTCGATCGGCGGGTTTGGCACGAATTGCACGCTGACCGTCGCCTCGCCTGCGTCGATCTTGCGCACGCCAAGCGGCGCGGCGGCGATACGCAGCCGGTGCGTTTCGATCAGTGCCTGGGCCTGCGCCGGCAACCGGCCGAAACGGTCGATCAGCTCTTCCTGGATGTCGTCCACGCGCTCGCCGGTCTCGCAGTTGGCGAGCCGCTTGTACAGCGACAGGCGCTCGTGCACATCGGCGCAATAATCGTTGGGCAGCAGCGCCGGCGTGCCGAGATTGATCTCGGTTGTGGCGGCCAGCGGCGCCATCAGATCAGGTTCCTTGCCCGCCTTCAGCGCCTTCACGGCCGCGTTGAGCATGTCCGTATAGAGCTGGAAGCCGATTTCGTGGATTTCGCCCGATTGCTTGTCGCCGAGCACCTCGCCGGCGCCGCGGATTTCCAGGTCGTGCATGGCCAGATAGAAGCCCGAACCAAGTTCTTCCATCTGCTGGATTGCTTCGAGCCGGCGCTGTGCCTGCTTGGTCAGCCCATCCACATCGTGCACCAGCAGGTAGGCGTACGCCTGGTGGTGGCTGCGGCCCACGCGACCGCGCAACTGGTGCAACTGCGCCAGGCCAAACTTGTCGGCGCGGTGGATCAGGATCGTGTTGGCCGTGGGCACGTCGATTCCGGTTTCGATGATCGTCGTGCACAGCAGGATGTTGTCGCGACGCGCGACGAAATCGCGCATCACGCGCTCCAGTTCGCGCTCGTGCATCTGACCGTGAGCCACGGCGATGCGCGCCTCGGGCACCAGTTCGGCCAGCCTGGCGCGCTTGTTCTCGATGGTTTCGACTTCGTTGTGCAGGAAGTACACCTGGCCGCCGCGCTTGAGCTCGCGCAGGATGGCCTCGCGGATCACGCCGTCTTCCTCGCGACGCACGAACGTCTTGATCGCCAGGCGCTTTTGCGGCGCGGTGGCGATCACGGAAAAATCGCGCAGGCCTTCCAGCGCCATGCCCAGCGTGCGCGGAATCGGCGTGGCGGTCAGCGTCAGCACGTCGACCTCGGCGCGCAGCGTCTTCAGCGCTTCCTTCTGACGCACGCCAAAGCGGTGTTCCTCGTCGATGATGACGAGCCCCAGCCGCTGGAACTTCACGTCGTCGGACAGCAGCTTGTGCGTGCCGATCACGATATCGACCGTGCCTTCGTTGATTTGCTTGATTGCCGCGTCGATTTCCTTCTTGGTCTTGAAGCGCGACAGCTCGACGATCCGCACCGGCCATTCGGCGAAGCGATCGGACAGGGTCTGGAAATGCTGCTCGGCCAGCAGCGTGGTGGGCGCCAGCATGGCCACCTGCTTGCCGCCAAGCACCGCCACGAACGCCGCGCGCAACGCCACCTCAGTCTTGCCAAAGCCCACATCGCCGCAGACCAGGCGGTCCATCGGCTTGCCCGACGTCATGTCGGCGATCACCGCAGCAATGGCTGCGGCCTGGTCCGGCGTTTCCTCGAAGCCGAAACTCTCGGCGAAGGTCTCGTAATCCTTTGGCTGCAGCGGGAACGCAAAACCCTCGCGCGAGGCGCGGCGCGCGTACAGGTTCAGCAGTTCAGCGGCGGTGTCGCGGATCTGTTGCGCGGCACGGCGCTTGGCCTTGTCCCACTGCCCGGTGCCAAGCGAGTGCAGCGGCGCGGTTTCGGGATCGGCGCCGGAATAGCGCGAGATCACGTGCAACTGGTGCACCGGCACATAGAGCTTGCTGGCCTTGTCGTAGTCCAGATGCAGGAACTCTTCGTCGCCCTGGCCCATGTCCAGCGTGACCAGGCCCTGGTAGCGGCCGATTCCGTGTTCGCTGTGGACGACTGGATCGCCAATCTTGAGTTCGGCCAGGTCGCGCACCATGGCATCGACGGTGCTGGCCTGTTCCTGCTTGCGGCGGCCCGCGCGGCGCGCGGTGCCTGCATACAGTTCGTTTTCGGTGACGAACGCGAGTTGCGCCGATGGCAGTGCGAAGCCGCTTTGCAGCGGGGCCACGGCAATCGAGAAATGCGACTCGCCGCTCAGGAACGATGCGAAGTCGTCGACGATCGTCGGACGCAAGCCGCTTTCGGCAAACAGCTGCAGCAGCGTCTCGCGCCGGCCGGCCGAATCCGCGCACATCAGCACGCGCGTGGCCTTGTTCAGCAGCAGCGCTTCCAGATTGACCAGCGGATCTTCGGCGCGCCGGTTGACCGAAACATCGGGCAGCCCGGCCGCGAACGATGGCGCCTGCTCCGGCGCGGGCTCGCGCTGCAGCAACAGTCGCGCAAGAGGCTTGGCCGCGACGAAGAACTGTTCTTCGGACAGGAACAGATCCGCAGGCGGCAGCAGCGGGCGCTCGCGGTCGTGCCGCATGAAGTTGTAGCGCTGCGTGGTGTCGGCCCAGAAACGCCGGATGGCGTCGTCGACGCCGCCGGTGAATGCCAGCTGAGTGCCTTGCGGCAGGTAGTCGAACAGCGTGGCGCTTTGCTCGAAGAACAGCGGCAGGTAGTACTCGATCCCGGCCGACGGCACGCCGTTGCCGATATCCTTGTAGATCGGCGATTTGGTCGGGTCGCCTTCGAACACCTCGCGCCAGCGTCCGCGAAACGCCGTGCGCGCGGCCTCGTCGAGCGGAAATTCGCGGCCCGGCAGCAACCGCACTTCTTTGACCGGGTAGAGGCTGCGTTGCGAATCGGGGTCGAAGGCGCGAATAGTCTCGATTTCGTCGCCAAACAGGTCGATCCGGTATGGCAACGCCGAGCCCATCGGATAGAGATCGATCAGCCCGCCGCGCACGCTGTACTCGCCGGGGCGCATCACGGCGCTCACATGCTCGTAGCCGGCCAACGTGAATTGCGCCTTGAGCGCGGCTTCGTCGAGCTTTTCGCCCTGCTTGAAGAAGAACGTGTAGGCAGCCAGAAACGACGGCGGGGCCAGACGATAGAGCGCCGTCGATGCCGGCACGATCATCACGTCGCATTGGCCACCTTGAATATCGTGCAGCGTCGCCAGCCGCTCGGACACCAGATCCTGATGTGGCGAGAAGCTGTCGTAGGGCAGCGTCTCCCAGTCAGGCAGAAGGCGCACGCGCAGTTCGGGCGCAAACCACGGGATTTCGTCGGCCAGCCGCTGCGCATCGATCGCATGGGCGCACACCACGGCCACCATCGGCACGCTGTCGCGATGCTGGCGCGCGTAGGCGGCCACGGCAAGCGCGTCGGAGGATCCGGTCAGGCCGGGCACGGCATGGCGCATGCCGGGCTTGATCAGCGGCAGCACGGCAAACGGGTAAGCAGCTTGGTTGTCAGGCATTGGCAGCAGATAACGCGTAAACGACCATACCCCGCCGGCGCATGCGTGCGGCATGTCGCGGGCAGGGAAAATCGGTTTTTGCCTGCCTGGATCGGAGGATCGTGGCGGCGGGCGAGGGCCGTATTATAGAATGCGCACCGGCCGGCCTGCAGGCCGGCTTCCGATATCCCAACCGCCAAGCCCGTGTCCGATCGTCGATTCGCCCTGATTCCCTGTGCCGGTACCGGCAGCCGTGCCGGCGGCGCCGTGCAGAAGCAATACCAGACGGTGGCCGGACGGCCGATGCTGTGGTTCGCGCTGGCCGCGTTTTCGGCATGTGAGGCCATCAGCGCCACGGCGCTGGTGCTGGCGCCGGACGACCTGCCGCTGGAGGCGCGTTTCGGCCAGCACGTGTTTGCGGGACTGCGCTTCGATACCGCGTTTGTCGGCGGAGATTCGCGCCATGCGTCGGTGCTGGCGGGGCTGCATCATCTGGCCACGCTCGGCGCGCGCGATACCGACTGGGTCCTGGTGCACGACGCCGCGCGTCCAGGCCTGACGCCGGCGATGATCGACACGCTGGTGCGCGCGGTGGAGTCCGATGACGCCGCCAGCGAGCCCATCGGCGGCATTCTTGCCGTGCCCGTGCCCGATACGCTGAAGCGCGCCGACGCCGGCGCGCGCATCGGCGCGACGGTGCCGCGCGACGGCCTGTGGCAGGCGCAGACACCGCAGATGTTCCGCATTGGCGTGCTGCGTCACGCGCTCGAGGACGCGATGGCAGCTGGCGCCGTGGTGACCGACGAAGCCAGCGCGATCGAGCGGCTGGGACTGCATCCGCGTCTGGTCAACGGATCGCTGCGCAATTTCAAGGTGACCTATCCGGAGGACTTCGCCCTGGCCGATGTCCTGCTGCGCACGGGATCGACCCCGTCCGCGGCCTGATCCCTTTCTTCAAGGAGTTGTTTTGAATCCGTTCGATTTTCGCGTTGGACAGGGCTATGACGTGCATGCGCTGGTAGCCGGTCGCAAGCTCATTCTCGGTGGCGTCGAGATTCCGCACGATCGCGGACTGCTGGGGCATTCCGACGCTGACGCGCTGCTGCATGCGGTCACCGACGCACTGTTCGGTGCGGCGGCCCTGGGCGATATCGGGCGCCATTTTCCCGATACCGATTCCGATTTCGCCGGTGCGGACAGCCGCGTCCTGCTGCGTGAAGCGGCGCGGCGCGTGCGTGAAGCGGGCTTCGAAATCGGCAATGTCGACGCCACGGTCATTGCGCAAAAACCGAAACTTGCGCCGCATATTGCGGGCATGGTGCAGAACCTGGCCTACGACCTGGGCCTGCCGGTCACGCATTGCAACGTGAAAGCGAAAACCAACGAGAAGCTTGGCTTCGAAGGCAAGGAGGAGGGGATCGTCGCGCAGGCGGCGGTGCTGATCTACCGCCGTACCGCTGACGTGCAGGACTGAATCACAGACGAAATCCGATGAGCGATGCGCCTGCGGCGCGCTTCGCTCGCGGCTTGGCCGCGGTTGGCCGGGCGGCTTGCGCTGGCGTGCCGGTCAGGCCGGCGGCGGCGCCGGCGCGTCTTCGGGCTGGATCGTGTAGACGTAGTCGATCAGCCTGGCCATCGCACCGTGACGCGATCCGGCTTCCGTGCGTTTCTCGAAGCCCATGTGCTCGCACAGCTTGATGGCCGAGTCCATCTCCGGCATCGTCCGGCATACCAGCATTGGGGCGCCGATATCGCGAGCGCGCTGGATACAGATCTGCATCAGCCGCTTGCCCAGTCCCAGCCCGCGCGCTTGCGGACTCACGGACAGCAGACGTGCTTCCGGAAGGGGCAGGGTGACGAGGCTGTCGTCGAGCGCAGGCACTGTCGCGCCCGGATGGCAGAACAGCACGGCGCCGCTGATGCCGTGATCCGTTTCCGCAACCCACCACTCCATATCGGGATTGTCCTTGGCGGCCAGCACGGATTGCATGCCACGCTGGAACGACGCGCGGCAATCTTCCATGATGCCCAGCTCGTATTGCCCATAGGCTTGCTGCGTAACGGCGGCGATGTCGCCCCAGTCATGCACCGCGGCCAGGCGAAAGCGAAAGCGCGGCGAAGTGTGCGAAGGCAAGGTGCTCATGACTACGATGAAAAGCGTGACCTTGGGTCGATTGTAGGCCGTCCAATCCACAAATGCACCGGCTCATTTGTGCCTGTCTGCACCGATTGACGAACGCGTGTCGACCGGATCTGAGGCATAGGACTTTCTGACCCCGCAGACGGGAAAAAAGCCGACAGCACGCCAAAGCGTGGGCCGGCTTGTGGCGCGGGCCGCCGTTGGTACGGCGGTCCCGCACGGGATGTAATCGGCGCGTTGGGCGCCGATCGCCGCTTATTCGGCGGTAATGACGTTGGCGGCCGCGCCGATCACCGCGGCGATACGCCCCACATCGCGCAATTGCTGGGCGCTCATGCCCTGCTCGGTCTTGAGCAGTTGATAGTGCGACTTCACGCAGAAGTGGCACTTGCCGATGATCGATGCGGCCAGCGCGTACATTTCGAAGCGACGTTTGTCGACGCCGCCGTGCGAAGCATACGCATTCATGCGCAGTCCGGCCGGCTGGCTCGCCAGATCCGGATCCTCGGCCATTTCGACGTACGGATACCAGATATTGTTCATGCCCATCAACGCAGCTGCCGTCTGCGCCGCCGTCACTTCCTCGGGCGACAGCACGTTGTCATTGCGGATCACGTCGACGATGACCTTGCTCTTTGCCGCAAAGGCGGCCGCAAGGGCCACGCCTACCGCATCGTTGCCTTCCAGCGACGAACGCGCGATCGTGCCATCCACGTTCAGGCGAATGTCCTTGGCGTAGTCGGGAATCAAATTCTTGATCGTACTGAGGAATTCCATACATTTCTCCTATCGACGAGGGCTCAAAAAACCCGCACATAGCGGGTTTCGGCGAGGAAGGGCATGGTGCTCTTCCTCGCGCTGTGCCGATCCGCTTGAAAGCGGCCTGGCAGGTGCTGCCAAATTACAGCGTGGCGCCACCAACGGCGCGGTTGCACGGGCACAGTTCGTCCGTTTGCAGGCCGTCCAGAATACGCAGCACTTCTTCCGGGCTGCGGCCGACGTTCAGGTTGTTCACCGAAACGTGCTGGATCGTGTTGTCCGGATCGACGATGAACGTGGCGCGCAGGGCAACGCCGGCAGCGTGGTCACGCACGCCCAGCTGGTCCACCAGCGAACCGGTCACGTCGGCAAACTGCCACTGGTTCAGCTTGTTCAGGTCCTTGTGTTCACGGCGCCATGCCAGCTTCACGAATTCGTTGTCGGTCGAGCCGCCCAGCACGATTGCGTCGCGATCGGCGAAATCGTTGTTCAGCTTGGCGAAGGCCACGATTTCCGTCGGGCAGACGAACGTGAAGTCCTTCGGGTAGAAGTAGATGATTTTCCACTTGCCTTCGAACGACTTTTCGGTAATGTCTTCGAAAGCCGACTGGCCGTTCTCTTCGTGGTTGTTGAAACCAGGCTTGACACCAACAACGTGGAAGGCTTCGAGCTTGTCACCAACGGTCTTCATAGACTTCTCCTGATACGGTTGAACAGAGTGAGGCGCGCGATACGCGAATCGGTTCCCACAGGGCAGGAACGCGTCGATGCGCGATCGCATTAAAACGTGATTATGCGTCGCCGGAGGCGCTGCGGCCAATTGATATTCTCAACCAGCCCGATAGGCGCCGTCTGATGAATCGTGTGGCGCGCATCGTGCGAGGGGGCGTGCAGCCGTGAGCGGCTGCAGCGAGTATGCCACGCGCGACGGCGCATGACGGGAAGCGTCGGAAATATTCAGATTTGTCTCAAGCGGTCACACGCGTTTCATGCGTAGCTGGCAAACGGCGCCGGCTACGCATGAATGCGATCAAACGCGCGAGACGCGCTCAGGCCGCGCGGAGCGTGGCTTGCGTGCGGCGCGTACGGAAGATGATCAGCGTCGCCACCAGGCCGCATGCTGCAGCAAACATCAGCCAGAGTCCCGGTGCGGCCTTGTTGCCCGTGGTGTGGATCAGGTAGGTCGAGATCGCCGGGGTAAAGCCACCGAACAGCGCCGTGGCCAGGCTGTAGGCCAGCGAGAAACCAGCGGTGCGCACGGCGGGCGGCATGACTTCGGTCAGCGTGACGACCATCGCACCGTTATAGCTGCCGTACAGGAACGACAGCCACAGCTCGACCATCAGCAGACGTTCGAACGAGGGCGCCGCCACCAGCCACGACACGGCAGGGTACGCGGTAATCAGCGTGGCGATCGTGAAGATCACCAGCAGCGGCTTGCGCCCGACGCGGTCGGACAGGGCGCCCATCAGCGGCAGCCAGATGAAGTTCGACAGACCCACGCACATCGTGACGATCAGGTTGTCCACGTCGTCGAGCTTGAGCACGGTCTTGCCAAACGTCGGCGTATAAGCGGTGATCATGTAGAACGACACCGTCGTCATCACCACCATCATGCAGCCGGCAATGATGATGCCCCAGTTGTCGAGCATCGAGCGATAGATCTCGCTGATGCTGGGACGATGTTTGCGCGCGCGGAATTCCTCGGTCTCTTCGAGCGACCGGCGAATGATGAACAGGAACGGTACGATCAGGCAGCCGATCAGGAACGGCAGGCGCCAGCCCCAGCTATCCATTTGCGCCGGAGCAAGCGTGGCGTGCAGCACGACGCCGAGCAGGCCCGCGAAGATCACCGCCACCTGCTGGCTGGCCGATTGCCACGCCACGTAGAAGCCTTTCTTGCCCGGCTTGGCGATTTCGGAAAGGTAGACCGACACGCCACCCAGTTCCACGCCTGCCGAGAAGCCCTGCAGCAGCCGGCCCAGCAGCACCAGCAGCGGCGCGGCGATGCCGATCGTCGCATAGCCGGGCACCACGGCGATCAGCAGCGTGCCGAGCGCCATCAGAACCAGCGTGACGATCAGCCCCTTGCGACGGCCGTGATGGTCGATATAGGCGCCCAGCACGATCGCGCCGAGCGGGCGCATCAGAAATCCCGCGCCGAACGTCGCTAGCGACAACATCAGCGAGGCAAACTCGTCGCCGGACGGAAAGAAGGTATGTGCGATGGCGGCGGCGTAAAAGCCGTACACCATGAAGTCGTACATCTCCAGAAAGTTTCCGCTGACAACGCGGAACACGGTGCGAAAACTGTGCTGAGGATTGGAAGTGTTGGACATGGCTGTCTCTCGGTCGCCACCAGTTGGGTCCGGCGGCATGTTGTCGATCGTTATCAGCCACGGCGGTGATCATGCGGCAGGCGGCGCCGTGGCTGCGGATGCATCGGTATGCATCGGCCTGTCGATGGCGTGGAGTGTGCGCGGTGTCGCTGTCAATCGCCTGTCAACAACCTTTCAATTCCGTATCAATTCCTGAAGAAAACCTGTCAATGCGGCGCATGCGCCATTGCGGCGTGGGCTGATGCGGTTGGATCAAGAGGAGAGAGGGCGCGGACTGCCGTCCGCGGTCCCAAGGTGCGGCGCGATGCGAGACGTGGTGTGCCGCCTCAGGCGCGGCGGAAGAACGCGCTGACCACGAGGCCGGTTTTCGGCGCGGCGCGATTGGCCAGCACCAGTCGGCCGCCGTTGCGCTGGAGAATGCGGTTGACGATGGACATGCCAAGGCCTGCGCCCTTGGCTTCGCTGCGCGCGCTGTCGAGCCGATAGAACGGGCGCGTCAGCAGCGACAGTTGCTCGTTTGGCACGCCCGGTCCGTTATCGGCGACGATCAGCACGGCGTCCTTGTCCTCGACGCGCGTGGAGATTTCCACGTCGGCCATGCCGGTTTCTTCGTCCTTGGCATAGCGGCGCGCGTTTTCCACGAGGTTGTCGAGAATGCGCTGGATTTCCATGCGATTTGCGACGGCCATCACTGGGCCGTTCGAACGCACATGCACGCGCACATCGTCGTGGGCCGCATAGACGCCAACCGACTCCTGCACCAGCGCGGAAAGATCGACCGGTTCCACCACTTCCTGACCGGGACGCGCGTAGTTGAGGAACTGGCCGATGATGGCGTCCATCTGTTCGATATCGGCGATCATCGCGTCGCGGGTGGTGGTATCGACCGGAGACATCTCGGTTTCCAGCCGCAGGCGCGTCAACGGCGTGCGCAGGTCGTGCGAAATGCCGGCCAGCATGACCACGCGATCGTCGTCGAGCTGGCGCAAATCGCGCACCATCTGATTGAAGCTGCGGTTGGCCTGCGCCACCTCGCTGGCGCCTTGCTCGCGCAGCGGCGGCGGGTCGCCGCCCGTGCCGATCTGGCGCGCGGCGTTGGCCAGCCGTTTGAGCGGGTAATTCACGCGTGCGGTGATGAACGCCGCGCCAATGATCGACAGCAGCAGCGCGGCAATACTCCACCACAGCCATTGGATGCCGGGCACGCGTTCGAAACGTTCGGGGCTGATGGCTACCCAGTAGTCGTCGCCTTCGATTTCGAAACTGACCCACACGCCGGGAATATCGTTGACGGTGGTGGCGATAACCGTGTCCTCGCCCAGGCGGCTGCGAATTTCCTGCTGCACCAGCTGGGTAAGAAACGGATTGGCCGTGGGCGCGGCAAAATCGTCGTCCTTTTCACGCGGATAAACCTTGATGCCTTCGTTCTGCACCAGGTCCAGCAGCAGGAAGCGGCGCCGCGCCGGGTCCGAATAGAGCAGGGCGGCGCGCGTGAGCTTGACCACGCTGACCACCTGCATGGCGATCTGCTGGGCGCGCGGCGCGCGTTCGAACAGCCGGTAGCTCTGGAACCAGATGCCCAGCGAGATCGCCAGCAACAGGGCGATAAGCATGAAGGTTCGCCAGAACAGCGAACCAAAGAACCGCGTTGCGGTACGGCCGAGAGCGGTCGCCACGATGCTGCTTGGGGACGAACCGGCTCTACTTCACGCCATCGGGGATGAAAACGTAACCCAGGCCCCAGACCGTCTGGATAAAGCGCGGGTTGCCGGGATCGGGTTCGATCAGCTTGCGCAGGCGCGAGATTTGCACGTCAAGGCTGCGATCGAACACTTCATATTCGCGTCCGCGCGCCATTTCCATCAGTTTTTCGCGCGACAGCGGCTGGCGGGGATGACGGGCAAAGACCTTGAGCACCGAGAATTCACCGGTGGTCAGCGTGATTTCCTCGTCGTTCTTGGTCAGCGTGCGCGTGGCCAGGTTCAGCACGAAATCGCCGAAGGCGAAGGTTTCGGGGGTTTCGGACGGCGCGCCTGGCACTTCGGCCGGGCCTTTGCGGCGCAATACCGCGTGAATGCGGGCGATCAGCTCGCGCGGATTGAAAGGCTTGGGCAGGTAGTCGTCAGCGCCCATTTCCAGGCCGACGATGCGGTCCACGTCCTCGCCCTTGGCGGTGAGCATGATGATCGGCGTCTGGTCATTGGCGCCACGCAGCCGGCGGCAGATCGACAGGCCGTCTTCGCCGGGCATCATCAGATCGAGCACCAGCAGGTCGAATCGCTCGCGTAGCCAGAGTTTGTTCATGGCCGTGGCATTTTCCGCCACGAGGACCGTAAAGCCCTGCTCGCCAAGGTAGCGGCGCAGCAGGTCGCGCAAACGCGGGTCGTCATCCACGACGAGAATCTTGTGGCTGGTATTTTCCATGGCGGTATCTTAGCGATTATCGCTTTCGCTCAAAATGGCTTAACAAAACGTTACATACTTTACCCTGTGGTATGGCGGCGTGCACCTTTTGTGCATTTACACTCCGCAAACCGTTTTCCGAGACTGATTCGATTGCATCGGAAACAAGACACCACGGGTATCGCGCAACCCTATCCGGCAACGCTGGCACGCAGCCAGTTATCGCCAGGCGGAGTGCGGATGCGCCGGCATCGAAAGGGACAAAGCCCTTCCGGAGCACAGTCGAAACCGCCATTATCCAATGAAAGTGAAGCAAAACCGGCACGGGCAAACCCTGCGTCGCGCAGTCTGCGCACGGGTGGCATGGCTTGCCGGCGTGTCCCTACTGTGGGCGGCGATACCAGCCGCCTCGCACGCCCAATCCGCGGGCATGGCACACCTGCTTCATCCCAATGGCCAGCAACAGGGCAGCAGCCAGGCCCAGTCCGAGCGCAACCGCCAGCCGGCACGGCGCGCCAATCAATCCGAGACCGAGCGCGACATGGCCGAACGCGCGGGCCGTCAGGGGCAGCGCGGCGGCAATCCGCGGCTTTCGCCAGACGAGCGCAAATCCTTGCGCAAGAATCTCTACGATCTCAGCCGCGAGATGTACCGCGGCAGCTAAACTGCCGCGCCTTGTTCGTTAGCTTCTGGGCTGGAAGTGGCGCAGGAAATCCACGAATACTTCGGCGGCCAGCTGAGCGTCTTCCACGGTGATCGTTTCCAGCGGATTGTGGCTGATCCCGCCGTTGCCGCAGCGCACGAACAGCATCGCCACATCGGTGACGCGCTGCATCATCATCGCGTCGTGTCCCGCGCCGGAAGGCAGCTCGAAGGCATCGAGCCCGCGCTTGCGCAACACGGCGGAGAACTGATCCATCAGCCAGCGCGCGCACGGCGCATTATTGACCGGCGTCACACGCTCGACGCTGGCGCGCAGCCCGCGACGTTGCGCGATTCGCTCGATGCCCGCCACGATGTCGGCAATCGCGTCTTCGCGGATGCCGTCTTCGCCGGCGCGGATATCCATCGAAAACACACACGCGGCCGGGATCACGTTGCTCGATCCGTCCGGCACCTGCAATTGGCCCACCGTGCCGACCAGCGTAGGCGCCGCGGCGCAGCGCGATTCCACCAGCAGGATCATTTCGGCGGCGCCCGTGGCCGCGTCGCGCCGCATATCCATCGGCGTGGTCCCGGCATGGCTGGCCAGTCCTTCCACGCGCACCTGGAAGCGGCTGCTGCCGGCAATCTGCGTGACGATCCCAAGCGGCAGCTGGCGATTGAGCAGCACCGGTCCTTGCTCGATATGGACTTCGACAAAACCGGCCAGCGAAGTGGGGTCGATGGCGGCGGCGCGCAGTGCGTCGATGCTGCCGGCGCCCGGGAAGCCCGCAGCGGTCAGCGCGTCGCGCATCGTGACGCCGTCCGTATCGACGCGGTCGAGCAGTGCCGCATCGAACCGGCCGGCCAGCACGCTGCTGGCCAGGAAGCTGGTCTTGAAACGCAGCCCTTCTTCTTCGGCAAAACCGACGACATCGAGGTGATACGGCAGGCGAATGCCTGCATCGCGCAGCGCGCCGACCACCGCGATCGGCAACAGGATGCCCAGCCGGCCATCGTAGCGGCCGCCGTTGCGCACCGTGTCGAAGTGTGAGCCGGTCATCAGCACCTTGGGCGCGGTGACGGCGGGATCGGCGGCATAGCGTCCGATCACGTTGCCGATTGCGTCGATGCGTACGGTCATGCCGGCATCTTCCATCCAGCGCGCCAGTTGCGCCTGCGCCTGACGATGGGCCGGCGTGAGAAACGCGCAGGTGAGGCCGCCTTCCATATCGGAATGACGGGCGAGGGCGTCTGCGTGGTCCAGTATCGACTGGCCGAGGGCGGGTATGGCAGTGGTCATGACTTTGTGGCTTCAATACATCGACACTTCAGCGTGCAAAAAACGGTCGCCCGCATGGCGCGGCCTCAACCGTTGCGCAGCCAGGTTTTCCAGGCGATCCACAGCTTGCGCATCGGCGTGAGCGCGATGCGCTGCGACAGCACCTGGAAGTGGCTCGCTTCGATTTCGTCGAGCAATGCCTGGTGGATGGCGGCCAACGCCAGCGCGGCGCGCTGCGCGCGGCGGTCTGCGCGCGGCAACAGTGCCAGGGCGTCGCGGTAGTGCGTGCGCGCCGCGGCGGCCTGATCCCGCATCAGCGCGACAAACTGATCGGAGCTACGCGACTGCATGATGTCCGCGGCAGGCACTTCAAAGCGCTGCAGCGTGCTGACGGGAATATAGATGCGCCCCTGGCGCGCGTCATGGCCGACTTCGCGCACGATACGCACCTGCAACTGCGCCATGCCAAGCTGTTCGGCCGCGTCGAGCGTGCGCGGATCGGTAAAACCGAGCAGGCGCGCATTGAGCTTGCCAAGCGTCGCACCGACGGCGCGGCAATACTTGCCCAGCGCAGCGTCATCGAAATAGCGCGATTGCGCCAGATCCATCTCCGTGCCGTCCATCACCTGGGTCATTTCCGCCTGCGGCAGGTCGGCCAGGTAGGGTTGCAGCGCGTGGCTGACGGGATGGCTGGGCTGGCCGTCGTATAGCCGGCGGATTTCTGCGCGCCACCAGTCCAGGCGCTGCAGCGCTACGCCCGCATCGTGATTTTCATGAACGATGGCGTCGAGTTCGAGGCGCCAGGCCTGCAGGGCCGTAACGGCACGGCGGCGTTCGGGAGGGAGAAGCAGGCTGCTGTAATAAAAGCTGGAGCCGCTTTTCGCGGCTTTTTCCTGGCAGTACTGATCGGGCGTCACGCCAATCTCTTAGTGGTGGGCGGCGGTGCGGCGCCAAAGCGGCGAATTGTAACATCGGCGCCCGCCAACGCATGCACGCCCGCAGCAGTCTTCGCGACGGGCACGCATGATCGGCCGGCACCGCCGCTGTGGCGGTTTGTCGCGCCATACAGGCGTTCGTCATCCGGCGTTTGACGCACCCGGGGTCCGTCGCTATATTACTGACCGGCCAGTTATTTATTTCCGCGCAGCAGCGGAGGCGCCTGGGGAGGCACTTCGGCCGATGCCGCGCGTGGCCGTTTCCCCGCCGGCCCGATTGCGAAACATCGAGCCGCGACGTAGCAGCCAAATTTCGCCTCACCGTTCCCACCGATCAAGACGCTTGTCATGCCAGAGCCTTACGCCAGGCCGGAAGTTGCGGCCGCCAGATTTGACGAACCTCCAATGGCGCGCCGCGTCGTGCAGCGCCGTGTCGGTCGCGCGCGACTTGGGCTTCTGCTTGCGGCGGCAGCGTTGGTGCTGACGGGTTGTGGCAAGAAGGTGGAACCGGTCGAGGAGGTGCGGCCAGTCCGGCTGATGCAGTTGAGCCCGGCGCAAGGCAGGACCGATTTCGAGTTTTCGGGCGAGGTGCGCCCGCGCATCGAGTCGCGACTGGGATTCCGCGTCGGCGGCAAGATCGCGGCGCGCCTGGTCGACGTCGGCGCGTCGGTGCGCAAGGGGCAGCCGCTGGCGCGTCTGGACCCCACGGATCTGGCGCTGGCCGAAACCGGCGCGCGCGCGCAATTCGACGCGGCCAAGACCGATCGCGATCTGGCCGCCGCAGACCTGAAGCGCTACAAGGAGCTGGCCGCGCGCAACTTCATCAGTGCCGCCGAACTGCAGCGTCGCCAGGCCACTTTCGATTCCGCCGACGCGCGGCTGGGCCAGGCGCAGGCCAACCTGCGCAACCAGTCGAACCAGACCGGCTACGCGGTGCTGACCGCCGATGCCGACGGCGTGGTCACGGCGATCGATACCGAAGTGGGACAGGTCGTCACGCCCGGCCAGCCGGTGATCCGCGTGGCGCAAACCGCGGAAAAGGAAGTGGCCATCGGCTTGCCTGAAGATCAGGTCGACATGCTGCGCGGTATTTCCGAGGTGTCGATCCATACGTGGTCCGATCCCGATCGCGCATTGCCGGGCCGGGTGCGCGAAATCTCCGCGGCGGCCGATCCCGTCACGCGCACCTATCCCACGCGCGTCAGCATTCCAAATCCGCCGGCCGATCTGCGCATCGGCATGACCGCCGTGGTGTCGTTCACGCGCACCGGCCAGGCCGCGGCGATCCGCGTGCCGCTGACCGCGCTGCTGCAGGACAGGGGCAGCAATCAGGTGTGGATCTACCAGCCAGGCGCTAACGGCGCCGGCACAGTCAAGCCGGTGTCGGTGACGCTCGGCGAAGCGCAGGGCAATCTGATCGAAGTGCGCCAGGGCCTTGCGCCGGGGCAGACCATCGTCACCGCGGGCGTGCATCTGCTCAAGCCGGGACAGAAGGTCAAGCCGATGCAGAGCGTGGCGCCGGCCCAGCCGGCCTCGGATCCCGGCGCGCAACTGAGCGCCCTCGACCGGCATCTGGGCTGAGATCCGCGCATGGAACATTCCCGCTTCAATCTGTCGCGCTGGGCGCTGGAGCACCAGCCGCTCACGCGCTATCTGCTGGTCGTGCTGCTGCTGGGCGGGCTGCTGGCGTTCTTCCAACTGGGCCAGGACGAAGATCCGCCATTTACGTTCCGCGTGATGGTGGTGCAGGCGTTCTGGCCGGGCGCCACCGCCGAGCAGATTGCCGTGCAGGTGACGGACAAGATCGAGCGCCAGCTGCAGGAAGTGCCTTACGCCGACAAGATCCGCAGCTTTTCCAAGCCCGGCGAAACCACGGTGATCTTTCAACTGGCCGACAATGCGCCAGCCAAGGACACCGCGCAGATCTGGTACACGGTGCGCAAGAAGATCGGCGATATCCAGCAAACACTGCCGCAAGGCGTGCGCGGCCCGTACTTCAACGATGAATTCGGCGATGTCTACGGATCGATCTACGCGCTGTCGGCCGACGGCTTCAACTACAAGGAATTGCGCGAATATGCCGACCTGGTGCGCCAGGAACTGCTGCGCATCCCTGCCGTGGCCAAGGTCTCGCTGCTAGGCCTGCAGGACGAAAAGCTCTATATCGAATTCAACCAGGCGCGCTTTGCGCAACTGGGACTCGATATCAACGCCATCTCCAACCAGATCGCGGAACAGAACAATCCCACCGGCAGCGGCGTGCTGGTGACGCCGACCGACAACCTGCAAGTGCGCGTCACGGGCCAGCTTGGCGATGTCGAGGATCTGCAGAACCTGGTGCTGCGCGGCCCGAACGGCATCGCCAACATCCGGCTCGGCGACATCGCTCACGTCTATCGCGCCTATGTCGATCCGACGGTCAGCCGCATGCGCTTCAACGGCAAGGATGTGATCGGGCTTGGCATCTCGATGGAAAAGGGCGGCGACATCATCGCGCTGGGCAAGGAATTGCGCGCCGTGACCGATCGCCTGCGCGGCCAGTTGCCGATCGGCATCGAGATGGATCAGGTGCAGGACCAGCCCCAGGCCGTCAAGCGCAGCGTCGGCGAATTCGTGCGCGTGCTGATCGAGGCCGTGGTGATCGTGCTGGGCGTGAGCTTTGTGTCGCTGGGCCTGCATACCCGCCCGCTACGCCTGGACGTGCGGCCCGGTCTGGTGGTGGCCCTCACCATTCCTCTGGTGCTGGCGGTGACGTTCCTGTTCATGAACATCTTCGGCATCGGGCTGCACAAGATCTCGCTCGGCGCGTTGATCATCGCGCTCGGGCTGCTGGTCGACGACGCCATCATCGCGGTGGAAATGATGGTGCGCAAGCTCGAAGAGGGTTTCTCGAAAATGGAGGCGGCGACGTTCGCCTATACGTCCACCGCGATGCCGATGCTGACCGGCACGCTGATCACGGCGGCCGGCTTTTTGCCGGTGGGCCTGGCGCGTTCCACGGTGGGCGAATACACCTTCGCGATCTTCGCGGTGACGGCGCTGGCGCTGGTGCTGTCATGGCTGGCCGCGGTGTACTTCACGCCGTACCTTGGCTATCTGATCCTGAAGACGCGCAGCAACGACGGTGGCCAGCACGAGGTGTTTGATACCCCGTTCTATGCGCGCTTTCGCCGGCTCGTGAACTGGTGCGTGACGTGGCGCAAGACCGTGATCGCGATCACGCTGGCGGCGTTTGCACTAGGCCTGTTCGCGTTCAAGTACGTAGAAAAGCAGTTCTTCCCCGATTCGAGCCGGCCGGAGCTGATGGTGGAATTGTGGATGCCGGAAGGCACGAGTTTCGCGCAGACTGAAGCCGTGACCAAGCGCTTCGAAGCGGCCATGCGGCGCGATACGGCCGTGCAGAGCGTGACGTCGTTCGTCGGCACCGGCGCGCCGCGCTTCTACCTGCCGCTCGACCAGATCTTTCCGCAATCGAACGTGGCGCAGGCGATCGTGATGCCGGTGAGCCTGGAGGCGCGCGATGCGCTGCGCAAGCGCATAGAGCGCGTGCTGGCCAGCGATTTCCCGCAGTTGCGCGGCCGCGTGAAGCTGTTGCCAAACGGCCCGCCGGTGCCGTATCCCGTGCAGTTTCGCGTGATCGGGCCCGACGCGGCTGGCGTGCGCAAGGCGGCCGACCAGGTTCGCGCGGTGATGGCGGCCAATCCGAACACCGTCGGCGTCAACGACAACTGGAACGAGAACGTCAAGATGCTGCGTCTCGAACTGGACCAGGACAAGGCGCGCGCGCTCGGCGTGACCACCAACGCCATCGCGCGCGCCACGCAAGCGGTGCTGACCGGTGTACCGGTGGGCCAGTACCGCGACGCCGACAAGCTGATCGACATCATCATGCGCACGCCGCGCAGCGAACGCGACACGATGGCCGACCTGAACAACGTGCTGGTGCCCACCAGCAGCGGGCGCGCAGTGCCGCTGACGCAGGTCGCACGGATAGCGCTGAAGTCGGAGCCAGGTGTGATCTGGCGCGAGAACCGCGATTTCGGTATCACCGTGCAGTCCGATATCGTCGATGGCATCCAGGGCCCGACCGTGACCGCGCAGATCGATCCCAAGCTCGATCCGATCCGATCCGCGCTGCCGCCCGGCTACCGCATCACCATTGCCGGCGCGCAGGAGGAAAGCGGCAAGGCGGGCGCGTCGATTGCCGCGCAATTGCCGCTGTGCATCTTCCTGATTTTCACGCTGCTGATGCTGCAGCTGCACAGTTTCTCGCGCGCGGTGATGGTGTTCCTGACCGGTCCGCTGGGGCTGATCGGCGCAGCCGCGACGCTGCTGTTGCTGCACGCGCCGATGGGTTTCGTCGCGCAACTTGGCATTACCGCGCTGCTGGGCATGATCATCCGAAATTCGGTGATTCTGGTCGATCAGATCGAGCAGGATATCAAGTCTGGCCTGCCGCCCTGGGAGGCGATCGTCGAATCCGCGGTGCGTCGCTTCCGACCGATCATCCTTACCGCGGCCGCAGCGGTGCTGGCCATGATCCCGCTGTCCCGCTCGACGTTCTGGGGGCCGATGGCGGTGGCCATTATGGGTGGACTGGTGGTGGCGACGGTGCTGACGCTGCTGTTCCTGCCGGCGCTATATGCCACATGGTTCCGCGTCAAGCCGCCCCCCGACGACGCGCGCGGCGTCGTGACGGCCGGCTGACGCCCGGCGGCGCGCGGTCCGCGCCGCCGATCGTGCTACTCGGCCAGTTCGAACAACACGTCCTGCGCGCCTTCCCATAGCACCTTGGTGCCCAGCGCGCGCAGGTTTTCCTTTCCTTCGACCACGGTCAGGAAGTGGTTGCCCGCCAGTTGGCCCATTTTGCTGGCGAAGCAGCAGCTGCCATAGGCCAGGATGATCTCGGTTTCGCTATAGCCGCCGGGATAGAACAGGATGTCGCCGACCGATGGGTGACTGGTGTGGTTTTCGAAGCCGACGCCGAGCTTGAATTCGCCAAGCGGGATCCAGCAGCCTTCACCGCTCCAGCGCACGTGGATCAGTTTCTGCCGGTATGGCAGCAGCTTCAGGAACGCGGCCACGGTCTGCGGCGCGTCCGGGTGAGTTTCGGCGATAAAGGTGTGGCCGGCGGCCGTCATGCGCAGTCGGGTCATGTGGTTGTGGTTGTCGTCGTTCTGGTTGGCGCGGCCCCGCGAGGCGACCGCAAAAGGGCGAGTAAAAGTGGGGCAGCAGGATTGGGCCTTGCCTTGGCCGCCGCCCGCAGCGGCCAGCTACCAGCGTAGTTCAGACCGATGTCGCCATCAACGTCTGCGCTGCCGCGATCAGGCTTCGGTCGCTGCCCTTGGGGCCGATCAGCGAAATGCCCAGCGGGGCGCCAGCGCGGCCCGCCAACGGCAGGCTGATCTGCGGAAAGCCGGACAGCGGCGTCAGGCACAGCGTATGCGCGGCAGCCGTACGGTAATCCTCGAGCGATTCCATCGGAGTGGTGCGCAGCGGCGCGATGTCCGGCATCGTCGGCAGCACCAGCACGCTGTCGTGCCCCAGCAGGCGGTCGAGGTGTGCGGTGAACTCGCGCCGGACCGCGTTCGACGCTTCGAATTGCGCGTGGGTCACGGCCTTGCTGAAGGCAAAGCGGCCCGCCACGTCGGGGCCCAGTTGCAGTCCGTATTGCTCGATCAACGCACCGTCGGCCTGCCACGCTTCCCAGCCCTGCACGTAACGAAATGCCCAGTACAGGTCCGATAGCGGGCGATCCGCCACATCGACGGGCACCGCCTTGCCAAACACGGCTTCGATACGCGCGACGGCGGGCGCCAGCGCCGCGCGGGCTTCGGGCGTGGGCAGTTCAAACAGATCGGCGGCCAGCAGCAGCTTCGGACTGGCGGGCAGCGGATCGCCGTCGGTGCCGAGCAGCACGTCCGCAACGCGGGCGAACGTGGCGATATCCTGCGCAAAGAAGCCGCAGGTATCGAGCGATTCGCACAGCGGCATGCATTGCGCCAGCGAAATCCGCCCATGCGAAGGACGGATGCCGAATAGCCCGCAATGGCTGGCCGGGGCGCGCACCGAGCCGCCGGTGTCGGTGCCCAGCGCGAAATCGGCGAGCCCGTGCGAGACCGCCGACGCCGATCCCGATGACGATCCGCCTGTGATGCGGTCGGGCGCCGCGCCGTTGTACGGACCGCCGTAGTGATGGTTCTGGCCGTTCATCGAAAACGCCAGCTCGTCGGTATGAACCTTGCCGACGAAGCTCGCGCCGGCATCGAGCAACTTCTGAACCGTGGGCGCGGTGGATGTCTTGATGCCCGAGCGCGCCAGCACGTGCGGGTTGCCGCCTCCGGTGGGATAGCCGGCCACATCGAACAGATCCTTGACGGCAAAGCGCAGGCCGTGCAGCGGGCCGCTGGCGGCGTTGGGCACAGCCGCCTCGGGATAGGGCAGGAATGCGCGGGCGGGATGGGTGGACAGGCTCATGATGTTCGGATTCCTCGATTCTTGAAACGTCGCTGGGAAAGACGCATTACGCGGCGCATTCGGTCGCGGCTGGCGCGCCCACCAGCACGCAGCTGACGCGGTGGCCATTGCCAAGCGACACCGCCACCGGCACCTGGGCCAGGCATTGGGCACGGGCATGCGCGCAGCGCGGCGCGAAGGTACAGCCGGCGGGCAGCGCGGCGAGATCGGGCGGGGCGCCGCCGATCGTTTGCAGACGTTCGCCGCGCGCCATGCCGTGTTGGCGGCTTTGCAGCAGCGCGATCGTGTAGGGATGGCGCGCCTCGCGCATCAGCGTGCGGATCGGGCCCTCCTCGACGATGCGCCCGCCATACATCACCGCGACGCGATCGGCAATTTCCACCGCCGCGCCGATGTCGTGCGTCACGAACACGATCGACAAACCAAGCTCGCGTTGCAGCTCACGCAACAGAATCAGTACCTGGATCTGCACCGTGGCGTCGAGCGCAGTGGTCGGCTCGTCGGCCAGGAGGATCCGCGGTTGCGCACAGAGCGCCAGCGCTATCATCGCGCGTTGCCGCATGCCGCCCGACATCTCGTGCGGATAGGCGGCCAGGCGCCGCTCCGGGCTGGGAATGCGCACCGCCTGCAGCGCCTTGAGCGCCAGCGCGTGCGCTTCCTGCTTCGACACCTTGCGATGGGTGCGGATGCATTCGACGATCTGCTGACCAACGGTGTAGACCGGATCGAGCGCCAGCAGCGGCTCCTGGAACACCATCGCCACGGTGCCGCCGCGCAGGCGCGCCAGCGCGCGCTTGTCCAGCTTGAGCACGTCCTGGTCTTCCACGCGGATGCTGCCGGCAATCGTGGTGCGGCGTGGCGGATGCAGGCGCATCAGCGCGCGCAGCGTCACGCTCTTGCCCGAGCCCGATTCACCGATCAACGCGACGGCTTCGCCCGGGGCGACATCGAGCGATACGCCGTTGACGGCCTGGATCGTCTTGCCGCCGCCCGAGAACGTCACGTGCAGGTCGCGTACCGATATGGCGGGTGCTGGGGAGGGATGGGACATCGATATCTCCGCGAAATCAGGGCGTGGCGGCGTGCAGGCCCGGCGTCAGGCGCTGCAGCGGCAACGAATGGCCGCCGTCCGGCATGGCCATCAGGCAGGACACGGGATGGCCGGCGATCGCGTCGGTCAACGAGGGCGCGCGGCGTTCGCAGACCGGTTCGGCGCGCGCGCAGCGCGGGTGGAAACTGCAGCCGGGCGGCGGATCGATCGGATTGGGCGGATCGCCTGCCAGCGGCGCGGCCAGCGTGCGATGGTCGGGATCCATCGACGGCATCGACGCCAGCAGCGCGCGCGTATAGGGATGCGCGGGATTGGCGTAGACCGTCTCGGTGTCGCCGATTTCCACCACCTTGCCGAGGTACATGACCATCACGCGATCGCACAGGTAGCGGATCACGTTGAGATCGTGACTGATGAAGACGTAGGTGAGGTCGAACTCGGCCTTCAGGTCGAGCAGCAGGTTCAGCACTTGCGCCTCGACCGACTTGTCCAGCGCGGACACCGCTTCGTCGAGGATCACCAGCCGCGGACGCAGCGCGAGCGCCCGCGCGATATTCACGCGCTGGCGCTGCCCGCCCGACAGTTCGTGCGGATAGCGTCCCGCAAACCGCTTGGCGTCCAGCCCCACGCGCTCCAGCAGATAGCGCGCGCGCTCGGTGGCTTCGCGTGCGGGCAGGCCGTGCACGCGCGGCGTGAAGGCGATCGATTCCTCGATCGTCAGGCGCGGGTTCAGCGACGAATAGCTGTCCTGGAACACCATCTGCACCTGGCTGCGGAATGCCTTCATCGGCAGTTGCGAGGATCCCACTGCCTGCGCGTCGAAAATCAGTTCGCCGCTGTCGTGCGGTGTCAGCTGCATCAGCAACCGCGCGGTGGTGGACTTGCCGCAGCCCGATTCGCCGACGACGCCGAGCGTTTCGCCCTTGAGCACGTCGAAACTTACGCCGTCGACCGCGCGCACCACGCCGCCCTTGCGCAGCGGGATCGGCGATTTCAGCGGAAAGTGCTTGATCAGATCGCGCGCGATGACGAGCGGCTGTGCGGGGCCGCCGACATCGGTGGCGGCGGCGGACACAGGCATCGGAATTCTGCCGGTCATGCTCACTCCTTGATTTCCATCGCCGAGCGAATGCCGTCGGCCAGCAGGTTGAACGAGATCGAGGTCAGGAAAATCATCGCGCCGGGCAACGCGGCGACCCACGGCTGCGTGTAGATCGCCGTGCGCAGCGTGTTGAGCATCAGGCCCCATTCGGGTTCGGGCGGCTTGACGCCAAGGCCCAGGAACGAAAGGCCCGAGGCGAGGATCATCGACACCGAGATCAGGCTCGTGGCGTAGACGAAGATCGGTCCGAGCACGTTGTTGAGGATGTGGGCGCGCACGATGGTCAGCGACGAAGCGCCCGAGGCGCGCGCCGCATCGACGAACTCGCGGTTGCGCACCTGCGTGGTCACGCTTTCGGCCACGCGCACGATCTGCGGTACGAACACGATCGTCAGCGACAGCAGCGCATTGCCTACGCCCGCGCCGAGCGTGCCGGACAGTGCGATGGCCAGCAGCACGGAAGGAAACGCGTAGAGGATGTCGGTCAGCCGCATGATGATCGTGTTGGTCCAGCCGCCGGCGTAACCAGCCACGATGCCGATCGCGCTGCCCAGCACGAACGCCATCAGCACCGGCGTGATACCCATGAACAGCGACAGGCGCGCGCCGAGCATCAGCCGCGACAGCATGTCGCGTCCCAGTTCGTCGGTGCCGAGCGGATAGCCCGCGAAGCCGATCGGCTTGAGGCGCTTGAGAATCGAGGAGGCATAGGGGTCTGCCGGCATCAGCGCAGGCGCGAAGATCGCCATCACGATCAGCGCGAGCAGGATCAGCGCGGCGAGCATCGCCAGGCGGTTGCGCAGCAGGCGGCGGCCGACCGTGGACCAGTAGCCGGGCGAACGCTCCACCGGTAGCGCCGCCATGGGTTTGTTCAGTGTCGCGTCCATGATGGCGTCCTCAGTTACGTTGAATGCGGGGATCGAACAGCGTTTGCAGCGCGTCCACCAGCAGGTTGAGCATCACGAAGAACACCGCCAGCACGAGGATCGTGCCCTGCAGCAGCGGAAAATCGCGCTGGAAAATGGCGGAGTTGAGCAGGAAACCCGTGCCGGGCCACGAGAAAACAGTCTCGATCAGGATCGAGCCGCCGAGCAGATAGCCCAGCTGCAGGCCCATGACCGAGAGCGCGGTGGGCGCTACGTTCTTGACCACATGCCGGAACACCGCCATGTCCGACAAGCCCCGTGCGCGCAGCCCGACGATGAATTCGTTGGAAAGGATTTCCGCGACCAGCGCGCGGATGGTGCGCGCCACGATGCCCATTGGAATCACCGACATCGTCACCGCCGGCAGCAGCATGTACTGCACGTGCTCCCAGTCCCATGCCCAGTCGCCCGATCCGCCCGGACCGGCGCCCGTGGCTGGCAGCCAGCCCAGCAGCACCGAGAACGCGATCACCAGCACCATCCCCAGCCAGTAGTGCGGAATGCTGACGCCCAGCACTGACAGGAACGATGCAATGCGATCGGACACGGAGTCGCGCAGGTATCCCGCGACAAAGCCGAAAAGGCAACCGAACGTGAAACCGATCAGTGTGGCCACCGCGGCGAGCCGGATCGAATTGACGACCGCTGTGGAAACCTCGGTCATGACCGGCCGGTTGGTCGCGATCGAGGTCCCGAGGTCGCCATGCAGCGCGCGCAGCAGCCAGTGGATGAATTGCTCCAGGAACGGCTTGTCGAAGCCGTACAGCGCGCTCAGTTGCCGCCGCAGCTCTTCGGACGCATCGGGCGGCAATACCGAGACCAGCGGATCGCCCGGCGCGATATGAACCAGCGAGAAACACAGCAGGGCGACCCCAAGCAGGATCGGCAACGCATACACGATGCGGCGGAGCAGGTAAGTCATGGTCTGGGCCGGCTTGTGGGTGGTTGTGGTTTTGCCTATGCGCCGCGTGCGGCGGCAAAGGGGTGAAGACGGTTGGCGCCGCAGCGCCACGCAAGCGCGCCAGCCGCCAGCGGCGGCGCGCTCGCGCGGTCAGTCCATCGACATCGTCGCGATATCGATAAACCAGCTTTGCGGCTGGACCACGCCCTTGACCTTCTTCGAGATCGCGCGCGGACCCACGTCGTGCGCGATCAGCACGAACGGCGATTCCTCGACGATGCGCGCATGCAGGCGCGCCAGCGCGGCGTCGCGGTCCTTTTCGCCGAACGATGTGCGTGCGGTCTCGATCAGCTTGTCGAACTCCGGATTGCCGAAGAAGCCCCAGTTGTTCGATACGGGCGGCTGCGTCTTGGTGCTGACGAAGCGGACCATCGCGAAGAATGGGTCCATCGCCGCGAAGCTCACGTTAATGGCGTTGGCGCCGTGCGCGCTGGCGTCCTTCGCGCCGATGCGCCAGTTGGTGAACAGCGTGTTCCATTCGACGACGTCGAAATCCACGTCGAAGAAGCATTCCTTGAGGTTCTGCTGCACGTATTCGTTCATCGGCAGCGGCTGCATCTGGCCCGATCCCGACGCCGACACCTGCACCTTGACCTTGACGGGCTTGGCGGCCGAATAGCCGGCTTCGGTCATCAGCTTGCGCGCCGCGGCCGGGTCGTACTTGATGTCGAACTTCGGATTACCCCACCATGGATTGCCCGATTCGACGATGCCTTTCGCTTCGGCCATGTAGCCGCCCAGCAGCGTCTTGAGCCCCGAGCGGTTCACGCACAGATTGGCCGCCTGGCGCACACGCTTGTCCAGCCACGGCGAATTCGGCGCAAACGACAACTGCCACGGCCACATGTGCGGCTGGGCGTTGGCATAGACCTCGAAGCCGCGGCTCTTGATCTGCGCCACGGCGTCAGGCGCGGGCGCTTCGATCCAGTCGACCTGACCCGACAGCAGCGCGGCGGTGCGCGCGTTGGCCTCCGGCATCGGCAGCATCACCACCTTGTCGATCTTCGGCACGCGCTTGCTGTCCCAATAGCTGGCGTTCTTGGCCAGCTCCAGCCGCTCGCGTGGCACGAAGCGCGTCATCTTGAACGGGCCGGTGCCCGACGCATCGGCGGCAAACGCCACCCATGCCTGTTTGCTGCGCTCCGCGGGGTCCGTCACCGAGGCCGGCACGGCTGCGAATTTCTTTTCCCATTGCGTGGGCGACGCCATGAACAGGTTCGAGATGTTGTACGGCAGGAACGAATCAGGCTCGGACGTCACCAGCTCCACGGTGTGGTCGTCGATCTTCTTCGCGCTGCGCAGCGTCGGCATGCGCGACGCGGTCACGCCAACCTGGCTTGGATCGAACTGCTTCGCGGTCTTGTCGAGCACCTTGTTGACGTTCCAGACCACCGCGTCGGCATTGAACGCCGAACCGTCGTGGAACTTCACGCCGGGCCGCAGCTTGAACGTCCACTTGGTCTTGTCCTTTTCGTCGACCTTCCATTCGGTGGCCAGGTCGGGGATCAGCAGGCTGGGGCCGTTGCTCTTGGACAGGTCCCATTGCGTGAGCGCGTCGTACATCGGGATGCCGGTGAAGCGATTGCCTTCGAAGCCCTGGTCGGGCTGGCCAAGCGTGCGCGGAATGTCGGCGGCCGTCATGCCGATACGCAGTACCTTTTCCGCCATCGCAACGCCGGGCAGTGCGAGCAGCGACAGCGCAACGGCGGCAGAGATCGAACGGGCCGCCGCGGAAAAACCTTTCGCATGGGAGAACTGGGTGGGGATCACAGGCTGAACTCCTGATTGAGGAATGGACGATGGGAAGGCCGGGTTCGATCTAGCAATTGATGTGCCAGTGCCGTGCACCATCACCGTGGGCATGCATCGATGCGTTTCGCGTGGTCTGCTTCTTGCTGGATCGATGCGACGTTCACTCACTGCAGACAACCAAGACATGGATTCGCAATTCACTCCCCGCATCAATGGCGCCCGCCTGTGGCAATCGCTGATGGATCTCGGCGCGATCGGCGCCACGCCGAAGGGCGGCGTGTGCCGTATCGCGCTGACCGAGGAAGACCGCAAGGGGCGCGACCTCGTGGTGAGCTGGTGCCGCGAGGCCGGGCTGGACGTGCGCGTGGACGAGATCGGCAATGTGTTTGCGCGCCGCGCGGGCACCGATCCCACCGCGCCGGCCGTGGCGACTGGCAGCCATATCGACACGCAACCGTCTGGCGGCAAGTTCGACGGCAACTTCGGCGTACTGGCGGGATTGGAAGTCATGCGCACGCTCAACGACCTCGGCATCCGCACGCGCGCGCCGCTGGAGGTGGCGTTCTGGACCAACGAGGAAGGCACCCGCTTTACGCCGGTGATGACGGGATCGGGCGTGTTCGCGGGTGTGTTCGACGCCGCGTTCGCCTGCGCGCAGCAGGATCGCGACGGCATCAGCGTGGGCGATGCGCTGGGTGCGATCGGCTATCGTGGCGCGCAGCGCGCGGGCGATGTGCCGGGCGGCATGTATGCGGCGTATTTCGAGGCGCATATCGAGCAGGGGCCGGTGCTGGAAGCAGCGGGCCTGCCGATCGGCGTGGTGTCCGGCGCGCTCGGACAGCAATGGTACGACGTGACCGTGATCGGCCAGGACGCGCACGCGGGCCCCACGCCGCTGGCGCTGCGCCACGACGCGCTGCTGGCATCGGCACGGATGATCGAGACCGTCAATCGCATCGCGCGCGACGAGGCGCCGCATGGGCGCGGCACGGTTGGCTTTGTCGAGGTCAAGCCGAACTCGCGCAACGTGATCCCCGGGCGCGTGGATTTTTCGGTGGATTTCCGCAATCTGTCGCAGGATGGCCTCGACCGCATGGATGCGGCGATGCGCGGCGCGTTTGCGGGCATCGCCGAGGCGGCGGGCGTCAGCGTCGAGATCCGCCAGGTGGTCAAGTTCGAACCGTGCCTGTTTGCGCCGGCGTGCGTGGACAGCGTGCGCCGCGCCGCCGCGCGCCTGGGACTGCCGCATATGGACGTGGTCAGCGGGGCCGGCCACGATGCGGTGTACATCGCCCAACGCGCGCCAACGGGCATGATCTTCGTACCGTGCAAGGACGGTATCAGCCACAACGAGCTCGAAGACGCGCTGCCCGAACATATCGAGGCGGGCGCCAATGTGCTGCTGCAGGCCATGCTCGAGCACGCTGGCGGCAGCCAGTAAGGCTGCGCCGCTACCCGGCGGTCAATGCGAGATCGATCGGGAAATTGCCCACGCGCACTCGATCACCAGTGGCGCCAGTTTTTTCTGCGCCTCTTCCATCGTCCAGCGGCTGGCGGGCGGCGACACGTGCACCGCGCCGACCGCTTCGCCGCGGCTGTTCACGATGGGCGCGCCGATGCCCATGTCGCCCAGGAACAGCTCTTCCTCGTTGCAGGCATAGCCGACGCTGCGGCAGGCCACCACGCGCTGCATGATCTGGTCGACATCGGTCAGCGTGGCCGGCGTGCGTGCCGGCCGCGCTGACGCTTCCAGCATCGCCCGGGCCTGATCGTCGGGCAGCGTGCTAAGCCACGCGCGGCCTGAACTCGTGCAGTACATCGGAATGCGCATGCCGACGGGCGTCAGTACCGGCATGTGCTTGGCGGTCATCAACTGCGCCACGTAGACCATGTCGAGCCCGACCGGCTCGGTCAGATTCGCGGTTTCGCCACTCGCGTTGGCCAGTTGCGAGAGATAGGGGCTGGCGATCGGTATCAGCGCATCGGCGGCCAGATAGTTGTAGCCGATCTCCATCACCTTCGGCGTCAGGCGGAAGCGTCGCGTCTGCGGGTGCTTGTCGATGTACCCGAGCCGTTCCAGCGTGTGCACGGTGCGCTGCGCCGAACTCTTGGACATGCCCGCCAGTTCGGCCAGTTCGGCCAGCGTCAGCGTACGGTGAACCGCGCCGAAGGCGCGCAGCGCCTGCAGCCCTTTTTCCAGGGACTGGTTGAACAGCGGGTCGGGGCGGTCGTCGTCGGCGGCGCTCATGAGGATTGGATCGGCGGCACCATCGCTGTGATCGGCTGCACCACGATGGCTGAATATTGCACCAAGATATATATGAATCGATTATCGATTCCTAGCGGATGCGGCATGATACCGGGCGCGGGCCAAACCTGTCGCGTTCTAGTGTTTACCCCTAGATATTTCCCGGTTGTGCGCAGTGAAATATCACACTAGTATCACTGCAACTTCAAATGCAGACCGAGATGTCGCCATGGTGAATCCGATCCGGCTGGTTGACGCCGCCGTTGCCGCGGCGCCCGCTGCGCTGACGCCCGCCCAGAGCGGCGCTGCGCTGCGCGAGCAGGCCTATACCGAAATCAAGCGCCGCATCATCGCGTGCGAATTCCGCCCGGGCGAGCCGCTCAACGAAGCGCAGGTGGCCACGCTGCTCGGCCTGGGCCGCACGCCCGTGCATCAGGCGCTGCATCGGCTGGAAGTGGAAGGGCTGGTCTCGATCCTGCCGCGCAAGGGCGTACTGGTGACGCCGCTGTCGCTCAACGAAGTGCTCGATATGATCGAAGTGCGCGCCACCAACGAGGTGCTGTGCGCCACGCTGGCCTGCGAACGCGGGCACGACAGCGATTTCAAGGCGATGCGCGAGATCGTCGACCGCTCCCCGGACCTGATCGCGCGCCGCGATATTCCCGCGCTGGCATCGCTGGACCTGAAGTTCCATACCGCGATGTCGGCCGCATCGCGCAACCGCGTACTGGCCGAGCTGCTGCGCGGCCTGCATGAAAAGCAGGCGCGTTTCTGGTTCCTGTCGCTGTCCGATCCCCAGCACCTCGAGAACGTCTATCAGGAGCACCTCGAGATCATCGACGCGCTGGAACGGCGCGACGTGCCCGCGCTGCGCGAGGCCGTGCGCGAACACATCGACGAATTCCGGAAGAACATCATCCGGACGCTCTGACCGAATTTTTCCCCTCGTAACAAGGTAGTAAGCCATGCCGACACTGCATCTCCAGGTAGCCGGCGGGGGCGCGCTCGCCCTCGACATCGAACGATTGATCATCGCCGGCTGGACCGGCCGCGACCTGGACGCCGTCCAGCATCACATCGACGAACTGAAGGCCATCGGCGTCAAGCCGCCGGCCACCGTGCCGACCTTCTATCCGCTGGCCGCCCAACTGCTGACCACCGACGACGTGCTGGAAGTGCCGCGCGGCGATTCGTCGGGCGAAACCGAATTCGTGCTGCTGCAAGGCGCCGATGCGCTCTATATCGGCATCGGATCGGATCACACGGACCGCAAGGTCGAGGCCTACGACGTGACCGTCTCCAAGCAGATGTGCGCCAAGCCGATCGGCCGCGAAGTGTGGCGTTTCGATGAGGTCGCCGATCACTGGGACGCGCTGGAAATGCGCTGCTGGCGCGTGCGCGACGGTCAGCGCGCGCTGTACCAGGAAGGCAAGGTCACGCGCCTGCTGGACCCGCGCGACCTGATCGAGCGGCTGACCGGTGAAGCGCAACTGCCGCCCGGTACCGCGATGTTCTGCGGCACGCAGGCAGTCATCGGCGAACTGGGCCACGGCGACGCCTTCGAGGTGGAGCTGCACGATCCCGTGCGCAACCGCACGCTGCGCCACGCGTATCGCGTCGAAGCACTGGCGGTGGCGGAATGAGCGCGCCGATGACATCCGGGCCGAAGACCCCGACGATCGCGGAACTGGCGGCAGCGCTGGCGGCGGGCCGCACCACCAGTGTGGCGCTGACCGAGGCCGCGCTGGCAAAGATCGAGCGCCATCGCGATGCCGGCGGCGCGGCGTTCATGAGCGTGGACGCACAGGGCGCGCTGGCGCAGGCACGCGCAGCCGATCAGGCGCGCGCGGCCGGCTACGTTGCATCGCCGCTGGCCGGCTTGCCGATATCGATCAAGGATCTGTTCGACGTGCGCGGGCAGGTGACGCGCGCGGGATCGAAGGCGCTCGAAGGCAGCGCCCCGGCGCAGGCGGATGCCCCGGCGGTGGCGCGTCTGCGCGCCGCTGGCGCGGTGCTGATCGGACGCACCAATATGAGCGAGTTCGCGTTCTCGGGGCTGGGCCTCAATCCGCACTACGGCACGCCGCGCACGCCGTTTGACGCCGCGTGCATCAGCGGCGGCTCCACCTCTGGCGGCGCGGTGAGCGTGGCCGAGGAGATGGCCGTGGCTGCGCTCGGCACCGATACGGGCGGCTCGATCCGCATTCCGTCGGCATTCTGCGGGCTCACCGGATTCAAGCCGACCGCGCGGCGCGTGCCGCTCGACGGCGCGGTGCCGCTTTCCACGTCGCTCGATTCCGCGGGGCCGCTGGCGCGCTCGGTGGCATGTTGCGTGGCGATGGATGCGGTACTGAGCGGCGAAACGCTCGACACGCGCGCGGCGGACTTGCGCGGCGCGCGTCTGTATGTGACGCGCGATTTCGTCGGCGAAGGGCTTGACGCGGCCGTGGCGCAGGCATTCGAGGCGACGCTCGGCCTGCTGTCGGCGCAGGGTGCGCAGATCGTTGAGTTCGATTTCCCGGAATTGCGGCGCCTGCCCGAAATCAACGCCGCTGGCGGCCTGACCGCCGCGGAGGCGTGGGCCTGGCATCGCACGTTGCTCCAGGAAAAGGGCGACCAGTATGACCAGCGCGTGGCCCAGCGGATTCGTCGCGGCGAAAAACTGACGGCCGCCGACTACATCGTCCTGTTGGCCGAGCGGCGCGCGATGCAGCAAAGCGCTGCGCAGCGGCTGCGCGATGCCGACGCCTGGCTGATGCCGAGCGTCGCGGTGCGGCCGCCGCGTCTGGATGCGCTGGAACGCGACGAGGATTTCTTTGCAACCAATGGCCTGGTGTTGCGCAACGCCAGCGTGATCAATTTCCTCGATGGCTGCGCGGCTTCGTTGCCGATGGGCGACGGCATGGGGCTCGGCGTTTGCGGACTGCACGGCCGCGATGCGCGCGTGCTTCAAGTGTCCGCCGCTATCGAGCAGGCGCTGGCGTGACGCCGCGCGCGATGTCGTCGCATCGAAATTGAAGTGACGGGCGGATTCCCACGCCAGCACAACGCCCTGCGAGAGGGCTTTGCCAATGTAGCAAAGCCCCGTCAACCACACCCAAGGAGTAGCCACCGATGTCTTCCGTGATGACTGGCGCGCCACGCGCCATGGACAATTTGCCGCCAGCGCAGTTGGCGCAGCAACGCAACGAGGCGTATCGCAAGATCACCGTGCGCCTGATCCCGTTTCTCGTCTTCCTGTTCGTGCTGGCCTGGATCGATCGCGTCAACGTCGGCTTTGCCAAGCTGCAGATGCTGCAGGACCTGCAGTTCAGCGAGGCCGTGTACGGCCTGGGCGCCGGCATTTTCTTCATCGGCTACTTCCTGTTCGAGGTGCCGAGCAACCTGCTGCTCGAGAAGATCGGCGCGCGCAAAACGCTGGCGCGTATCACTATTCTCTGGGGCCTGGCGTCGATGGCGATGATTTTCGTGAAGACGCCCACGCAGTTCTACGCACTGCGCTTTCTGCTCGGCGTCTTCGAAGCGGGTTTCTTTCCGGGGGTGGTGCTGTATCTCACGTACTGGTTCCCCGCCGCGCGCCGCGCGCGCATCAACGGGCTGTTCATGACCTCGTTTGCAATTGCAGGCGTGGTCGGCGGTCCGATCGCCGGCTTCATCATGAGCGCGATGGACGGCGTCGACGGCCTGGCCAACTGGCAGTGGCTGTTCGTGATCGAGGGGATTCCGTCGGTGCTGGCCGGGATCGCCGTATTGCTGTACCTGCCCGAGAAGCCGGCCAGCGCGAAATGGCTGACGCAGCCCCAGCAGGCCATCGTCACCGGCGACGTGGAGGCCGAGGCACGCGATCCGGCCAAGCACTCGTCGTTGAAGGATGCGTTCGCCAATTCGCGCGTGTGGGTCTGCGCAGCCATCTATTTCTGCGTGGTCAGCGGCAATGCGACGATTGCGTTCTGGTCGCCTTCGATCATCAAGGAACTGGGTGTGCACGGCAACCTGCAGATCGGGCTGGTGTCGGCGATTCCGTTCGTGGCGGGCACCATCGCCATGGTGCTCAACGGCATCCATTCGGACCGCACCGGCGAGCGCCGCATGCATTGCGCGCTGGCGACGCTGCTGGCGGCGGTGGGCCTGACGCTGACGGGCTACCTGCTGCATAGCGCAGTGCTGGCGCTGGTGGCGTTGACCGTGGCGTCGATCGGCATCCTGGCGGCGTTCCCGGTGTTCTGGTCGCTGCCCTCGGCATTCCTGGCCGGCACGGCCGCCGCGGGCGGGATCGCGCTGATCAACTCGATCGGCAACCTGGCGGGCTTTGTCGCGCCCTACATGATCGGCTGGTTCAAGACCAACACCGGCCAGTTGGCCGCTGGCCTGTATTTTGTGGCGGCGCTGGAGTTCTGCGCCTCGGTGCTGGTCGTCGTTTTCATCCGCGCCCGCGCGTAATTCCGGCGGCGCCGGCGGGCAGGGCGCAGGGGGCTGGATTCCCCCCGCGCCTTGCGCTACAATCCGCATCCTTATTGCGCCGCAGGCCGAAGTTGCGCCGGCGGCACGGACGACGTTCCAGGCGCTCCCGGCGCCGCGAGCAACAAAGGCGGGCAGTTCCAGCCGCCTTTTTTGTTTTGTCAAACGCCGTCCAAGGACCGCGAGGGTGGCGAAATTGGTAGACGCACCAGGTTTAGGTCCTGACGCCAGCAATGGTGTAGGGGTTCGAGTCCCCTCCCTCGCACCACGAATTCCGGATGAGCGTGCCCCGTTCGCGGTACTCGCACGCAGCACCGCTCCCGAGCCGTTCTTCGATGGCGACAGGGCCGCGCAACGCCGCTTTGGGTAGCGATACCGCGCCATTGACGGGGTCTTTCGATTCTGCGGATGCCATGCCCGATTCCCCTCGCTCTGATCCTATTCGCCATGAAGGCGCCGTTGTCATCGGCGGCGGGCCTGCCGGCTTGATGGCGGCCGAAACACTGGCCGCGCAGGGCGTCGCGGTGCATCTCTACGACGCCATGCCGTCGCTTGGGCGCAAATTCCTCATGGCGGGCAAGGGCGGCATGAATATCACGCATTCCGAGTCGGCGGACGCATTCGTGCGCCGCTATGGCGCGCGTGCGGACCGGATCGGGCCGATGCTTGACGCGTTGAGTCCGGAGCGTCTGCGCGCCTGGGTGCATGCGCTTGGCATCGACACGTTTGTCGGCAGTTCGGGCCGTGTGTTTCCCACCGACATGAAGGCCGCGCCCTTGCTGCGTGCGTGGCTGCATCGGGTGCGCGAATCGGGCGTGCGGATCCATACCCGGCATCGCTGGATCGGCTTTGGCCAGTCGAGCGATGGTTGGCATGTGCTGCGCCTTGCCGCCCGGGAAGGGGAAGTCGAGGTGGCGGCACGGGCCGTGGTGCTGGCGCTGGGCGGCGGCAGTTGGGCGCGCCTTGGATCCGACGGCGCGTGGCTGCCGATACTGGCGGCGCGCGGCGTGGACATGGCGCCATTGCGGCCGGCCAATTGCGGGTTCGATGTCGAGTGGAGCGAGCTGTTCCGCGTCCGCCATGCGGGCGATCCGGTGAAATCGGTGGCGCTCGGCGTCACCGCGCTGGACGGCACGGTATGGCAGCGCCAGGGCGAGTTCGTGATCAGCGAATCCGGCATCGAAGGCAGTCTGGTCTACGCACTATCCGCACCGATCCGCGATCTGATCGACGCGCATGGCCACGCCTTCGTCACACTGGATCTGGCACCGGGCCGCTCGGTCGAGAATGTCGCTGCGGAGGTGGCGCGACCGCGTGGCTCGCGCTCGGTATCGAGCCATCTGCAGAGCCGGCTGGGCATCACGGGCGTCAAGGCGACATTGCTGCGCGAGGTGCTCGACAAGGACGCGATGCATGATCCGGCGGCGCTCGCCGCGGCCATCAAGGCGCTGCCGCTGCGCCTGATACGGGCGCGGCCGATCGACGAAGTCATCAGCTCGGCCGGCGGCGTCCGCTTCGAGGCGATGGACGATCGGCTGATGCTGAGCGCCATGCCCGGCGTGTTCTGCGCAGGGGAAATGCTGGACTGGGAAGCGCCCACCGGCGGATACCTGCTGACGGCGTGCTTCGCCAGTGGGCAGGTGGCGGGCGCAGGCGCTGCGCAATTTTTGCGGACGTGATTGCGCGCGGGGATCGCCGGCCGGATCGCGTCCGCTTGTCGTGCGGCGGGTGATGGGGGCGTTTTCGCGAGGCCGCCGTGTCTAACGACGCTGGGCGAGCCAGATGCCCACCGCGATAAAGGCCAACCCTATCCCGTGATACCAATGCGGCGACTCGCCCAGCAGCACGGTTGAAAGCACGGCCGCAAACAGCGGAGTGAGCGTGATAAAGAAAACCGGCAATTGGGCGCCGGCGCTTGCGATCGCACGATCCCAGACGAAGTACGCCAGCAGCGACGGCACGGTGCCAACGTAGAGCAGAATCCACGCGACTTTGCCGTTCCACTCCAGCGGTTGCGCGAGCGCGCTGATTTCCCAGACGGAAAGCGGAATACTGGCGATCACGCCGGTAACGATCTGCGCGAGCAGCAGCGCGGGCAACGGCAGGTCGGGGCGGTTCTTGCGCAGCAGCCACGTATAGAAGCTCCATGCGACGGTTGCGGCAAGCATATAGAGGTCGCCGGGGACGAACGCGAGTTGAGTCAGGCGCTGCGGTTCGCCGCGCATCAAGACAAACGTCACGCCGACCAGGCATAGCAGCGCGCCGGCCACATGCCACGAGCGGAAGCGCTCCCGGAAGAATCCGGCGCCGATGATCAGCAGGAAAAGCGGAGTCGACGCGCCGATCAGCGTGACGTTGATCGGCGTCGATGTGGTGAGCGCCAGATATTGGAATGCGTTATAGCTGGCGATCGACAGCAGGCCCATGGCGGTCAGAATGCCCGCATGACGCCGCAGTGTGTCGCGATGGGCCACGACGCCGCGCCACGCATAGGGCGCCAGCAACAGGCCGGCAATGATCCAGCGGACAAGATTCAGCGTGATCGGCGGAATGGTCCCGGCAGCCATGCGGCCGACAATCGCGTTGCCGGCCCAGGCCAGCGGCGGGAATGTCAGCAGGAACAGCGTGGTCGGGTCGATGCGGGTCTTGGTCATCGTAGGGAAGATCGCCGCCGCAGTGCCCTCGCAACATGCCGGCGGACATTACAGGATCCGGCAATATACGTCCCCACGGGAAATGCCGCTCAAACGCCGCCCGATCCCCCTTGGGAGCTTGGGGACTTGCGGACGTGAGTGCTTGGAGGCCGGCCAGCGCCGCGAGACGGCTCGACAAGGCGCGGCTGGCTTGGCAAGGTCGGTGCAGTGCGCCACACAGCGCTGTTTCTGACTGTGCAATGATTGACAGCGTCCCGGTTCCGCCTTCCGTGCAATCAGCGCAGTGTTTCGTCTCGCAACTTCACATTTCCGGTTGTTATTCGCCGTCTGCGCGCTGGTCGTGCTGATTTTGGCATTGCTGCCGCCATCGGTGCCCGAGCCGACCACCGGCTGGGACAAGTCCAATCATCTGCTGGCGTTTGGGGTGCTGACGATGCTGAGCGCGCGCGGCTGGCCGGGGCGGCCGTGGCGTCTGCTGGTCGGCATGATCGCCTACGGCGGCTTGATCGAGTTGCTGCAGTCGATGACCGGCTATCGCGACGCCTCGTGGCTCGACCTGGTGGCCGATGCCTGCGGGATCGCGATCGGCATGCTGTTCAGCTATCGAGCGATTCGAGTGTGAAGCGCGCGCCGTCGTCCTGGCCCAGCAGGTCCACCAGTGTCGGCATGGCGTCCTGCAGCGCGGCTTTGAGCGTCCATGGCGGGTTCACGATGAACATGCCGCTGCCGTGCAGACCCAATCCGCCTTCGACGGGATGCTTGACTGTCAGCGTGACATGCAGCCAGCTCTTGAGCGGCAGCCGCTTGAGCTGCGCCGGCAATTGCGTCGATTCGCGGCGCTGTACCTCGGGATACCAGATCGCGTACATGCCCGTGGCAAAGCGTTCCAGGCCGGCCTTGAGCGTATCGAGCGTGCGCGCGTAATCCTGCTTGTCCTCGTAGGACGGATCGATCAATACCAGCGCGCGGCGCGGCGGGGGCGGAAGGATCGCCTTGATGCCGGTGAAGCCATCGCCGTCGTACAGCATGACCTTGCGGCCTGCGCCGCGGAAGTTGTCGCGCAACACCTGGATCTCGGTGCTGTGCAGCTCGAACAGTCGCAGGCGGTCGGGGTCGCGCAGCATTTGCCACGCCAGCCATGGCGAGCCAGGGTAATGCTTGAGTGCGCCGTCCGGGTTCAGTTCGCGCACCTGTTCCAGGTATGCCTCCAGCAATCCGGGCAGCGCCGTGCCGGCGGCCGACGCGCGCCAGAGCGGCCCGATGCCGGTTTCGAATTCGGACTTCTTTTGCGCATAGGCATGGTCCAGCGCGTAGAGCCCGGCGCCGGCGTGAGTGTCGACATACCAGAACGGCTTGTCCTTCTGCGTCAGGTAGTCGAGCAACTGGACTACGACGGCGTGCTTGAGAACATCGGCATGATTGCCGGCGTGAAAGGCGTGACGATAACTGAGCATGGCGGCGGGGAATGACGGCGCGCAAATGTCGCGTGGGAATCCGGTTGGGCTTGGTATTCCGGGCGGTTTGCGGGAAGGGCGCTATGCTACCATCCGCCGCCATTTCCGGCCGTATATCCATCCGCCATGTCGCGTGCTCTCGAGCCTGCCGAGCCCGTTTTCTCCGAAGACGGCATTCCCTATTCGCCGCGTTACGACGATGTCTATCACAGCACCGCCGGCGGCCTGGAACAGGCGCGGCACGTATTCCTGGGCGGCAACGGCCTGCCGGGCAACTGGGCGCGGCGCGAGCAATTCGTCATCGTCGAAACCGGTTTTGGGCAGGGGCTCAATTTCCTGGCGACCTGGCAGGCCTGGCGTGACGATCCGCAGCGCTGTCGGCGCCTGCATTTCGTCTCGATCGAAAAGCACCCGTTCACGCGCGACGGCCTGGCGCGGCTGCACGCCGCGCTGGGCGATCTGCTGCCACTGGCCACGCAACTGCAGGCGCAATGGCCCGATGCGCTGCCGGGACTGCACCGGTTGAGTTTCGAGGACGGCGCGATAACGCTGACGCTCGCCTTCGGCGATATCGAGACGATGCTGCCGCGGCTTGCGCTCGGCGCCGACGGTTTCTATCTCGACGGTTTTTCGCCTTCGCGCAATGCCGACATGTGGTCGGATTCGGTCTTTCGTGGCCTGGGCAGGCTCGCCCGGATGGGCGCCACGCTGGCCACCTATACCGCGGCCGGCTTTGTGCGCCGCGGGTTGCAGGCCGCGGGTTTTGTGGTGACAAAAGCGCCGGGCTTTGCCGGCAAGCGCGACATGATCGCCGCGCATTTCGCCCCGGCCTGGAAAAATCGCCGCTATGCGCCGCCCGACGCCGCGCACTGGCCGGACCGGCATGCCATCGTGATCGGCGCCGGACTGGCCGGCTGTGCGGTGTCGGAGCGACTGGCCGCGCGCGGCTGGCGCGTGACGCTATTCGATCAGCACGACGCGCCGGCCCGGCAGACGTCGGCTCACCGCGCAGCCGCGATGCATGCGCATGTGTCGGCCGACGACAGTGTGCTGTCGCGCCTGTCGCGCGCGGGAAATCTCCACGCGTTGCGGGCGTGGCATGCGCTGGAGGCAGCCGGCCATCAGGTCGGCTGGCAGGGCTGCGGCGTGCTGCAGATCGGCGAGGACGCTGCCGACAATGCGGCGCAACGCGCGGCCCTGCAGACGCTCGGATTCCCCGAATCGTTCGTGCGCTGGATGTCGGCCGACGAGGCGGCGCGCGAGCACGATGCGCCCGTGCCGCGCGGCGGTTTGTGGTTTCCGCAAGGCGGCTGGGTCGCGCCGCCGGACATCTGTCGCGCACAACTGGCCAAGGCCGGGGCCGCCGTGGACGCGCGGTTCAACTGCCGCGTGGTGTCGCTGGCGCATGTCGAAGGCGAATGGCATGCGCTGGGCGAGGGCGGCGAACTGCTGGCGCGCGCGCCGCTGGCAGTGCTGGCAAATGCGCATGAAGCCGAACGGCTGGTATCGGGCCGGTTCCTCGCGCTGCGGCGCATTCGCGGCCAGTTGACCGATCTCGACCCCCGGCAGGTGGACGCGCTGGGCGCGTGGCCCGATTGCGTGGTCACCGGCAACGGCTACCTGTTGCCGCGCGGCGAGTGGGGCGATGCGCGCGTGGGATCGAGCTACGACGAGGACCAGGGGCCGCTGGTCGAATGTGCCGATACCCACGCGGCCAATCTTGCGCGGCTGGCGTCGCTATTGCCCGACTGCGGCACAGCGATCGGGCGGCTGGATCCGGCCAATTTGCGCGGTTATGTCGGCGTGCGAACGGTGACGCACAACCGCCTGCCGCTGATCGGCCGCATCGCCGACGACACCGCCGCGCTGGCGCGCGCCGAAGCGCTGCGCGGCGCGCATCTGCGCGATGTGCCGCGGCTGCCGGGCCTCTACGCCGCCCTTGCGTATGGCTCGCGCGGCCTCACCTGGGCAGCGTTGGGCGCGGAGCTGATCGTCTCGCAGATCGAGGGCGAGCCGTTGCCGCTGGAGGCCGACCTGGCGGATGCGCTGGACCCGGCGCGTCTGTTGTTGCGTGCCTTGCGCCACGGGCGCGCAGGCGACGGGCCGGATCCCCATTCTGAGCACGCTTAATGCCGGCAAGGGTAAAAACTGCCGGAAGCGAATGAAATCCGTGCGATAATCCGCGTTTTCCGTTTGCGCGGAGAACCACGCTCGCGAGCATTCCCGGTCGCGCAAGCGGCGGCGCGCAAGCGGATGCGCTGACAACAACATTTCTGGATTGGATTAACGACCATGTCGAACGTCATTGAAAACCTCGGCAAGCTGGACCGCAAGGTAACCCTGGCTATCCCCAAGGCCGAAGTGCAGAAGGAAACCCAGGAGCGTCTGGTTCGCCTGTCGAAGACCGTGAAGATGTCCGGTTTTCGTCCGGGCAAGGTGCCGATGAAGATGGTCGAAAAGCAATACGGCCAGCAAGTCGAGTTCGAAGTCCGCTTCGACAAGGCCGCCCGCAAGTTCTTCGACATCACGCAGGCCCAGGACGTAAAGGTTGCCGGCCAGCCGAAGTTCGACGTGAAGACCGAAGGCGTGGCCGATGACGAACTGGCCTTCGAGGCAACGTTCGAGGTCTATCCGGAAGTCAAGATCGGCGATCTGGCTTCGGCCGAAGTGACGCGCACGAAGACCGAAATCGGCGACGCGGAAATCGACAAGACCGTCGACATCCTGCGCAAGCAGCGCGTGCACTACCACGCCCGCGGCGAAGCCGGCGCGCATGGCGACGGCGGCGGCGATGTGGCGGCTCAGAATGGCGACCGCGTGACGGTCGATTTCGTTGGCAAGATCGACGGCGTCGAATTCCCCGGCGGCAAGGCGGAAGATTTCGTTTTCGTGCTGGGCGAAGGCCGCATGCTGCCCGAATTCGAGCAGGCCGCGCTGGGTCTCAAGGAAGGCGAAAGCAAGACGTTCCCGCTGGCTTTCCCCGAGGACTACCACGGCAAGGAAGTGGCCGGCAAGACCGCCGAGTTCACGATCACGCTGAAGAAGGTGGAGTGGGCGCATCTGCCGGAAGTCGATGACGCTTTCGCCAAGTCGCTCGGCATCGCCGACGGCAGCGTCGAGAAGATGCGCGCCGACATCCGCGAAAATCTCGAGCGCGAAGTCAAGCGCCGTACGCATTCGATGCTCAAGGACCAGGTCATGGAAGCTCTGCTGAAGGTCAGCGAGCTGGACGTGCCCAAGGCCCTGGTCGAGCAGGATCAGCAGCGTCTGGTGGAAATGGCGCGTCGCGATCTGGAACAGCGCGGCATGCCGAATGCCAAGGACATGCCGATTCCGGCCGAGATGTTCACGCAACAGGCCGAGCGCCGCGTGAAGCTGGGCCTGATCCTGGCCGAGATCGTCAAGGCCAACGGCCTGGAAGCCAAGCCGGAGCAGGTCAAGGCCGAGATCGAGGACTTCGCCAAGAGCTACGAAGATCCGAAGGAAGTCATGCGCTGGTACTACGGCGACCAGCAACGCCTGGCCGAGATGGAAGCCTACGTGCTCGAAAACAACGTGGTAAATTTCGTGTGCGACAAGGCCAAGGTGTCGGACAAGACGGTGTCGTTCGAAGAACTCACCGCCGCCCCGGCGCAAGCCTGACGTCGGGCTGGCCGGCAGCCGTGAAGGACGCGGCGCCCGACAACGTCGGTCGGCCTGGCGCGCTGGCCGATCGACGCTATTCCTGTATATCTGGAGAACCTGCATGACTCGCAATGATTTGCTTGATCGTCTCGCTACCACGCAGGCTTCCGCCCTGGAGACCCAGGGTCTCGGACTGGTGCCGATGGTCGTCGAGCAGTCCGGCCGGGGCGAGCGCGCGTACGATATCTACTCGCGCCTGCTCAAGGAACGTGTCGTTTTCATGGTTGGCGAAGTCAACGACCAGACCGCCAATCTGGTAGTGGCTCAGTTGCTCTTCCTGGAAAGCGAGAACCCGGACAAGGACGTGTCGCTGTACATCAACTCGCCGGGCGGTTCGGTTTCCGCTGGGCTGGCGATCTACGACACGATGCAGTTCATCAAGCCCGATGTGCAAACGCTGTGCATGGGCATGGCGGCAAGCATGGGCGCATTCCTGCTGGCAGCAGGCGCCAAGGGCAAGCGCAGCGCGCTGCCGAATTCGCGGATCATGATTCACCAGCCGCTGGGCGGTGCGCGTGGTCAGGCGTCGGACATCGAGATCCAGGCGCGCGAGATTCTTTACCTGCGTGAACGTCTGAACAGCATCCTGTCGGAAGTGACGGGCCAGCCGGTGGAGAAGATTGCCCGCGACACCGATCGCGACAACTTCATGAGTGGCGACCAGGCAGTCGACTACGGCCTGATCGACAAGGTGATTTCGCGCCGCGGCTAACAATGGAGCGGGTGTGACGGCATGTCGGCTCGGCGGATTCGCTCGGAATTATCCGAGCCGGGTCCGGTGATGCCGGGCTTCTGCCGACGAAGTCTGCATCGTCCAAATGACGCAGGCTACACCGGAACGAGGCCGCGTGCCTCGTTTTTGCGTTTTGCCCCACATGCAGGGGATGCCGCCGACTGCGCCAATTGTTTTGGCGTATGATGCGTTTAATGCGTTTCCCGTCAGGGTATTTCCGGCGGGGGCCACACTGCTAATGTGACTGATTCCTATGGCGGACAAAAAAGGTTCATCCAGCGAGAAGCTTCTGTATTGCTCGTTTTGCGGCAAGAGTCAGCACGAGGTGAAGAAGCTCATCGCTGGCCCGTCGGTGTTCATTTGCGATGAATGCATCGACCTGTGCAACGAGATCATCCGCGACGAGGCCACGGCGACCGACAAGGACGCCACCGCAGCTGCGCGCTCCGACCTGCCCACGCCGCACGAAATCCGCCAAAGCCTTGACCAGTATGTGATCGGTCAGGAGCAGGCCAAGAAAATTCTGGCCGTAGCGGTGTACAACCACTACAAGCGCCTCAAGCATCTCGGCAAGAAGGACGACGTCGAGCTTTCCAAGAGCAATATTCTGCTGATCGGCCCAACCGGTTCGGGCAAGACGCTGCTGGCCCAGACGCTGGCGCGCCTGCTCAACGTACCGTTCGTGATCGCCGATGCCACCACGCTGACGGAAGCCGGCTATGTCGGCGAGGATGTCGAGAACATCATCCAGAAGCTGCTGCAGAACTGCAATTACGAAGTCGAAAAGGCGCAGCGCGGCATCGTCTACATCGACGAAATCGACAAGATCTCACGCAAGTCGGATAACCCGTCGATTACGCGCGACGTGTCTGGCGAAGGCGTCCAGCAGGCGCTGCTGAAGCTGATCGAAGGCACCATGGCCTCGGTGCCTCCGCAGGGCGGCCGCAAGCATCCGAACCAGGATTTCCTGCAGGTGGACACCACCAACATCCTGTTCATTTGCGGCGGTGCGTTCGACGGCCTCGAAAAGGTCATCATGCAGCGTTCGGACAAGACCGGTATCGGCTTCGACGCGCAAGTGCAAAGCAAGGAAGAGCGCGACGCGAGCGAAGTGCTGCCGCAGACCGAGCCGGAAGATCTGATCAAGTTCGGCCTGATTCCTGAACTGATCGGGCGCCTGCCGGTGGTTGCCACGCTGGCCAAGCTGGACGAAGCCGCGCTGATGCAGATTCTGGTCGAGCCCAAGAATGCGCTGGTCAAGCAATATCAGAAGCTGCTGGCGATGGAAGGCGTCGAACTGGAAATTCGTCCGGCCGCGCTGACGGCCATTGCCCGCAAGGCGATCCGCCGCAAGACCGGCGCCCGCGGACTGCGCTCGATCCTCGAGCAATCGCTGATGGACGTGATGTACGACCTGCCGAACTACAAGGGCGTCCAGAAAGTGGTGATCGACGAAAACACCATCACCGGCGATGCGCCGCCGCTCCTGATGTATGAGGAGCAGCAGCCCAAGGTGGCGGGGTCCAACTGAACGCGGAGATCGCACTGACGCCGTATGCGCCGGACCCGCGGGGTCCTTACCAGACTGGCGAAATTTTCAAGCGGCCGTTCGCAGGGAAGCGAACGGCTTTTTTTCTTCAATTCCACAAACGAACGGGAGCAAACGCGGGTATGCTGTTTCACTGGGGGTCACAGGTGCAGTTTGCAGCACGTTTTGTGCACGGAATTGATGACGGGTATCTTGCAATCGATTCCCGTGACCCTATTTACGCCTTAAATGACTGACTGGGGAAAATGATGTCCGGAACACAACTCCTCCCGGCTGAGCCGATTCGCCTTCCACTGTTGCCGTTGCGCGACGTGGTGGTGTTTCCGCACATGGTGATCCCACTGTTCGTGGGTCGCCCGAAGTCCATCAAGGCGCTTGAGACTGCGATGGAGTCGGGTAAGAGCATCATGCTCGTGGCGCAAAAAGCGGCCGCCAAAGACGAACCGACTGCCGAAGACCTCTACGAGGTCGGTTGCATCGCCAATATCCTGCAAATGCTGAAGCTGCCCGACGGGACCGTAAAGGTGCTTGTCGAGGGTACGCAACGTGCAAACATCACCGAGGTGAGCGAGGACGATTCGCACTTCATGTGCGAAGCCGTGCCTGTGCCGCCAGCACCCGTCGAATCGGCCGAGACCGAGGCATTGCGCCGTGCGATCGTGTCGCAATTCGACCAGTACGTAAAACTCAACAAGAAGATCCCCCCGGAGATCCTCACGTCGCTGTCGGGCATCGACGAGGCCGGCCGCCTGGCCGACACCATTGCCGCGCATTTGCCGATCAAGCTCGAGCAAAAGCAGAAGATCTTGGAAATGGTGAAGGTGACCGAGCGTCTGGAGAGCCTGCTGTCGCAGCTCGAGGGCGAGATCGATATCCTGCAGGTGGAAAAGCGCATCCGTGGCCGCGTCAAGCGCCAGATGGAAAAGAGTCAGCGCGAGTACTACCTGAACGAACAGGTCAAGGCGATCCAGAAGGAACTGGGCGAGGGCGAGGAAGGCGCTGATCTTGAAGAGCTGGACAAGCGAATCAAGGCGGCCCGCATGCCCAAGGAAGCCAAGAAGAAGGCCGAAGCGGAGTTCAAGAAGCTCAAGCTGATGTCGCCGATGTCGGCCGAAGCGACTGTCGTGCGCAACTACATCGACACGCTGGTAAACCTGCCGTGGCGCAAGAAGAGCAAGGTCAACAACGACCTGGCAAACGCCGAGCGCGTGCTCGACGAGGATCACTACGGCCTCGAAAAGGTCAAGGAACGTATCCTCGAGTATCTTGCCGTGCAACAGCGCGTCGACAAGCTCAAGGCGCCGATTCTGTGCCTGGTTGGGCCTCCCGGCGTGGGCAAGACCTCGCTCGGCCAGTCGGTGGCGCGCGCCACGAACCGCAAGTTCGTGCGCATGGCGCTGGGCGGCGTGCGTGACGAGGCCGAGATCCGCGGCCACCGTCGCACCTATATCGGCTCGATGCCGGGCAAGATCCTGCAAAGCCTGTCGAAGGTCGGCGTGCGCAATCCGCTTTTCCTGCTCGACGAAATCGACAAGATGGGCATGGATTTCCGTGGCGATCCTTCGTCGGCGTTGCTGGAGGTGCTCGATCCCGAGCAAAACCACACGTTCCAGGATCACTACATCGAGGTCGATTTCGATCTGTCCGACGTGATGTTCGTGGCGACGTCGAACTCGCTGAACATCCCGCCGCCGCTGCTCGATCGTATGGAAGTGATCCGCTTGTCTGGCTATACCGAGGACGAGAAGGTCAACATTGCGACGCGCTACCTGTTGCCGAAGCAGATTCGCAACAATGGCCTGAAGCAGGGCGAGATCGAGGTCACCGAGGCAGCGATCCGCGACATCATCCGCTACTACACCCGTGAAGCGGGCGTACGTTCGCTGGAACGCGAGGTGTCGAAGATTGCCCGCAAGGTGGTCAAGCTGCTGCTGCTCAAGAAGGAATCCGGTGCGGTGAAGGTGGATTCCGACAACCTGGATAAATTCCTTGGTGTACGCAAGTACGACTTCGGCCTGGCCGGCAAGGAAAACCAGGTGGGCCAGGTGACCGGTCTGGCGTGGACCGAAGTCGGCGGCGATCTGCTGACGATCGAAGCCGCGATCATGCCGGGCAAGGGCAACATCTCGCGTACGGGTTCGCTCGGCGACGTGATGAAGGAATCGGTCGAAGCGGCGCGGTCGGTCGTGCGCTCGCGTGCGCGCCGTCTGGGTATCGCGGATGAGATGTTCGAGAAGCGCGACATTCACATCCACGTGCCCGAAGGCGCCACGCCGAAGGATGGCCCGTCGGCAGGCATTGCGATGACCACGGTGCTGGTCTCGGTGTTAACGGGCATTCCGGTGCGCGCCGACGTCGCAATGACCGGTGAAATCACGCTGCGCGGCGAAGTGCTGCCGATCGGTGGCCTCAAGGAGAAGTTGCTGGCAGCCCACCGTGGCGGCATCAAGCTGGCGCTGATCCCTGAGGAAAACGTGAAGGACCTGTCGGACATCCCCGACAACGTCAAAAACGCCATCGAGATCGTGCCGGTGCGCTGGATCGACAAGGTGCTGGAGCTGGCACTCGAGCGCAAGCCCGAGCCGCTGCCTGACGAAGAAGCCAAGCCTGCCGAAGTGGCAGACAAGGCCGCCGCGCAGGTCGAGCGTATTCATCACTGAGCGTCGCGTCATCCGCCGTTCGAACGCCGCAGGGTAATTCCTGCGGCGTTTTTGTTTGCGTGCACAGGCGCCCGCATCCGGTCACTCGATATGGCAGGCGAGGCCCGCAAGAATCTTGCAATCAAGACTTGGCAAATCGAAAACTCTCGTATTACAATCGCGGCCTCGCAACGCAAACAGCGGCAACAAAGCAGTAACCGCCGAATCGTGCGAAGCGAGATTACCCTGCAGGCAATCGCTTGCAATGGTCTAGTGGGTGCTTAGCTCAGTTGGTAGAGCGGCGCCCTTACAAGGCGTAGGTCGGGGGTTCGAGCCCCTCAGCACCCACCACTTCACCATTGCACGCCAGCATGTTGCCAAGCCAGGGACCGACACGGAGTGGTAGTTCAGTCGGTTAGAATACCGGCCTGTCACGCCGGGGGTCGCGGGTTCGAGTCCCGTCCACTCCGCCAAACGAAAATTGCCCGCATCAGCGGGCTTTTTTGTTTTTCAGGCATGCATTCCATATTCGATCCGATGCGTGTCGGCTCGATGCGGAAAGCCTTGCGCCGCGAGCGCGCGACGCATCGCGCAGCGCACGCACTGTAAATCCCTTTCGCGTCAGATATTGCGCGCAAGCGTGGGATTGCCGCTGTCTGGAGTTCCATACCTGCTAGAATCGCAAGGTTTGACCATCGGCCCAAGGCCCAACCTTTTACCCGATCAGCATGCTTGATTTCGTACGCAATAACCGGCGCTTGATGCTTTTGCTGCTGCTGGTGCTCGTCTTCCCGTCGTTCGTGTTCTTCGGCGTCGAGAGCTACTCGCGCTTCATGGACAGCTCGCACGACGCCGCCAAGGTCGACGGCCGGGCCATCACCGTCCAGGAAGTTGATAACGTGGTGCGGGATCAGAGCGAACGCATGCGCCAGATGCTCGGCAATAACTATGACCCGCGCATGTTCGAAGGTGCCGCCGCGCGCCAGTCGGTGCTCGATCAGCTGATCCTGCAGCGCGTGATTTCCGACGTGACGGCGAAGAAATATCTGACCGCTTCGAACGAGCAGGTGCGCCAGGCAATCCAGAGCATTCCCGCAGTCGCGCAGTTGCGTACGGCGGATGGCAAGTTTGACGAAAAGGCCTATGTGCAGTTGCTGGCCGCGCAGGGCATGACGCCGGATCAACTCGATTCGCGCATTCGCTTCGAGCTTGCATCGCAACAGCTTGGCGCTGCCGTCGGCACCACGGCCTTCGTTCCGAAGTCCTTGCTGGACCGGCTGATTGCCATCCGTGACCAACAGCGCGATGTGCAGGCGCTGACGATCAAGCCTGCGGATTTCACGTCGAAGGTCTCGCCCGACGCCGCCGCGCTGAAGGCCTATTACGAATCGCATCTGGCCGCATACACCACGCCGGAGCAGGCGAAGGTCGAGTACGTCGTGTTGTCTGGCGATGCGCTGGCCGCCAGCCAGCAGGTTTCCCCGGAAGAGCTGAAGTCCTATTACGACAGCAATATCCAGCGCTTCCGCGTTGACGAACAACGGCGCGCCAGCCATATCCTGATCACCTCGCCCAAGGACGCCAAGCCGGCGGACCGCCAGGCCGCCAAGGAAAAGGCGCAGAAGCTGCTCGACGAAGTGCGCAAGCATCCCGAGACGTTTGCCGATGTGGCGAAGAAGAATTCGCAGGATCCCGGCTCGGCCGAAAAGGGCGGCGATCTCGGTTTCATGGGCCGCGGCGCACTGGTCAAGCCGTTCGAGGATGCAATGTATGCGCTGAAGGAAAACCAGATCAGCGACCTCGTCGAGACCGACTACGGCTACCACATCATCAAGCTCACCGGCATCAAGCCGGCGCAGACGCAGCCGTTGGAAGCGGTGCGTGCGGAGCTGGAAGGTGAACTGAAGAAGCAACTGGCCGGCAAGAAATACGCCGAGCAGGCCGATGCGTTCGGCAACATGGTCTACGAGCAGTCGGACAGCCTCAAGCCGGCGGCCGACAAGTTCAAGCTGACGATCCAGACCGCCGACGACGTGACGCGCCAGCCGAACCCGGCGCTCAAGGATAGCCCGCTGAACAACGAGAAGGTGCTGAAGGCCCTGTTTAGCGACGATGCGATCAAGAGCAAGCGCAACATCGAAGCGGTTCAGGTCGGCCCCACGACGCTGGTATCGGCGCGCATCGTCGACTACCGCCCCGCGGCGGCGCGCAAGTTCGAGGACGTCGAAGCGCAGGTCCGCCAAGCCTATATTGTCCAGCAAGCGGCCGAACTTGCCCGCAAGGATGGCGAAGCGCGACTGGAAACGCTCAAGAAGAGCGGTGCTGCCGAAGGCTTCGGTCCGGTGATGACCGTGTCGCGCACCAAGGCCGATGGTGTGTCTCCGAAGGCCTTGGAAGCGATCATGCGCGCCGATGCGTCGAAGGTGCCTTCGCTGGTCGGCGTCGATCTCGGTGCCGATGGCTATGCCATCTACCGGATCACTAAGGTCGGCACGCCCGCGCCCTCGAATCCGGGGCAGCGGGATGCCGACGCGCAGCAGTTGAGCCAGCTGGCCGGCCAGACAGAACTCGCTGCCTTCTATGATGCGTTGAAGGCCCAGGCGAAGGTGAAGATCCTGCATCCGACGAAGACCGAGGATGCAGCACCCGCCAGCGAGGCTGACGCGCGCTAGGTCGCTCGGATCCCGAGTGACAAAAGCCCCTGCAGGCATTGGCCGCAGGGGCTTTTTGTTTTGTCGACGCGGTATCCAAGCGTGGAGTAAAGGCCGGTGCAAATCCGGCCTAGGCGATCAACGCGAAGATGGAGCCGGCTTCAACAGCGGTTTCAACACGGGCCAGACATTGTCGAGCAACGTGGCCTGGGCTGCCGAAGTCGGGTGGATGCGGTCGTCCTGAAACCAGTCGGGCCGCGTGATGACGCGGTCCAGCAGGAACGGCACGAGCTGCGCGCCCGATTCCTTCGCGACTTTCGGAAACAGCTGAAAAAAGCGCTCCGTATAGTCGGGGCCGTAGTTGGGCGGAATGCGCATGCCGATCAGCACGACTTTCGCCCCGGCCTTTTGCGCGCTGCCGACAATGGTGCGCAGATTGGTTTCGGTCGACGGCAGGGGCAGCCCGCGCAGGGCGTCGTTGGCGCCCAGTTCGACCAGCACGATGGCGGGCTTGTGCCGCTGCAGCAGGTCGGGCAGGCGGGTTTTGCCGCCGACCGTGGTCTCGCCGCTGATGCTTGCGTTCACAACGCTATAATCGAAGCGCTCGCGGCGCAGCCGTTCCTGTAGCAGGCTGACCCAGCCGGTCCCGCGCGCGATGCCATACTCGGCGGACAGGCTGTCGCCAAGTATCAGCAGCGATGGAGCGGCGCGCGGTGCGGGCTGGGCCAGCGCCAGTTGTGAACCGAATGCCGCGAAGGCGGTCGCACAACAAGCCGCCAGCAATCGCCGGCGTACAACGTTTCCTATTCTCTCGCGCATGTCCTCATCCATTCTTGCTGTCGAGTCTCTCGGAAAGACCGTTTCCGACGCCACGGGTTCGTTGACGATTTTGCATGACGTCTCGTTTTCCGTCACGGCCGGCGAGACGCTGGCCATTGTTGGCGCGTCGGGTTCGGGCAAGTCGACGCTGCTCGGTTTGCTGGCCGGACTCGATCTGCCGACCACGGGCGCCGTCCGGCTGCACGGCCAGGACCTGTTCCAGCTTGACGAGGACGGGCGCGCAGCACTGCGCGGCAGGCATGTCGGCTTCGTGTTCCAGTCGTTTCAGCTGGTCGGCCATCTGACGGCACTCGAAAATGTCATGCTGCCGCTCGAATTGCGCGGCGAGACCGATCGCGTGCGCGAGCGCGCCACCGAAATGCTCGAGCGGGTCGGACTTGGCAAGCGGCTGACACACTATCCGCGCACGCTGTCTGGCGGTGAACAGCAGCGCGTGGCGCTGGCCCGCGCGTTTGTGGCGCGCCCGGACATCCTGTTCGCGGACGAGCCGACCGGCAGCCTCGACACGGCAACCGGCGAGGCCGTGATCGCGCTGATGTTCGAACTGAATCGCGATGCCGGATCGACGCTGGTCCTGGTCACGCATGACCGCTCCGTGGCCGCCCGCTGCGGCCGCATCCTGACGATCGACACTGGCCGGGTGGCCAGTGACGAACTGATGGGTACCGCAGTCTGAAGCCGAAGACGCACAGGCGCACAGGGCGCCTGGCAAACAGAGGCGATCAGCCGCGCGTGAGCACACGACGCGCGCGCGCGATCAGGGCGGCGGTCGACGCATCGTGCGCGGCGGTGCCGCGGCCGGTCAGCTCCGATTCGATCGGGCGCGCCAGGATCTTGCCCAGCTCCACGCCCCACTGGTCGAACGAATTGATATTCCACACCACGCCCTGAACGAACGTCCGGTGTTCGTATAGCGCAATCAGCGCACCCAGCACATGCGGAGTCAGGTCTTCCATCAGCAGCGTATTGCTGGGGCGGTTGCCTTCGAATACCAGATGCGGCAGACGCGCTTCGTCGGTGACGCCGGCCGCGCGCAGTTCCTCTGCGCTGCGCCCGCGCATCAGCGCTTCGGCTTGGGCAAAACAGTTCGCCAGCAATTTGGCGTGGTGTCCCGGCAGGGCGCGGGGCGGCACCAGCGGCGCGACGAAGTCGACGGGCACGATCTGGGAGCCCTGGTGGATCATCTGGAAATACGCGTGCTGGCCGTTGGTGCCAGCCGATCCCCAGACCACCGGCGAGGTGTCCACATGGACCGCATCGCCGCTCAACTGCACCGACTTGCCGTTGCTTTCCATTTCCAGCTGCTGCAGGAACGCGGGGAACAGTTCCAGCGACGTTGAGTACGGCGCCAGGCAGCTGGTCGGCATGCCGAAGAAATTCCGATACCAGATGCCGATCATGGCCATCACGACGGGCATGTTGCGCGCCAGCGGAGCGGTGCGGAAGTGATCGTCCATCGCCCGGCCGCCGAGCAGCAGATCGTCGAAGGCATCGAAGCCAACCGCCAGCGCGATCGACAGACCGACCGACGACCACAGCGAAAACCGGCCGCCGATCCAGTCCCAGAATTCGAACATGTTGGCGGGATCGATGCCGAACTTGACCACCGCCTCGCGGTTGGTCGACACGGCGACGAAATGGCGCGCAAGCTGGTCCTCGGCCACGCCATTCTGCAGAAACCATTCGCGCATACTGCATGCGTTGGCCATGGTTTCGAGCGTGGTGAACGTCTTCGAGCAGACGATTACCAGCGTGCGCGACGGATCCAGCCGCACCAGCGTTTCGGCCAGTTCGGTGCCGTCGACATTGGAGACGAAGTGCATGCGCGGACCGCTCGGGTCCGCCAGATGCGCCAATGCGCGGCACACCATGCGCGGACCGAGATCGGAGCCGCCGATGCCGATATTGACGATGTCCGTGATCGATTGGCCCGTGAATCCGGTCCACGCGCCCGAGCGCACCCGATCGGCAAAGTCGCGCATGCGATGCAGCACGTCATGGATGCTGGACATCACCGAGTGGCCGTCCACCTTGAACGGTGCGTCGGGCAGGGCGCGCAGCGCCACATGCAACGCGGCGCGATCTTCGGTGGTGTTGATATGTTCGCCCGCGAACATGGCGTCGCGGCGCTGCGGCACGCCCGCTTCCTCGGCCAGCTTCATCAGCAGCGCGAAGGTCTCGAACGTGATGCGATTTTTCGAGTAGTCCAGATAAAGACCCGCAGCTTCGAGCGAAAAATCCTCAACGCGACGGGCGGCCTCGGCTTCGGCAAACCACTCCTGCATCGGCGTATCGCGGATGGCATCGTAGTGGTGACGAAGGGCGGTCCAGGCGTGGAATTCAGTCGGCATGCGTTCTTCTGAGAATCGGGAATATGCCCAGGGGGATGGGCCGGTTGCAAGTATATCGCCTCAATGTGATCCCAATAACGGGATAAGGCAGCAAATCGTAACGCTGCTTGCGACGTCCTCCCAAACGGTAGCAGGCCGCGGTGCGGCGTCGTATCGGGCGATGTCCGACGCGCGCGTGGGAATCGGGATTTGTGCGCGGGCGGGCGCCTCAGCGCTGCAGGCGCGCGGCAATGCGTCGCAACAGCGGCTCGCCTCCCGCCACGCAGACGCCACCTGCGCAGATGATGCCGATGCCGATGGCGGTGGTCCAGTCGGGCAGATGGCCGAAGGCCAGATAGCCGATGGCCGTTGCCGAGAGGATCTGCAGATACAGGAAGGGACTGAGAAACGATGCATCGGCGTATTGGAACGCGCGGATCACGAAGTAGTGCCCGATCGATCCAGTCAGCCCGGCCGACAGCAGCAACATGCCCTGGGTAACGGTGGGAACTGCCTCGAACCAGAAGAATGGGACCAGCACCGTGGTCAGTGCGGCGCCGGTCACGCCGCTCTGGATCAGCGTGGTCATCGGCGCATCATGTGCGGCGATGCGTCGGGTCAGCATCTGCAGCAAGGCGAACAGCAGCGCCGACAACAGACCCAGGCCCACGCCGAACGCATCGAGTTCGCCGCCGGGGCGCACCACCACCAGCATTCCCGCAAAGCCGATGCCGACGCCAAGCCACCGCGTCCAGCGCGCATGCAGCCCTGGGCGTTCGCCAAGCAGCCACGGCGACAGCGCGACCACGATCAGCGGCGCGCAGAAATTGAGCGCCGTTGCAGTGGCCAGCGGCATCAGGCGCAACACGCTGAAAAATACCAGCGTCGAAGCCAGCATCAGTGCGCCGCGCAGCCACTGGAGCCGAGGCTGTGCGGGACGCGACTGCTGCTGCCAGCGCGCCGGGCCAAGCAGCAGGAAAATCGCCACCACATGGCCCAGATAGCGCACCCACGCCACGGCGACCACGGGCAGCCCCTGCTGGGTCAGCGTCTTGCCCGTGGCGTCGAGCAGGCTCAGGATCCATTGGCCCACGACCAGCAGCGCGATGCCCGTCAGCAGACGCCGGCGCGTGTCCATGCCACTGGCTGCCGTGGCCGATGGGTTCACGCTGCGTCGCCTTGCAGCAGCGCGTTGAAGATGGCGCGGGCCGGCTGGTACAGCTCGCTGGCCGTCAGGCCGGCCGGCCCGATGCCTTCAGCGACCAGCCGATCGGCGGCGCGGCCATGTATCCACACCGCCGCGCGTGACGCCGCGACGATCGGCATGCCCTGGGCCAGCAGCGCACCGATCATGCCCGCCAGCACGTCGCCGGTGCCAGCGGTGGAAAGCCCCGCATTGCCGGTGGGATTGATGGCGGGCGGGGCGTTGTCCGCGGTGGCGATCACCGTGCCCGAGCCCTTCAGTACGACCGTCGCGCGCCATTGGACGGCCAAGGCGCGGGCGCTGACCAGCCGGTCGCGCTGCACCGTTGCAACGTCGCTGCCCAGCAGCCGCGCGGCTTCGAGCGGATGTGGGGTCATGACGATGTCCACGCCGCTGTCGCGCAACTGTTTGGCCAGCGCCGCGTTGCCGGCCAGCAGATTCAGCGCGTCGGCATCGAGCACCATCGGCAAGCCAGGCTGTGCATTGGCGCAAACGTCGATCACTTGCGCCAGCAGCTTGCGCGCCACGCCGCCGCTGCCCATGCCGGGACCGACCACGAACGCCGACATGGTGTCGAGCGCAAGGTCGGACACCGGATGCAGCATCAGTTCCGGGTGAATCGGATCGATCAACGGCGCGGGCTGGGCGAGAAATCCGATATGAACGCGACCGGCGCCGAGCTGCAGCGCTGCGCGCGCACCGAGCAACGGCGCGCCCGTCATGCCCAGATTGCCGCCGATCACCGCCAGGCTGCCGAACCGGCCCTTGTTGGCCGAATGTTCGCGCCGCGGCAGCGTTGCGTCGAACCCGCCAGGCTGGTTGACGACCGCGGCCGGCAGCTCTGCCGGGGGATAGTCGAGGCCAAGTGGCGCGATGTCGATTTTGCCCGCGCAATCGCGGCCGTCAAGCGTCAGCAGGCCCGGCTTGGCCGCCAGAAACGTCAGCGTGCGGTGTGCGCGAATGGCAGGGTGGCCCGCGCCGGTATCGGCAAAAAGCCCGCTTGGGATGTCCAGCGCATAGACGGGCAGATGCGCGTGGTTCAGATGATCGATCCAGCGCGCCATGCTGCCGTCGGCCGGGCGGTTGAGTCCGATGCCGAGCAGTCCGTCGACCACTGCGGCGCAGCCGGACGGCCAGGGCGGCAGCGCCGCGTCGGGATCGTCATGCATGACCAGCAGGGGCACGCCGGCCGTGCGCGCCTCCAGCCACGCACGCGCGGCGTCGTCGGGCAGACGGTCAGGATCGGCCACGAGCCAGGCTTCCACCAGCCGCCCGGCCTGATGCAGGCGCGTCGCCGCTACCAGGGCGTCGCCGCCGTTGTTGCCCTGTCCCGCAAGAAACAGGATGCGTCCGTGCGGGACATGCTGGCCGACCCACTCGGCGGCCGCGGCGCCGGCGCGCGACATCAGCGTGAACGCAGGCGTCGCGGCCAGCCCCGCGTGTTCGACGCGCCGGATCGTTGCGACGTCGTACAGCGGCGTCGGTTCGCGGCCGGCGGCGTCGAGCGTGGTCCAAGCCGATGCGGCGTCCGGCGCCGGGTTGGAAGCGGAAGAGGGGGGCGCGGTGGTATTCATGTGTCGGATGACTCGGGTGCCAGCCGATAGCGCGCCGGCGTCAGGCCCTCCATGTCGATGGCGGGCCCGTCGCCCTGGCCAGCGCTGGCGGCAATCTGGTCTGCGGCAATTTTGCCCGATCCGCAGCTCATCGCCCAGCCCGTCGATCCGTGGCCAAGATTCAGGAAAAGACCGCGGATGCGCGTCGCGCCGATGACTGGCGGACCGTCCGGCAGCATCGGGCGGGCGCCTGCCCAAAGTGTCGCTTCCTGGTAGTGTCCGGCGACTGGAAACCAGTCGCGCGCCACCCGGATCAGCGTATTCAGTGCGGCCGGCCGCAGATCCAGTTTGCGCGAGCCCAGCTCAGCCGTGCCGGCCACGCGCAGGCGGTTTCCCAGGCGCGTAATGGCTACCTTGAACGATTCGTCCATCAGCGCACCGAGCGGCGCTTGCAGTTCGTCGCGCACCATGACCGTGGCCGAGTAACCCTTGACCGGATACAGCGGCAGCCGCAGTCCCAGCGGGCGCAGCAGGCGCGCGCTGCCGACACCGGCGGCCATCACCACGCGGTCGGCGACGAGCGTTTCGGCAGTTATGCCGGGATGCGTGGGCGTCAGTTCCACCTGCAACGCCGGACCCCCGCCCACACGCAGCCGCGCCACATCGGCCTGGAAGCGGAATCGCACGCCGGCGGCTTCGGCATGCTGGTGCAGCCGACGCACAAACATCGGGCAGTTTCCCGATTCGTCGTCGGGCAGATGCAGCCCGCCTGCCAGCGGCGTGTCGGTGGTCAGGCCTGGCTCGATCTGCCGGCAGCCGACCGCGTCCACCAGACGATGCGGCACCTTGTTTTCGCGCAGCAACGCCAGCGCCGGGCCTGCGAGGTCGAGATCCTTCTGCGCGCGGAACAACTGCAGATAGCCACGCGACTGTTCGTATTCGATTGCCAGTTCGGCGCGCAACGCGTGCAGGCAAGTGCGGCTGTAGAACGCCAGGCGCTGCATGCGCAGTTTGTTGGCGCGGTAGCGTTCAAGCTGGCATTCGCGCAGCCAGCGGGCGATCCATTGCCACATCGCGGGATCGGCGCTGGGCCGGAACAGCACCGGCGATTCCCGCGCGAAGATCGCGCGCAGGATCTTGCCCGGCATGCCGGGCGCGGCCCATGGCGTCACGTAGCCGGGGGCGATCACACCGGCATTGCCGAAGCTGGCTTCCTGCGCGGGCGCGCCGCGCCGCTCCAGCACAGTGACGTCGAAACCCGCCTGGCGCAGATACCACGCGGTGCTGACGCCGATGGCGCCGGCACCGATCACGATGACGTGCATGGGGTTGGGTGATCCCTGTCGATGTGCCGCGCGTGGCTGCTACTTGCTATTTGGCTACTTGATCTCCTTGGCCATCACCACGTCGGGCAGCCACGTGACCACGGCCGGCCAGACGGTGACGATGGCGATGGCAAGCACCATCATCATGAAGAACGGCAACGACACGCGCGCAATGTAGTTGCTGTCCTTGCCGGTCATGCTCTGGAGCACGAACAGGTTGAAGCCGACTGGCGGCGTCACCTCGGCAATCTCCACCAGCAGCACGATGAAGATGCCGAACCATACCAGATCGAAGCCGGCCGCCTGCACCATCGGCAGGACCGTGGCGGTGGTGAGCGCGATCATCGATATGCCGTCCAGTGCCGTGCCGAGCAGGATATAGATCACCGTCAGCACCGCGATCAGCGCCCAGGGCGACAGGTGCAGCGCGGCCACCCATTCGGCCAGCGCCCGCGGAATCCCCGTGAAGCTCATGGTGACCGACAGGAATGACGTGGCGCCCAGCACGAACATGATCATCGCGGTCAACCGCGTGGCCGACATCAGGCTTTCCCAGAAGGCCTTGCGCGTCAGCGACCCGCCCGCCCAGGCCAGCGCAAGCGACGCCACCACGCCGTAGGCCGCGGCCTCGGTGGCGGTGGAATAGCCGGCCACCATGATCCACGTGATGAACGCGATCAGGATGATGCACGGCATCAGTTGCCTGATCGACGCCATGCGCGCGCGCCAGCCGAAGGTCTCGGCGGCGGGCGTCCTGTCCGGATTCATCAGCGCCCATACCACGATATAGCCGGAGAACAGCAGCATCAGCAGCAGCCCGGGCAGGAAGCCGGCCAGGAACACGCGGATGATCGACACATCGGCCGAGACCGCGTACACCACCATGGTGATCGACGGCGGGATCAGGATGCCGAGCGTGCCCGCGCACGACAGCGATCCGAGCGTGACACGCTCATCGTAGCCGCGCCGCGTCAGTTCGGGCAGGGCGGATTTGGCGATGGTGGCGCAGGTGGCCGCCGATGAGCCCGACACCGATCCGAAGATGCCGCAGCCCAGGATGTTCACATGCATCAGGCGTCCGGGCAGCCAGTTCAACCACGGCGACAGGCCGTTGAACATCTGTTCCGACAGCTTGGTGCGAAACAGGATTTCGCCCATCCACACGAACAACGGCAGCGATGCCAGCGTGTACGACGCGCTGGACGACCACCACGCATTGGCCAGGTTGACGAGCGCATCGTGATCGGAAAAGACCACCAGGCCCACCCATGACGTGACGGCGATCGCCACGGGGATCCACGCGCCGATCGCCAGGAAGACGATCATCACCAGCAGCAGGACCAGCGCAACAAGTATCGTGCTCATCAGACGGTCTCCCCGAAGTCACCCGCGGCGAGTTTGGCTTCCTGCGCCAACTGGTAGCGCGGCTTGCGGCGGCGCATCACGCGCAGCCATTCGTCGCCGACCGCCAGCATGAAGCCGACGGCGCCCAGTACCGCAAAGCTTTGCGGCATCCAGAGCGGAATCACGATCTGGCCCTGGGAAACATCGCCGATGTCCCAGCTCTGCCACGCGAACGTGCCAAGCGCCCAGGTGGCGTACGCGGCGAACACCAGGCAGATCGACAGCGACAGCGCTTCCAGCACCCAGCGGCGACGGGGTCCGACGGCGTCGAGCATCATTTCCACGCGCACGATGCCGCCGTGCTGGAAAGTCTGGCCGAGCACGAGGAATGCGGACGCGGCGCACAGCCACGCCACGATGTCGTCGCCGCCCTTGAGGACGATCAGCGTCTCACGCGAGACCGACATCGCGATCATCATGATGCAGACCGCAAGGATGCAAAGGGCGCCGAGCACGGCGAACAGGTCAAGCAGATGGTCGAGCCATCGCTTGCGAAGGAGGGGGGCTTCCATATCGGTAACAGGCTACCTGTAATGCGGCACAGCCAACACGAGGGAACCCGGTCGGCGCGGGCGCGAGGCGCGCGCGGCTGGACCGGGCCGATGACTACCCTGCCGGGCGGGATTACTTGCGATAGGCGTCCAGGATGGCCTTGCCGTCCTCGCCCGCGCTTTTTGCCCAGTCGCCGACCATGGTGTCGCCCACCTTCTGCATGTCGGTCTTGAGCTGGGCGGAGGGCGGCGCCACCGTCATGCCGTTCTTCGCAAGCGTGGCGAGATAGTCGCGGGTCTTCTGCTCGGAAACCTGCCAGCCGCGCTTTTCCGCATCGGCCACTGCCTTGAGCAGTGCATCCTGGGTGGGTTTGTCGAGCGCGTTGAAGGCCTTCTTGCTGACCACCAGCATGTTCTTGGGCAGCCAGGCATCGACGGTGTAGAAATACTTGACCGACTCCCACACCTTGGTGTCCACGCCGGTCGCGCCCGACGACATGAAGGAGTTGACGGTGCCGGTGGCCAGCGCCTGGGCCAGATCGGCCGCCTGGATCGTCACGGGCTGGGCGCTGACCAGTTCGGCGATCTTCGACGTGGCCGGGTTATAGGCGCGCCATTTGAGGCCCTTCATGTCGGCGGCGCTGTTGATCGGCTTGTTGGCATAGATGCCCTGCGGCGGCCAAGCCACGGCGTACAGCAGCTTCATGCCCTGGCGATCCAGAACCTTGTCGGTGACGGGCTTCGACGCCTGCCACAGCTTGTACGACTCCGCATAGCTGGTGGCCAGGAACGGCACCGCATCGACGCCAAACACGGGGTTTTCGTTGGCCAGCAGCGACATCAGGATCTCGCCCATCTGCACCTGGCCGGTCTGAACGCCGCGCTTGATCTCGTTGGCCTTGAGCAGCGAGCCGTTCGGATGGATGACGATCTTGAGCTTGCCGCCCGTGGCCTTCTCCACATCGTTGGCCATCTGCTGCAGGTTTTCCGTGTGCAGATTGGTGGCCGGATATCCGGTCGGCAGGTCCCACTTGGTATCCGCCCGTGCCGCCGTGGCGGCCAGCAGCAATGCCGCCGCCGCGACTGCCGTTGCCTTGACTCGCATCTCGATCTCTCCTGGTGTTTTGCGCGGGGCGCCTGGCCGTACGCGCGGGTTGGCACTACCTGGAACTGCCGCCGCGCAGGTCGCGGATGTATGCGACATGGCGCGGTACTGCGGTCACGGCAAGGAGGTGGCTCAGCCCCCGCGCGGTGACGGTTGAACGATCGATTCCAATGCAAGGGCCGTGCCCAGCAGTTGCGCGTCGCGCATCGGCCCGTGCGAGAGCATCAGCCCGACCGGCAGTTCGTCGCTCGCCTGGCACGGCAGCGACACCGAGCAGCCGTCGAGAAAATTGAACACGGATGTATTGCGCAGCAGCAGCCCGTTGGTGCGCACGAACAGCGCGTCGTCGGCCACCAGCGGGGCGATCGGCGGCGCTACCATCGGCACCGTGGGACACACCACCGCGTCGAACGGCGCCAGTCGCGCGGTCATGCGCGCAATCCAGTCCAGCCGCGCGCGATGCAGGGCGATATAGTCGGCCGCACTCATCTGCGCGCCGCGCTCGATGCGCATCAGCACGCGCGGGTCATAGCGATCACGATGTGTGGCAATCAGCGCGCGATGATGCGCGAAGGCTTCCGGTGCGGAAAAACCGCCCGCGGCATTGAGCGCGGCCAGTTCGTTCAGCTCCGGCATGTCCACGTGCTCGATGCGTACGCCAGCCGCCGACAGCCGACCGATGGCCCGGTCGAACGCGCGCGACACCGTCTCGTCGAGGTCGTCGAGGACAAGCTGGCGCGGAATCGCCAGCCGGATCGCGGCAGGCGCGGTCACGGCGGGGATCACCGCATCGTCGGCGATTACGCTGTCGACGGCAATGCAATCGGCCAGCGTGCGCGCCATCGCGCAAGCGGTGTCCAGCGTGTACGACAGCGGGTAGGCGCCGGTAAGCGGCACGCGGCGCGCCGTGGGCTTGTAGCCCGTGATGCCGCACAGCGCAGCGGGAATGCGGATCGACCCGCCCGTATCGCTGCCCAGCGCGGCGACGGCCGAACCGATGGCGACCGACACTGCCGCGCCGGACGACGATCCGCCCGGAATGCGTGCAACGGCTGCGTCGCACGGGTTCACCGGTGTACCGAAATGGGGATTGATGCCGACGCCCGAGAAGGCAAATTCGGTCATGTTGGTGCGGCCGACCAATGCGGCGCCGACCGCGCGCAGCCGCGCCACGACGGTGGCATCCGCGGCGGCCGGTGCGGCGTCATGGCGCGCGGCCGACGCAGCACGCGTGACTTCGCCGGCCACGTCGTACAGATCCTTGATCGAAACCGGCAGCCCGGCCAGCGGATGCAAAGGCTTGCCGGCAGCCGCGGCGGCATCGGCTGCGCGCGCCACCTGGCTGGCGGCCGCGAACGTCTGGTGCAGGTAGACCGCGCGTCCGGCTTCGCTTTGCGCGCGCGCCGCGGCGTGCGCGATCAGCCCGGCACGGTCGACCACGCCGGCGCGCAGCGCGGTGTGAAGCGATTCCAGCGATTCCAGCGATTGGAGAGGTTGGGGCGATTCCGGCGATTCAGCGTGAGGCAGCATGCGCGATTAACCATCTGAAGGGCGTCGCGGAACCGGACCGCATTCACGCATTGCCTCGGTGAAATAAGGTATTCATGCTCATAATTCGCCGATAAACTGTCAAGCTGAAATTGCCCGAAGCCGCTTCGGGCTTTCACCTATCGCCATTCCTATCGTCACCCCCTCGTCTCAGCTACGGAGATTTTCCATGGCCCGCAAGCCCGCCCCGGTCCGCCAGCCAGACGCCGCATCCGACGCCGGCGCCGGCCGGGCCGCGCCGCTGGCACGCGCCCCAGGCGTGAACATCGTCTCGTCCTCGCATCTGGTGTCCGTGCGCAGTCCGGAATTGTCCGAGTTCGAATTCGGCCTGAATACCGCCTACAACGCCTACAGCCGCTGGGTGGTGCGCTGCATGGGCGCGGCCGGCGTGCGCGACCTGACCTTCCTCGATGTGCTGGTGCTGCACCATGTGAACCATCGCGGGCGCGCCAAGCGGCTGGCCGATATCTGCTTCGTGCTCAACGTCGAGGACACCCATCTGGTGACGTATTCGCTGAAGAAACTCGTCGGCCTGGACCTGGTGGCCGGCGAACGCGTCGGCAAGGAGGCCACCTACGCCACCACCGTCGCCGGCGCCGCCGCGTGCGCCAAATACCGGGAGATCCGCGAGCAGTGCCTGACCAGCAATTTCACCGAAGGCAGCGAAGAAAACGTCGAAATCGGCGAACTGGCACGCCTGCTGCGCGTGCTGACCGGCCTGTACGAGCAGGCCGCGCGCTCGGCAACGTCACTCTGAAGGGCGCCGCAAGCCGGTCTGCGGCCACGCACGGCGGTCTGCGCCGGGCGCCGGATCCGCCACCGGCGGGCGTTGGCGGCCGGTTTTCGCCTCGCCAATCTCCGCCGGTTCATTGCGCAATGCAAAAAGCGGGCCGCAACAAGGTACAATAGCGGCTTCCCGCCAGCCGGCATTCCATTCAGCAGTGTCGGCGGCCGCCTGCCCCGACCCTCCTTCGCCTCCTGACCGTACCGATCATGGCGCATTTCTCGTGCTTCCCCGGCGCTTTGGCGCTTTCTGCCTTCCGTCAGCAACGCCTGCTTGCCGCTCTCCAACAAATCGACGCCGATATTGAATCCGTGCACGGCCAGTTCGTGCATTTTGTCGATTCGGACACGCCGCTTTCCGCCGAAGATCAGTCGCGCATCGGCGCCATGCTGACCTACGGCGCGCCGTTCCCGGCCCAGACCGAGGGCGACCGCTTCGTGGTGATCCCGCGTTTTGGCACGATCTCGCCGTGGGCCAGCAAGGCCACCGACATCGCCCACAACTGCGGCCTGACGCACGTGCATCGCATCGAGCGCGGCATCGAGATTACGGTGATCTGCAAGAAGGGCCTGCTGCGTGGCCGCAAGTCGCTCGACGCCGGTACGCGCGCCGCCGTGGCCGCGCACCTGTTCGATCGCATGACCGAAACCGTCGTCGCCTCGCGCGAGGAGGCGGCCGGCCTGTTCCAGGAGCTGCCTGCCAAGCCGCTGCAGTTCGTCGACATTTCGGCTGGCCGCAGCGCGCTGGTCGAGGCCAACACCGCGATGGGTCTGGCGCTGTCCGAGGACGAAATCGACTATCTGCTGGAGAACTACGGCAAGCTCGGCCGCAATCCCACCGATGTCGAGCTGATGATGTTCGCGCAGGCCAACAGCGAGCATTGCCGCCACAAGATCTTCAATGCCACGTGGACCATTGACGGCGTTGCGCAGGACAAATCGCTGTTTGCGATGATCCGCAATACGCACCAGTTGAATCCGCAGGGCTCGATCGTCGCCTATTCGGACAATTCGGCCGTGATGGAAGGCGATGTCGCCGAGCGCTGGTTCCCGCGCGGCGCGGACCAGAAGTACGGTCGCCATGAAGCGCTGACCCACACGCTGATGAAGGTGGAAACCCATAACCACCCGACCGCGATCTCGCCGTTCCCGGGCGCATCGACTGGCGCCGGCGGCGAAATCCGCGACGAAGGCGCGACCGGCCGCGGCGCGAAGCCCAAGGCTGGCCTGACGGGCTTTACGGTTTCCAACCTGATGCTGCCCGATGCGGTCGAAGCGTGGGAAAACGCGCGCGACGCGGCCCAGCCGGTGGCGCACCGCAATCCCGACGACAAGCCCCGCGTGACCGGCAAGCCGGACCGCATCGCATCGCCGCTGCAGATCATGATCGAAGGGCCGCTCGGCGGCGCGGCGTTCAACAACGAGTTCGGCCGCGCCAACCTGGGCGGTTATTTCCGCGTCTACGAGCAGAACGTGGGCGGCACCGTGCGCGGCTATCACAAGCCGATCATGATCGCCGGCGGCATCGGCAATATCGATGCGAACCACACCCACAAGAACCCGCTGCCCCCGGGCACGCTGCTGATCCAACTGGGCGGACCCGGCATGCGCATCGGCATGGGCGGCGGCGCCGCCAGCTCGATGGCGACCGGCACCAACACGGCCGATCTCGATTTCGACTCCGTGCAGCGCGGCAACCCCGAAATGGAGCGCCGTGCGCAGGAAGTGATCAACGCCTGCTGGCAGCTTGGCGAAGACAACCCGATCCTGTCGATCCACGACGTCGGCGCTGGCGGTATTTCGAACGCCTTCCCGGAACTGGTGGATGGCGCCGGCCGCGGCGCGCGCTTCGACCTGCGCCAGGTGCATCTGGAAGAATCCGGCCTGTCGCCGGCGGAAATCTGGTGCAACGAGTCGCAAGAGCGCTACGTGCTGGCGATCGCCCCGAACGACCTGCCGCGCTTCCAGGCCATGTGCGAACGCGAGCGCTCGCCGTTCGCCGTAGTCGGCATCGCCACGGAAGAAAAGCAGTTGCAGCTGGTGGACGCCAGCGTGGACGCCGCGCTCAAGGAGCACTATCCGGTAGACATGCCGATGGACGTGCTGCTGGGCAAGCCGCCGCGCATGCACCGTGACGTGCAGCGCGTGGCGCAGGAACTGCCGCCGGTCGATGTCACCGGCATCTCGCTGGAACAGGCGGTGCGCGATGTGCTGCGTCATCCGACCGTGGCCAGCAAGTCGTTCCTGATCACGATTGGCGACCGGACCGTGGGCGGCATGAATGCGCGCGACCAGATGGTCGGCCCGTGGCAGGTGCCGGTGGCCGACGTGGCGGTGACCACGCTCGACTACAAGGGCCGCACCGGCGAGGCAATGACGATGGGCGAGCGCACCCCGCTGGCCGTGATCGACGCGCCGGCTTCGGGACGCATGGCCGTTGGCGAGGCGCTGACGAACCTGGCCGCCGCGCCGGTAAAGAGCCTCGACAAGGTCAAGCTGTCGGCCAACTGGATGGCGGCCTGCGGCGTGGCCGGCGAAGACGCGAAACTGTACGACACGGTTCACGCGGTCGGCATGGAACTGTGCCCCGCGCTTGGCATCAGCATCCCGGTGGGCAAGGATTCGCTGTCGATGCGCACCAAATGGAGCGATGCCGATGGCGACAAGGAAGTGGTCGCGCCGGTGTCGCTGATCATTTCGGCTTTCGCTGCCGTCGATGACGTCAACAAGACCCTGACGCCGCAATTGCGCACCGACCTGGGCGACAGCGTGCTGATCGCCATCGATCTGGGCCGCGCCAAGAACCGCATGGGCGGCAGCATCCTTGCGCAGGTGTCGCAGCAGGTGGGCGATCGCGCGCCGGACGTCGACAATCCGGAAGACCTGAAGAATTTCTTCAACGTCATCCAGCGCTTGAACCGCGCAGGCAAGCTGCTGGCCTACCACGACCGCTCGGATGGCGGCCTGATGGCAGCGGTGGCCGAAATGGCGTTTGCCGGCCATACCGGCGTGTCGCTGAACGTCGACATGCTGACGCTGGATCCGAACCAGGAACAGGACTACGGCGACGCCAAGAACTGGGCGCAACAGGTTGCCGAACTGCGCAACGACCGCACGCTGCGCGCGCTGTTCTCGGAAGAACTGGGTGCCGTGATCCAGGTGCGCGCCGAGGAGCGCGACGCGGTGTTCGCGGTGCTGCGCGAGGCTGGGCTCTCGGCCTGCAGCCATGTGATCGGCAAGCCCAACGCCAACGACCAGATCGAGATCTATCGCGATGCCAAGAAGGTGTTCGGCGCCGCGCGGGCCGACCTGCAGCGCACCTGGAGCGAAGTGAGCTGGCGTATCGCGCGCCTGCGTGACAATCCGGACTGCGCGGACAGCGAGTACAACCTCTTGCTCGACGCCGCCGATCCCGGCATCAGCCCGGTGCTGACGTTCGATCCGGCGCAGGACATCGCCGCGCCGTTTATCGCCAGCGGCAGCCGTCCGCGCGTTGCCATCCTGCGCGAGCAGGGCGTCAATTCGCAGATCGAAATGGCCTACAGCATGGATCTGGCCGGCTTCGATACGGTCGACGTGCATATGAGCGACCTGATCGCCGGCCGCGCCAACCTGACCGATTTCAAGGGCTTTGTAGCCTGCGGCGGTTTCAGCTACGGCGACGTGCTGGGCGCGGGCGAGGGCTGGGCCAAGACGATCCTGTTCAATGGCCAGATGGCCGAGCAGTTCGCCGCGTTCTTCAACCGTCAGGACACCTTCGCGCTGGGCGTGTGCAATGGCTGCCAGATGCTGAGCAACCTGGCCCCGATCATTCCGGGCGCCGGCGCATGGCCGAAGTTCACGCGCAACCAGTCGGAACAGTACGAAGCGCGCTTCGTGACGGTGGAAGTGCAGCAGTCGCCGTCGATTTTCTTTGCCGGCATGGAAGGCAGCCGCATCCCGATCGCCGTCGCGCACGGCGAGGGGTTTGCCGATTTCTCGCAGCAGGGCGATATCGGCAAGGTCGACGTGGCGCTTCGGTTCGTCGACAACCGCGGCGTGGTGACGCAGACGTATCCGCTCAACCCGAATGGATCGCCGCAGGGCATTACGTCGGTGACCACCGTCGATGGGCGCTTCACCGCGCTGATGCCGCACCCGGAACGCGTGTTCCGAACCGCCACGATGAGCTGGGCGCCCGATGCGTGGAAGGACATTCCCGATGGCGGCAGCCCGTGGATGCGCATGTTCCGCAACGCGCGCAAGTGGGTCGGCTGACAGGCCCAGGCCGAGATGAAAAAATGCCCGCTGCAATGGCGGGCATTTTTTCGTCCGGATGCGGAGGTGGGCGTGCGGCTTGCGCGGCTTGTGCCCACGGGTAGCGCCGTCGGCGCGGTTATCTCAAGCGGCGGGGTTCGGCTGCACCACGGGCCGGATCGGCTCGGCATGCTGGCGCGCGCTCCATGGCAGGTAGCGCGAGTACAGCAGCCGCAGGCGGTCCGAGCCCGGCGGCACGGGTACCTCGCCGCGCACTTCCATGAAGGCAATGGTGGCTTGCAGCAACTTGGACTGCGCGTACCGGTCGCGCGCGGGCAGGTGGGGGTGAAGCTGGCGCCAGCGCGAGCCGGTGCATTCGATGTGGGGCATCCCCAATGCGCAGTAGACGATGCCACTGGAGTAGAGGTGCCACATCTGCCAGTAGCCGCTCGTAACGCCCATGACTCAAATTTCCTCGTTTTGCCGATCGGACAGCCGATGGCGCGGCGGCCCCGGACGATGGCTTCGATATTACCGAGAGCCACGCGCCGAGAAAACAAGGCAATAGTGTCGATGTGTGCCGAAGCCCGCACGATGGCAAATGGGCATAAAAAAACCGGCGCAGTGGCGCCGGTTTTCATGTCCAGTGCAACACCGCTTACTGGATTTTTGCCTTGTCCTTGATCGACTTCATCATCGCCTGGAATTGCTCGCGCTGCCAGGCCTGGTCGCCCATCAACATCTGCTGCAGCTGCGGCTTCACTTCCTCGAACGACGGGATCTTCGCGTCGCGCGTGTCCACCAGCTCGATGATGTGCCAGCCAAACTGCGTCTTGACCGGCGTATCGGTCATCTGGCCCTTCTTCAGGCCGGTCATCGCGGCCGAGAATTCGGGCACGTAGCTGCTGCTGTTGGCCCAGTCCAGATCGCCGCCATTGGCCGCCGATCCGGTGTCCTTCGACGAAGCCTTGGCGACGTCCTCGAACTTGGCGCCGGCCTTGATCTTGGCGATCAGCGCCTTGGCGTCGGCTTCCTTCTCCACGAGGATGTGGCGGGCATGGTATTCCTTGCCGTTGCCGAACTGCGACTTGATCTTGTCGTATTGCTTGCGCAGTTCGTCGTCGTTGGCGCCCTGGGTGCGGACGTAGTCCTCGAATACCGCGCCGGCCAGCACATTCAGGCGTGCCTGTTCCAGTTGCTCCTGAATATCGGGACGCTGCGTGATGCCACGCTTGTTGGCTTCCTGCAGCAGCAGTTCCCGGTCGATCAGCATGGTGCGGGCACGGTCGCGCAGTTCCGGCGAGGAGGGCTGGCCGGTTCCGGCAATCAGCTTGTCCACCTTGGCCGACGGGATGGGCTTGCCATTCACAACGGCGGCGTTCTGGGCGATTGCGGGCAGGCTGCCAGCAGCGAGCACAGCCGCCAGGCTGAACGAGAGGACGGTGGTCTTCATGGAGTCAGATCTGAGAGTTGCGAGTAGCGTCGCGTGATGCTTCGCGGGATTGATATTCTTGGTCGGTGTATGCGCTGACGGCCAGCGCATGGATTTGCGAGGGGAACAGTTCGCGCAGCGCATCATACACCATACGATGGCGCGTCACGCGCGAATGCCCGGCGAACCGCTCGCTGACGATCAGGACGTTGTAATGTCCCCCGCCCGACGCCGCCCCGGCGTGCCCGGCATGGGCCGCGCTGTCGTCGTGCACGTTCAGGTGGGTAGGGGCCAGCGCTGCGCGAAGCAGCGCCTCGATGGTGGCGGGATCGGCTGCCATCCGGATTCCTTGCAAATGGGGTGAGGGCGGAAAGCCAGCCGGTCAGTCCGGACGGCCGTTCTGGGAAGGGGTTTCCTGGATATGGCGCGACAGCCAGATGCTTTGCGCCACAATGAACACCAGCATCAGGCCCATGCTGCCGAACAGCTTGAAGTTGACCCACGTGTCGGTGGAAAACTGATAGGCGACATACAGGTTCAGCGCGCCCATGGCGGCGAAGAACACGGCCCAGGCCGTGTTGAGCCGGCCCCACATCGGATCGGGCAGCGTTACCTGCTTTTCCATCATGGCGCGGATCAGATTCTTGCGCCAGCCGATCACCGAGCCGATCAGCGTGACCGCGAACAGCCAGTACAGCACGGTCGGCTTCCATTTGATGAAGGTGTCGTTGTGCAGCACGATCGTCGCGCCGCCGAACACGCCAATGATGGCCAGGCTGACCCATTGCATCGGCTCGACCTTGCCGTGCCGGAAGCGCACCCAGGCGATTTGCAGCACCGTGGCGCCGATGGCGACGGCGGTTGCCGGATAGATGCCGAACAGCTTGAAAGCGACGAAAAACAGGATGACCGGGAAGAGGTCGAAGAGAAATTTCATGCGGGCCAGGGCTGATAGGCAAGACCGGCCGACGGCCGGGCTTGCTGGCGATCCGCGTGGCGGATCGGACGAGGCGTCCCGGGTGCGGGTGGCTTCACCCGCGGTCGGCCGGATCGCGATCGTCGAATTTTAGCGCAGCCGAGTTGATGCAATAGCGCAAACCGGTTGGCGCGGGGCCGTCCTCGAACACATGTCCCAGGTGGCTGCCGCATTCCTTGCAGCGCACTTCCACGCGCGTCATGCCGTGCGTATGGTCGACATGTTCGGAAATTACCTCGCCGTTGATGGGCCGGAAGTAGCTCGGCCAGCCGCATCCGGCGTCGAACTTGGTGGCCGATTCGAACAGCGGCGTGCCGCAGCCCACGCAATGGTAGATGCCCTGGTCCCAGTGGTCCCAATAGCGGCCAGTGAAGGGGCGTTCGGTGGCCGCTTCGCGCGTCACACGGTATTCGATATCGGACAACTGCTCACGCCATTCGGCGTCGGTCTTGGTGGTGGTCATCTCGCTTCCTGTTTCGTGGTCGAGGGTGCAAGGCGGTTTGGGGTGCTGCTACGACGAGCAGCTGACTTCCAGCCCCGATGCCCAGTCTGGCGGCAAGGCTGCATAGTGCTCGGCTTCCGGTTGCTCGTCGAACGGCCTGGACAGCACGGCGAGCAGACGGTCCACCTCAGAAAAATCCTTGTCGCGCGCCGCGCGGATCGCGGTTTCCGCCAAATGATTGCGGAGCACGTATTTCGGGTTGACTTGCAGCATTGCAACCCTGCGCGCAGCGTCGTCCGATTGTTCGGCCTGCAGCCGGGCGCGATATTGGGCGGCCCACGCATCCCAGGCGGCACGATCGAGGAACAGGTCCCGCACCGGCGCATCGTGCGCGCCATCGCGCGAATCCACCTGCGCCAGGCCGCGCCAGAACAACGTGTAATCGACGCGATTGGCGTGCAGCACGCGGAACAGGTCCGTCATCAGCGCCTCGTCCTGTTCGTGCGCGGCGCGCAGGCCAAGCTTGGCGCGATAGTGGCGGAAAAACGCCTCTGCGTAGCGATCGCGGAACGGATCGAGCGCTTCGCGCGCGGCCTCCACCGCGTCGTTCTTGGCGGCCTCGGCGTCGGCCGCCGACGCATCGCGCCACAGCGGCAGCAGCGCCTGCGCCAGGCAATGCAGGTTCCAGAACGCGATTTGCGGCTGCTGGCTATACGCGTAGCGGCCCTGCTGGTCGGAATGGTTGCAGATGTGATTGGCGTCGAAGGCGTCCAGGAAACCGAACGGGCCGTAGTCGATCGTGAGGCCAAGGATCGACATGTTGTCGGTGTTCATGACGCCATGGCAAAAACCCACCGCCTGCCAGTGCGCCACCATGTCCGCCGTCAGCAGCGAAACCTCGCGCAACAGCGCCTGGTATGGATTGGCCGCATCGCGGCATGCGGGATAGAAGTTGTCGATCACGAAATCGGCGAGCTGCCGGAGCGAGGCATGATCCTCGCGCGCCGCGAAATGCTCGAAATGGCCGAAGCGCAGGAAGCTGGGCGCCAGCCGCGTGACCACCGCGGACGTCTCGATGGTTTCGCGCCGCACCGGCGCATCGGAGCCGACGATCGACAACGCGCGCGTGGTCGGCACGCCCAGCGCATGCATCGCTTCGGAGCACAGGTATTCGCGGATCGACGAGCGCAGCACGGCACGGCCATCGGCCATGCGCGAATAGGGTGTCAGTCCCGCGCCCTTGAGCTGGATTTCCCACGGGCCGTCGGGCATGGCCGCCTGGGCGAGGCGAATCGCGCGTCCATCGCCAAGCTGGCCGGCCCAGACGCCAAACTGGTGCCCGGAATAGACCGTGGCCAGCGGGTCGGCCCAATCGGGTACGAGGTTGCCGACGAACGTGTCGAGGAAGGCCGGGTCCCTGGAAGCGGCCTGCAGGCCCGGCTCATCCCAGCCCAGCAGCGCCGCGGCGGCGGGCGCCACGCTGACGAGGTACGGGGACGGCAGCGGCGTGGGCGCGAGGCGCGTAAAGAAACGCTCGCCAAGCGAGGCAATGCCGGGCGTCGTGTTGAACGGCACGGGAAAGGCTACGGGAGCGGCCGCGCGCGGCGGTGCGGTGTCGGATTCGGTGGGCATTGGGGGCGGCTGCCTGTGTCGTGGCCTGTGTTGCGGCTGCGTATTCGCGATCGAAAAGATGCGTCCGTGGGCTTGTCCCATTTGCGCGCGCGGGCGTGCAGTGCACGGCGCTAGGGGAAAACGACATATTGAGACGCATCGGGGCTCGCAGTATTGTACTTGCACCGGTTTTCCCCTGTCGGCCAAGGGTTGTCCGCTGCTCGCAGACCAATCAAAAAGCGACGCATATGGTGGACATCAATCCCATGCATGGCAGGGCGCGCGTACGGTTCCCGAGAGAGGTCCGCTGCGCGTCAGTCCACCAACATCATCATCGACAAGTTCAGAGTTTTTTGAGTGCTGCAGGGTATGAGGGCGATCGGCCGAAAATAAGCACGGTTGTTCGCTTTTTCTTGATCGAGACAATCAGACGGGAGACCGCTTCATGGCATTGATGGGTCAAATGATGAGCGCGCCGCTGCTCATTTCCTCCATCATCAAGCACGCTGCACGCTACTACGGCAGCACGGAAATCGTCTCGCGGCGAACCGAAGGTGATCTGCATCGCTATACCTATCGGGACTGCGAGCTGCGCGCGCGCAAGCTGGCGCAGGCGCTGGGGGCGCTGGGCGTGCAGCAGGGCGACCGGGTGGGCACGCTGGCGTGGAATGGCTACCGTCACCTCGAGATCTACTACGGCGTGTCCGGCATGGGCGCGGTCTGCCATACCGTCAATCCGCGGCTGTTTCCCGAGCAGATCGCCTACATCGTCAATCACGCCGACGACCAGTACGTGTTCTTCGATGCCACGTTCCTGCCGCTGGTGGAAGGCGTGGCGCCGCATTGCCCGAACGTGAAGGGCTGGGTGATGATGAGCGACCGCGCGCACATGCCGGTCGATCCAAAGGTTCCGCTGCTCTGCTACGAGGATCTGATCGACGCGCAGGACGGCGACTACACGTGGCCCGATCTCGACGAGAACCAGGCGTCCAGCCTTTGCTATACGTCGGGTACCACGGGCAATCCGAAGGGCGCGCTGTATTCGCACCGCTCGACGGTGCTGCATTCCTATGCGTCGGCGCTGCCCGATGCACTGGGCTGCTCGGCCAAGGACGTGATCCTGCCGGTGGTGCCGATGTTCCATGTCAACGCATGGGGTCTGCCGTACTCGGTGCCGCTGGTCGGCGCGAAGCTGGTGTTCCCGGGCGCCCGGCTCGACGGCGCATCGCTTTACGAATTGTTCGAGCAGGAAGGCGTAACGTTCTCCGCCGGCGTGCCGACGGTGTGGCTTGGCCTGCTGCAGTATGTGCAGTCGAACAAGCTCAAGTTCTCGACTTTCCGCCGCACCGTGATCGGCGGCTCCGCCGCGCCGCCGGCGATGATCCGCGCACTCGAGGCGCTGGACGTGGAAGTGATCCACGCCTGGGGCATGACCGAGATGTCGCCGCTGGGCACATCGTGCAAGCTGCTGGCGCGACACAAGGACCTGCCAGAGGATGCCCGCCACAAGATCCTGGAAAAACAGGGCCGCGTGATTTACGGCGTCGACATGAAGATCGTCGACGGCGAGGGCAACGAATTGCCCTGGGACGGCAAGGCGTTCGGCGATTTGCTGGTGCGCGGCCCGTGGGTCATCGACCACTACTATCGCAACGACAACAATCCGCTGGTCGATGGCTGGTTCCCGACCGGGGACGTGGCCACGATCGACGAGGAAGGCTACATGCAGATCACGGACCGCAGCAAGGACGTGATCAAGTCGGGGGGCGAGTGGATTTCGTCGATCGACGTCGAGAACGTGGCCGCCGCGCATCCGGCGGTGCACATGGCCGCGTGCATTTCCGCCTATCACCCCAAATGGGACGAGCGCCCGCTGCTGGTGGTGGTCAAGCGCGCCAACATGGATGTCACGCGCGAGGAACTGCTGGCTTTCTTCGAGGGCAAGGTGGCCAAGTGGTGGATTCCGGACGACGTGGCGTTCGTGACCGAGATTCCGCTGACCGCAACCGGCAAGATGCAGAAGCTGAAGCTGCGCGAACAGTTCAAGGACTACAGGCTGCCCGCCTGAAGCCGCACCGGCCTGCGTCGCAGCGGCGCCGGGCTGTCGCGGTGGTTCGATCCTGAAGAAATGACCGGATATGCGGCCGCCCGCGCGAGGAGGGCGTTGGCGGCTGCTATCGGCCAACCACAATAACGTGAAGGAGACAGGTATGACGAAGTTGCGTCCGCTGGTAAACGGTGTGGCAGCAGTAGTTGCTCTGAGTTCCGCGCTGGTTTCGGGAGTGGCGGCGGCCGATACGGTGAAGATCGCCTTCATCGATCCGCTGTCGGGATTGATGGCCCCGGTCGGGCAGAACCAGCTCAAGAGCTGGCAATACGTGGCCGATGTCGCCAATCAGAAGAACTGGGCCGGCGCGCACAAGTTCGAGGTGGTGGGCTTCGACAACAAGCTCAGCCCGCAGGAAAGCCTGACGATCCTGAAGCAGGCGGTCGACCAGAACATCCGCTATATCGTCCAGGGCAACGGATCGTCGGTGGGGTTGGCACTTGAAGACGCGGTGGCCAAGCACAACGAGCGCAATCCGGGCAAGGAAATCGTCTACCTGAACTACGCGGCGGTGGACCCGGACATGACCAACAGCAAGTGCAATTACTGGCATTTCCGTCTCGACGCCAATTCGGATATGAAGATGGAGGCCCTGACCACGTTCCTGGCCAAGGATCCGGCGGTCAAGAAGGTCTACCTGATCAACCAGAACTATTCGTTCGGCCACCAGGTGGCGCGCGCGGCGAAGGATTACCTGAAGCGCAAGCGTCCCGACATCCAGATCGTCGGCGACGACCTGCATCCGCTGGCGCAGGTGAAGGACTTCGCGCCGTACGCGGCCAAGATCAAGGCATCGGGCGCCGACACGGTGATCACCGGCAACTGGGGCAGCGACCTCGCGCTGCTGATCAAGGCCGGCAAGGATGCGGGCCTGCCGGTCAACTACTACACCTACTACGCGGCCACCACCGGCGTACCGACGGCGATGGGCGCGTCGGGCGCCGAACACGTCAAGTACGTCGGCTATTACAACCCGAACAATCCGACGTTCCGCGGCGGCGACATCGTCGAGGGCTTCAAGAAGAAGTACAACGACGACTTCTACGTGATGGCCTCTTACACGGGCATCGCCATGCTGGCCAAGGCCATGAAGGAGACCGGCTCGACCGATCCGGTCAAGGTGGCCAAGGCGCTGGAAGGCATGAAGGTGGAGAGCATGAACGGCACCGTGGAGATGCGTAACACCGACCACCAGGCGCAGCAGCCGCTGGTCGTTGCGACGTGGACCAAGGTCAACGGCAAGGACATCAAGTTTGACCAGGAAAACACTGGTTATGGCTGGAAGACCGACGCCGCGCTCGACCAGTTCGTCGCGGCGCAGCCGACGTCCTGCCAGATGAAGCGGCCGAACTGACGGCCCGGCCACATGCGGTACGGGGTTCCGCCTTGCGCCGGAACCCCTGACAATATGGCTTTTGCCGGGTCAGACGCCGGCGCCTGAATAAGGCCCTGAGGACTTGCCGTGGAATTCTTTGTCATATCGCTACTGAACGGCATCAGCTACGGCTTGCTGCTGTTCATGCTGTCGTCGGGACTTACGCTGATCTTCAGCATGATGGGCGTGCTCAACTTCGCGCACGCCAGCTTCTACATGCTGGGCGCCTACTTCGCCTATACGCTGGCCGGCAAGGTCGGCTTCTGGCCCGCACTGATCCTGGCGCCGCTGCTGGTGGCCGGGGCAGGCGCGCTGGTGGAACGCTTCGGGCTGCGCACGGTGCACAAGTACGGCCACGTGGCCGAGCTGCTGTTTACGTTTGGGCTCGCGTATCTGATCGAGGAGGGCGTCAAGCTGGTGTGGGGGCTGGCCGCCGTGCCGTATCGGATCCCTGCCGAACTCGACGGCCCGCTCTTCACCGTGTTCACTTCGTCGTTCCCGAAGTACCGCGCCTTCATGATGCTGGTGTCGCTGGGCATGCTGTTGGCGATCTATCTGGTGCTGACGCGCACCCGCATCGGGCTGGTCATCCAGGCCGCGCTGACCCATCCCGAAATGGTCGAGGCGCTGGGCCACAACGTGCCGCGCGTATTCATGATGGTGTTTGGCGGCGGTGCGGCGCTTGCCGGGCTGGCCGGCGTGATCGGCGGCAATGCGTTCGTCACCGAGCCGTCGATGGCGGCCGCGGTGGGATCGATCGTCTTCGTGGTCGCCGTGGTCGGCGGCATGGGTTCACTGGTCGGGGCGTTCATCGCGTCGATCCTGATCGGCGTGCTGCAGACGTTCGCGATCACCGTTGACGCATCGCTGGCCGGCCTGTTCGGCGCACTCGGCATGACGGTCACGGCCGCCACGCCATTCAGCTCGCTGTGGAACCTTACCGTGGCCCAGGTGGCACCGGTGCTGCCCTATCTGCTGATGGTGGTGATGCTGATTTTCCGCCCACGCGGGCTCATGGGCACCCGGGAGAGCTAGGCGATGGAGTCGACGACGATGCAACAAAGCCCGCAACCGGTGGTGACGGGACGCACCATGCGCTACCAGCCGATGAATCTGGCGCGCTGGATCATCTGGAGCGCCACGGCCCTGGTGATGCTGGTGATGCCGCTAATCTTCACGGGCGGTTTCGCCGTGACGCTGATGTCGCAGATGGGCATCATGATCATTTTCGCGCTGTCGTACAACATGCTGCTCGGGCAGACCGGCATGCTGTCCTTCGGGCACGCCGTGTATTCGGGCCTCGGCGCGTTCATCGCAGTGCACGTGCTGAACATGGTGGGCGCCGGCAAGGTCTGGCTGCCCGTGTCGATGCTGCCGCTGGTGGGCGGGCTGGCGGGCGCGTTCTTCGGCGTGGTGTTCGGTTACGTCACCACCAAGAAGTCCGGCACCACCTTCGCGATGATCACCATGGGGATCGGCGAGATGGTCTTCGCCAGTTCGCTGATGTTCCCGGATTTCTTCGGCGGCGAAGGCGGCATTTCCACCAACCGCGTGGTTGGCGATCCGTTCCTGGGCATCACGTTCGGCCCGGGGCGCCAGGTGTACTACCTGATCGCGATCTGGTGCTTCCTGTCGATGGTGGCGATGTATGCCTGGACGCAGACGCCGCTCGGCCGCATTGCCAATGCCGTGCGCGACAATCCCGAGCGCGTCGAATTCATCGGCTACAACACCCAGCGCGTGCGATACCTGGTGCTGATCCTGTCGGCATTCTTCGCCGGCATCGCAGGTGCGCTTTCCGCGATCAACTTCGAGATCGTCTCGGCAGAAAATGTCAGCGCGGTGCGTTCGGGCGGCGTGCTGCTGGCGGCCTTTATCGGCGGCGCGGGCGTGTTTTTCGGCCCGGTGATCGGCGCGATCGTCTTCACGCTGTTCGCGGTGGCGCTGTCGGATCTGACCAAGGCGTGGCTGCTGTACCTGGGCCTGTTCTTCGTGATGATGGTGATGTTCGTGCCCGGCGGTATCGCCAGCCTGCTGTTGATGCAGGTGCCGCTGCTGGCCAGGAAAAAACTGGGCCGCATGCTGCCGTCCTATGCGCAGGCCGGCGCCGCGGGGCTGGTGCTGCTGGCCGCCACGATCCTGACCGTCGAAATGATCTACAAGGTGCAAGTCGATAGCGCCAACGGGACCGCCATGACGCTGCTGGGCATTGGATTCGACGCCGCCACGCTGGCCCCATGGATCGTGGCCGCGGCGTTGTGGGGCATCGGTTATGCAGCATGGCGATGGACCGGCGCGAAGGTGCGTGCGCAACTGGACGCCATCCAGGCGGAAACGGGAGGCGTGGCATGACGGCCGCACTGGAATTGAACGACGTTCGCAAGCGCTTCGGGCAGACCGAAATCATCCGTGGCGTCACGCTGTCGATTGGCAAGGGCGAGCGGCACGCGCTGATCGGGCCGAACGGCGCGGGAAAATCGACCACGTTCAACCTGATCTCGGGCCGCTTCGCGCCGACTTCGGGCACGGTCAAGCTTAACGGGCAAAGCATTGCCGGCATGCGCCCGTTCGAGATCAACCGCATGGGGCTGTCGCGCAGCTTCCAGATCACGAACATCTTTCATCGCCTGAGCGTGTTCGAAAACCTGCGCTGCGCGGTGCTATGGTCGCTGGGCTACAAGTATTCGTTCTGGCATCGCCTGGCGGCGCTGCGCGATGCGCGCGAGCGCGCCGAGGAGGTGCTGGAACTGATCGGCATGCAGCATCGACGCCAAACGCAGGCCGGGCTGCTGACCTACGCGGAACAACGCGCGCTGGAAATCGGCATCACCATCGCCGGCGGCGCAGAAGTGATCCTGCTCGACGAACCCACGGCGGGCATGAGCCGGTCGGAATCGGATCACGCTGTCGAACTGATCCGCAAGGTGACGGTCGGCAAGACGCTGGTGATGGTGGAGCATGACATGAGCGTGGTGTTCGGCCTGGCGGACCGCATCTCCGTGCTGGTCTACGGCGAGGTCATCGCCACCGATACGCCGCAGGCGATCCGCAACAACCGCAGCGTCAAGGAAGCTTATCTCGGCACTACGCTGGACGAGCCGGCCGTCGAAGGAGCGCACGCATGAGCCAGCCCATGCTGGAAGTTTCCGGGCTGCATGCCTACTACGGCAAGAGCCACATCCTGCACGGCGTCGATGCGCACGTCGACACGGGCGAGATCGTGGCGCTGCTGGGACGCAATGGCGTCGGCCGCTCGACCATGGCCAAGGCCATCCTGGGGATGGTGAAGGCCGAAGGGTCGGTACGCCTGCGCGGCGAAGAAATCCTCGGCCGCCGCACCTTCGAGATCGCCCATGCCGGCATCGGCTACGTCCCGGAGAACCGCGACATTTTCCCCACGCTGACCGTGCGCCAGAACCTGCTGCTCGGCGAAAAGCGCAATCCACGGCAGGCCAAGCCGCGCTGGAGCGTGGACGACATGTACCGCATGTTTCCGCGGCTGAAGGAGCGCGAGCACACTGCCGCGGGCGTTCTGTCCGGTGGCGAGCAGCAGATGCTGACGCTGTGCCGCACGCTGATGGGCGATCCCGATCTGATCCTGATCGACGAGCCGACCGAGGGCCTGGCGCCAATGATCGTGACGCTGGTGGGGGAATTCCTGAAGACCCTCAAGGAGCGGGGCGTGTCGGTGCTGCTGATCGAACAGAAGCTGGCGATTGCACTCGACATCTCGCAGCGTGTCTACGTGATGGGCCACGGGCACATCGTGTTCGAAGGATCGCCGGCCGAACTCAAAGCCAACACGCAAATCCGCAAGGAATGGCTCGAAGTCTGATACCGGGCTGCAAGCCGCGCGCATGAAAAAAGGCGCCCGTGCGGCGCCTGTTCCCTGGACGCCTCGTCCTCAATCTGGATCGTGGCTTCCGCTGGCCTTCAGACCGGCTCAGTCCCTTTTCACGAGATCGAACGGCATGTCCTCGTAATCGATCAGGCGCGTGCGCTTCGCCAGTCGATAACCGAGCCACAAGGCCAGGAACACCGGTACGCCGATATAGGTGGCCAGGATTTCCTGCCAGCGGCCCGGTATATCGCTGAAGGCCTGATAGTTCTGTCCGGCCACGATCACCAGGCAAAGCACCCCCGCAAAGATCGGGCCGAAAGGATACAGCGGCGACCGATAAGGCAGGTCGGTGACCTTGTAGCCTTGCGCGATCAGTCCCTTGCGGAACCGATAGTGACTGATGGCGATGCCGAACCACGCGAAGAATCCCGTCATCGCCGAGGTGTTGAGCAGCCACAGATACACCGCCTTGTCGCCGAACAGCGAACTGAAAAAGCACAAGGCGCCGATGGCTGTGGTGAGCAGCAGCGCGTTGAACGGTACGCCGCTGCGCGTGAGCTTGCCGAATGCGCGTGGCGCGCGACCGCTGACGGCCAGGCCGTACAGGATGCGCGTGGACACATACATGCTCGATGTGCCGGCCGACAACAACGCGGTCAACACCACGGCATTCATCAGGCCCGCCGCGAAGGCAAGGCCGGCGTGCCGGAACACCAGTGCGAACGGGCTGACGCCGACATCGGTCACGTCGTTGCGCAGCAGGCTGGGGTCGGTGTAGGGAATCAGCACACCGATGATCAGAATCGCCACCACGTAGAACATCAGAATGCGCCAGAACGTTTGCCGGATGGCGCGCGGAATCGTCCGGGACGGATCGTCGGCCTCGCCAGCGGCCACGCCAACGGTCTCGGTGCCCTGAAAGGAGAAGCCCGCGATCATCGCCACGGCGAACATCCCGGGAAGCCCGCCGACGAAGGGCGCCTCGCCGACGCTGAAGTTGTGCCAGCCCGACTGCGGGCCGCCCTTGAGCACGCCAAAGATCATCAGTGTGCCAACGCCGAGGAACACGATGACCGTAATCACCTTGATCAGCGCGAACCAGTACTCGGCTTCGCCAAAGCCACGCACCGAAAATGCGTTGAGCACGAACATCAGGAAGAGGAACGCTGCGCTCCAGTACACGCCCGCCACGTCGGGGAACCAGTACTGCATGACCAGTTGCGCGGCGGTCAGCTCCACCGCGATCGTCACGGCAAGGCTGAACCAGTAGTTCCAGCCCAAGGCAAAGCCGAAACCTTCATCGACATACAGCGCGCTGTAGGTCACGAACGAACCCGCCACGGGCATATGCACCGCCAGTTCTCCCAGACTGGTCATCAGGCAATACACCATCAGGCCGATCAGACAGTACGCCAGCAACGCGCCGCCGGGCCCCGACTGCGCGATCGACGCGCCGGACGCCACGAACAGGCCGGTGCCGATGGCGCCGCCCAGGGCAATCATCGTCAGGTGCCTGGCCTTGAGTTTTCGGTGCAGATCGTCGTGCTCGACGACGGGGTGCTGATGGGGATGTGGGTGGGATGGCATCAGGGTCGCTGGATCGTCGGCGTGGTTGGCTCGCGCGAATGTGCCTTGTGGGCCGGAAGGGCGCGACGGCCTGCCGAAAAACGAAAAGGCGCGAGTCTACCGTGTCTTTTTTAGTGGATTGGAGGCCGGCGTCAAAAAAATCGTTCTGGCGTCGCGATGGCCGGGCGAATGTGCGGCGTGCAGCATTCTGCAAGCACATCAGCACCGCTGGTGTAGGGGTTCCCCCTTAGGGTTTCGCGGCGCGTGCGGGATCAACATGAACGCCGGAAAAGCTCGTCATGAAGAGCACGCATGACGCGATTTCCATGGCCGAAAAATGAAATTGAACGACCGTGCTATTTTGTGTATGCTTGACCCGCTTTCAAGCCGGAGGGCTTGTGCGGCAAGGGATTGCGGGGCACAAACAGAACCCACCCGCATCCTGGCGGTACCTACATTCGAGAATTCGAATCCCGAGACAAAAACTTCATCAAAGGAACGCGTTATGACAGCGCAGTATCAGGTTCAGGACGGCGTAGCCGTTATCACGCTCGACAATCCCCCCGTCAACGGCCTCGGTCACAGTACCCGCCTGGGCATCGTCGAAGGCTTGACCCGTGCGCTGGATGATGCGGCCGTCAAGGCAGTGGTCATCACCGGCGCCGGCAAGGCTTTTTCGGGCGGCGCCGACATCCGCGAATTCAACACGCCGAAGGCGACGCAGGAGCCGACGCTGCATTCGGTGATCCGCTCGCTGGAAGCCTCGACCAAGCCGGTCGTGGCGGCGATCCACTCGGTGGCCATGGGCGGCGGACTGGAACTGGCGCTGGGCTGCAACTATCGCGTGGCCGCCAAGGGCGCGCAGATCGCACTGCCCGAGGTCAAGCTCGGCCTGCTGCCGGGCGCCGGCGGCACGCAGCGCCTGCCGCGTCTGATCGGGCTGGAGCACGCGCTCAACATGATCGTGTCCGGCACCGCGATTCCGTCGGAAAAGTTTGCCGGCTCGAAGCTGTTCGACGAAGTGGTCGACGGCGACGTGCTGCCCGCCGCAGTCAAGTTTGCGCAGAGCGTGGCGGCTGCGCCTGGCCCGCATCCGAAGGTGCGCGACCTGAAGGTGCGCCACGAGAACCCGGAAGGCTTCCTGGCCTTTGCGCGCAATACCGTGGCCGCCGTGGCCAAGAATTTCCCGGCGCCGGCCAAGTGCGTGGACGCCGTGGCGGCCTCGCTCAAGCCGTTCGAGGCCGGCCTGAAGGAAGAACGCGAAGGCTTCATGTACCTGGTCGGAACGCCGGAATCGCGCGCGCTGCGCCATGCGTTCTTCGGTGAGCGCGCCGCCAGCAAGATTCCCGATGTGCCCGAAGGCACGCCGGTGCGCAAGATCGAGAAGGTGGCCGTGATCGGCGCCGGCACCATGGGCGGCGGCATCACCATGAACTTCCTGAACGCCGGCATCCCGGTGACGATGCTGGAAACCAAGCAGGAAGCGCTCGACCGCGGCGTGGGCATCATCCGCAAGAACTACGAGAACAGCGCCAAGAAGGGCAAGCTGACGCAGGAAAAGGTCGAGCAGCGCATGGGCCTGCTGACCACCACGCTGTCCTATGACGATATCAAGGACGCCGACCTCGTCATCGAGGCCGTGTTCGAGGAAATGGGCGTCAAGGAAACGGTGTTCAAGAAGCTGGACGAAGTGATGAAGGACGGTGCGATCCTGGCCTCCAACACGTCCACGCTGGACGTGAACAAGATTGCCTCGTTCACGCGCCGCCCGCAGGATGTGGTGGGCATGCACTTCTTCAGCCCTGCCAACGTAATGAAGCTGCTGGAAGTGGTGCGCGGCGAGAAGACCGCCAAGGACGTGCTGGCCACCGTCATGCAACTCGGCAAGAAGATCAAGAAGACGGCCGTGGTGTCGGGCGTTTGCGACGGCTTTATCGGCAACCGCATGATCGAGCAGTACAGCCGTCAGGCCGGGTATCTGCTGGACGAGGGCGCGCTGCCTGAACAGGTCGACAAGGCGATCGAGAAGTTCGGCTTTGCGATGGGCCCGTTCCGCATGGGCGATCTGGCCGGCAACGACATCGGCTGGGCCATCCGCAAGCGCCGCGCCGTGGACAAGCCGGACATCCAGTATTCGAAGACCGCCGACAAGCTTTGCGAACTCGGCCGCTTCGGCCAGAAGACCGGCGCCGGCTGGTACGACTACAAGGCGGGCGACCGCAAGCCGTACCCGAACCAGCAGGTCAACGACATGATCGTCGAGCATTCCAAGGAACTCGGTATCACGCGCCGCAAGATTTCCGACGAGGAAATCGTCGAGCGCCTGGTGTTCGCGCTGGTCAATGAAGGCGCCAAGATTCTGGAAGAAGGCATCGCGTCGAAGGCTTCGGACATCGACATGGTTTACCTGACCGGCTACGGTTTCCCGCTGTTCCGCGGCGGCCCGATGCTTTACGCGGATCAGGTCGGCCTGTTCAACGTGGCCCAGTCGATGAAGCGCTACGCCAAGGGTTATCACGGCGAAGCCTGGCAGGTTGCCCCGCTGCTGCAGAAGCTGGCGGACGAAGGCAAGGGCTTCAACGGCTGATACCGACGACGTGAATCGGAAGGCATAGGGAACAGGGAATAGGAAATAGGGATCAGGACCATGGCCTACGGCGCGCAGGATTGCCTGCTGGTGATCGATGTTCAGAACGACTTCATGCCGGGCGGCGCGCTTGCCGTGCCGTGTGGCGATGAGGTGGTGAGCGTTGTGAACCGGCTGGCAAGCGCGTTCGAGCATGTGGTGATGACGCAGGACTGGCATCCGGCGGGGCATGCGTCGTTTGCCGCCAGCCACGCCGGCGCAACGCCGTTCCAGACCATCATGCTGCCGTACGGCGAGCAGGTGCTGTGGCCCGAGCATTGCGTACAGGACACGCACGGCGCGGCGTTGCATGCGGACCTGCATGTGCCGCACGCCCGGCTGTTGATCCGCAAGGGTCATCATGCCGGCGTCGACAGCTATAGCGCGTTCGTGGAAGCGGACAGGACCACCCGCACCGGATTGGCGGGATACCTGCGCGAACACGGCGTGCGCCGGGTGGTGTGCGTCGGACTGGCAACGGATTTCTGCGTGGCCTGGAGCGCGCTCGATGCGCGCGCCGCGGGCTTCGATGCGGTGGTGGTGGAGGACGCGTGCCGGGCGATCGATCTGGATGGATCGCTCGACCGGGCATGGCGAGCGCTCGCCGATGCCGGTGTCGAACGCACGACATCTGAAGCGCTGCTGTCCGCTGCCGCCCGTCAGCACGATCCCTGGCTGCCCGAATCCTGAAACGCACGGCCGATACCGCATCCACCGAATATTTCTCGCAGTTAGCAGAGACACCAAGATACCGAGGAGCAACACATGAACGAAGCAGTCATCGTATCCACGGCCCGCACCGGGCTGGCCAAGAGCTGGAAGGGCGCCTTCAACATGACCCACGGCGCCACGCTGGGCGGCCATGCCGTGCAGCACGCGATTGCGCGCGCCAAGATCGAAGCGGGCGAAGTGGAAGACGTGCTGATGGGCTGTGCCAACCCTGAAGGCGCCACCGGCGCCAACATCGCGCGCCAGATCGCCCTGCGCGCCGGCTGCCCGGTGACCGTGCCCGGCGCCACCGTGAACCGCTTCTGCTCGTCCGGCCTGCAGACCATCGCCATGGCCGCGCAACGCGTGATTGCCGACGAAGGCGACATCTTCGTGGCCGGCGGCGTGGAATCGATCTCGTGCGTGCAGCAGGAGATGAACCGCCACATGATCCAGGAAAGCTGGCTGAACAAGAATAAGCCGGAAATCTACTGGAGCATGCTGCAGACCGCCGAGAACGTCGCCAAGCGCTACAACATCCCGAAGGAGCGCCAGGACGAGTACGGCGTGCAGAGCCAGTTGCGCGCCGCCGCTGCCCAGGAAGCCGGCAAGTTCAAGGACGAGATCGTGCCGATCACGGTGCTGGCCGGCGTAGCCGACAAGGCGACCGGCCAACTGATGACGCGCGAAGTCACCATTGACGCCGACGAAGGCATCCGCGCCGACACCACGCTGGAAGGCGTCTCGAAGATCCGCACCGCAATGCCGGGCGGCGTGATCACGGCCGGCAACGCCTCGCAGTTTTCGGATGGCGCGTCGGCCGCGGTGGTGATGAACGCACGCGTGGCGGCCGCCAAGGGCCTGCAGCCGCTGGGCGTGTTCCGCGGCTTTGCCGTGGCCGGTTGCGAGCCCGATGAAATGGGCATCGGCCCGGTGTTCGCGGTGCCAAAGCTGCTCAAGAAGACCGGCCTCAAGGTCGAGGACATCGGCCTGTGGGAGCTGAACGAAGCGTTCGCCGTGCAGGTGCTGTACTGCGCCGACAAGCTGGGCATCCCGATGGATCGCCTGAACGTCAACGGCGGCGCGATCGCCGTGGGCCACCCGTATGGCGTGTCCGGCGCGCGTCTGGTCGGCCACGGGCTGATCGAAGGCAAGCGCCGCGGCGTCAAGTACGTCGTCGTGACGATGTGCATCGGCGGCGGCCAGGGTGCTGCCGGCCTGTTCGAAGTTCTGTAATGCCTGCCGGGCCTGCGCGGCCCGGCACACGCTTTTCACGCCTTTCCCGCACGCCGGGGAAGGCGTGATTTTCCATCCCTTGCGACGGCTGTCTGCCGCGCAGTTTTCAGCCCGGAGTCACTTCTCCCATGTCGCTGATTCTCTCCCGCCGTGATCTCAATTTCGTCCTGTACGAATGGCTGAAGGCCGAGTCACTGACGCAGATTCCCCGCTACGCAGATCATTCGCGAGAAACTTTCGACGCCGCGCTCGATACCTGCGAGAAAATCGCCACCGATCTGTTTGCGCCGCACAACAAGAAAAGCGACGCGCAGGAGCCGCATTTCGATGGCGAAACGGTCACCATCATTCCCGAAGTCAAGGTCGCGCTGAAGGCATTCTGCGAGGCCGGCCTGATGGCGGCGGGGCAGGACTACGAGTACGGCGGCATGCAATTGCCGGTGACGCTGGAAAAAGCCGCATTCGCGTACTTCAAGGCCGCCAACGTCGGCACCAGCTCATATCCGTTTCTGACCATCGGCAATGCAAACCTGCTGCTGACCCACGGCACGCCGGCGCAGATCGATACCTTCGTGCGACCGGAACTGGAAGGGCGGTTCTTTGGCACGATGTGTCTCTCGGAGCCGCAAGCGGGTTCGTCGCTGTCCGACATCACCACGCGCGCCGATTACGAGGGCGAATCGCCGCTGGGCCAGCAATACCGGCTGCGTGGCAACAAGATGTGGATCTCGGCCGGCGAGCACGAATTGTCGGACAACATCGTGCATCTTGTGCTGGCCAAGATCCCCGGCCCGGATGGCAAGCTGATCCCGGGCGTGAAAGGCATCTCGCTGTTCATCGTGCCGAAATTCCTGGTCAACGAGGACGGGTCGCTCGGCGAGCATAACGATGTCGTATTGGCCGGCCTGAACCACAAGATGGGCTATCGCGGCACGACCAATTGCCTGCTGAACTTCGGCGAAGGCATGAAACACCGCCCGAACGGCAAGGCAGGCGCCATCGGTTATCTGGTGGGCGAGCCGCACAAGGGCTTGGCCTGCATGTTCCATATGATGAACGAGGCGCGCATCGGCGTCGGCCTGGGCGCCGTCGCGCTGGGCTATACCGGCTACCTGCACGCGCTCGATTACGCGCGCAATCGCCCGCAGGGCCGCCCGATGGGCCCGCAAGGCAAGGATCCGGCGTCGCCGCAGGTCAAGCTGGTCGAACATGCCGATGTGCGCCGCATGCTGCTGGCGCAAAAGAGCTATGTGGAAGGCGGACTGGCGCTGAATCTCTATTGCGCGCGGCTGGTGGACGACGAACACGCCGCCAAGGCGGCCGGGCAGGCCGATCGACAGCGCGAGCTTTCGCTGCTGCTCGATATCCTCACGCCGATCGCCAAGAGCTGGCCGTCACAGTGGTGCCTGGAAGCCAACAACCTGGCGATCCAGGTGCATGGCGGCTATGGCTACACACGCGAATACAACGTCGAGCAGTTCTATCGCGACAATCGCCTCAACCCGATCCATGAAGGCACGCATGGCATTCAGGGTCTGGACCTGCTGGGCCGCAAGGTCGTGATGCAGGATGGCGCCGCGTTCCAGCTGCTCGGCAAGCGGGTGCAGGCCACCTGCGAACAGGCGGCGAACAGCGGCGACGCCACGCTGGGCGAGCAGGCCCGCGCGCTCGGCGCGGCCACTGCGAGGCTGGCCGAAGTCACGCGCACCTTGTGGGCGGCCGGCGATCCGAGCGTGACGCTGGCCAACGCATCGGTCTATCTCGAAGCATTCGGCCACGTCGTGGTGGCGTGGATCTGGCTCGAACAGGCGCTGGTGGCGCACGCCGCGATGGCGTCGGCCCACGGTGACGACGCTGACTTCTATCGCGGCAAGCTGGCGGCCACGGCGTATTTCTTCCGCTTCGAACTGCCCAGGATCTACCCGCAGCTCGATCTGCTGGCGTCGCTCGATCGCACCACGCTCGACATGCAGGACGCCTGGTTTTAACCGCGGAGCGCCAGCGCATTGCGCTGGGCGCCCCTGCGAGAACTATCAAGAAATGGGAGACAACATGCGAAGCATTCAACAACTGTTCGACCTCAAGGGACGTACCGCGCTGATCACGGGCGGCTCGCGCGGCCTTGGCCTACAGATTGCCGAGGCGCTGGGCGAGCAGGGCGCGCGTCTGGTGCTGTCGGCCCGCAAGGCTGACGAACTGCAATCGGCGCAGGCGCACCTGAAGGCGCGCGGCATCGAGGCCGAATGGATCGCCGCCGACGGCGCGCGCGACGAAGACATCGCGCGGCTGGCCGACGAAACACTGGCCAAGCTCGGCCACGTCGACATCCTCGTCAACAACGCCGGCGCCACCTGGGGCGCGCCGGCCGAAGACCATCCCATCGAAGCGTGGGACAAGGTGATGAACCTGAACATCCGCGGGCTGTTTCTGCTGTCGCAGAAGATCGGCAAGCTGTCGATGATTCCGCGGCGGCACGGCCGCATCATCAACGTGGCGTCGATTGCGGGCCTGTCGGGCAACCCGCCCGGATCGATGGACACCATTGCCTACAACACGTCCAAAGGCGCGGTGATCAATTTCACGCGCACGCTGGCCGCGGAATGGGGCGAGCACAACATCACCGTGAACGCGCTGGCGCCGGGCTTTTTTCCGTCGAAGATGACCAAGGGATCGCTGGAGCGTCTTGGCGTGGAAAAGATGTGCGAAGGCGTGCCGCTGCGCCGGCTCGGCGACGACGAAGACCTGAAGGGCGCGGCGCTGCTGTTTGCCAGCGACGCCGGCAAGCACATCACCGGCCAGGTGCTGGCCGTGGATGGTGGCGTGAGCGCAGTCTGACGATGCAGAGGCTTGCCGTGCATCCATCGATGCGCGCACGGCAACCGGGCGCATAATGCGGCCCACATATTTTCGTTGCCCCAGACCATGACTCAACGCCAACTCAATATTCCCTTTCTTGCCGATCTCGGCGTGCTGTGCAACTACATGGAGGGCGGCCGCAGCGAGATCGAGCTCGACCTGCAGAAGCGTCACGAGAACAGCTGGGACATGGCGCACGGCGGCGTCCTCATGACGCTGCTCGATGTGGCCATGGCCATTGCCGGCCGTTCGACCGATGCCGAAGGCCGCGGCGTCGTGACGATCGAAATGAAGACCAGCTTCATGGCGCCCGGGCGCGGCAAGCTCAGGGCGCGCGGGGTTGCCGTGCATCGCACGTTGACGATGGTGTTCTGCGAAGGCGAGATCGTCGATGCCGACGACAAGATCGTGTCGAAGGCGTCGGGCACGTTCAAGTTCATCAACCGCAAGCCGCCCAAGCGCCAGATCGGTGCGGCCGATTCCGGCGCGGACGGCTGATCGACCGATCGCCGTCGCGCTGTTCCACTCCACTCACGTACCTCCACAAGAGCGAAGGAAACGAATATGTCGAAGCAAACCTACAAGCGCATCGTCCTGGCCTCGCGCCCCACTGCAGCGGTCACGCCCGATAACTTCCGCCTGGAGGAAGTGCCCGTGCCCGAACTGGCCGATGGCCAGGTGATGGTCCGCAATCATTTCCTGTCGCTGGATCCGTACATGCGCGGCCGCATGGGCGAAGGCAAGTCGTATGCCGATCCGCAGCCGTTGAACGAGGTAATGATCGGCGGCACCGTCGGCGAAGTCATCGCCAGCAAGAATCCGAAGTGGAACGTTGGCGACAAGGTGGTCGGCATGTTTGGCTGGCAGGAAATCGGCGTGACCGATGGCGGCGGCATGCAGAAGGTCGATACCACCCACATTCCGCTTTCGGCCTATCTGGGTTCGGTCGGCATGCCCGGCGTGACGGCGTGGTACGGCCTGAACAAGATCATCGCGCCGAAGGCGGGCGAAACCATCGTGGTAAGCGCGGCTTCCGGCGCCGTGGGCAGCGTGGTTGGCCAACTGGCCAAGCTGGCGGGCTGCTATGTGGTGGGTGTGGCCGGCGGGAAGGAAAAGTGCGACTACGTGACCGGCGAACTGGGCTTCGACGCCTGCGTGGACTACAAGGCCGCCAAGGACGCCAAGGAACTCTACGCGATGGTCAAGGCGGTCACGCCCAAGGGTGTCGACGGCTATTTTGAAAACGTCGGCGGCGACATTCTCGATGTGGTGATGGCCCGCCTGAATCCGTTTGCCCGCATCGCCGTGTGCGGCTTGATCGCCGGCTACGACGGCCAGGATATGCCGATGCGCAACCCGCGCGCGATCCTGGTGTCGCGTTGCAAGATCGAAGGCTTCATCGTTTCCGAGCACATGGACGTTTGGCCGCAGGCGCTCAAGGAGCTTGGCGGCTTCGTGGCGCAGGGCAAGCTCAAGTTCCGCGAAAGCATCGCCGAAGGCCTGGCCAGCGCGCCCGAAGCATTCATGGGCCTGCTCAAGGGCAAGAATTTCGGCAAGCAACTGGTCAAGCTCGCCTGACCCGCGCGGCGCCGCGCGTATCGGCGCCACGACCTTCCCGCAAAAGAACCGGAGACAGCCATGAACGCCCCTCAATCGCCAGCGGACAACGACGACATCGCCGCGGGCTTGTCCGAAGAGGTCAAGGCCCGCTACCGCAACCTGCCGCGACCACCGAGCTTCGACACCCCGGCGCAGGAGCGCCTGCATCGCAAGCAACGGCTGGCGGCGGCGTTCCGGCTGTTTTCGAAGTTCGGCTTCGACGAAGGCGTGGCCGGCCATATCACGGCGCGCGACCCCGAGTTTGCCGACACGTTCTGGGTCAATCCGTTCGGCGTCCATTTCAGCCAGGTCAAGGTATCGAACCTGATCCGCTGCGATCACCACGGCAACGTGGTCGAGGGCGATTATCCGGTCAACGCCGCCGCGTTCGCGATTCACTCGCGCGTGCATCAGACGCGCAGCGACGCCGTCGCGGCCGCGCATTCGCACAGCACTTACGGACGCGCCTGGTCGACACTGGGCCGCAAGCTCGATCCGCTGACACAGGACGTCTGCGCGTTCTATAACGATCACGCGCTGTACGACGATTTTGGTGGCGTGGTGGTGGAACTGGACGAAGGCCAGCGCATTGCCAACGCGCTGGGCGCCAACAAGGCGGCAATCCTGCAGAATCATGGCCTGCTGACGGTCGGCAAGACCGTGGACGAAGCCGCGTGGTGGTTCATCACGATGGAGCGCTCGTGCCAGGTGCAGATCCTGGCCGAATCGGCCGCGGCCCGCACGGGCGAGCCGCCGCGCACGATCAGCGACGCGGCGGCGCGCCAGGCGTACTCGATCGTCGGCACGGCGCAGGCCGGATGGTTCCAGTTCCAGCCGCTTTACGCGCGGATCGTTAAAGAACAGCCGGATCTGCTCGATTAAGAGGGTTGCACTCTCACTCGAAAAGGAAAGGCAGGATGCCTGACATCATTCTTCACCAGTACGCCACGTCGCCGTTCTCGGAAAAAGTCCGCCTTGTACTGGGCGCCAAGGGCTTGTCCTGGAACGCGGTGGAAATCCCGCCGATCATGCCCAAGCCCGACGTGATCGCGCTGACCGGCGGCTATCGCCGCACGCCGGTGATGCAGATCGGCGCGGATATCTACTGCGATTCGGCGCTGATCTGCGAAGTACTTGACCGGCTGGCACCGAATCCGCCGCTCTATCCTGCTTTGCAAGCGGCGCAGTCGCGCCTCGCGGCTGCGTGGATCGACAGCGCGCTGTTCACGGCAACGGTGGCGTACACCATGCAGCCGGCCGGTGTGCAGGCCATGCTGGCGCACCTGACACCGGCACAGATCCAGGCGTTCATGGCCGACCGCAAGGCGATGCGCGGCGATACCAACGCGTTGCGCATGCCGTTGCCCGAAGCGGCGGCCATGCTGCACGAAACCTTGGCGCGCTTGCAGGAACAGTTCGCGGCGGGCGTGCAGCATGTGGCCGGTCCGGAGCTGTCGATCGCGGATTTCTCGCTGTTCCATTGCATCTGGTTCATCCGCCGCGCCACGCCGCTGGCCGCGCTGCTCGATGGCTATCCGCTGGTCAAGACGTGGTTCGCGCGCATGCAGGCGTATGGGCACGGCAAGTTGCGCGTGATTCCGTCCGAATCGGCCGTGGCCGAAGCGTACAACCACGATCCGCTGCCGCATGACTCGACGATTCTGCCCGGCGGTGGCTTTGCCGCGGGCGACGCCGTGACGGTCACACCGACCGACTACGCGAAAGACCCGGTGTCCGGCCTGCTGCTGACGCTGAGCGAGCGCGTGGTCACGATCCGTCGCCAGGATCCGCGTGCTGGTGCGGTCAACGTGCATTTCCCGCGACAGAACTATCACGTCCAGGCCGCGGCCTGAACGCATTCATCCGACACAAAAAATCAGAGGCGGAGGAGACAACCATGAAGCAGTTCGAAGGCAAGGTGGCCGTGATCACTGGCGGCGCGTCCGGATTCGGCAAGGAATTTGCACGAATCGGCGCGCAACTTGGCATGAAGCTGGTGCTGGCTGACGTCCAGGAGGATGCGCTCGACACCACCGTGGCCGAGTTCAAGGCCCAGGGTGTCCAGGTGATCGGCCTGCGCACCGACGTGTCGAAGGCCGAGCAGGTGCAGGCGCTGGCAGACGCCACGATGACCGCGTTTGGCGAAGTCCATCTGCTGTTCAACAACGCCGGTGTGGGCGCTGGCGGCCTGCTCTGGGAAAACACCGAGAAGGACTGGGACTGGGTGCTTGGTGTGAACCTGTATGGCGTGATCCACGGTGTGCGCATCTTCACGCCGCTGATGCTGGCCGCCGCGCAGAAGGATCCGTCGTTCCAGGGTCATATCGTCAATACGGCGTCGATGGCGGGCCTGCTCAATCCGCCGGCCATGGGCGTGTACAACGTGTCGAAGCACGCGGTCGTGTCGCTGTCGGAATCGCTGTATCAGGATCTGAGCCTGGTCACCGAGCAGGTGCATTGCTCGGTGCTATGCCCGTACTTTGTGCCGACCGGCATCAGCCAGTCGCAACGCAACCGGCCCGCGGGTCTGTCCAACGACGCACCGCCCACGCGCTCGCAGCTGGTGTCGCAGGCGTTATCGGACAAGGCAGTCAATTCGGGCAAGGTGACTGCCGCCGATGTTGCACAGATGACGTTCGACGCCATTCGCGACGAAAGCTTCTATATTTATTCCCACCCACAGGCCCTGGCCACGGTTCGGCATCGCATGGAGGACATCGTCAACCAGCGCAATCCTGGCGATCCGTTCGGCGACAAGCCGGAAGTCCGCGCCAACCTGGTTGCCGCACTGCGCGGCTGACCTGGCCACTTTCTTGCATCGTCGATCGGGAGACCTGTGATGGCAGAGATAGCCAGGGAGACCATGATGACTGCACCCGCCGTGATTCATCACCTGCAATTCGCGAACCTGCCCAACGGCACGCGATTGCATTACGGCAGTGCAGGGGAGCCGGGCAAGCCGCTGATGTTGTTCGTGCACGGCTTTCCGGAGTTCTGGTACGCATGGGAACATCAACTGGCCGAGTTCGGCCAGACGCATTTCGCGGTCGCGCCCGATCTGCGCGGCTTCAACCTGTCCAGCAAGCCGGCTGCGGTGGAGGCCTACAAGCCGAAGCAGCTGGTCGAGGATCTGGTGCAGTTCATCCGCGTGCTGGGCTACCAGCGCTGTACGATCGTCGCCCACGACTGGGGCGGCGCGATCTGCTGGAACCTGGCCGCGCAGTTCCCCGAGCTGATCGACCGCTTCATCATCATCAACTCGCCGCATCCGTATGTGTTTGCGCGAGCGTTGTCATCCGATCCTGCGCAGCAGCAGGCGTCGGCGTATATGAACTGGCTGCGCAAGCCTGGCTCCGAACAAGCGCTGGCGGCCAACGACTTCGCGCTGCTGGAAAACATGCTGGCCGGCGGGGCGGACCGTCTGCCGACGTGGTTTGCCGGCGAAACCCGCGCGCGCTATCACGCCGCATGGTCCCAGGCGGGCGACGACGGTTCGCATCCGATGACGGGCGGCGTGAATTATTACCGCGCGTCGCCGATGCATCCGCCCGCGCCCGGCGAGGCGGCGCCCGACATTTCGCGGCTCGATCCGTCGATGTTCGTGGTGCGCGTGCCGACGCTGGTGATCTGGGGCGAAAACGACCGTGCATTGCCTAAATCGCTGGTAGACGGACTCGAAGAATTCGTGCCCGACATGCGACTCGAACGGATCCCCGAAGCCACGCACTGGGTGATCCATGAACAGCCCGAACGGATCAACCTGCTGATCCGCAGCGCGCTGCCCTGACGGGCGCAAGCGGGCCGTGTATAAGCCAATGGCGCCTTGACCGGGCGCCATTGGCGTTTGTGCGCGCGGCGCGCAGCCGATGCGGCTTCAGGTCAGGCGTTCGCGATAGAGCCGATAGTTCTGGTCGTCGAAGCAGACAAAGGTGACCTGTTCGAGCGACGGCGCCTTGGCCAGCGCCTCGCGTACCGCGGCGATCGCAATGTCGACGGCGCGCTCGCGTGGAAAGCCGTAGATCCCGGTGCTGATGTTCGGGAACGCCAGCGTGCGCAGATTGTGCGCCGCAGCGATGCGTATGCTGTTGCGATAGGCGCTGGCCAGCAGCGCATCCTCGTTCTGGCCGCCACCTTGCCACACCGGTCCCACCGCATGAATCACGTACGGCGCCGGCAGCCGGCCGCCCGTCGTGATGACCGCCTCGCCGGTCGGACAGCCGCCTTGCGCATCGCGGATGGCGCGGCAGGCTTCCATGATCGCCGGACCGCCCGCGCCGTGGATCGCGCCATCGACGCCACCGCCGCCCAGCAGCCCGCTATTGGCCGCATTGACGATCGCGTCGACTTCCATCCGCGTGATATCCCCGTGCACAACCTGCAAGTGTTCGCCTGTCATGGTGTCTCCTGTTTTGATAGGACCAACTGGTGGCTTGTGTCGTGTGTCGTGTGGCGTCTTCCAAGCATAGGCGGCGAACGTGCGGTTGGCAGCATGGCCGGTGATCGCGCAAAAGCTGCGACAGCGGTTGTCTTGAGGGTTATTTCGGAATGCTGCACGCCACAAACGCTGGCATGATACGGAAATCGAACGATCGTTCACTATTCGAACCCCATGGTTGTGGTATGCCCCGGTCGGTCGCCGGTCTACCATTGACCGCCTGTCCGATTTCGACCGTCAACATGTCCGCTCAGCCTTCTCCGTCCACGCCCGGCTTGCCCGACCAGCCGCTCGACCCGCAGGTCGCGCAGCTGCTGGAGCTGATCGCGCGGGCCAAGCGGCCGGCCATCCATACGCTCGATCCGGCGGACGCGAAGATCGGATATGAAAAGAGCGCGCCGATTCTCGATATTTCGCCGGCTGCCGTGCACGGCGTCGAGAATTTCACCGTGACCGCGCGCGATGGCTATCCGATTCCGGTGCGGCTATACGCGCCACGCGAGGCTAGCTGGGCCGATCCGCTGCCGTTGCTGATCTACTTTCATGGCGGCGGTTTCACGGTGGGCAGCATCGCATCTCATGACCCGTTGTGCCGCATGTTCTGCAACGGCGCACAGTGCCTGGTGCTGTCAGTCGATTATCGGCTCGGGCCGGACTGGAAATTTCCGACCGCGGCCAACGACGCGTTCGATGTCTTGCACTGGGCCTTCGAAGACGCCGCGCGGCTGGGCGCCGATCCGGCGCGGATCGCGCTGGGTGGCGACAGTGCGGGCGGCACGCTGGCCGCGGCCTGCGCCGTCGAAGCGCGCGACAAGGGTTTGAAGCCGGTGTTGCAGATGCTGATCTATCCCGGCACCAGCGCACGCCAGGACATGCCGTCGCACCGCGCGCTGGCCGATGGCTATCTGCTGACGTCCGACATGATCCAGTGGTTTTTTGCGCAGTATCTCGATCGCGACGCCAGCCGCGACGACTGGCGCTTCGCGCCGCTCGACGGCGGCGGCCGCGGGGCCGACGTGCGAAACGTGTGCCCGGCCTGGATCGCGGTGGCCGGCTATGACCCGTTGCATGACGAAGGCGTGGCGTATGCCGCCAAGCTCGCGGCGGCCGGTGTCGACGTGGCGCTGGCCGACTATCCGACGATGATTCACGATTTTTTCAAGCTCGGCCGCTTTGTCGCCGCCGTAGCGGGCGCCCATGCCGATGCCGTCGCCGCGCTGAAGGGCGCGTTCGGCATGGCGTAGGCGCCAGCAAGTTTTCGGTCCGACCCCGCACAAGAATCAGGGGCGGCCCGCAATGGTTTTATCGAAGTCGCAATAGCGCATTTTTGCAGCAGAAGAAGGAGACAAGACTTATGCAACGCCGCCACTTTCTGGCCCGCGCGGGCCTGTTCGCCGCATCGGCCGCCATCGGTCTGGCCGCCATGCCGGCCCACGCCCAGGCGGACAAATTTCCCAATCGTCCGATCCGCCTGGTAATCGGCTACACCGCGGGCGGGTCCACCGATATTCCGTTCCGCGTGCTCGCGGACAACGCCTCGAAGATCCTCGGTCAGCCGGTGATCGTCGAGAACAAGCCCGGCGCAGGCGGCGTGCTGCCCGCGCAGATGATGCAATCGACCGCACCGGACGGCTACACGCTCGCGCAGGTGGCCATGCCGGTGTATCGCCTGCCGTACACCACCAAGATCAACTGGGATCCGGTCAAGGACCTGTCCTACGTGATCAACCTGGCCGGCTATTCTTTCGGCCTGGTGGTGCCGGCCGATTCGCCGATCAAGACGATGCAGGACTACATCGCCTATGCCAAGGCGAACCCGGGCAAGCTGACCTACGGCTCGCCGGGATCGATGACCACGCTGCACCTGACGATGGAAGAACTGGCGATGCGCCAGGGCGTGCAGTTCTCGCATATTCCGTACAAGGGCAATTCGGAATCGATGCAGGCGCTGCTGGGCGGCCATGTGATGTCGGTGGCCGACACGCCGGCATGGGCGCAGTACGTGGAATCGGGCAAGCTGCGCCTGCTGTCCACCTGGGGCGACAAGCGCTCGGCGCGCTTCCCCAATGTGCCGACGCTCAAGGAACTGGGCATGGGCATCGTGCAGACCTCGCCGTTTGGCCTGGTGGCGCCGAAGGGCACCGATCCGGCCATCGTCAAGAAGCTGCATGACGCATTCAAGCAGGCGATGGAAATGCCGAACTACCGCGAGTCGCTGGCCAAGTTCGACATGGAGCCGTACTACATGGGCAGCAGCCAGTACGCGGCGTTCGCGGCCGATACGGTCAAGCGCGAACGCGCGATCATCGAAAAGCTGGGACTGGCCAAGGGTCAGTAAGCATTGCAAGACAACGGGGCGCTCGACACGGGCGCCCCGTTTTTCATTGGAGCCCCGACAGATGGCCAAAGAGAATTTTCGCCACAGCATGCCGTTGCGCGTACGCTGGGCCGAAGTCGATCCGCAATCGATCGTCTTCAACGCGCATTACCTTACTTACTGCGATATCTGCGTGACCGAATACTGGCGCGCGGTAGGTATCCGCTACCCCGAAGACGTGCTGCACGCGCATGGTGTCGATATCTTCGTGGTGAAATCCACGCTCGAATACCACGCCTCGGCGCGCTTCGACGACATGCTGGAGATCCGGGGACGCATGGCGCGGCTTGGGCGCTCAAGCATGCTGTTCCGCGTGGAGATGTATCGCGGCGACGAGCATTTGATCACCGGCGAGATTGTCTACGTGTGCGCCGACCCGAAGACGCAGACGTCGGCGCCGATCCCCGCGCAGGTAAGGGAAACGATCGCCGCGTGGGAAGTGGTAAAGCCGGCGGCCTGACCGGCGCGCCGGCAGGAAAGACCGCGGGCCGACAGATCGGCGTCGGCCCGCATCCGCAGCAGAGCGCCTTACAGAGCGATGCCGGCTTCCTGGGCGTAGGCGCGAATCACATCGTCGAAGCTCGCATCGCTCTCGAAGCCCAGCGCTTTCGCGCGCGTGACATCCCACGCGGCTGGCCAGGTGCCGACGATGTTTTCCACGCGCGCCTCGCGCTGCCAGGTTACGCGGTCGGCCACCGCATCGCCCGCGACGCGCCGCAGCGCTTCCACCATCTGCGCCGCCGTCACCGATAGCCCCGGCAGATTGACCACGCGACGATTGCCCAGGCGTGCGCCATCGAGTTCGATGCCGTTGACCAGCGCCTGGATCGCGCCGCGAGGCGACAGCAGCCACAACGCCGTGTCGGGCGCCACTGGACAGTTGGCCGCGATGCCGGAGAGCGGCTCGCGGATGATGCCGCTGGCAAACGACGACGCGGCGGCATTCGGCTTGCCCGGACGCACGCTGATCGTGGGCAGCCGCAGCACACGCCCGTCGACAAAGCCGCGCCGGCTGTAGTCGGACAGCAGCAGTTCGCCGATCGCCTTCTGCACGCCATACGACGATTGCGGATTTAGCGCGGTGTCGTCCTGCACCACGGGCGGCAGCTCGCCGCCATAGACCGCGACGGAACTGGTGAACACCACGCGCGGCGCGTGCCCGATCCGGCGGCAGGTCTCCAGCAGCGCGCGCGACGCGTCGAGGTTCACACGCATGCCGAGATCGAAGTCGGCTTCGGCCTGGCCGCTGACGACGGCGGCCAGATGGAAGATGGCGCCCGTATCGCGATCGATCGCTTGCGCGAGCACGGCCGGATCGGACAGGTCGCCGGTTACCACGCGCACCCGCGCATCGTCGATCTGCGGCGCCACGACGTCGAGCAGTGTCAGGCGATCGATGGCGACGGCATTGCCGTCGAGCTGCAATGCGCCGCGTTGCAGCAGCAGCCGCGCCAGTTGCAGGCCCAGGAAACCGGCGCCGCCGGTAATCAGAACATTCATGATGGCGGTATTCCCTGTGTTTAGTGCTTCAGGTACGGCTTGAGCCAGCCCAGTCCTTCCGACGTGCCGGCGCGCGGGCGGTATTCGCAGCCGATCCAGCCCGTGTAGCCGAGTTGATCGATCACGTCGAACAGATACGGGTAATTCAGTTCGCCGATATCGGGTTCGTGTCGCTCGGGCACGCCGGCGATCTGGATATGACCGATGCCGGCGAAGTCGCGCGCCAGTTTCTTGGCGATATCGCCTTCCACGATCTGGCAGTGGTAGCAGTCGAACTGAACCTTCAGGTTTGCCGCGCCCACCTGCTGGCAGATGGTCTGGCCGTCGTCCTGCCGGTTCAGGAAGTAGCCCGGCATGTCGCGCGTGTTGATCGGCTCGATCAGCACGGTCAGGCCATGCGCGGCCGCCGACGCTGCAGCATAGGCGAGGTTTTCCAGATACACGGCGCGACATTGCGCGCGGTCGGCGTCGGCCGCGACGATGCCTGCCATCACATGCACGCGGTCGTTGCCGATCACGGCGGCATATTCAAGCGCGCGGGCAAAGGCCGTGCGGAACTCGGTTTCGCGGCCGGGCAGTGCGGCGATGCCGCGCTCGCCGGCGGCCCAGTCTCCGGGCGGCGCGTTGAAGAGCGCCTGGGTCAGGCCGTTGTCGTCGAGCCGCTTGCGGATCTCGGCAGCGGGATGGTCGTACGGGAACAGGTACTCGACGGCCTGGAAGCCGTCCCGGGCCGCGGCGGCAAACCGGTCCAGGAAATCGTGCTCCGTGTACATCATCGAGAGGTTCGCGGCAAAGCGCGGCATGTCAGGTCTCCTTGCAACACGTCTAACAGCGGATTCAGAAAAGGGCTCAGCGGTTGACCAGCTTCGCCGGCGTCAGCGATCGACAGCGCCGCGATGGCCACCGGCGTATTGTGGGTGAGCGGCGCAGCAATGGCAAAGCCCGTGGCGCCCATCAGCGCTGTGCCCGGGGATGTTCGTGACGACAATCGCAGGGACGTCGGGCATTGAACGCCGCACATGATGGCTAGTCATGCGGGCGCAACACGCTGTGCGTCACCACCTTGCCTTGAAGGTCTCGCGCAGTTCCTGCAGCGCGTCGGCATCGAGCGGCGCGGGCTTGTTCGCCAGCATCAGCCAGAGCTTGGCGGTTTCCTCTAGCTCCTCGAGCGCATAGGCGGCACGCGACACGCTGTCTTCCCACATCACCGGGCCCAGCCGCGCCAGCAGCACGCCGCGCACCTCGTTGGCCAGTTGCGCTACGCGCGCGGCCACGGCCGGATCGCCGGGGCGGTGATACGGAATCAGCGGGATATGTCCCACCTTCATCACGTAGTACGGTGTGATCGGCGGCAGAACGTCGTCGTCCTGCCAGACACCGGCCAGCGTCAGTGCGACGAGATGCGTTGAATGCGTGTGGACCACGCCCTGCGCGGCGGGATTGTTGTCGTAGACACAGCGATGCAGTGCGAGCGTCTTCGACGGCTTGTCGCCCGACGCCCAACTGCCATCCGTGGCCACCTTGGCCACGCGGGCGGGGTCGAGCGTACCGAGGCATGCGTCGGTTGGCGTGATCAGCCAGCCGTCGTCGAGCCGCGCGCTGATATTGCCGGCCGTGCCGACGGTATAGCCGCGCTGGTACAGGCTGGCGCCGACCCGGCAGATTTCCTCGCGCAGCGCGTTTTCCCGGCTGATTTGATGGGGCGTGACCTGGCTCATTGCGCGCCTCCCAGCGCCCGCAGCGCCTCGTCGAAAAAGTTCTCTCCGCCGAAGTTGCCGGACTTCAGCGCCAGTGCCAACGGCCGCGCATCGAGCGTGACCGTGGCCGGCACGCCCGGCGCAATCTGTTTGCCGATGCGCAGCGCCTGCACGCCAAGCGCCTGCACCACGGCGCCCGACGTTTCGCCGCCGGCGACCACGAAGCGTCGCGTGCCGCGCGCCTTGAGGCCCGCTGCGATGCCGGCCAGCGCGTGCTCCACCAGCTCGCCGGCGCGCGCCACGCCCAGTTCGGCCTGCACGGCCTTCACCTGGTCTGGCTGCGCGGTGGCGTAGATCAGCACGGCCGCATCGTGATCGCGTGCGAAGGCCAGCGCCTCGTCGACCACCGCATCGCCGCGCGCCAGCCGCAGCGGGTCGATCCTCAGCGCGGGGCGTTGCTGCGCGATCCAGTGGGCGACCTGCGCGTTGGTGGCGCGCGATGCGCTGCCGGCCAGCACTACGCCGTGTCCGTCGACGGGCGGCACCTGTGCGGCGTCGCTGCGCGCCGGCAGCAAGCCAGCGCGACGAAAGTTCTCGGGCAGGCCCAGCGCAATGCCCGAACCGCCGGTAATCAGCGGCAACGCTGCACAGGCTTCGCCCAGCGCCAGCAGATCGGCGTCCGAGATGGCGTCGGCAACGGCCAGACGTACGCCTTCGCCGCGCAGTGCGTCGATGCGCGCGCCGATTGCGCCCGTGCCCTGGGCCACCGTGTCGTAACGCAGCAGGCCCACTTTCGACGCGCTTTGCCGTTGCAAGACACGTACGAGGTTGGCATCGGTCATCGGGGTGAGCGGATGGTGTTCCATGCCCGACTGGTTCAGCAGCGCGTCGGCCACGAACAGGTGACCGCGAAAGATCGTGCGGCCGTTCTCGGGGAAGGCCGGACAGGCGATCGTGAAGTCGCTCCCCAGCGCATCGAGCAGCGCGTCCGATACGGGGCCGATGTTGCCCGCGTCGGTCGAATCGAAGGTCGAGCAGTACTTGAAGACGAACTGGCGGCAGCCTTGCTCGCGCAGCCAGCGTAACGCGGCCAGCGATTGCGCGACGGCATCGCGCGCGGGGATCGTGCGCGACTTCAGCGCGACGACGATGGCGTCGGCATCGGTATCGACATCGGCGCCGCTGGCCGACGCCGGCACGCCGATGGTCTGCACGGTGCGCATGCCGTTGCGCACCAGCGTATTGGCCAGATCGGTCGCGCCGGTGAAATCGTCGGCGATGCAGCCAAGCAGCGGACGGTTGCGGGTCATCGGCTCACTCCCTGGGCTTGTCGGCGGACTGGCGCGCGGACGGGTTGCCGGGCTGGTCGGTTGTGGCGGCTTTGCCCGTGGGCAGTGCGATACCCGGAAAGATCTTGATGACGGCCGAATCGTCTTCGCCGCCATGGCCCGCGGTGGACGCCATCATGAACATCTGGTGCGCCGCGGCGGACAGCGGCAGCGGAAACTTGCTGGTGCGCGCGGTATCGAGCACCATGCCAAGATCCTTGACGAAGATGTCGACGGCCGACAGCGGTGTGTAATCGCCGGACAGGATGTGCGGCACGCGGTTTTCGAACATCCACGAGTTGCCGGCGCTGTGCGTGATCACGTCGTACAGCGCGTCGGGATCGACGCCTTCGCGCAGGCCCAGCGCCATGGCTTCGGCAGCAGCGGCGATATGCACGCCGGCCAGCAACTGGTTGATGATCTTGACCTTAGATCCTGCGCCATGCGCATCGCCCAATCGGTACACCTTGCCGGCAATCGCGGCCAGCACGTCCTCGGCCAATGCATAGGCTTCGGCCGGGCCGGACGTCATCATCGTCATCTCGCCACTGGCCGCGCGGGCCGCGCCGCCGGACACGGGCGCATCGAGCATCAGCACGCCGCGCTCGGCCAGCCGCTGGCCCAGCGATTCGGCAAAACCGGGCGGCACCGTGGCGCTGGCGATCACCAGCTTGCCAGGCGCCATCGTCGTCGCGGCGCCTTGCGCGCCGAACAGCACCGCTTCGGTTTGCGCGGCATTGACCACCAGCGTGATCACCACATCGCAGCGTTCCCCCAATTCGGCCGGATCGGCGCAAGGCACGCCGCCCGCGTCGGCAAAGCGCTGCAGCACCGGCGCACGCAGATCGCAGGCATGGACCTTGAAGCCGGCGCGCAACAGCGAATGCGCCACGCCATTGCCCATCGCGCCCAAGCCAATGACGCCAATCTTTCTGGACATGAATGTCTCCTGAATTCGGGATTAATGCGCGGGGCCCGACGGCGCCGCTCCGGCGGCCGATTCGTCCGTGCCAAGCTGCGAAAGGCGGCGCGCCGCGTTGTACATGTGGTTTTGCGCGGCATTGCGCGCGGCATCGGGATCGCCGGCACGAATTGCCGCGGCGATGGCCTGGTGTTCCTCGCGAACCTGCCGCGAGAAGTCTTCGCGCCGCGCCTCGTTGGTGCGCGTGACGCGCGTGGCGGTTTCCAGATACTGGCTCAGGAACGCGAGCGTCTTGAGGAAGTACGGATTGCCGGTGGCCTCGGCGATGGCGCGATGAAACGCCACGTCGGCGCTCACGCCGTCGCCGCCCGCCAGCACTTCGGTATCGATGCGGGCCAGCGCCGCATCGATATTGGCCATCGCGGCATCGGTGCGCCGCCGCGCGGCCTGCGCTGCGACTTCGGCCTCGATCGACCGGCGCAGCTCGACAATCTGCAGCACCGATTCCAGCGCATCGACGTCGGTGTAGTCGATCCGCAGCGGCCGGATGCCGGCCTGTTCGGTCACGAACACGCCGCTGCCCTGGCGCGATTCCACCAGTCCCTCATATTTGAGCCGCGCGATGGCCTCGCGGATCACCGTGCGGCTCACGCCGAATTCCTCGGACAGCACGGCTTCGGTCGGCAGCTTCGCACCGCGCGCAAAGACGCCGCCCTGTATCTTTTCCAGCAGTTGCTCAGCCACGCTGTCCGTCAGCGCGCGCGCAGGAACTTTTTCGAACATCGCCATCACGTCATCCGGTAGTCGGGTCATCATACAAATTTCACCGGCGGATGGCAGGCGGGTTATCCCTGCCCTGTTGCGCAGGTTGGCCGATAATCGCGCGATCGAGCCGGGGGGGCGATGGCGCGCGTTGCACGGCGCATTCGCGCAGGTCCGACCTCGATCGCGAGGGTCCGCGTGGGTTCGCCCCAATTTGCCCCATTTGGATCGGTTCGCGCCAGTTCACGTCGGTTCACGCGGGTGCGCGTCGGCGTATGATTGCGCCTCTTCGCAAACTCCTTTTGCTGACCGCCATGCCCGCATCGTCCGACAAAACGCCTGTCCAAACGCCGTCCACCGAGGCGCCAGCTTCCGCCGTACTGGTCTGTGACTGGGATACCGCCCGCGAACGCGCGCGGGCCATTCGATACAGCGTGTTCGTCGAAGAGCAGGGCGTGCCGGTGGAACTGGAGTGGGACGATATGGACGCGCCGAGCTGGCACGCGCTGGCGTTTGCGCAGGATGGCACGCCGGTGGCCACCGGACGCCTGCTGCCTGACGGGCATATCGGCCGCATGGCCGTGCTCCGCGTCGCGCGCGGCACCGGCATGGGCGCCAGCGTGCTCGACGCCTTGATGGCCAAGGCCGTCGAGCTGGGCTACGGTGAGCTGATCCTCAACGCGCAGACCCACGCCGCGCCGTTCTATGCGCGCGTGGGCTTCGAGCAGGTGGGGGAAGAATTCGAGGAGGCCGGCATCCCGCACATCGAGATGCGCAAGCGCCTGGGCTGAGGCCTATCGGCGGCGCGAATCTCAGCGCGGCGCGGGGATCGTGCCGGTATCGCGCGCCACGTTCAGGCGTCCTTGATACGAGACCTCGCCGGTCTGACCGTCGGCATCGAAGCTGCGTTCGACGAAATCGAAGCGGCCGTCGTGCTTGACGCGCAGAACCGTGCTGGCGCGCGTGCCGTAGCTTGGCGAGCGGATGAACGCCGACGACAGCAGCTTTTCCCAATCGGCGGCCACGCCGGTGTCGGGCAGTTCCCAGTCGGGCGCCTGGCGGTCGTCGGCCAGCATCTGCAGATAGGCTTCGGGACTCGATCCCAGTTGCCCGCGATCCGCAGCCAGCACCTCGCACAACGCGCCCACGCGGCTGCGCACCTTGGGCCACGGCGTATCGAGCAGCGCGTTCGACAAGCCATACAGGCCCGGCTTGAGCTTCTGCGGCTGGCGCGATTTCGAGCGGTTGCTGTACCACCACAGATCGTGCAGATCGCTGGCCAGCAGGTTGAAGCCGTTGTACGCGCCGTGAGCGCCCGCCAGGGCGTGTAGATATTCATCGGGCGTCTGCTGGCCGCGCAGGAAATGGGCGACCAGCTCGCCGCGCGACCGCGCGTCGATGCGTTTTTCCGACGGCGCGCGGTAGTTGGTCAGCGCAGCAAAGCGCGGGCCCGGCAGGTGCGCGCCGTGATGTCCGTGCTGCGCGTCGCCGCCCGCGATGCCCATCCACGTGCCGGCGTCGCCGATCACCTCGGCGAGGTCGCGACCGCCCAGCACCCCGGGCGCGTCCTGCCACCAGTGCGCGGCCGCCGCGGGGCGGGCATAGAATTCGTCGCGGTTGCCGGCAACCACCAGGGCATAGTCCGGGTGAGATTGCCAGGCCACCAATATCAGGCACATATCGCTTCCTTTGCTGCGCGTTGCTGCGTGCGGATCATCGGCGGCTCACAGCGCGTCCAGGTCGACAAAACGCTCGGACAGCCGCTCGCCGCTGATCCACTGCGCCAGCCCGCTCTGGCGCCACAACCCGTCCAGCGTGGCGTCGAACGCTGGCGGCACATCGGCGTAACACTCCATCCACGTCTGCAGGCCGGCGCGGGTTTCCGGCCTGCGCATCAGCGTACCACCAATTCCCGTGGCCTCGGCCACGGTTTCCATCCAGCGGTGCCAGTGCGGCAGCGCAGCGCTGGCACGCTCGTCCGGCACCTTGAAATAGACGTAGAGATGATCGCTCATGACGTGATTCCCGGGGCGTTCAGCCGGCGGCTTGCGCCTCGTTTGGCAGTGGCACTTCGTACGGCAGCGCACGCGTGGCCAGCGCCGGACCATCGGCGCGGCCCAGATGCAGCGCACCGGCGGCCGCATCGATCTTCAGTTCCGCCAGGCCGTCCCAGCCGCCCTGCGGCGCGGCGGCAGCGTTGACGATCATGCCGCACGGCTGTTCGGGATCCTCGGGGCGAAACACCTCGGCGGCCGCGGCAGGCACATCGCCATCGCCATGCACGCGCCACATGCGACGCTTGAGCGTGCCGCGGTACTGGCTGCGCGCCACCACTTCCTGGCCCGGATAGCAGCCCTTGCGGAAATTGACGCCGCCGACCAGTTCGAAATTGATCATCTGCGGCACGAACTGTTCTTGCGTGGCGGCGGCGATGCGCGGAATGCCCGCGCCGATTTCCAGCCAATCCCAGAATGCCGGCGCGGCGCCGGCCAGCGCCTGGGCCAGCCGTGCGTGAAGCGCATCGGCCTGATCGGCGGCGGCGACGATCTGCCAGCGCGGCTCGCCTTCGGCGTCGGCCAGCCGGATTACCGTCACGCCGTCGGCATGGGCCGTGGCCAGCGGGGCGTGCGGCGCGGGCAGGCCGGCCTGCGCCAGCGCGGCTTCGGCGCCCGCACCGGCCACGCCCAGCACGCGATGCGTGGCGGACAGGTCCGACAGCTTTGCCTTGGCGCGCAGCACGAACATCGTCAGACGCTTCTGGATTGCCGGCTGGATATCGGCGGACAACTGCAGCACGATGCCCTCGGCGTCGCGCCACATCAGGAAACTGGCCATCAGGCGGCCCTTGGGCGAACAGTAGCCGGCCAGGCGCGCGGCGTCCGCGGTCAGATCTTCGACGCCATTGGTGAGCTGACTGTGCAGGAAGGTGGCGGCGTCGTCGCCAGCCACGCGGATCAGGCCGAGGCCGGCGGGCGCGGACACAATGCCGGCGCTGTGCAGCGATGCGAGGCTGTCGGCGAGGGTCGGGAAATCAGTGGCGGACATGCAGGCGGTCCTGAAAGGCGGTGAAAGATACAGATGAATGGGGGCGATTGGGCGTCGACACAAGGCATCGCGACGATGCATGGTGTAACGCTTCGCGCGTAGTGGCACATCGGCCACAAGGCTCCCGGTATTATATGGGGCTGTCGCCATTCCGACCGGCCGCTCCGCTGATCCCGACCCGCCGGCGGGGACATGGCGGCCAGTCCTTGCCATCTCACATGAAACGTCTGTTCCTGCGCCTGCTTGGCGTCCTGCTGGTCTTTGCCATCGCCGCCGCGGGCGGTTTTGCATGGTGGGCCAATCAGCCGCTGGTCCTTGCCACGTCGCCCGTGGAAGTCATCGTCAAGCCCAATTCGGGCGTGGCCAGCGTGGGCCGCCAAATCCAGCGCGGCGGCGTGCCCATCGATTCGCACCTGTTCCAGCTGCTGGCGCGCATCACCGGCCATGGCGCCGATCTCAAGGCGGGCGGCTATCAGTTCGAAACCGGCGTGACGCCGCTGGGCGTGATCGACAAGCTGGCCAAGGGCGAGGTCACGCACTACGTGGTCACCGTGATCGAAGGCTGGGAATTCCGCAAGATGCGTGCGGCCGTGGATGCCAATCCGGCGCTCAAGCACGATACGCAGGGCATGTCTGACGCCGACCTGATGAAGGCGATTGGCGCATCGGAAACCTCGCCGGAAGGGCTGTTTTTTCCCGATACCTATCTGTTTGCGCGCGGCAGCAGCGATATCGAGCTATACAAGCACGCCTATCGCGCCATGCAGCGGCGCCTGAACGATGCCTGGAACGCCCGCGCGCCGGACCTGCCGTACCGGTCGCCGTACGAGGCGCTGGTAATGGCGTCGATCGTCGAGAAGGAGACCGGCCAGGCGGCCGAACGGCCGATGATTGCCGCCGTGTTCGCCAATCGGCTGCGCAAGAACATGATGCTGCAGACCGATCCGACCGTGATCTACGGCATCGGTCCGTCGTTCGACGGCAATCTGCGCAAGAAGGATCTGCTGACCGACACCCCGTACAATACGTACACTCGCACCGGCCTGCCGCCGACGCCGATCGCGCTGCCGGGCCTGGCCTCGCTGGCCGCAGCCACCGCGCCGGCGCCAACCGACGCGCTGTATTTTGTGGCGCGCGGCGACGGCAGCAGCCATTTTTCCAATTCACTTCCCGAACATAACCGCGCGGTCGACAAATACCAGCGCGGCAAGCCATAACTTCATGCGCGGCAAATTCATCACCTTCGAAGGCATCGACGGCGCGGGCAAAAGCACCCATATCGAATGGGTGGCCGAGCGCCTGCGCGCACGCGCACCGGTCGTGACCACGCGCGAGCCGGGCGGCACTCCGCTGGGCGAGGACCTGCGCAACCTGTTGCTGCATCGCAAGATGCATCTGGAAACCGAGGCGCTGCTGATGTTCGCGGCCCGCCGCGAACACATCGCCGAAGTCATCGAACCGGCCCTGGCGCGCGGCGACTGGGTCATCTCGGACCGCTTTACCGATGCCACCTTCGCCTATCAGGGCGGAGGTCGTGGCCTGCCATGCGAGCGCCTGGAAGTCCTGGAGCAGTGGGTGCAGGGCGGTCTGCAGCCGGATCTGACATTGTTGTTCGACGTGCCGCTGGAAACCGCCGCCGAGCGCCTGGCCGGAGCGCGCACGCCAGACAAGTTCGAAGCGGAGTCGCGCGCCTTCTTTTCGCGCACGCGCGCCGAATACCTGCGTCGCGCGGCGCAGGCGCCGCATCGCTTCCGCGTGATCGACGCCACGCGGACGATCGAGGAAATTCGTCAAGAACTTGATGAAATCGTCTCAACTCTTTGATTTTTATGGTTTATATCGTCATCGTGATGTCGCCGGCAGTTACTGCGGCAACACATGAGAAAGTGGCGATAACTTACTGAATCCGCATGCTTTATCCCTGGCAACGAAAAGACTGGCAAGAGCTGGCTGCCCTACGCGGCAGGCTGCCCCATGCATTGCTGGTGCACGGGCAGCAAGGCATCGGCAAGCGCGATCTGGCGTTGCATTTCGCCCAGGGTTTGCTGTGCGAAACGCCACTGGCCGACGGGCAGCCGTGCAATGGCTGCAGCGCATGCCACTGGTTTGGGCAAGGCAACCATCCGGACTTCACCGTGGTGCGGCCGGAGGCGCTGGAGACCGGCGCGGGCAACGATGCGGACAGCGACGCCGAGAGTGGCAGCAAGAAAAAGGCGCCCAGCAAGATCATCCGCATGGAGCAGGTGCGGGCGCTGATCGAGGCGGTAGGCGTCGGCACTCACCGGGCCGGATTGCGCGTCGTCGTGGTGTATCCGCTCGACGCATTGCAGACCGAAGGCGCCAATGCCCTGCTCAAGACGCTGGAAGAGCCGCCGCCGTCGACCGTTTTCCTGCTGGTGACCGACCGTATCGACCGCGTACTGCCGACGATCCTGTCGCGCTGCCGCCAGTTTTCCGTGACGCGCCCGACGGCCGATGAGGCGCTGGCCTGGCTGCGCAGCCAGGGCGTGGCCGATGTCGAGGCGCAACTGGCGCTGGCGGGCGGTTCGCCGCTGACCGCGATGCACGCCGCCGAAGCAGAGGAACAGCCGCTGCAGCGCTGGCTGGTCGGTCAGCTCGGCAACGGCGCCGCGTTCGATGCGTTCGCCGCCGCCGAACAATTGCAGAAGCTGCCCGTGCCGGCGATCCTCGGCACGCTGCAGCGCTGGACCTACGATCTGTTGGCGCTCTGCCTGGGCACCGGCGTGGCGCGGTATTTCCCCAAGGAACACGCCGCGCTTGAACGTTGCGCCCGCGCCACCGACGCGCATCGGCTGCAGGCGTTCGCGGGCCGGCTGGTCAATCATCGCCGCAGCGAAAACCATCCGCTGGCGGCCCGGCTCGTGATGGAATCGGTATTTCTCGACTATCGGCAATTGTTCGGGTCCGGCGCTGCAAAGTGATGGCGCGGGGCGACAAAGCCATAGGCATTGTGATACGCACGTGGTAAAAATCGAGCGACGCAGTTCCACGATAAATAGCCCGCGCAAAGCGGGCATGCAGCAAGGGGTCAAACAATGAATGCACCAGTCACGATGCCGCCACGCGCGGCAACGGCTGCGCCTGGGAATCCGCCTGCCGCCAGCGGCGGCGCGGCAGCTCCGGGCGCGCCGCAGCGTCCCAATGTGCTGTCGCTGTCGATCAAGGACCAGGCCGGGCTCTACGGCGCCTACATGCCATTCCTGACGCACGGCGGCATCTTTGTACCGTCGAACCGCCCGTTCCGGCTTGGCGAACAGGTTTTTCTGGTGCTTTCATTGCTGGATCGGCCGCAGAAATACCAGATCCAGGGCACCGTGGCATGGATCACGCCTGTCGGCACGCCGCTCAAGACGCCCGGCGTGGGCGTGCACCTGCCCGATGACGACAACGGCCGCGCCCTGAAGCGCGCGGTCGAGGAACTGTTGGGCAAGACCGTCGAATCGGGGCGTCCCACGCAGACTTTGTAACCTGATAAATTGCGCGAAGATTATTGCGCAAATACCTGTATTTATGAGTAATTCTGGTTTCACCGTGCGCCTTGCCACGCGTCAGGATCTGCCTGGCATCGTCGACATCTATAACAGCACGGTGCCGTCGCGCATGGTGACGGCCGACACGGCGCCGGTCACCGTGCAGTCGCGCGAAGCATGGTTCGACGCCCACCAGCCCGAGCGCCGCCCGCTATGGGTGTGTACGGCCGCCGACGGCCGGATGGCCGGTTGGGTCAGTTTTTCCGATTTCTATGGCCGTCCCGCCTACGGCGCCACCGCCGAGGTGTCGATCTATCTGCACGAAGCGTTTCGCGGCCAGGGGCTGGGCCGGTATCTGCTGGAACAGGCTATCGCCCATGCGCCCAAGGTCGGCGTCAATACGCTGCTGGGCTTCATCTTCGGCCACAATGCGCCAAGCCTGGCGCTGTTCGAGCGGCATGGCTTCGTGCGATGGGGCGACCTGCCGCGCGTAGCCGTGCTCGATGGCATTGAACGCGATCTCGTGATCGTCGGCCGTCGCCTGGACTGACGCGGCGCGACACCGTCCGCGTCCAAAAAACCGAGAATCCCGATGTTTGTCGATTCCCATTGCCATATCGATTTTCCCGAGCTGGCGCAGCGTCTGCCGCAACTGCTCGAAAACATGAAGACCAACCAGGTCACCCATGCGCTGTGCATCTCGGTGACGCTGGAGGATTTCCCGCGGGTGCTGGCGCTGGCCGAGCAGCATCCCAACCTGTATGCGTCGGTGGGCGTGCATCCCGATTACGAGGAAGATGCCGAAGAGCCGACGCTGGAACGGCTGGTGACGCTGTCCGCGCATCCGCGCGTGGTAGGCACCGGAGAAACCGGCCTCGATTACTACCGCCTGAACGGCCGCAGCATCGACGAGATGGAATGGCAGCGCGAGCGCTTTCGCACCCATATCCGCGCGGCGCGGCAGACCGGCAAGCCGCTGATCATCCATACGCGGTCGTCGGCGGACGATACGCTGCGACTGATGCGCGAGGAAAACGCGCGCGAAGCGGGTGGCGTGATGCATTGCTTCACCGAGACATGGGACATCGCCCGGCAGGCGCTGGACGAGGGCTTTTATATCTCGTTTTCGGGCATCGTCACGTTCAAGAGCGCGGCCGACCTGCAGGAAACTTCGAAGAAGGTGCCGCTGGACCGCATGCTGATCGAGACCGATTCGCCGTACCTGGCACCCGTGCCGTATCGCGGCAAGACGAATGAGCCGGCATGGGTGCGTCATGTCGGCGAATTCATCGCCGGCCTGCGCGGCGTGCCCGTGGAAACCGTCGCGGAACAGACGACCGAAAATTTCTTCCGACTGTTCAAGCACATAGATAGGAATGCTCATGCTTGATATGAAGATTCGACGACTGGCCGCGGCGATGGCGCTGGTGGGCTGCGGCGCGCTGGCGGGTTGCGCGCTGGTGCACGCCGCGCCGGCCGACGATATGCGCAAGGCGGTGGAATTCGACGACGGCAATACGGTGCAAAAGCTGCTGGCCAAGGGTGTCGATCCAAACCTGGTCGATAACCGTGGCAATCCAATGCTGGTGGTGGCGCTGCGCGAGAAATCGACCAAGGCGGCCACGGCGCTGATCAAGGCGAAAAATATCGACTTCGACAAGACCAATCCGGCCGGCGAGAACGCGCTGATGATGGCCAGCCTGCAAGGCGAGCTAGACATGGTCAAGCTGATGGTCGACGGCATGGAAGCCGAGGTCAACAAGAAGGGCTGGGCGCCGCTGCACTATGCGGCCACCAACGGCCACAACGATGTGGTGAAGTATCTGGTCGACCACGCCGCCTATATCGATGCGGAAAGTCCCAACGGCACCACGCCGCTGATGATGGCGGCGCGCGGCGGCCATATCGAGACCGTCAAGCTGCTGTTGGACGAGGGCGCCGACATGCGCCTGAAAAACCAGCAGGGCATGACCGTGATCGACTTTGCCGACCAGTACAACCAGAAAGAAATTGCCGATGGCCTGAAGTCGCGCTGGCAAAAGCTCTACGGCAACCTGCCGGCGCCTGCCCCGAAGCCCAAGCCATGGACGCCTGACGGCCAGCAGCCGAAGGCCAACTGAGTCAGGGAAAATCGCGCTCGCTGATCATCGCCGAGCGCGATTTGCCTTCCGGCACCGTCTGCAGCGTGAGGATGGTACGTCCGAAACTGGTGCCGCCGTTCTCCTTCGCTTGCGACAGTTCGAAGCGCTCCGAGCGAAAAATCTCCCCCGTATCGAGGCTTTGATAACGGATGTCGTAGCTGCCCGGCGAGATGTTCTCCATCGTGAACGACGATCCGCCGCGCACGAAGCTCGTCCGCACCGGCAGCGGCGTATTGCCGTCGAGGGCCACCAGCTTGACCAGCACGTCCGACAGACTGCGCGCGTTGTCGACCGTCAGCGTCGACAGGCCACGGTCGTTCAGCACCGGATAGCCCGACAGATATCCAGAATGCGCCGGCCATGGCAGGCCGCGCGGTGTCAGCGCGGGCCGCTGATACTTGCCGGTGCGCGCGGCCGCGCCCGTCTCTGACGCGGCGGCCCGGGGCGCTGCCGTGGCGCCGCTTGCCTGTGCGGATTTGATGATTTGCGACGCACGGTGCTCGGGCGTGGCTTCGCTCGCGCCAGACCAGTCGCCCAGCAGGATCACGATCACCGCGCCAACCGCCGCGTACAGCGCGAACGAGCCGTACCTGGGCAACGGCATCGCCGGACCGTCGTTGCGGTCCTGACGATCGGGACGGGGACGGCGGGCCTTGCGGCGTCGCGGCGGCGCATCCCAGTCGGGTTCGGCCTCGGGCTCGGGCGCGGGCTGCGGTGTCGGCCGGGCGGCAGGCCGTGGCGGCGGCTGCGTGGCCCGACGCTGCGCCTGCGCCGCAGCCGCCGCTCGCTGGGCCTGGGCGCGCCGCTGCTTCTGTTCCGCCTCGCGCTTTTCCTGTGCGGCAATCCACTGATCATGCTCAGCGCGCCGCGCCGGATCGCGCAGCACTTCGTAGGCCGCGTTCAGCAGCCGCATGATGCGATTGGCTTCGTCGCTGTCGGCATGGCGATCGGGATGGTACTTCTGGCTCAATGACTTGTACGCGGCCCGAATCACTTCCGGGGGCGCATCGCGTGAAACCTTGAGGTTGTCGTAATGGGTATGCATCAAGCGGAAAGGACGCAATATCGGTGGTCGACAACAAATAACGGCAATACGGCCGCTTTTTTCAAGTCCGCAGCGCCGCGCGCACCTTGGCTGACCGTTGCCGATTGTTGATGCCGGCCCGCCGGCCGGTCTGCGGGCTGGCGAACAAAGCGCGCACGTTCGGCGCAACATGGCGTCACCACGCCGAATCGCGGCCGAAGCCAGCGGTGTTGTATTTTGGCGCATGACGATGGGATGGCCCGGACTTTTGGCATGCTGTCCGTCGGCGCGCGAAAGCGCGGCGAAACGGGTTGGATCGCGGGTCGGATCGGCTTCGCGTCAGAAAAAGCTAAAGAAATCCGGTTGCCTGCCGATAATGGCGGCCAACAAGAAGTATCAGAGAAGGGGCCTGCCAAGAGCCCCGCTCACGGGATGCGCGAAGCGCGCTTCGCACCCATTGATAGGGGCAAGTACATGCTGAGAAGAATCAAGGCAGAGCAACTGCAGATAGGCATGTTTGTGGCAAGGCTGGGCGGACCATGGATGAACCATCCGTTCTGGCGCTCGCGCTTTCTGGTCACCAGCGACGAGCAGGTGGAGCAGATCCAGGCGGCCAACGTGCAGGATGTCTGGATCGACATATTGAAGGGACGCAATCTGCCGACTCCGGCCGCACCGGAGATGATGGAGGCCGATGTCGACGACGCTCCCGAATGCAGCTTCGAAGAAGAACTGGAGCGCGCGCGTGAGCTGATCAAGTCGGGCCGCGCGCTAATCGGCAACCTGTTCAACGACGTGCGCATGGGCCGTGCCCTGGAAACCCATGGCGCGCTGCTGCTGGTGGATTCGGCATCGGCGTCGCTGTCGCGCCATTCCCAGGCGCTGCTGGCGATGGCGCGGCTCAAGGCCAAGGACGACTACACCTATCTGCATTCGTTTTCGGTCTGCGCGCTGATGATCGCGGTCGGACGCAACCTCAAGCTGCCCGATGGCGAGGTACGCGAGCTGGGGCTGGCCGGCCTGGTGCACGACATCGGCAAGCTCACGCTGCCCGAATCGCTGCTGATGAAGGCCGGCGACCTGACGCCCGCGCAGGAAGAGCAGATGCGCCGCCACCCGTCGGCCGGCTATCGGATCCTCAACGAGGCGCGCCTGTACACCAACATTCCGCTCGATGTCTGCGTGCACCACCATGAGCGGGTGGACGGCCGCGGCTATCCGTTCGGTCTGCTGGAGCACGAAATCAGCATCCACGCAAAGATCGCGGCGATTTGCGATACGTACGATTCGCTGACCTCGCCGCGACCCAATCATCTGGCGTGGTCGCCGGCGCGCGCGATGGAATACATCGCCGTGCGGGTGGACACGTTGTTCGATCGCCGCGTGTTCAAGGCGTTTACGCGCACGGTCGGCATCTATCCGCTGGGCACCGTGCTGCGCCTGCGCTCGGGGCGCCTTGCCGTGGTCTGCGGCCAGAACGACAACGAAGCGCTGCGCCCGCGCGTCATGGCGTTCTATTCCGTGGCGGAGTCGCGTCCGCTGCCGCCCGAAGTGCTGGATCTCACGCAGAGCGAGGACACCGTCATCGCTTTCGAGGACGCGCGCCAGTGGGGCTTCACCGACGAGCAACTGATGGCGATGTACGCACCGCACGCCAAATGACGGCGCGGCGGCCGCCTGTGCGCGCGCCGCGCGCCGCGGGCGGCCATGCCGATCGCCTGAGACGATTCTGAAAAATCGGGGAAATGCCAGAATCCGCCGCCGCAAATGATGGCAGCAAGGCGCGCGGCGGGTAGACTTGCGGCTTGTCTGGCTGAATCCATGCATCATCCCCCATGAATTTCGACGCTCTGCTTGAGCTTTTCGAGCAACGCATTCCGGCTCATCCGTGGGCCCAGGTATCGCTGTATGTGCTGGCGCTGGTGCTGATCGCGGGCATCGCGCAGTGGCTGGTCGCGCGCGTCGTGGGACGCCTGGTCTACCGCGTGCTGAGCCTGTCCGGCAATGCCGACTGGGCCACCGCGCTGCTGCGCCACCGCACCTACCGCCGGCTGGGCTACGCGGTGTTCCTGGCCGTGATCACGGTCGGCGTAAGCCAGGTGCCCAACCTCGGCAAGTTTTCGATCCTGATCGAGCGGCTGGCGCACGCGGGCACCTGGATCAGCGTGTTCCTGATGCTTTCCGGCGTGCTCGGTGCCTGGCAGAGCGTCTTTGCCAACAGCCGCCGCGCGCAGACGCGCTCGATCAAGGGTTATGTGCAGATCGCCCAGCTTGCACTGTGGCTGGTCTGCGCCGTGCTGGTGCTGTCGATCCTGATCGACCGTTCGCCGTTGTGGATGCTGTCCGGTATCGGTGCGCTGTCGGCGGTGCTGCTGCTGGTCTTCAAGGACACGCTGCTGTCGTTGGTGGCCAGCACGCAACTGACGTCGAACGACATGCTGCGTATCGGCGACTGGATCGAGATGCCGCAATCCAACGCCGATGGCTTTGTGATGGACATTGCGCTGCACACGGTCAAGGTCAAGAACTGGGACAACACCGTCACCACGGTGCCTACCTACAAGCTGTTCTCGGAAAGCTATCGCAACTATCGTCACATGTTCGAGTCCGGCGCGCGCCGTATCAAGCGCACGCTGCGTATCGACGCCACGACGGTGCGGTTCCTGGACGACGCCGAGGTCAAGGCGCTGATGCGCTTTCGGCTGCTGCACGACTATCTCGAGGTCAAGCAGCAGGAAGTGGAACAGACCAATCGGGCGCTGCTGGGCGAAAACACCGACCCCGTCAATCGCCGCCGATTAACCAATGTCGGCACGTTCCGCGCCTATGGCATCGCGTTCCTGCGCGCCCATCCCGATATCCACCAGGACCTGCTGCTCAATCTGCGCATGATGGAGCCCGACTCGCAGGGCATTCCGATCGAGGTCTACTGTTTCAGCACGCGCACGGGCTGGATGGATTACGAGCGCATTCAGGGCGATATCTTCGATCACCTGCTGTCGATCCTGCCCGAGCTGGGATTGCGGCTCTATCAGGCGCCGTCCGGCGCCGATCTAAGCGGCCTGCGCGATCATTCTCCGCAGGGTGCCCATGCGGCGCTGGCTGCGGCGGCCGCCGATCCGGGCGCGCGCGACCCGGTCGGCGCGCATACGGACCGCGCGGACCGGGTAGCGTGATGGTTAGCGGTGTCAGCGGACGGCGACACGACTAATTGCGGCACGCCGGACTGCTGCGGCGCCGCGGACTGCAACGCCGCGGACTGCAACGCCGTGGACTGCGACACCGCGGACTGCGACACCGCGGACTGCAATACCGCGGCTGGCCCTGCGATGGTCTGCGGTGCTACGGCTAGGCCTTGCGCGGCTTGACCTTGCCAGCGGCTTCCTTGGCGCGTGCGCGTGCGGTCTCGACGTCGTCGGCGTAAGCCAGCGCCACGCCCATGCGGCGCTTGGTGAACGATTCGGGCTTGCCGAACAGTCGCAGTCCCGTCTGGGGAACGCGCAGTGCGTCGTCCACCCCGTCGAAGACGATGCCTTCGGCGTCCACGCCGCCGTAGATCACGGCGCTGGCGCCCGGTGCGCGCAGGGCAGTGCTGACCGGCAGGCCCAGGATTGCGCGCGCATGCAGTTCGAATTCGTTCTGCCACTGGGTGATCATGGTGACCATGCCGGTGTCGTGCGGACGCGGGCTGACTTCGCTGAACCAGACCTGTTCACCCTTGACGAACAGCTCCACGCCGAACAGGCCCTGGCCACCCAGATCGGCAGTCACGGCGCGCGCGATATGCTGGGCGGTCTGTAGGGCCTTGGGATGCATCGGGTGGGGCTGCCAGCTTTCAACGTAGTCGCCCGCCACCTGGACGTGACCAATCGGCTCGCAGAAATGTGTTTCCACCTCGCCATTGGCGCCCGGCGCGCGCACGGTCAGCAATGTGATCTCGTAGTCGAAGTCGATAAAGCCTTCGACAATGATGCGGCCGTGGCTGACACGGCCGCCTGCCATGGCGTAGTCCCATGCCGCCTTGACGTCGGCCGGGCCGTCAATCTTGCTCTGGCCCTTGCCCGAGCTGCTCATCACGGGTTTGACCACGCACGGATACCCGATGCCGCCGTCGATCGCGGCCTGCAGTTCTTCCAGCGAATCGCAGAACTTGTAGGGGCTGGTCGGCAGGTTCAGGGTCTCGGCGGCAAGGCGGCGAATGCCTTCGCGATCCATCGTCAGGCGCGCGGCGCGCGCCGTGGGAATCACGCGGACCACGCCGGCGGCTTCCAGCGCTTCGAGCATCGGCGTCGCGATCGCTTCGATTTCCGGCACAACCAGATCGGGCCGTTCGGCTTCGATCAGCGCCTTCAACTGCTCGCCGTCACTCATGGTGATCGTGCGCGCGTGATGCGCCACCTGCTGGCCGGGCGCGTTTTCATAGCGGTCGACGGCGATGGTTTCCACGCCCAGCCGCTGCAGTGCGATCAGCACTTCCTTGCCTAGCTCGCCGGAGCCCAGCAGCATGACTTTGGTGGCGGACGGGGAGAGGGGAGTTCCAAGAGTGGTCATGGGGCGGCTCGGGCAGGGAAAGAAAAAACGCGATTGTATACGGCCCGCGGCCGCGCCGGACAGGTGGGGCCACAAAACGAAATTGCCCCGCCGATCGCTCGGTTGGGGGCATCCTCGGGCAGACGGCAGACGGCAGACGGCAGGCGGCAGACGGCAGACGGCAGACGGCAGACGGCAGACGGCAGACGGCAGACGGCAGGCGGCAGGCGCCAGGCGGGGGGCAACGCATCGACGCATCGGGGCGTCAGGGCATCAACCCGTCGGATCGTCAGACCGTCGCATGGCGATCCAGCGATCCGACGTCCCGAAAATCCGGTGCTTCAGTACGAGATCTTTGCGCTCAGGCTGATGGCGCGGGGATCGGCGGGCTGGATGTAGTTGGCGTACTGGAAGCCCCAGTAGCGCTTGTTGGTCAGGTTGGTCACGGCCGCGCGCAGCGTCAGGTACTTGCCGGCAACGCGCGTGTTGTACGTGGCGCCAAGGTTGAACACCGTGTATCCGCCCAGCGTCAGGTCGCCCTCGGGGCGCACCTTGGTAGTGCCCGTGTATTTGCCATCGATGCCGAGCTTGAGGCCCGGCACAAAAGGCACGCGGTACGCAACACGGCCTGTCAGGATGAAGTTGGGTGCGCCGGCGACGCGATTGCCGACGTTGAATTCGCCTTCGCTGTAGTAGCTGTCGAGGTACATCGCGCTGCCGCCCACTTCCCATTGCGACCCGATGCGCGCGGCGCCCGCCAGTTCGGCGCCCTGGTAGATCGACTGGCCATCCTGGACGAACACGTTCTGCGAGTTGACATACTCCGCGCGACGTTCGATGCGGAACAATGCAGCCGTTCCGTTCCAGTTGCCTTGCTCGGTCTTTGCGCCCAGTTCGTACTGGCGGCTCTTGGCCGGCGTCAGCGCGGCGCCCGAGTTGGCATAGAACGTCGATACCACGCCGCCGCCATCGAACGATTCCACATAGCTCGCGTACAGGGTGGTGCTCGGCAGCGGCTTGAACATGATGGCCGCCGTCGGCGTCAGCAGGCCGTTCTTGGTGTATTGCGTGTCGCCGCCGGTGCTGCCCGGCACGCCATAGCCGTTCTGCTCGTAGTTCGTCACGCGCAGGCCCGCCAGTACGGACCAGCGCTCGGTCAACTGGATCGTGTCGCTGACGAAAGCGGCCTTCTGCGTGGTGTCGCTGGCGCGGTACTTGTTGAATGCGGTAGCGCTGTAATAGACGCCGGTGTACGGCGCAAACAGATTGCCGCTGGCCAGCGGCGTGTTGACAAAGTTGCTGCTGTAGCGATCGATCTGTTCCTGCCAGCTCAGGCCCGCCACCAGTTCATGCTTGAACGGACCGGTGCGGAACTTGCCTTCGACCATCGTCGTCCAGTTGCTGAACTGCTGGCTTTCGGCGCCGTCGTAGCGCAGATCGGTGTAGTCGCCGGCCGCATTCGACAGGAACAGCGTCGATTCATTGCGGCTGCGCGATTGCTTGCTGAAGCTGTAGAGCGTGCTGACCGTCCAGTCGTCGTTGAGCTTGTAGCGCAGTCCGGTCTGATATACCTGCAGGTTCGAATAGAAATGGGTGTCCGATCCGCCGTACCGGCCGCCGCGGCCACTGATCACGCTTGGCAGCTGGCCGTTGGGCGCAATGCCGCCGACATAGAACGATGGCGTGCCGCCCCAGCTGTTGCGGTCCTGATAGATGCCGTCGAACGTCCAGGTCAGATCGCGCGTGATGCGCGCATCGAGGCCGAGCGACACAGAATTCCGATTCAGCCCCACCGCGTTGGACGGCTTGCCTTCCTCGTGCGTCAGGTTCAGCCGATAGCCGAACATGTTGTCCGGGCCGGCGCGGCCGCCCACATCCACATGCTCGGACCAGACGTGCGACGAGCGGAAGCCTAGTTCCGCGCTGGCGGTAAATGTGTCGGTCGGCTTCCGGGTCACGTAGTTGATCGTGCCGCCGGGATTGCCAAAGCCGTACATAAAGCCCGATGCGCCCTTGAGCAGCTCCACCTGTTCGAGTTGCTCGTATGGCAGCGTCAGGCCGTAGCTGATGAACGGCATGCCGTTGATCTTGAACGCATTGCGCCAGTCCAACTGCAGGCCGCGCACCGTGGTGTAGGCCGCCCAGGCATTGGTCGCGTTGCTGTTGTCCGAGACCGACGCATCGGTAAAGAACACGTCACCCAGCTTGGCCACCTGGCGGTCGGCGAGGTCGTCGCTGGTGAACACGGCGGTCGAGAATGGCGTGTCCAGTTGCGATTTGCTGCCAAGCGCACCACCCGACGTTTTCTTGTCGAGCGGCTGGCCGATCTCGATATCCTGCTTCGCGCTGACGGTCACGGCGGGCAACGCCGCCTCGGTGGCCGTCTGGGCGTACGCGGTGGCGCACAGCGGAAATCCGGCGACGACGGCGAGGCGGGCAAATGCGGCGAGGGGACGGATGCGCGAAGGCGCTTGCGGTCGGCGCAGGGCCGACGACGAAGTGGACATCATGGTACGGTGGCTCGTAGATGTAAATGTAAACACGAATGCGAACGACTCGCATTACGTAATCAGTGCGCATGATGCCCATCGGACAATTGATGCGTCAAGGAAAGCCTCACGGCGGCATGGCTCTTGTGTCGCTTTTCCGTTGAACAGGACCAGGCCCGAACCGTTGCAGGCGGCGAGTCAAGCGAGCTTTTGCCGAGGAAAATCGCTGATCCGGGTCGATCTGTCGCGATGTGGTGGGCGAACCCGTAGGCGATCCGATGGCCGGATCCGGTGGGCCATCTGGGCGCGGTGTCGTGCCGCCACGCGCGCTATCGCAGCCCGAGAAGCGACTCCAGGTTATGCGCGACCGCGACCAGACGTGGGCCAACGGTCCGGCGCAACGCCTCGAACGCTCCCGATCGCGCGCGGACGCCGGTGTTGATGACGAACCACTGCGAGTCCACCGGCTTGCAGAGCGGCACGGCAAACGCAAATACGTCGTGTCGCCATTCGGCGCGATTCGAGCAGAAGCCGACCGTTTCCAGATCTTCGCGCGCCTGCGCCAGACCGGGCGCGGCGCGGCGGAACGCGTCGCCATCCTGCAGGCGCAGCCGGTTGAGCACCGGGTCGCACAGGGCGGCCGGCACGCGGCACAGCCATGCCTTGCCGATGGCGGTGGTCAGCATCGGCAGCGCGGCGCCGATATCGGGCGGGACCACGAGGTTGTCGGTCGATCGCGCGGTTTCCACGTAGATCATCTGCGTGCGGTCGCGGATGCCCAGCGACACGGCGCCGCCCACTTCGTCGGCCAGCGCCTTCATCAGCGGGCGCGCCGCCTGCCGGATCTGCATGCTGGCCAGCAGCGGATAGGCGGGCGCCAGCACCGGCGCGCCGAGCCGGTATTTGCCCAGCGCCGCCTCATGACGGAGATAGCCCAGCACGCACAGCGTATGGGTCAGCCGCGCCACGGTTGACTTCGATAGCCCGGTGCGTTGCACGAAGTCCTTGTTGCCCAGCAGCGCGTCGCCGGGCCGGTATGCCAGCAGGATGTCGATGCCGCTGGCCAGCGTCGTGGCGAACTGGCGATCCTTCGGAGGCGCGTCGGCCGGTGCGTTCGGATCGGCCAAGCCGATCGCATGCACCATGGTGTCGGAGTCGCCAGAGCAGTCATTGCGGCCAGATCGACCTGATCCGCCCGCAATGGCTGGGTCGGCTGCATCGCCGGGATCAGCTGCGTCGGCGGGACCAGCGGAATCGACGGGATCGGCCGGTCCGCCCGGAACGGTACGGCGCGTCATGTCAGCAGCGCCTCGACGTCTTCCACCAGCGCGATCAGCCGTGGGCCCATTTCGCGTTCGAGCTTGCGCGGCGACATGCGCGCAATCGGCACGCCGCAATTGAACACCAGGATTTCGCCGTCGATCGCCCGGCGCATCGGCACGGCCACGGCATGCACGTCGCGCAGCCAGTCGCCGGCCGACCGCGTGAAGCCAAGCGCGGCAAGATCGTGCACGGCGCTGGCGATGGCCTCGGCATGGCGCTGCCAGTCGCCGGGATCGGCCTCGCGCAAGGCGTCGACCACGGCGGCACGCACGTCCGCCGGCGCCTGCGCCAGCCAGGCGCGGCCCATTGCGGACGTCAGCATCGGTAGCGATGCGCCGATATCGGGCCGGAACGCGATCGCATCGTGCCCGCGGCTGGTTTCCACATAGACCATGCGCAGCCGGTCGCGCAGCCCCAGCGAGACCGATCCCCCGACGCGGTCGGCCAGCGCCTTCATCAACGGCCGGGCCACCTGGCGAATGCGCAGGCTGGCCAGCAGTGGATAGCCCAGCGACAGCGCGGTCGATCCCAGCCGGTAACGGCGCAGGCGCGTGTCATACAGCAGCAGCCCGCGCGCCGCCAGCGTGTACGTCAGCCGGCTGATGGTGGCCTTCGACAGCTGCGTGCGTTCGGCCAGTTCCTTGTTGCTCAGCGCGGCGTCGCCCACGCCAAAGCACTGCAGCAGCGCCAGCCCGTGGGCCAGCGTCGTGGCGAAGGCGGGGTCGGGGTGGCGCGGGCGCGGCTTGCGCGGCCCATCAGGCGCATCAGGCGAATGAGACGGCAACGTGGTCATTGGCGACGATCTTACCGAAGCGGCCGCCTTTTATCCCGGCCGATGTTCAAGATAGCGAAACAAGCGTGCCGGTATTTCGAAGCCAGGCGTACGCTCGGGGCCATCAAAAAACGCGTTGAACCGCTGGCGCGCAGCCGGCGCGTTCCGTCAACGACGACAACATCCACCTCAGGAGCGAGACAAGATGATCCGAGACGCAGAATCCTTCCAGGCATTCCTGCACACGCTGCGCAGCTTCGTGCGCGAACAACTGGTTCCGCGTGAAGCGGAAGTGGCGCAACGCGACGAGGTGCCGCAGGATCTCGTCGACGCGATGGCTGCGCAGGGCATGTTCGGCTATTCGATTCCCGAAGCGTACGGCGGCGCCGGCATGACCACCGAGGAACTGGTGCTGGCGGCCATCGAGCTGTCGCAATGCTCGGTCGCGTTCCGCGCCCGCGTGGGCACCAATACCGGAATCGGATCGGAGGCCCTGGTGGCGGACGGCACGGCCGAACAGAAGCGCACGTGGCTGCCGTTGCTGGCCAGCGGCGCCGTCACCGGCGCGTTTGCGCTGACCGAGCCCGATGCCGGGTCCGATGCCACCGCGTTAGCCACATCGGCCCGGCGCGACGGCGATCACTATGTGCTCAACGGCACCAAGTGCTTCATCACCAACGCGCCGATCGCCGGGCTGTTTACCGTGATGGCGCGTACCGATCCGGCGCGCGCCGGCGCGGGCGGCATCTCGGCGTTTATCGTGCCGCGCGACACGCTCGGGCTCACCACCGGGCAGCCGTATCAGAAGATGGGCCAGGCCGGGTCGCCGGTGTCCGAGGTGCATTTCGACAATTGCCGCGTGCCGGCCGCCAACCTGATCGGCGGCGAGGAAGGGCAGGGGTTTCGCACCGCGATGAAGGTGCTTAACAAGCAGCGCATCCATCTGGCTGCGCTGTGCACGGGGCCGGCGATTCGCATGCTCGACGACGCCGTGCGCTTCGTCACGCAGCGCAAGCAGTTTGGCCAGCCGCTGGCCGATTTCCAGCTCGTGCAGGCGATGATCGCCGACTGCCAGACCGATATCCACGCCGCACGCGCGTTGATCATGGAAACCGCGCGCAAGCGGGACCAGGGGCAGGACGTGACGATGGAAGCGTCGATCTGCAAGTACTTCGCTTCCGAGATGTGCGGCCGCGTGGCGGACCGCTGCGTGCAGCTGTTTGGCGGCTACGGCTACATCGCCGACTACGGCATCGAGCGCTTCTATCGCGACGTCCGCCTGTTCCGCCTGTACGAAGGCACCAGCCAGATCCATCAACTCAACATCGCCAAGCGCACCTTTGCGCAGGCGGGTGGCCGCTGACGCGCCGCCGCACCCAGACAACGAGGAGACACCCATGTTCAAGCCCCTGCTGGCAGCCGCCGCGCTGCTGGGCGGCGTGGCGGCGCTGCCCGCGCACGCCGCCGATGCCGCATATCCGAGCAAAGTCATCCGGCTGGTGGTGCCGTTCGCACCGGGCGGATCCACCGACATCGTGGCGCGGCTGATCGCCGAGCCGCTGCGCGAAGAGCTGGGGCAAACCGTAATCGTCGACAACCGTCCCGGCGCGGGCGGCAATATCGGCGGCGATATCGTCGCCAAGGCGGCGCCGGATGGCTACACGCTGCTGATGGCCGCGGCAGGCCAGATCGTGATCAATCCGAGCCTCTACGCGAAGATGAGCTACGACCCGGCGCGCGATCTGGCTCCCGTGACGATGATCGCGCGCGATCACAACCTGATGGCGGTCAATGCGTCGCTGCCGGTGAAGAACGTGAAGGAGTTCATCGCCTATGCCAAGGCGCACCCGAACGACGTCACGTTCGGATCGCCCGGCAACGGCAGCCCGGCGCAACTGGCCGGCGCATTGCTGAACCAGACCGCCGGCATTCGCATGCAGCACGTGCCATACAAGGGCAGCGGCCCGGCCGTGGCGGACCTGATCGCCGGGCATATCACACTGATGATCGACAACATGCCGGCGTTGTGGCCGCACGTGCAGTCCGGCAAGCTGCGCGCGCTGGCGGTGACCAGCGACAAGCGCGCCTCGGGCGCACCGGACGTGCCAACGGCCGAGGAAGCCGGGCTCAAGGGTTATACGGTGACGGCGTGGAAGGGCATGATGGCGCCGGCCAACACGCCGCGCCCAATCATCGACAAGCTCAACCACGCGGTCGTCAAGGTGCTGGCACGGCCCGATATCCGCAAGCGGCTGATCGAGCAGGGCGCCGAGCCGGTCGGCAATACGCCGGAACAGTTCGCGCAGCAGATCAAGGCCGATGGCGCGTGGTGGGGCGCGCTGGTCAAATCTACCGGCACCACGCTGGACTAATCGACAGGACCGCGACGATATGCAAGGCAATACCCAAGGCCCGCTGGCGGGCGTGCGCATCCTCGACATGGCCACCGTCATCGCCGCACCGTTTTCCGGCACGCTGTGTGCCGACATGGGCGCCGATGTGGTCAAGCTGGAACTGCCCGACGGCAGCGATCCGCTGCGCGGCCTGTCCCCGGTCAAGGACGACCTGGCGCTGTACTGGAAGGTCACCAACCGCGGCAAGCGCGGTATCACGCTCGACGTGCGCAAACCGGCCGGGCGCGAACTGTTCCTGCGGCTGCTGCCCGATTTCGATGTGCTGATCGAGAACTTCCGCACCGGCACGCTGGACCGCTGGGGCCTGGACCTCGCCACGCTGCAACGCGCCAATCCGCGCCTGACGGTGCTGCGGCTGACCGGTTTCGGGCAGACCGGGCCCTATGCGCAGCGCGCCGGATTTGCGCGCATCTTCGAGGCCATGAGCGGCTTTACGAACCTGACCGGCGATGCCGACGGCCCGCCGTTGCACATGAACTATCCGATCGGCGATATGGTGGCGGGCCTGTTCGGCGCGTTCGCGATTGCCAGCGCGATGGCCGAACGCCGCCGGCCGGGCAACGCCGACATGCCGGGGCAAGACATCGACTTGTCGGCCACCGAGGCGCTGTTCCGCGTGCTGGAGCCGCTGGCCGTGGAATACGAGCAGTTGGGACAGATCCGTCAGCGCGCCGGCAACCGCGCCACCTACACCGCGCCATCGAACATGTACGCAACGTCCGACGGGCAATGGATTTCGCTTGTGGCGTCGTCCGGCGCGATCTTCCGGCGCCTGTGCGATGCGATCGGCCAGCCGGAGTTGGCCGACGATGCGCGTTTTGCCAGCAACCCCGCGCGCGTGCGCCATCTGGAGGCGCTCGACGCCGTGCTCGCCCAGTGGTTTGCGGCCCATCCGCACGCGCACGTGGCGCAGGCGCTGAAGGCGCACGAAATCCCGTTCAGCAAGATTTTTTCGATCGCCGATATCGTCGACGATCCGCATTTCCAGGCGCGCCAAGCCATCGTGCGCCTGCCCGATCCCGATCTCGGTTCGATCCCGGCGCCCTGCGTGGTGCCGCGCTTTTCGAGCTACACGGCCGTGCCGGCACGCAGCGGTCCGTCGGTGGGGGAACACAATGCGGAAGTCTATTGCGCGTTGGGATTGACGCAGGCCGATCTCGCGGGCCTGCGCGAGGCAGGCGTGGTCTGACGCGCTTCGCGCATCGCGTTTTCGTTTTGAATGGCCGACGTGCGGGCCGGGCTTCTGCGCGCCTGCCGTGGACTCCCGGCTGCCGCGCGCTACCGCGCTACCGGCCCAACGCCAGCGCGGCCTCGATGGCGTCCATCAGTTCCTGCAGGCGCAGCGGCTTGCCGCACACGGCGTCGAAGCCCGATTCGATTGCGGCGCGCCGGTCCTGCTGGCGCGTGAACGCGGTGAGCGCCACGGCCGGCATGCGCGGCAGCGCTTGCAGCGCCTCGTGCACCCGTACATCGCGGATCAGGTCGTTGCCATCGCGGCCGGGCAGGCCGATATCGCTGATCATCAGGTCCGGCCGGCTGCGCGAGACGTGGTCGAGCGCTTCCTCGCAGTCGCGCGCGGTACGCACGCGGGCACCATAGTCGGCCAGGATCGCGGACAGCGCAGCAGCGGCATCGGCGTCGTCTTCCACCACCAGCACGTCCAGTGCACTGAGCGGCGCCGGTTGCTGCAGCGGGGGCGGGTCGGCCAGCGTGTCGGCGGAATTGGGCTCGGCGCGGCCCATCAGCGGGATGGTCACGTCGAACGTGGAGCCCTGGTCCAGTCCAGCGCTGAAGGCGCGCACCGTGCCGCCATGCATTTCGGACAGATGCTTGACGATGGCCAGCCCGAGTCCCAGTCCGCCGTGCTTGCGGCGATTAGCGTCTTCGCTCTGCGTGAAGCGGTCGAACAGCAGCGGCAGGAATTCGGCCGGGATGCCGCGCCCGTTGTCGATCACGCGCACATGCAGCGATTCGGTATCGGAGGACACCTGGATGCGCACCGTGCCGCCTTCGGGCGAAAACTTGATCGCATTCGAGATCAGGTTCCACAGAATCTGCTGGAAGCGTGCGGCGTCCAGCCACGCGGTGTGCGTGAGCGTCGGCGCCAGTTCGATCGCCAGCGTTACCTGGCGCTCCTCGGCCTGCGCCTGCATGCTCTCCATCGCGCCGCGTACCACGTCGGCCGGATCCACGCGCTCGCGTTCGAGCTTCATCTTGCCGACGTTGAGCATCGACACGTCGACCAGATCGGCCACCAGCCGCCGCTGGATCGCGATATTGCGCTCCACGGCGGCCAGTCCGCGCCGGCCCTCATCGGAGTTGACATGGCGCGTCAGCACGTGGGTCCAGACCGATATCACATTGAGCGGATTGCGCAGCTCGTGCGACAGGATCGCGATGAAATCGTCCTTCATGCGATTGAGCCGCTCCACCGCGGCGCGCGCGGCCTGCTCGCGTTCGATCAACTGTTCGCGCTGGCGTTCGAGGTTGACGTGGTCGGTAATGTTGGACACCACGGCCACCTTGATGCCGGTTTCCAGCGCGGGCGAAATGCTCCACTCCAGGTGCATGGTCTCGCCGTGGGCGTCTTCCAGCGGAAAGGTGCCTTGCCAGCCGCCCTGGCGCGAGTGTCCGGTGGCGTCGGCCACGCGCTCGCGCCAGGACGGCGGCGCGAACGCGGACACCGGCTGGCCCACCAGTTCGGACGCGGGGCGCTTGAGCATGGTCAGCATGGCTGGATTCACGTCGACCAGCCGGCCGTCCAGGTCCAGCGTGCAGATGCCGCCGATCGCCTGGTCGTAGATCGCGCGCAGGCGCGCCTCGTTTTCGCGCATCGAGCGTTCCGCCGCGCTGGCGCGCAGCAGCGACGAAATCGTGGCGACCAGCACCGTCGGTTCGACCGGATGGACCAGATAGGCGCTGGCGCCGGCGTCCAGGCCGCGCACCTTGTCGTAATCGGCGACGTAGGTGGCCGACAGGTGCACCACGGGCACCGTGGTGGTATCGGGCCGCTCGCGCAGGATGCGGCACACCTGGAAGCCGTCGATGTCTGGCAGGTTCACATCGAGCACCACTGCCGACACGCTGGTGTCGGCCAGTTGCAGCGCCTGCTGCCCGCTGTCGGCCTCCGCGGTGCGAAATCCCGCCGCGGCCAGCACGCGCACCGTCGCGTAGCGCGTGACCGGATTGTCGTCCACCACCAGCACCAACTGGTGCGCGGCATCGGCGCCGCTTGCGCCTGGGCTATGTGGGGCGGCCAGCCAGGCGGCGTCGCGGCCGGCCGGTGCGGAAGAGTCGCGCTGCGGATCATCCGGCATGATCGGCTCCGGAAACAGGCGTGGCGGCAGGGTACGTGGTAGGCAGCGTCACGTAGAAACGCGAACCCACCCCGACCTCGCTTTCGAAGCCGACGTACCCGCCGAGCAGTTCGGCCAGCCGCTTGGACAGCGCCAGGCCCAGGCCAGAGCCCCGGTAGCGCCGCTGCAGCGGGGAATCGATCTGCACGAAATCCTGGAAAACCTCGCCGTGGGAAGCGGCCGGAATGCCGATGCCGGTGTCGCGCACGGAAAACGTGATGGTGTCCGGCGCCTCGCACACCGCCGACACGCGCACTTCGCCGCTGGGCGTGAATTTCAGCGCGTTGGAGATGTAGTTGCGCAGGATCTGCGATACCTTGCGGTCGTCGCTGAACAGCTTCGACACGCCATGCGGTTCCTCGAAGATCAGCGAGACCTCGGGGTTGGTCAGCACGGGCTTGAACATGCCGCGCAGCGCGTCGAACAGCGCCACCATGTCGAACCAGGCCGGCGACACGTCTACGCGCCCCGCTTCGAGCCGCGCCAGGTCGAGCAGGTCGTTGACCATCTCGGCAAACTCGGCCGCCGTGTCGCGCACGAACTTGACCTGCTTTTCCTGCTCGGCGGTCAGCGGGCCGTCGACGCGGTCGATCAGCAGCCGCGTGATGCTCTGGATCGACACGATCGGCGTGCGGAATTCGTGGCTCATGTAGGCCAGGAAGCGGCTCTTGAGTTCGGTCGCCTGGCGCAGCTGCTCGGCCTGCATGTCGAGCTCCGAGTACAGCGCCACCACGCCGCGATTGGTCTCTTCCAGTTCGGCGCGCAACGCGAGCACTTCCTGCGTGCGAGCTTCGAGCGTGGCCTGCAGCGCGGCAATATCGTCGGAAGTCATGGGCGATGGGGGCAAGGTGGGCGCGTTCATATCAGTCTTTTGCACGTCTGATCACCACGGCGGTGGCGTCGTCGCGGCCGCGGCAGAACTTCCACAGCACGAATGCCGCCACGATGGCCGGGTCGCGCTGCAGCAAGGTGGGATCGTCCAACTGCCAGCGAGACTGGATGCCGTCGGAATGCACGACGACCAGCGCATGCGCGGGCCAGTCCAGCTCCTGCTCCTGCACGCTGCGCACCTGGATGCCGGCCGTGCCGCTCTGGCTGATCATGGTGCGGTCGCCGATGCCGGAGATGACGCGGCCCAGGATATTGCCGGCGCCGGCAAAGCGGATGCGGTTGGCGCCCGCGTCGATCCGGTATGCCGCGACCGCCGCGCCGCGCGTGCCGCGCAGTGCGCCGTGCGCCCGTTCCACGTAAGCACCCGGCGCGCCGCCGTGCGTGGCGTCGAAGGCGGTGAGGGCGGCCGTGGCGGCGTGGGCGGCGTCGGGGCCATGTCCGAGGCCGTCCACCACCACCACGTCGGCGCGCCCGTCGTGCACGGCCACGCCCCAGCCATCGCCGCTGACGCTTTCGCCTGGCGCGGCCAGGCAGACGGCGCCTACCGCGAAGCCGCCGCCGGGACGCCGCGCGGCGCCGCCCGGTACGCGGTCGCGGTAGAAGCGCGCCAGGATCAGGCTGCCTTGGCCCGGGCTGGTGTGGATGTCGAAATCGTCGGCCAGCCGGCTCACTGCACCGAGCCCCTGGCCGGCGCTGCCGCCCGTGGAATGGCCGTCGCGCAGACAGGCCTGCAGGTCGTCCATGCCGGGGCCGTCGTCGATCGACAGCAGCTCGATGGCCAGATTGCCCGAGACCTCGCGCGCGGCCAGCAACAGGCGACCGCCCTGCGCATAACGCACGAGGTTGTTGCCCAGCTCGTTGACCGCCACCGCCAGCCGTCCGGCCACCGTGGCGTCGAACCCGAGGCGCGTGGACAACTCGGCGGCCAGGCGGCGCGCCTCGCCCACGCGGCTCGCATCGCCCATCGGCACGACGATATGGGGTCCGTGGTTGCTACTTCCACCGAGTGATGCTGACACAGGTTCCCTCGCCAACTTTGGTACGGATCGCGAATTCGTTCACCAGCCGCTTGCTGCCCGACAGGCCCATGCCCAGGCCACCACCGGTGGTCCAGCCATCCACCAGCGCCTGTTCGACATCGGGAATGCCCGGGCCCTGATCCTCGAAATGCAGGCGCAGCCCGCGCCGGATGCCGTCCTGGACGATCTCCCAGCGCATTTCCCCGCCGCCGCCGTACACCATCGCATTGCGCGCCAACTCGCTGGCCGCCGTAATCATCTTAGTTTGCTCCACCAGCGAGAACTTCAGCTGGGCCGTCAGTGTGCGCACCACGGCGCGCGCCTGAACGATGTCGCGTTCGTCGCGGACCGGGGCGCTGCCGGTCGGGGCCAGTTCGCCGGCCACGTCAGGCGTCCTGCGCAGCGTTGAGCATCGCCATGCCGCGCTCCACGTTAAGTGCCGTCTTCACGCCGCCCAGCGACAGCCCCAGCTCCACCAGCGTGATCGCCACCGCCGGGCGGATGCCGACCACCACGGTCGTCGCGCCGAGGATGCGGCAAATATCGGAAATGCCGACCAGCGTGCGTCCGATAAACGAGTCCACCATTTCCAGCGCCGATACGTCGATCAGCAGACCATGCGCGCCGGTTTTTTCCACCATCGTGGCCAGGTCTTCCTGGAGCAGCAGCGCGGTCTGGTCCTGCATGTCGATCTGGATCGTCACCAGCAAATACTTGCCCATCCGCAAGATTGGAATCCGTTCCATGGCTACCTCGTGCTCCCGGTTAGCTGGCGTTGCGCACGACGGTGTGGCCGGTCATGCGCATGGCGGCGCCAAGCGCGTCGGCCAGGCTTGCCTTGGTGATGATGCCCTGCAGATCGATGCCCAGATGGACGATGGTTTGCGCGATCTGCGGGCGGATGCCGCTGATGATGCATTCGGCGCCCATCAGGCGGATGGCCGTGACGGTTTTCATCAGGTGCTGCGCCACCAGCGTATCGACGGTGGGCACGCCCGTGATGTCGATGATGGCCAGTTCGGAGCTGGTCTCGACCAGACGATCCAGCAGCGTCTCCAGCACCATCTGGGCGCGGCTGCTGTCCAGCGTGCCGATCACGGGCACCGCCAGCACGCCTTCCCAGAGCTTGATCACCGGCGTCGAGAGTTCCAGCAGTTCATGCTGCTGGCGCGTGATGATGTCCTCGCGCGTGCGGGTGTAGGTGGAAACGGTCCATTGCGCCATGCGGTCGACCAGCGCCGAGGTGGCCCAGATCGCGTCGATCTGCGAGTCCAGCCCGCCGGTGGCGGCCTGGCGTTGCAGCGCGTCGAAGATCGGCCGTTTCAGCGACAGCACGAAGGCGCTGGTGACGTCCGCAGTTTCGCCTTGCGCGGCGCGCGCCGACGACAACTGCGCGAGCGTGTCGCGCAGCGCCGACCACGCCGGCGACGTGGCAAAGCCGGTGGCCGCCCCATCCGCCTGCAGGCCGCGCTCGAAGCCGCGCAGGATCGCCTGCTGGTCGCCGGCCAGATTCTGGGTCAGTCCGCGGCCATCGGCGGCGCTTTGGTATTCCGCGGCCCAGCCGCGCAAAACATTGTCCTGCTCGTTACGCAGGAGATCGGCAAGTCGCTGGTTTTCGGGGCGCATGACGAGTATCGAATGGGGTTGGGGACGCCGGCCGCAGGACAGCGTCGGCAGGAGGTGATCGAATCATTGTAGGAGAGATGGCTAGATCACACTATCGGCTTCCGGCTGATTGACGAAACAACCAAAACGGGTGTAGTTAGCGCCAGAATTGGTGCACCTGTGAGAATGCGCCGACAGGCGAAGCGGACCGGGGCCGGTGACGAAAGCGCTGCGCTGCGCCTAGCCTGTGAGCATCAGGCCGCAAAAAGGCCGTAGACGTAGACACAGGCGGAGGCGAGGGTGGACTGGCTCGATGCATTGCAGTGGCCCGCGATGGCCGTGACGGTGCTGGCGACATGGCTGGTGGGGTGCCAGTCGCCGCGCAAGCGCAAAATCGGCTTCTGGGTGTTCCTGTTCAGCAACGCGCTATGGGTGGGATGGGGCCTGCATACCGGCGCCTGGGCGCTGGTGGTGTTGCAGTTTGCGCTGGCGGCACTGAACTTGCGAGGCCAGGCCGAAGCGCGCAAGGCGCGGCGCGATGGCGGACCGGGTGACGGCCAAGGTGACGGCCAAGGTGACCAACGCGGGCCGGACGCGGCGGCAAGCGGGCCGGTGGGCTGATCCGGAGGACGAATGCGGCAAGGCATCTGGCGGCAAAGACAGCAACGGCGGCGATGGCGGCGGACCTGATCGTGGCAAGGCCGGAGGGGCTTTACTGCCCGCCCGGCGATTTCTATATCGACCCCTGGCGGCCCGTGGCGCGCGCCGTGATTACGCACGCCCATTCCGATCACGCCCGCTTTGGCCACGCGCACTACCTTTGCGCCGAACCCGGTCGCGGCGTGCTGCTGGCGCGGCTGCCCGGGATTTCGCTCGACACGTTGCCCTACGGCCAGCGCATGACGCATCATGGCGTGACGCTGAGCCTGCATCCCGCCGGACATGTGCTCGGGTCGGCCCAGGTGCGGCTTGAACATGGCGGTCAGGTCTGGGTGGCGTCAGGCGACTACAAGGTGGAAGCCGACGGCACCTGCGATCCATTCGAGCCGGTGCGCTGCGACACCTTTATCACCGAAAGCACATTCGGCCTGCCGATTTATCGGTGGCCCACGCAGGCCACGCTGATGGCCGAAATCTTTCACTGGTGGCAAGTCAACGCCGCGGCGGGGCGCGCCAGCGTTTTGTACTGCTATGCCTTCGGCAAGGCGCAGCGCATCCTGCATGGACTAATGCGCCACGCGGGCACGGCGCTCGAGATGCCTGGCCCCATCGTGATCCATGGCGCGATGGCCAACCTGAACCGCGCCTATGCCGAGGCCGGCGTGGCCCTGCCGCCAACGCTCACCACCGCGGATCTACCCGCGCGCAGCCCGGCGTTGCAGCGCGCGCTGGTCGTTGCGCCGCCGTCGGCGCAGCGCTCCACCTGGCTGCGCCGCTTCGGCAGCGCTTCCGATGCTTTCGCCAGCGGCTGGATGCAGTTGCGCGGCACGCGCCGCCGCCGCGGCGTTGATCGTGGCTTTGCGTTGTCCGACCACGCCGACTGGCCGGGCCTGCTGTCGGCCATCGACGCCACGGGCGCGCAGCGCGTGATCGTCACCCATGGCAACGTGCCGGTGATGGTGCGCTACCTGTCGGAGCAGGGCTTGTCGGCCGAGGCGTTTACGACGGAATTCGGTGACGATGACGATGGCACCGGCGCCGCCGCGGAGGTGACGGCATGAAGGCGTTCGCCGATCTCTACAGCGCGCTGGACGGCACCACATCGAGCAACGCCAAGCTGGCCGCGCTGGTCGAGTACTTTCGCGCCGCGCCGCCTGCCGATGCCGCGTGGGCGGTCTATTTTCTGGCAGGCGGCAAGCCGCGCCAGATCGTGCCCGTCGCTGCGTTGCGCGAGCTTGCACAACGCGCGGCGGGATTGCCCGAGTGGCTGTTCGAGGAAAGCTATCAAGCCGTTGGCGACCTCGCCGAGACCATCGCGCTGCTGTTGCCGCAGGCCGAGCACGCCGATACGGCGGGACTGGCGCAATGGGTCGAGCAGCGTCTGCTGCCGCTGCGCGGGCAACCGCCCGAGACACTATCGGCGGCGCTCGACGTGCTGTGGCGCCCGCTGGACGCGCGTGCGCGGCTGGTGCTGTTCAAGCTGATCACGGGCGCGTTTCGGGTCGGTGTGTCGAAGCTGTTGGTCACGCGCGCACTGGGCGAGGTGGCGGGCGTCGATCCCAAGCGCGTTGCCGAGCGGCTGGTCGGCTATACCGACATCTCCGCGCGGCCCACACCCGAGCGCTTTCTGGCGCTGATCGCGCCAACCTCGGCGACAGGCGAGGCGACGCCGCGCGGCGGCCAACCGTATCCGTTCTTCCTTGCGCATCCGCTGCAGGCGCCGGTCGACGATTTCGACACGGTGCTCGGCGATCCGGCGCAATGGCTGGTGGAATGGAAATGGGACGGCATCCGCGCGCAGCTGGTGCGTCGCGACGGCCAGTCGTGGCTGTGGTCGCGCGGCGAAGAGCTGATCACCGAGCGCTTTCCCGAACTCGCCGAGGCCGCGCGCATGCTGCCGGACGGCACCGTGCTCGACGGCGAAATCATCGTCTGGATCGACGGCCAGGTGCAGCCGTTCGCGCTGTTGCAGCAACGGATTGGGCGCAAGACGCTGAATGCGAAGCTGCTGCGCGAGGCGCCCGCGATCCTGATGGCCTATGACCTGCTGGAATGGCAGGGCCAGGACTGGCGCGCGCGCCCGCAGGCCGAGCGCCGTGCGCAGTTGGCGCGCGTGATCGCCGATCACGTGCATCCCGCGCTGGAACTCAGCCCGTTGGTCCAGGCCGATGACTGGCCGCACTTCGCCCGTCTGCGCGAGACATCGCGCGCGCTGGGCGTCGAGGGCTTCATGCTCAAGGCCGCCAGCGCCGCGTACGGCGCGGGACGCACGCGCGACGTCGGCGTCTGGTGGAAATGGAAGATCGATCCCTACACGGTCGATGCGGTGCTGGTGTACGCCCAGCGAGGACACGGACGGCGCGCCAGCCTCTATACCGATTACACGTTCGCAGTGTGGAATGCGCCGCCCGGTTCGCCGGAGCGCGCGCTGGTGCCGTTCGCCAAGGCCTATTCCGGGCTGACCGACGAGGAAATCCGTGCGGTCGACGCCATCGTGCGGCGCACCACGGTGGAGTCGTTCGGCCCGGTGCGCAGCCTCACGCCGACGCAAGTGTTCGAGCTGGGATTCGAGGGCATCGCGCGCAGCGGCCGGCACAAGAGCGGCATTGCCGTGCGCTTTCCGCGCATGCTGCGCTGGCGCACCGACAAGCCGGTCGACGAAGCCGATACGCTGGCCACGCTCGAAGCGATGCTGCCCGCGCCGCAGGCCAGGGACGCCGCATGAGCGCCGGCGATACGCCTTTTGTGCAGGCGCCGCCGGTGGCGCAATCGCTGCCGGCGCTGTTCGCCGCGCGCCACTGGCAACCGTTCGACTTCCAGCGCGAGGTGTGGGACGCCATCGGCAAGGGGCAAAGCGGGCTATTGCACGCCACCACGGGCACTGGCAAGACTTATGCGGCGTGGCTCGGCGCGCTGCTGGCATTCGCCGAGCCGCCGGCACGGGCCAACGCGCTGCCGCCGCCGCTGACGGTGCTGTGGCTGACGCCGATGCGCGCGCTGGCGGCGGATACCACGCGCGCGCTGCAGGCGCCGCTGGCCGAACTGGGGCTGGACTGGACCGTGGCGCTGCGCACCGGCGACACCGGCAGCAGCGAGCGCGCGGCGCAGGCGCGGCGGCTGCCCACGGCGCTGGTGACGACGCCCGAAAGCCTGTCCTTGCTGCTGACGCGTGCCGATGCGCGAGAAGCGCTGGGCCGCGTGCGGCTGGTGGTGGTCGACGAATGGCACGAACTGATCGGCAGCAAGCGCGGAGTGCAAGTGCAACTGGCGTTGGCGCGGCTGCATCGCTGGCAGCCCGATCTGCGCGTGTGGGGCCTGTCGGCGACGCTCGGCAATCTCGATCACGCGCGCGACGTGCTGCTGGCCGGTGTGCCGGAGGCGCGGCGCGTGCTGGTGCACGGCCACACGCCCAAGACGCTGATCGTCGATACGCTCCTGCCCGACAGCGCCGGGCGCTTTCCGTGGGCTGGGCACCTGGGCCTGTCGATGCTGCCGCATGTACTGCGCGAACTGGAATCGAGCAGCACCTCGCTGGTGTTCCTCAATACGCGCTCGCAGGCGGAAATCTGGTATCAGGCGATGCTCGACGCGCGGCCCGACTGGGCCGGCCAGATCGCGCTGCATCACGGATCGCTCGATCGCGCGGTGCGCGAGTGGGTGGAACTGAACCTGAAGAACGGCGCGTTGCGCGCGGTGGTCTGCACATCGAGCCTCGATCTCGGTGTCGATTTTCTGCCAGTGGAACGGGTGCTGCAGATTGGCTCGCCCAAGGGCGTGGCGCGGCTGCTGCAGCGCGCGGGGCGTTCGGGCCACGCGCCGGGCCGTGCCTCGCGCGTGACCGTGGTGCCCACGCATTCGCTGGAACTGGTGGAGTCGGTGGCGGCGCGCATGGCAATCGAGGCCGGGCGCATCGAAGCGCGCGAATCGCCGGACAAGCCGCTGGACGTGCTGGTGCAGCATCTGGTCACCGTGGCGCTGGGCGGCGGATTCCAGGCCGAAGCGCTGCGCGACGAGGTACGGCGCACGTGGGCCTATCGCGATCTCACCGACGACGAGTGGCGCTGGTGTCTCGATTTCGTGCGGCAGGGCGGCCCAACGCTGTCCGTGTATCCGGACTATCGACGCGCCATGCCCGACGAGCATGGCGTGTGGCGCGTGCCCGATGCGCGTCTGGCGCGGCGCCATCGCATGAGCGTCGGCACCATTGTCAGCGACGCCACCATGCAGGTGCGTTTCTGGACGCGCGCCGGCAGTGGCGGCGCGTCGCTGGGCACGGTCGAGGAAGGATTCATCGCAAGGCTGGCGCCCGGCGACTGCTTCCTGTTTGGCGGGCGCCTGCTGGAACTGGTGCGCGTGCAGGAAATGACTGCGTATGTGCGGCGCGCCAGCGGCAAACGCCCGGCGGTGCCGCGCTGGAATGGCAGCAAGATGCCGTTGTCGACCGAACTGGCCGATGCCGTGGTGGCGACGCTCGACGCGGTGCAAGCGGGCCGGCTCGATCCGGCCAGCACGCCCGAGCTGCCACTGATCGCGCCGATCGTCGAATTGCAGGCGCGCTGGTCGGCGCTGCCATCGCCCAATACGTTGCTGGCCGAGACGCTCCATTCGCGCGAAGGCTGGCATCTGTTTCTCTACCCGTTCGCGGGGCGCTCGGTCCATCTGGGGCTGGGCAGCCTGCTGGCATGGCGCTTCGGGCAAAAGGTGCCGGCCACGTTCTCCGTGGCGGTCAATGACTACGGACTGGAATTGCTGTCGTCGGTGCCGATGGATTGGGCGCGCTGGCTGCCGCAGGTGCTGGCCGAGGAGCGCCAGCGCGATCTTGCTGCCGACGTGATGGGCAGCCTCAATGTGGGCGAGTTGTCGCTGCGACGGTTTCGCGAGATCGCGCGCGTGGCCGGCCTGATCTTCCAGGGCTACCCCGGTGCGCATCACAGCGCGCGGCAGTTGCAGGCGTCGTCGAGCCTGTTCTACGAGGTGTTCCGCAAGCACGATCCCGGCAACCTGCTGCTGGGCCAGGCCGAACGCGAAGTGCTGATGCAGGAACTGGACGCGCACCGGCTGGCCGATACGCTGACGCGGCTGGCTGCGCTGCGGCTGGACCTGCGCGCGCTGCTACGCCCGTCGCCGCTGTCGTTTCCGCTGATCGTGGAATTCCTGCGCGAAAAGCTCAGTACCGAGAAGCTGGCCGACCGCATCGCGCGCATGCTGGCCGAACTTGAGCTGGCCGCGGCGCAGCCCGATGCCGACGCCGGCGGCGAGGCCCGCGCCAGCCGGCAAGGCCCCGCGCGGGCCAGTGCCGATGCCAGCCGCTATCGCGGGCCGATGCACGATTCGCCGCCCGCGGTGGATGCCGAGCGCGTGGCCGAACTGGCGCGCTTTGGCATGGCCGATCACGCCCGGGCGCCGGGCGCGCGCACGGCGGATGGCACACGAAAACCGCGCGGCGCGCGCCGTCCGCGCAAGCCGTCCAAACCGCTGCCGCTGCTATGAGCGCCGCCACAAACCAGGACCCGGCCGTGCGGGAAGCCGGCGCGCAGATCGTCGAGATTGCTGGCGAGACGCTCTGGCTGCTGCCCGAGCATGCGGTCTGGTGGCCCCGCGCCGCGATGCTGTTGGTGGCCGATGTCCACCTTGGCAAGGCGGCGGCATTCCGCGCGCTGGGCCAGCCGGTGCCGCACGGCACGACCGCCGACAATCTGGCCCGGCTGGCCGATCTGGTCCGCCGCTACCCGGCGCGTGAACTGGTGTTTCTGGGCGATTTCCTGCATGCGCGCGCGGCACGCACCGCGGCGGTGCTGCTGGCGCTGCACGACTGGCGGCGCGCGATGCCGTCGCGCGTGCATTGCACGCTGGTGCGCGGCAACCATGACGCCCATGCCGGCGATCCGCCCGAAGGTCTGGGCATCGAGGTGGTCGCCGAACCGTTGATCGTCGCGCCGTTCGCACTGTGTCACACGCCGGGCGCGTCGCCGCATGGCTATGTGATGGCGGGCCATTTGCATCCGGCCTGCGTGCTGCGCGGCGCGGGCGCGGATTCGTTGCGCCTGCCATGTTTCGTCGTCGCGCCGCACGGCATGATCCTGCCTGCATTCGGGGCGTTTACGGGCCACGCCACGATGCGCGCCGGCGCGGGCGAGCGCCTCTATGCGGTGGGCGGTGGACGGGTGTGGGCTTTGCCGCCGCGCTGACGCGGCTGGCTGGATGGCGCGGGGAAACCGGCAGCACGCCGGGCGGGGAGGGTGGCTAGGGTGGAAGGATCGGCGACGGCGGCGTGGGTGAGGCCACTGCGGCCAATCACGGCGCGTCCGCGTCGCCTGCGACGATCTTCAGCAGCAGGTCCACTTCCACGGGCTTGACGAGGTGCACATGGAAGCCGGCCGCCGCGGTCTGTGCGCGGTCCGACGCCTGGCCGAAGCCGGTCAGCGCCACGTAGCGCGTGTCGGACAGCGCGGGCATGGCGCGCAGCGCGTGGATCACGGTGAAACCGTCCATGCCCGGCATGGCCAGATCGATCAGCGCGATATCGGGGCGCACGCGTGCGGCCACGTGCAGCGCCTCCATGCCGTCGTACGCGGTGACGACCGTGTGTCCCGACATCTCGAGCAGCATCGCCATGCTGTCGGCTGCGTCCCGGTTGTCGTCGACCAGCAGCACGCGCCGCGTGCGGCCGTGGCTGGGCGGCGTCTCGTCGGACTGGCGGCCGGATTCCGATGCCGCCGCCAGCGGCAACTGCACCGTGAAGGTGGCGCCCAGTCCGGCGCCCTCGCTGGCCGCCGCGATCGATCCGCCGTGCATTTCCACCAGCGAGCGGCACAGCGACAGGCCAATGCCGAGACCGCCTTGCGCGCTGCTGCCGGGCCGGTCTTCCTGCGCGAACAGATTGAAGACCGATTCCAGCGCGTGGGCCCCGATGCCGCGGCCGTGATCGATCACCTGGATGATCAGCATGCGGTCGCGCACCGTCGCCGAGATGTCGATGGCCGTGCCGGGCGGTGAAAACTTCGAGGCGTTGAGCAGCAGGTTCTGCATCACCTGAACCAGCCGCGTGTGATCGGCCATCAGCGGCATTGGCGCGGTGTCGCTGGTCACTTGCACGGTCTGCGATTTTTCGATCAGGGCGGGCTCGGCCGCCTCGATGCCATGCGCGATGATTTCGGCCGCGTCGAGGTGTTCGAGCTGCAGCTGGATCTTGCCGGCGGCAATCCGGCCCACGTCCAGCAGGTCGTCGACCAGTCGGGTCATGTGCGACATTTGCCGATCGATCAGTTCGACGCTGCGCTGCATGATGGCGGGATCGTCGCGACGCATCTGCATCACCGTCAGCGCGTTGCGCATCGGCGCCAGCGGGTTGCGCAGCTCGTGCGAGAGCGTGGCCAGGAATTCGTTCATGCGTCGCTCCGACTGTTCCAGTTCCTCCAGCCGCTTGCGTTCGCTCATGTCACGCGTGACCTTGGCGAAGCCGCGCAGCTCGCGCGATCCATCGTAGACCGCCGTGATCGTCACGTAGGCCCAGAACAGCGAACCGTCCTTGCGCACGCGCCAGCCTTCGTCTTCCACACGGCCGATCGCGCGGGCCGTGGCCAGTTCGCGCTCGGGTTTGCCCGCGGCCATGTCGTCGGGCGTGTAGAACACGGAGAAATGCTTGCCGACGATTTCGTCGCGCCGGTATCCCTTGATATATGACGCGCCGGCATTCCAGCTCATGACATGGCCGTCGACGTCGAGCATGAAGATCGCGTAGTCCTTGACGCTTTCCACCAGCAAGCGAAATGTCTCCTCGCTCTGGCGCAGCGCCTCGACCGTGCGGCGATGCTCGGTCATGTCGCGCGTGACCTTGCCGAACCCGATCAGGCGGCCATGCTCGTCGCGCAGCGCGGTGATCACCACATTGGCCCAGAACTGGCCGCCGTCCTTGCGGACGCGCCAGCCTTCGTCCTCGAACCGGCCCAGCCGCGCGGCGGCTTCGAGTTCGGTTGCGGGCCAGTTGCGCGCCTTGGCTTCGTCAGTGTAGAAGCGCGAGAAATGCTGTCCGATGATTTCCTCGCGCGTATAGCCCTTGATGCGGGCCGCGCCGGCGTTCCAGCTGGTGATGTAACCGCGGGCGTCGAGCGAAAAGATGGCGTAGTCGCTGATCGATTCGACCAGCGTGCGGTATGAGGCGGGGGCGTTGCCGGTGTCGGCGGCGGGCGCAGGGGCGGGGTCGGGGGTCACTGTCCGGCTGGATCGGGACATGATCGTTGTGGCATGTCTCTGTATGGTGGCGGTAAGGATAACCCCGAATCGGCGCGCCGCGCCATCCATCGCACGGCCGGTCCCGCGGCCCGGCGGCGCGGCGTGCCAATGCGCGCCCAGCGCCGCGCCGCCCGCCCTCATGTCTGAGTCATTTGGCGCCAGTCGGAGAAAAGCCGACAGACCAGCCGTGCGGCATTGGGTTAGACTCGTCGGGATTCACTCGCTCGACGTATCCGGCACGGCCGTACCGGCCCCGCGCGAGTTTCCAGGACGACGAAGGAGACGCCCCGCATGTATGCAGAGTCCGCGCTTGACCGCCGTGCCACCGATCCCGCCAGCGCGCCCGGCGCGCCCGTGTTGCCCGAAGCGCCGCCGCGAGATCTGCGTCGTGTCCCGATTCATCCTGATCACTGGTATCCGCTGGCATGGTCGCGCGAGGTCAAGCCCGGGCGCGCGCATGGCGTGCAGTTCGCCGGCGATCCGATTGTGCTGGTGCGCACCCAAACCGGCAAGATCTTCGCGCTGGAAGATCGCTGCGCACACCGGCAGGTGCCGCTACACGCGGGCGTGGTCGATGGAGAATCGATCCGATGCTGCTACCACGGCTGGACCTACGATTGCACGGGCCGCTGCATCGACGTGCCTTACCTGGGCAAGGAACGCCTGCCCAACGGCGTGCGCGCCTATCCGTGCGAGGAACGCGCCGGCCTGATCTTCGTGTTCCCGGGCAATCCGATGCTGGCCGAGCAGACGCCGCTGCCGGAATTTGCCTCGGTTGCAGATCCCAAGTACAAGACGCGCCGCTTCGGCCGCGAGGTGAAATGTCACTACTCGTTCATGCACGAGAACCTGATGGATATGAACCATCAGTTTCTGCATCGCAAGCAGATGGGCATGATGCGCGCGCGATCGCTGGGGCGCCGGCGCGGCGAGGGCTTTGTCGAGGTGGACTACACCTTCACGCGTGAAGGCGGCAAGCAGCCGGTAGGCGAGGCGTTGGTGTTCGGCAACGACGGCGGCCAGAACAACAAGGATGTGATGACGGTGCGCACCGTCTATCCGTATCAGACGCTGCAGATTCGCTCCGGGTCGGGCACGCTGGTGATGGACCTGTGGATCGCCTATGTGCCGCTGGACGCCGCGCAGCGCACCAACCGCACCTTCGGCATGCTGTCGATCCGCCGCCCGGGCGTGCCGTTCGCGCTCGACATCGCCTGGCCGCTGCTGGTCTGGTTTACCGAGCGCATCTTCAAGGAAGACCGCGAGATCGTGGAAATGGAGCAGGCCGCGCACGACCGCCAGGGCGAGGACTGGAACCACGAGGTCTTCCCGGTCATCAAGGAACTGCGCGACCTGCTGCGCGAATGCGGCGCGCGCACCGTGATTCCAATCCAGCCCGTTCAGGGTTGATGCCTGCGGCCAGGTTCAGCCCGCCTGCAGCGCGTCCAGCGTCGGATAGTCGACGTAGCCGCGCGCTGGCGAGCCGTCTGGCGCGCCGTACAGCGTGGCCGGGTCGAGCGCATTGAGTGCCGCGCGCTGGGCCAGCCGTTCCACCAGATCCGGATTGGCGATATACGCACGACCGAACGCCACGGCGTCGGCATCGCCGCGGTCCAGCACGGCTTGGGCGGCATCCTGGTCGAATCCGTCATTGGCTATCACTGCGCCACCGAATGCCTGCTTCAGTCGCGGCAGCAGCGCGCCTTCTCCCGGCGCCTCGCGCACGAACAGAAAACCGATCCCGCGTTGCCCCAGCGCCTGCGCCACGTAGCCAAAGGTCTGCGCGGGCTGGCTGTCGGCCATCGAATGGCTGGGCGAGCGCGGCGCCAGATGCACGCCGACGCGGCTGGCGTCCCACACCGCCGTGACCGCGTCCGTCACTTCCAGCAAGATGCGCGCGCGGTTTTCGATCGAGCCGCCGTAGGCGTCGTCGCGCACGTTGCTGCCGTCCTGCAGGAACTGGTCGAGCAGATAGCCGTTGGCCGCGTGGATCGTCACGCCATCGAAGCCGGCCGCGCGGGCGTTGGCGGCGGCGCGGCCGAAATCGGCCACCACCTGGCGGATTTCGTCGACCGTCAGCGCGCGCGGCACGACGAACGGCCGTTGCGGACGCAGCAGGCTGACGTTGCCGGCCGGCGCGATGGCGCTCGGCGCCACGGGCGTGCGGCCGTTCAGCAGGCTCGGGTCCGACACGCGGCCGACATGCCACAACTGGGCAACGATCCGGCCGCCGGCGCGATGCACAGCATCGGTCACCTGTTTCCAGCCGCTCACCTGTTCGTCGGTCCACAGACCAGGCACATTCTGATAGCCGACGCCATCGGGCGACACCGGCACGCCTTCGGAGATCAGCAAGCCGGCGCTCGCCCGCTGCGTGTAGTACTCGGCCATCAGCGCATTCGGCACATGCACCGGATCGGCCGCGCGCAGCCGCGTCAGCGGCGCCATGACGATCCGGTTGGGCAAGCGGAGGCTACCAATCTGCAGGGGGTCGAAAAGTGTCGGCATAACGATATGTGCGAAAGCTATATAGCTATCAAGTTGAAAGTAACGAAAGCATAGCAGTGCGCGGTACTATCGCAAGCGGCGATTTAGTATCGCTACGTTGTTCCCACTGGAACAATCTCGGAGGGCGGAATGACTCACGGTACGCATGCGACTTACGACACGGCGCTGGGCCGGCTGGCGCGGCCGCTAATGCTGCTGCTGGCGTTGCTGACCGCGGCATGCGCGGGGCTGCCGCCGCGGCCCGAACTGCCGCCGGAGCACGCGCTGCAGGACACCAGCGACACCGCGCTGGCGCGTGGGCTGGCGCCGCGGCTGGCAAGCCATTCGGGGCAGGCCGTGTTCTATCCGCTGTTGTCGGGCACCGACGCGTTCGCGATGCGCATCGCCCTGGCGCGCACCGCGCAGCGCAGCCTCGACGTCCAGTACTACATCTTCGAGCCCGACAACACGGGCCTCACGCTGCTGGCCGAGATCATGGCCGCCGCCGACCGCGGCGTGCGCGTGCGCGTGCTGCTCGATGACATTCACCTGGCCGGGCTGGATCAGGCGCTGTCCGCGATCGATGCGCATCCCAATGTCGAGGTGCGGCTGTTCAATCCATTCGCCAGCCGCGACGTGCGTCTGTTCGAATACGTGACCGATTTCCGGCGCATTGACCGGCGCATGCACAACAAGTCGCTGACCGCCGATAACCAGCTGACGATCGTCGGCGGGCGCAATGTCGGCGACGAATACTACGGCGCGTCCGAGACCGATTTCACCGATCTCGATCTGCTGGCGGCCGGACCGGTGGTGCCGGAGGTCTCCACGGTGTTCGACGACTACTGGAACAGCGAGGCCGCCTATCCGCTGTCGGCGCTGGCCCGGCCCCTGAGCGGCGACGAGGCCGAGGCGCAACAGCAGAAGCTGCGCACTTATCTGGACGAACACGCCGTGGCCATGCGCGCCACGCCGTACGGCAAGTCGGTGCTGGAAACCGGCATCGTGCAGTTGATCCAGCAGGATCGGCTGCCCGAATTCTGGGGCGACGCAACGGTGATCGCCGACCGCGCGGCCAAGGTGCTGTCTCCGCCCGATGACGATTCGACCCACGCGATCCCGAAGCTCGTGCAGTTTCTCGGCAGCGCCCGGCACGACCTCACGCTGATCTCGCCGTATTTCGTGCCATCGAAAGCGGCCATGGCCTGGTTGATCGACTTGCAGAAACGCGGCGTGCAGGTGCGGATCCTGACCAATTCCTATGGCGCCACCGATGTATCGATCGTTCATGCCGGCTACGCGCCCAAGCGCCGCGCGCTGCTGGAGGCCGGCGTGATCCTGTACGAATTGAAGCCGAGCGCCTATGCGGAGATTGCCAAGGAAAAGAAGCGTCGCGGGCCGGGCGGCAGCAGTCGCGCCAGCCTGCATGCCAAGACGTATATGGTGGATCGGCAGCGCCTGTTCATCGGCTCGCTGAATCTCGACCCGCGCTCGGCAAAACTCAATACGGAAATGGGGATCGTGGTCGACAGCAAGGAGCTGTGCGAAATGCTCGGCAGCGGCGTCGACGAGTCGCTGCTCGATGCGGCGTACCAGGTCGTGCTCGAAAACGGGGCGATGCAGTGGATCACGCGCGAGGGCGGCGTGCTGCGCACGTACACCAGCGAGCCCGACATGAACGCCTGGGACAAGTTCAAGCAGGGCGTGATGCGGATTCTACCGGTGGAGGGCGAGCTGTAGCGGCCGGCGGGCCGCGCCGGCCGTGCGACGCAGCGACCGCGCCTGCCGCCGCCTTGATCGTTGCGCCATCGTCGCAACAAAAAAGTGCCGGTGTCAAGTTTGTCGTGCAAAGCACGTAGGACTTGAAACCGTATATGAGACAGCAGGTTAGCTCTTTTCGGGGCCGCTTTGAAGGATTGCGGCTTGGTGGGCTAGGTGCCACATAAGAGCGTCGGAAGAGAAAGCCGGATCGCACTTGATCGTGCTGAGTTGCCGGGAGACGGCGGGCTTGTTACTCCATGATAGCCCAAGAGGCTTCGCAACATCCAGAACGAAGAACGCGCAGCCTGGGGCTGCGCGTTCGACGGATGCCATTGGTACGCAACGCCATCATGTTGGCTTCGTTGGCGCGCTCCGTGTCGCCGTGCCCTTCCTGAATCCCCGATCCCCCGCCATGAACGCCTCCAGCATGTGCGGAATCAACGTCGTTGCATCGACCGCCTCGCCATACGCCTGCGCGTGCAACGCGGCGTAGCGGTCGAGATCGGCTTTCAGGCTGGCCGGGCAAGCGAAGGTCAGCTTCACATTCTCGGTCTTGGGCAGCGGGCCGAGCCGCAGCTTCTTGGTCGTGCTCATTGCATTGCTCCCCGCTGGAAGAACATCGGCTGGTACGGCCGCAACACCAGATCGCGGTTGACGATGATGCGAACCGGCAGGCCCGGCCGTTCGGTCAGCGTCGGCTGGATGTTCATGTTGCGCCGGGTCATCTCCTGTCCGACCTGATTGATGCTGTCCTGTGCGCTATCGCGCCCAGCGATCACGATGCGATTGCCGTTCTGCCGGTTCTCCGGCGCGGCCAGCTCGGCGCCCACGCCCAGCAGCGTCGTCAGCGCCGCACCGGCAAAGACGCGATCCCAATGCCAATCGACGCCATCCTCCAGGCCGGCGTAGCCGGCAGGGTCGGTGCCCGCCAGGTTGTCGAGCTTCAGCGATGACGTGTCCGGCAGGATGACGCGGTTCCACACCACTTGTACGCGGCTCTGCCCATAGCTGACCTGGCTGTTGTACTTGCCCAGGATGCGCGATCCCTGCGGGATCAGCAGGAACTTGCCTGTGGCCGTGTCATAGACCGGCTCCGTCACCGTGGCGATCACGTCGCCCGGCAAGTCCGACTTGATGCCCGTCACCAGCGCCCCGGCGATCACTGTTCCCGCCATGACCTGATACGGCGAGGACGGCATTTGCAGATTGCCGGAATTGCGGGTTTCCGTAGAGCCGCCTTTCAGGAACGCCTCTTTCTGGTCTTGCCGGTTCTGCACGGCGGTCGGGTCGGATGGCTGGGCCGCCGTCGAAGCCGGGCCAGCGGCCAGCGGGTCGAAACCCGCCAAGGCACTGCCGGGCGCAGCCGCAGCGGCTTGCGCCGTGACCGGCGCGGTGGCCTTGCCTTGGTTGCCCGAGCGGAAGAACACCGACGAACCCGCCGCCGCATCGGCCTCCTTGCGCCGCGCATCCTCCGGGTCGTGGCCCGGTGGTGCATACGTCGGCGTCACCGGCTGCTGCGACTTCACGATGGCCGGGCCGAGATCGCCCGGCAGCGGCGGCCCCAGCTCGGGCACCTTCGGCGGCAGCTTCGAGTAGTCGGCCGGCAGGCCGTCCAGCCCTTCGGACTTCGAGACACGATCCACGTTGTAAAGCTCGGTCTGCTCGCCCGCGCCGCGCCGATGCGGCTGCAATGACCAGATCGTGGCTCCGAGCACGGCGACCGACAGGCCGCCGACGAGGATGGCCAGCGTGCGCCGGTTCAGGCGCGTGACCGGGCGCGGCTGGGCGCGCAGCGCCACCGCCTCGGGCGCGACCTTGCCCGCCTGTGGCGCGGCAAGGTCAGGAGTGTCGTCCTGGCTCATGGTCAGTTCCTCCGCGTGCCACCGGAAACGCCATCTGTGCGCTCTATCCGCACCACATCGCCCTTGTCCCCGCCCAGGCGCAGTTCGGCCGCACCGAACAGGCGATCAACGATGTAGTACGGCGCGCGGAAGCGGTAGTTCACCAGTTGTCCGTCGCCCTGCGCGCCGATCACGAACAGCGGCGGCAGCTCGCCCTGGGCGATGCCTGGTGGGAACTGGATGTAGACCTTCTCGCCATCATCGAAGGCGCGCAGCGGCTTCCACGGCGGATTGCTACCGCTGACGGCGTAGCGGAAACGGATCTTCTCCAGCGACAGGCCGGCATCGACCGGTGCGGCGGCGCTGGCCGCCTGCGACTGGCGCTGCAAGGCCAGCATCTTGTCCTTCGGGTACTCCCAGGACACTGAAGCCATCCACGTCTTCTCGGTCGAGGTCAGCTCCAGCAGGTACGTCCTGCGGCTGGTGGTGATGACGAGATTGGTCTTCAAGCCCGAGCGGATGGGCTTGACCATCACGTTGACGCGCAGCGCATCACCGCTGCCGCTCGATGTGTCGCCCACGATCCAGCGCACGGTATCGCCGGCGGCCACCGTCACCAGTTCCTCACCGGGCTGGAGCGCGATCACCGTCACGCGGCCCACGGCCGCATAGACCTGGTACAGCGCGCCGTCTGTGAAGGGCCACACCTGGATCGCGTTGACGTAGCCCTCGCGCGTGGGCGCGATACGCGCCTCGGCGTTGGCGCGGGTCACGCGCAAGGTTTCATCGGCGGGTTCCGGCGTGGGCTTGGCATCCGGCACAGGTTTCATCTGCGCCGGCATCGGCAGCACCCGCGGCGCGGCCACTACTTCCACAGGCGCAGGCGGCTCCGGCAGCGGCTGGGCCTGCACCGGCTCATCGAGCGAAATGGACGGCGGCGGCTTGCCCTGCGAAGCGCAGCCTGCAAACAGGACGGTGGATGCCAGCAGGATCACCGGCAAGGCGGATTTACGGAAATGTGTATTCATGGCTTGGTTCCTTCGTTTCCTTCCAGTTCGCGGCTCCACGACAGCCCGTTGACGTAGATGCCCAAGGGGTTCTTGCGCACCCGCTGCTCGGTGCGCGGCGTCTGCTGCACGATGGAAACCACGGCGTTCCAGCGTTCGGTGCGATCCAGCGCGCCGTTCACAAAGCGCGTCTCCGTCCAGCGCACGTTGAAAGACGTGTCGCTGGCGCGGGTCACGCTGGTGATCTGCACCGTCACCGACTCCTTGCCGATGCGCGCGAACGGATCGTTCACGCGGGCGTACTCGTTGAGCACCACGGCGCCCTTGTCGGTGGTGTAGTCATAGGCATCGAGCCAGTTCTGGCGCACCACGATCGGGTCGATGGACAGCGAGCGCACCAGGCCGATGAAGCGGCCCAGGTGGTACGCGATCTGCGCATCGCTGGGCCGGTACGGCGTGGCGGCTTCGCCGACAGCACGCACCTGGCCCGCGTTGTCCACCTCGATGACGTAGGGCGTCACGATGGACTGCGCCGAACGCCAAACCAGGCCACCAGCCATCAGCACGGCCAGCGTGAGACAGCCAAAGGCCATGAAGCGCCAGTTCTTCGCCTGCACGCGCGCCGAGCCGATGCGCTCGTCCCAGACCTGGGCGGCGGTTTGGTACGGGGTGGCAGGCTGCGGTGTATCGGCATAGCGCACCTGCGGTCTTTTGAATCGCATGGGAGTTCTCCTTGTGGATCAGGAATCGGAATCACGAAGGCTTGGCCCCTGGCTGGAGCTGCCGCCGTCGCCCCCGCGCAGCGTGTGGGCGGCGGTCGTCGCGGCATGGGTGAGCTGCTGCCTGCGATGCAGGCGCTTGGCCCAGGCGGGTTGCGCAGTGGATGGGGTCGGCTCGTTCGCCGCCTGCGCGGCACCGGCCCCCGACGCCGATCCGGCGTCGTCGGGCCGGAAGGCAGCGGCGACACGCTCCTTCATCGAGCGTGCGCCCTCGGCCACCTTCTGCCCGGCTGCCTGCGCGCCGGTCTTGGCGACATTGCCCACGCCAGCGGCAGCGCCCTTGAGGCCGCCGCCGGCGGATGCAGAACCCGCCTGAAACGCTGACCGGGCGCTGCTGGCGGCTCCGGTGGCGGCCCGCGCTCCGCTGCCCGCCAACTTGGCGGCTGCGGGCGCCATGCGCGCCCCGGCGGCTACTGCGCCGCCGACGCCCGTGGCCGCAGCGCCCACGGCAACAGCAGCACCGGCCGCGCCCAGCGCGGCACCGGCCATCGCACCCGCGCCGAGCTGCGGCCCGCCGGACACCAGCCCGGTCGCAATGCCCGGCCCGAAGATGCCCAAGGCCAACAGCGTCAGCGAGGCCAGCATCACGACCACGGAGTGGTCGATGGATGGCTCGGCCGGCTGCACCTGAAACTCGGCGAACAGCCCGGAACCGATGCCCACGATGACCGCGAGCACCAGCACCTTGATGCCTGACGACACCACGTTGCCCAGTACCTTCTCGGCGAGGAACGCCGTCTTGTTCCACAGCGCGAACGGCACCAGCACGAAGCCCGCGAGCGTGGTCAGCTTGAACTCGATCAGCGTGATGAAAAGCTGGATCGCCAGCACGAAGAAGCACAGCAGGACGATCAGCCACGCGAGGAACATCACGACGATGGGCGTGATGTTCACGAACACTTCGGGAAAGCCCGCCATGTCGCCGATCTGTTTCAGGATCGGCGCCCCGGCGTCGATGCCGACTTTCGCCAGCCGGCCCGGTTGCAGGAAGTTCTCCATGCTCAACGTCGAGCCGCTGGCCGTCAGGCCCAGCCCGGCGAATGAGCGGAACACGATGCCGGCCAGCCAGTTGAAGTTGCCGATGATGTAGGCGAAGGCGCCGACGTACAGCACCTTGCGGATCAGCTTGGCAATCACGTCCTCGCCCTGGCCGGCGGCATGGCCCATCGCCCAGAACAGCCCGGCGAGCGTCATGTCGATGACGATCAGCGTGGCGGTCAGAAACGCCACTTCGCCGTGCAACAGGCCAAAGCCCGAGTCGATGTAGCGCGAGAAGGTGTCGAGGAAACGGTCGATGATCGTTACGTCGTTCATGGCGAGTCCTCCTGCCCAGGCGCATCGGCATCGGTGGGTTCATCGAAGCTGGGCGGAATCGGTGGCAGGTCGGCGAGCGTCTGGTACTCGCCCGGCCCGGCCTGGCCGGAGAGAAAGCGCCGCAGGTCGGCTTGAGCCACCTGCGCGCAAAACGCGCCGTCGTGCGCGCCCGTGCGGCACTGCGCGCGCAGCGCGTGCAGCCGGGCCGGGTCGGCGGCGAGCGCATTCACCGGCAACTGCTGCGGCCGGTCACAGCCGGCCAGCACCAGCGCATGAACGGCGAAGGCGAACACGACGGGCGTGCGTTGCATGGCAGCCTCCGTCAGCGGTTGTAGAAATTGACGGGCTGCGGCGTGTACGGCGTGCCTTCGCCCAGGAAGCGGCGCGTCACCTCGCGCCCGCGTTCCGTGGCCGCGGCCTGCCGTGCCAGCTCCAGCGAGGCCGCGCGGTCTTGCGTGATCTGCAGGCGCTGCGTCTGGATCGACTGCTTGGCCTGCAAGGCCAGCAACTGGTTCATGGCCTGCATCGCTTGCAGCGCACCCTCGGCCGATTGGCTCTTGCCCACCAGGTCGGCCAGCACGCTTTCGTCGTCGCTCAGGTTCTGCGACGCCTGGGCCTGCATCTGCATCGTGGTTTGCAGGCCATTGAGCGTGTTCTTCCAACGCTCTTGCGCATCGAGGTACATCTGATTGCCGCTCACCGTGGCGGCGTACTTCTCGGGATACAGACGCGCGAACTCGCGGTCGATGCTCGTCACGTCGTAGGCCAAGCCCTTGGCCTGCGCGATCAGTCGCTGGGTGGTCGCCAGGTTCGCGCGCAACTGGCCGACCACGCTGGACGGCAGGCTGGCCAGATTGCGCGCCTGGTTGATGAGCATTTGCGCTTCGTTCTGGAGCTGGCGGATCTGGTTATTTATCTGCTCCAGTGTGCGAACCGCCGTGAGCGTGTTTTGCACCAGATTGGTCGGGTCGAGCACGATGTCGCCGACGCCGAACAGCGCGTGCGCAGGCTGTGCGATGCCGAAGGCGAGCACGCAGGCGGCGGTCAACGCGGCGAGCTTGGGGGTATGCAATTTCATGGTTGGTTCTCCTGGGGGTGGTCAGCGGTACGGAGGGAACCCGGCGCGAGGCCGGGGAACGAGGGCAGCAGGTCAGCCGCCCAATCGAGGCCGCGATGGCGCAGCCAAGCGCCCGCGAAGCCGGGCACGCCGGCGTCCAGCAGCACGCGGTCTATGTCGCGCTGGTCTTGCGGCGTGGAAGCGCCCGCGAAGGCCAGCGTCGTCGGCCCCAGGTCGAGGTCGAACACGCGGTTGCCGAGGCGGGATTGGTAGTAGTAGTCGCGCTTGGGTTGCGCGGTGGCGACGATCTCGATCTGTCGGCTGTTGAGGCCGAAGCCCTCGTAGATCGTGCGAATCTGCGGTTCGGTCGCTTGTGGGTTCGGCAAGAAAATCCGACTCGCGCAGCTTTCGATGATGGCCGGAGCGATGGCCGAGTCCTTCACGTCCGCGAGCGACTGCGTGGCGAAGATGACGCTGACGTTCTTCTTGCGCAGCGTCTTGAGCCACTGGCGGATGCGCGCCGCAAACACCGGGTCATCGAGGAACAACCACGCTTCATCGAGGATCAGCAGCGTGGGCGCACCATCCAACCGCTCCTCGAAGCGCGCGAACAGATAGCGCAGCACCGCGAGCACAGCGGCCTTGCTGTGCATCAGCTCCTCCATCTCGAACGCCTGCACGTCGGCCGTGCCGAGGCGGTCGTGGTCGGCATCCAGCAGCCTGCCGTGCGCACCGCCCAGGACATAGGGCGCGAGTGCCTGGCGCAAGGTGTTCGATTGCAGCAAGGCCGTCAGGCCCGTGAGCGTGCGCTGCTCCACCGGCGCGCTGGCCAGGCTCCCCAGCGCAGACCAGATGGCCGCCTTCTCGTCCGGGCCGACGGCCGCGCCTTCGTGCAGTAGGCGGCCTTCGACCCATTCGCTGGCCCAGGTGCGGTAGCCCTCGCGGTCGATGCGGGCCAGCGGCTGGAAGGCGATCTCGTCATCCGCGCCCAGGTCGTAGTGCTCGCCGCCCATGCCCAGGATGGCCGCACGGATCGAGCGCCCCATATCGAAGGCGAAGATGCGCGAGCCGCGATAGCGGCGGAACTGCATCGCCATCGTCGCCAGCAGCACCGACTTGCCCATGCCGATGGGGCCAACCACCAGCGTGTTGCCCACGTCGCCGATGTGCGTCACCAGCCGGAACGGCGTGGCGCCGTCTGTGCGCGTGACGATCAGCGGCGGCCCATCGAGATGCGCATTGCGCTCCTGGCCGGCCCATACCGCCGACACCGGCATCATGTGCGCCAGGTTCAGCGTCGAGACGATGGGCTGGCGGACATTGGCGTATGCGTTGCCCGGAATGGACGAAAGCCACGCATCCACGGCGTTGAGCGCTTCGGGGATGGTGACGAAGCCCCGGCCCTGGATGACGCGCTCCACCATGCGCAGCTTCTCGTCGGCCACGGCGGCGTCCGCGTCCATGACGGTGACGGTCGCCGTCAGGTAGCCGAAGGCGACTTGATCGCTGCCCAGCTCCTGCAAGGCAGCATCGGCGTCGGCGGCCTTGTTGTTGGCGTCCGTATCGACCAGCGGGCTTTCCTGCTGGAAGATCGTTTCGCGCAACAGCGCGATGACGTTCTTGCGCTTGGCGAACCATTGGCGGCGCAGGCGCCCCAACTCCCGTTCCGCCTCGGATTTGTCGAGGCACAAGAATCGGGTTGACCAGCGATACGCAAATCCCAGGCGGTTGAGGTCGTCCAGAATCCCCGGCCAGGTCGAGGTCGGGAAGCCCCGTACCGACACCACGCGCAGGTGCTGGTCGCCCAGCATGGGCGCCAGGCCGCCGACCAATGCGGAATCGGTCAGCAGCGCGTCGATGTGGAACGGCACTTCGGGAACGCCGACGCGGTAGCGGCGCGTCGAGACGGTCGAATGCAGGTAGGTCAACGTCTGGCTGTCATCAAGCCATGCGATTTCCGGCATCACGCCATCGAGCAGATCGAAGATGCGATCCGTTTCAGCGACGAAGGCGTGCAGCCGTTCGCGCCAATCCACGCCTTCGGTCGGACGGTTTTCATACAGCAGGCCCGCGGCGCGGGCACGGGATTCCTCGGACGGCAGGTAGGCCAGCGTCAGGTGATAGCCGCTCTCGAAGTGGTTGCCCGAATCCTCGAAAGCGGCGCGGCGTTCTTCATCGACCAGCCAGGACAGCGGTTCGGGGAAATCGGAGTGCGGGTAGTCGGCGGCAGACCGGCGCTCGGCTTCGATGAACAGCGCCCAGCCCGAACCCAGGCGGCGCAGCGCGTTGTTCAAGCGCGCCGATGTGGCGATCAGCTCGCCCTGCGTCGCGCTATCGAGGTCGGGGCCACGAAAGCGCGCCGTGCGCTGGAAGCTGCCGTCCTTGTTCAAGACGACACCCGGCGCCGCCAGTCCGGCCCAGGGCAGCCAGTCGGCAAGCAAGGCCGGGCGCTGGCGGTATTCGGCGAGGTTCAGCATCGCGGCGTCCTCCTCTACACGTCCAGCAGCGGGCGGTGTTTGATGTGCCGCGCGAACACGGCCATGAACTGCGGATCGACGCGCGCGCCCCACATCGCCAGCGAATGGCCGACGATCCAGAGCACGACACCGGGAATCCACAGTTGCAGGCCCAGCCCGACAGCGGCGGCCAACGTACCGTTGGCGATCGCCACGGTGCGCGGTGCGCCGCCCAGCAGGATCGGCTCGGTGAGCGAGCGATGCAGCGGCACCTCGAACCCGGCCGCGCAGGTGTCCGGGGCACTCATACGACGGCCCCGCCCGAGAAGCTGAAGAACGACAGGAAGAAGCTCGAAGCCGCGAACGCGATGGACAGGCCAAACACGATCTGGATCAGCTTGCGGAATCCGCCAGACGTATCGCCGAAGGCCAGCGCCAGGCCCGTGGCGATGATGATGATGACCGCGACGATGCGCGCCACTGGCCCCTGGATGGATTCGAGGATGGATTGCAGCGGGCCTTCCCAGGGCATCGAAGAACCGGCGGCCTGGGCCGTGCCCGCAAGCAGCAGCATCAGCGCCGCGAGCATCAAGCCCTGCATGGCCGGGCGAGCCAGGCCATCCAGCCGCGCGGGACTGGAGCGGCGGGAAAGCGGATTTACAGAAATACGGAAAGCATCAACGTGCGTCATGGCAGTTCTCCAGAAAGGTCGAGGGATGGGGAAGTCGCCGCAGCGGGTGCGGCATCGGGAAGTGGCGGCAGCTCGGGAAACGGTGTTTCCATCGCATCCGCCAGTCGGTAACCCACGCCGTCGAAACCGACGACGCGGGCGATGCTCTCGATGCGGCGCTTGCGTCCGCGCCCGGCGATGTGGATGACCACGTTGACCGCTTCCGCGATCAGCGCACGGGGCGGGTTCACCGCCACTTCGAGAATCAGTTGCTCAAGGCGCAGCAGCGCGCCCAGCGCGGAGCCGGCGTGGATCGTGGCGATGCCGCCCGGATGGCCGGTGCCCCACACCTTGATGAGATCCAGCGCCTCGGCGCCGCGCACTTCGCCAACGACGACGCGATCCGGGCGCAGGCGCATGGACGAGCGCACCAGCTCGGTCATCGACACCACGCCCGCCCGCGTGCGCAGCGGAACGTGGTCGCGGGCCGCGCATTGCAGCTCCACCGTGTCTTCGAGCACCAGCACGCGGTCGCCCGTCGCGGCGATTTCGGCCAGCAGCGCATTGGCGAGCGTGGTCTTGCCGCTGCTGGTAGCCCCGGCGATCAACACGTTCTGCCGCTCGCGCACGGCGCGAACGAGAAAGCCCGCCTGCGCGCTGGTCATCATCCCGTCGATGACGTACCGCTCCAGCGGGATCACTCCGATGGCGCGCTTGCGCAGCGCGAAGGCCGGCCCCGGCGCTGCCGGCGGCAAGATGCCCTCGAAGCGCTCGCCGGTTTCGGGCAGCTCGGCGGACAGCAACGGCTGGCCGCGATGGACTTCTGCGCCAACGTGGGCGGCGACAAGGCGAATGATCCGTTCGCCGTCCGCTTCGGACAGTTCAACGCCCATCGGCGCGCGGCCCGATGAAAGCCGATCCACCCAAAGGGTGCGATCAGGATTGAGCATGACTTCCACCACGTCCGGGTCTTCGAGCGCGGCGGCGATCAGCGGCCCCATCGCCGTGCGGAGCATCTGGATGCGGCGGTCGAGCGAGGTGGCGAAGGACGAGGGAACGGCGCTCATGAGGCACGCTCCTGCGCTTCGGCAACTGCCGCCGCGTCATCCATCCGCATCGGGTCGGGGTGCAGTTCCTCCACCACGTCACGCACCAGGCTGCGCCCGCGCAGCAGGTGGCGGCCCAACTGCTCCACGAACTGCTCGAAGCGCGCCTTGCCCTGGGCACGCGCCGCGTCTTGGTGCGCCTCGGGAACTGGAGTGCTGACCGTGAGGAAGTAGCGGATGAACAGCGCCAGCGTTTCGATCTGGATGTTCTGGTCGCGCTCCAGCCGCTCAGCATGGCGCGACAGGCGATCAAGCCGCTTGGCAATCGCTGCCTCGCGCTGGTCGGCAGCATCGGGCGACAGCCACGATGCGAGCGCCGCTGCGACGATGCTGGATTTCGATACGCCTTTCTTGGCGGCCAGCTCGTCCAGACGCTTGGCGTGCTCCGGCTGGATGAACAGGTTGAGGCGGTAGTGGCTCATAACTCGATTCCGTCGTTGGGGTCGAGGGAAGCCAGCCGGGCCATGCGCTGCATGGCCGGATCAAGCTGGCGAGGAAGGGGAAGCGGCAGGTCGTCGTCGTCATCGAGCAACCCGAGGTCGGCTGCGGACGCGGCCAGTTCGGGGTCGTAGGCGACGGTTTCGGAGAGTTCGGGCTGACGGCGCGGGCCGCCGCCGTCGTCGGCCGAACTCAAGTGCTCCAGGCCATCAGCCGGTGCAGTGGCCGGTGCGGCGGGCACGGCGGGAATCGCCAGCCCGCTCCAGTCGTCGGCCCGCGATGGCGGCACGTCGGCATAGCGCTCGGCCGCAAGCACGGGCGGCGGCAGCACACGCCGCTTGAAATTGCTGTCCGCGTAGTAGCGCAGCTTTTTGGCCTTGATCGGCGCCACGCTGGACACCATCACCACGGCTTCGTCAGGCGGAAGCTGCATCACTTCGCCCGGCGTCAGCAGCGGGCGCGCGGTTTCCTGGCGCGACACCATCAGATGCCCCAGCCACGGCGCGAGCCGGTGGCCCGCGTAGTTGCGCTGGGCGCGCAGTTCGGTTGCGGTGCCCAGCGTTTCGGAGATCCGCTTGGCCGTGCGTTCGTCGTTGGTGGCGAACGTCACGCGGACATGGCAGTTGTCCAGAATCGAATGGTTCTGCCCATACGCCTTGTCGATCTGATTGAGCGACTGCGCGATGAGAAAGCTGCGAATGCCATAGCCCGCCATGAAGGCCAGTGCCGTCTCGAAGAAGTCGAGCCGCCCGAGCGCCGGGAACTCGTCGAGCATCAGCAGCAGCTTGTGGCGGCGTGCGATGCCGTCAGAGCCGTCGAGCGATTCGGTGAGTCGCCGGCCGATCTGGTTGAGGATCAGGCGAATGAGCGGCTTCGTCCGCGAAATATCTGAAGGCGGTACCACGAGGTACAGCGACACCGGATGCTCGGCCGCGATCAAGTCGGCAATGCGCCAGTCGCAACGCGACGTGACTTCGGCCACCGTAGGGTCGCGGTAGAGGCCCAGGAACGACATGGCGGTGGACAGCACGCCCGACCGCTCGTTGTCGCTCTTGTTGAGGACTTCGCGAGCGGCGGATGCCACCACGGGATGCGGGCCATCGCCGAGATGCGGCGTGGTCATCATCCGGTGCAGCGTCAGCTCGAATGGGCAAGCCGGATCGGAAAGGAAGTTAGCGACGCCGCGTAGCGTCTTGTCCTCGCCGGCATAAAGCACATGCAAGATGGCGCCGACCAGCAGCGCGTGCGAAGTCTTCTCCCAGTGATTGCGGCGCTCCAGCGCACCCTCGGGATCGACCAGGATGTCCGCGATGTTCTGCACGTCGCGTACTTCATGCGCGCCGCGCCGCACCTCCAGCAGCGGGTTGTAGGCCGCCGACTTCGCATCGGTGGGGTTGAACAGCAGGCAATGCGAGAAGCGCGATCGCCAGCCCGCGGTGATGCTCCAGTTCTCGCCCTTGATGTCGTGGATGACGGCTGACGCAGGCCAGCTCAACAAGGTCGGCACCACCAGACCGACACCTTTGCCCGAGCGGGTGGGCGCGAAGGTCAGGACGTGTTCCGGGCCTTCATGCCGAAGGTACTGGCGTTCGTGTTGGCCGAGGAACACACCGGCAGGTTGCGTGAGCCCTGCCTTGCGAATGTCGTCCGCGTTCGCCCAGCGCGCCGAGCCGTAGGTCGTGACCAGGCGCGATTGCCGCGAGCGCCAGATCGACATGCCGATGGCCACCAGCACGGCCACCAGGCCGCTACCGCCCGCGATGGCGCCGCCGATGTCAAAGACGCGCGGCGCGTAGGCGTCGAAGAAGAACCACCACTCGAACAGCCGCCAGGGGTGATAGACCGGCGTGCCGAAGAAGTCGAACCAGGGCGAGCCAAGGCGTAGCTGGTAGCCCAGGGCGGCGGCTGTCCATTGTGTGGCTGTCCACACGCCGGCGATCACGATGCCGAATACGACGGCAATCTGACCGAACAGCACGTTCGTCCCTTGCATAACCTCGCCTCCAATCACGGCACACGGAGGTGCCGCAGCACTGAGGATCAAGGCGTGCGTACAGGCCGGTCAAAGGCCGTTATGGCGGTGATTTAGGCCGAAAAAGCCTGATTTCTTGCAGGAGCGAAGACAATAAAAACGCCGCAGACGCGAGCGCGTTGCGGCGTGATGGGGTAACAGTGCGAATTTCGTCGCAGCGAGACGACTGCGATGAAGTTATTTGGACTTCTGTTCAGGTCGATCACCGAAGAAACGCCGATTGGCGGCTTCGGCGGCACGGCGGCAAAGTTCATCGCCAACCTTTGTGCGATCTTCCTTGCATTGCCGTTGAATCTCCTTGATGCGCTCGGGATGAGCCACGAGGAAATCCACGGTTTCCGAAGGTTGAGACGGGCCACATGCGGTCAGTGCGGCGGCGAGTATCAGCAGCATCATTCTGTTCATGATTCCAGTCCTTTCATCGGATGGCTTAGGCGTCGTCGGCAGTGTCGATGCCGTCTGCCGAATCAATGAAGGCCACACGTTCGATGAACCGAGCCAACATCTCGGATGGCTCTGCATCGCGGCGTAGCAGATAGGTCGTGAGCATGGGGGGCTTGCCAGCCAGGCGGCGGGCCACGACACCTGGCTCGCGACTGGAAGCGATATGCGCCTCGCCCGCCAGACCCAAGGCCAAGCCAGCAGAAACCAAAGTCATCATCACGTCGAAGGTTGCCACGCGCTGCGCGATCAGCGGCTCCTGATCGAGCTTGCGCAGGAAACGATCGACCTGCCGCGCGTGGCCTTCGCAGACTGCCGGATCGCCCAACGCCAGCGGGTAGCGCAACACTTCTTTCAACGGAACTTGTTTGAAGGCGAGCACGGGATGGCGGGCCGGCACCGCCACCATCAACTCGTCATCCCACGCGGGACTGACCACGATGCCATCGCCTGCATCTTCAGCCATCGAGAAGCCAGCGTCATACAGGTCGCTATGAAGTCCCTTAATTTGTTGATCCAGCGACACCTCGAACAGCCGGATTTCCACCTCTGGATTCTCCTCACGACTGCGCGCCAACAGCGCTGGCAAGCGCGACGGCGTGATGCCATCTGACAAGGCAATGCGCAATTGACCATGAAACCCGTTGGCTGCGGCCTTGACGCTATCGCGGGCTTGATCCAGCGTTGCGAAGACACGCGAGACGTGCTCCAGGAACAGTCGTCCCGCGCGGGTCAGTTGCGTGCTGCGCGTGGTGCGAACGAACAGACGCGCGCCGAGTTCCTCCTCCAGTTCCTTGATGGTGCGGGACAGCGGCGACTGGTCGATATGCAACCGCTCGGCAGCACGGGCGAAGTGGAGTTCTTCGGCCACGGCCTGAAAACAGCGTAAATGACGAAGCTCCATCAGCTATCTCCTTGGGCGATGGCACCTCCCGCCGACTCGACCGATATAGCGGTCTTCGCTCGCAACACGCAGGTTGCTCCACATGAAGTCTCTCGGCTGCACGCGCGAAATGAAGCTCTTCGGCCACGGCAAGAAAGCTGCGCAGTCTTAGCTCCATTCCTTCCTCCTTGGCTCACCATCAATGTGGTTTAAGCATGATGTGTGCTGCAGACGGTGCTCTCATCTCACCTGAATGATCTCTGCTGGCCCCGGAATTTCGGGATGCGACTTTCGGTGATTGAGCCGACGCGCCCTCCGTCATGGCGAAACCGCGTGAGCACTGTTTTCACCATGGCCTTCACCCTCCGAGTGCCACATCGCATGCGCATCGATGCGCACCAGCATCGCCGCTTGCAGCGCATCCACCCGCGCCTGTGTTTCCGCCAGGCGGGCCTGCCGTAGGCTGCGCAGGGACAGCAGGTATTCGCCGAGCGGGGCCTCGCCCAGTTCCCAGGCCCGGCGCGTGCGGGTGTTGGCGGCGACCTGTGCAGCCAGCGCCTGCTGGTGCGATTGCCATTGCGCGCGCTTGCTTTGCGCGGCTTGGACGGCCAGCCACGCGCCTTGCTCGATGGCGCGCCGCACATCGGCTGCCTCGGCTTCGGCGGCTGCGGCGTTGGCGCTCTCCGTGGCGGCTCGGGCGCTGCGGTAGTCCGTGCCGAAGGGAATGGAGAGCACCACGCCCACGACGCGCTCGGTGCCGCCGCGATCAGACAGGACGCGCACGCCCACGGTCGGGTCGGGCGTGCGCTCGGCGCGCGTGCGTTCGGCCACCTTGAACAGGCGCGTGGTTTCGCCGTTGGCAATCGCGATCTCGGCGCTTTCCCGGACGATGCGCGCCTGCCAGGCCTGCGGGCCGTCAGGCAGCTCCTGCGGCTCGGGCAGCGCTGGCAAGGCGGGGGGCACGGTGATCTCGGGGAACCCCAGGGCCAGGGTTTGTCGCGCCGCCAGTGCGGCGTCGCGCGCCATCAGGGCCTGCGCGGCCTGGGTGGCGCGCTCGGCGTCCAGCACGTCCATCTCGCGCCGTGCCGCATCACCGAGGGTCACGCGGCGGGCCAGGGCGTCGCGTTCGCGGGAAAGCAGTTGATCCTGCGCCGCCGTCTCTTCGGCCACGGCGCTGCTGCGCAACCAGCCCATCCAGGCATCGAGCAGGCGGCGGGCGACTTGGTGTTCGGCATCTTCCAGGCGCAGCTCAGCCACGCTGCGGGTGCTGCTGCCGATTTCTCGATCCAGCCGGGCCTTTCCCGGTAGGCGGATCGTGCGGCTGATGCCCAATTCCCATTCGTTGTAGCGGCGCTGCTCGGTGGTCACGTTGCGGCGCTGGAGACCCGAATTGGCCTGGAATTCGTGGCTGCCCACCTCCAGGGCGCGCTGGGTAGCCGCTGCGGCCTGCAAGCGCTCGGCCGCCGCGCGCACGGTGGGTTGCGCCTGCAGGGTGGCGTGAACTTGATCGGGCGGGGGGAGCCATTGGGGCGCTGGTTCCTGCGCCAGCGCCCACCAGGGGATGCAGGCCAGCACCGCTGCCGCGCAAGGGGAGAGAAACTTCATACCAGCCGCCCCATTGCCATGACAGGCTCCATCCACCAGCGCACGTCGCTGGATGCAATCCGCTGGCGCAGCGCGGCCAGCAGGCCATCCACGCGCTCGCGCTCGATCACGACCCACAGCACGCGCCGGTCAACGCGGCCACGCACCTGCTCGCGGATGGAGGCGTGTGCGAAGTCGCTGCTGTGCCCCTCGGCGTGCAGCAGCGTGAAGCCGGGCAGCGTCGGATCAGCCATCAGGGCGTCCGTCACGGCGTCTTCCAGCGCAGGGGGGAACACCAGGTTCAGGCGCACCCATTCGGTGCTGTGCGGCGCACTCATGCGGCGGCTCCTTTTGTTGTCAATTGCCCAAAGCGCCGGTACAGCACCGGCAGCAGCACCAACGTGAGCGCGGTGGAGCTGACCAGCCCGCCGATCACCACGATGGCCAGCGGGCGCTGGATCTCCGAGCCCGGCCCGGTGGACAGCAACAGGGGCACCAGGCCGAAGGCGGTGATGGAAGCGGTCATCAGCACCGGGCGCAGGCGGCGCAGCGAGCCTTCTCGCACCACCTGCTCCATGGGCAGGCCCAGCGCGTGCAGATGGTTGAAGTGCGTGACCAGCACCAGCCCGTTGAGCACGGCGATGCCCAGCAGGGCGATGAAGCCCACCGATGCGGGCACCGACAGGTACTGCCCCGACACCCACAGCGCGGCCATGCCGCCGACCAGGGCGAAGGGCACGTTGCCCAGGATCAGCACCGCCTGACGCACGGAGCCGAAGGTCATGAACAACACGAAGAAGATCATCGCCAGCGACACCGGCACCACCAGCCCCAGGCGGGCAGCCGCGCGCTGCTGGTTCTCGAACTGGCCGCCCCATTCCAGCCGGTAGCCTGCGGGCAGGGGGACGTCGCGCGCCACGGCGGCGCGGGCTTCCTCCACAAAGCCCACCAGATCGCGCCCGCTCACCATGGACTGGATCAACGCGAAGCGCGAGCCGCTCTCGCGCCGCACCAGCACCGGGCCTTGGGTGGTGGTGATGGCGGCCAGTGATGTAAGGGGAATGTCGCCAGCGTCGCCGGAGCCGGCTGAGCCGCTGCGGGCCAGCCGCAAGTCCTTGAAGCGCTCGGCCGAGCCGCGCAGTTGCGCATCGCCGCGCACGACGATGGGCGTGCGCCGGTTGGCTTCGATGACCATGCCCGCTGGCACGCCTTCGAGCTGCGCGCGCAACTCGTCCTGCACGGCCGTTACCGCCAGGCCTGCACGGCCCGCAGCTTGTGCATCCACCTTCACCTGCAGGTACTCGACGTGGTCGCTGGCCTGCGTCAGCACGTCGCGCGCGCCGGGCACTTTCTCGACGCTGGCCGCAACGCGCACGGCCAGTTCGCCCAGGGTGTTCAGGTCGGGGCCGAAGAGCTTGATGGCCACGTCGCCACGGCTGCCGGTGAGCATTTCGGAGACGCGCATCTCGATGGGCTGGGTGAAGCCGAAGTCCAGGCCGGGGAAGGCCGCCATCACCTTGCGGATTTCTTCGCCCAGCGCTTCCTTGTCCATGCGCCATGTCTTGCGGTCGCCGAGTTGCATGAACATATCGGTTTCGTTCAGGCCCATGGGATCAAGCCCCAGTTCGTCCGAGCCGACGCGGGCGATGCTGTGCTGCACTTCGGGCACTTTGGCCAGGATGGCTTTCTGCACGGCCAGGTCGATGTCGCGCGAGCGGTTCAGCCCGATGGAGGGCGGCTTCTGCAACTGCAGCAGGATGTCGCCCTCGTCCATCGTCGGCATGAAGGCCTTGCCGGTGCCCAGGTAGGCCACCACGCCCAGCACCAGGGCCGCCAGCGCCACGGCTGTGGCCCGCAGCGGGTGGGCCAGCGCGGCATCCAGCACCGGGCGGTACAGGCGCAGCGCGCCGCGCATCACCCAGGGCTCGCGGTGCGCATGCGCCTTGAGCAGTAGCGACGACAGCACCGGCACCAGCGTGAGCGACAGCAGCAGTGAGACGCCCAGCGCGAACACGATGGTCAGCGCCACGGGCGCGAACAGCTTGCCTTCCAGCCCCTGCAAGGTCAGCAGCGGCACGAAGGTCAGGCAGATGATGAGGATGCCCGAGGCCACGGGCAGGGCCACCTCGCGCGCGGCGGCGAACACGCGGTGCAGGCGCGGCAGTTGCGCGCCGCCTTCCCCATGAGCGTGCGGATCGAGGCGGCTGACGGCGTTTTCCACCACCACCACGGCGGCATCGACCAGCATGCCGATGGCGATGGCCAGCCCGCCCAGGCTCATCAGGTTGGCGCTCATGCCCGCGATGCGCATCAGCAGGAAGGTGCCCAGTGCGGCCAGCGGCACCATCAGCGCGACCACCAGCGCCGCGCGCATCTCGCCCAGGAAAAGCAGCAGCAGCACGACGACCAGCACCGTCGCTTCGATCAGCGCGCTTTCCACCGTGCCCACCGCGCGCTGGATGAGCGTGCTGCGGTCGTAGAAGGGCACCACCTTCACGCCCGGCGGCAGGCTGGGCGCGAGTTCATCCAGGCGCGCGCGGATTGCCTTCACCAGCGTCGAGGCATCAGCGCCGCGCAGCGCCACGACGATGCCCTCTACCGCCTCGCCCTGGCCGTCACGGCTGACGGCGCCGTAGCGGGTCAGCCCCTCCATGCGCACGGCGGCCACATCGCCCACGCGCACGGCAGGCGCGCTGGCCGTGGCGGCGCGCAGCACGACGCGCGACAGATCCTCCGCGCTGCGGATCGCGCCTTCCGAGCGCACGATCAGCGCGTTCTCTCCCGCGTCCAGGCGGCCTGCGCCGTCGTTGCGGTTGTTGCGGCTGACGGCCGTCACCACGTCGGCGAAGCTCATCCCGGCGGCGGACAGGCGTGCGCGGTCTGGCACCACAGCAAAGCTGGCGGCCTGGCCGCCCAGCACGTTGATGTCGGCCACGCCGGGCAGCGTGCGCAAGGCGGGGCGCAGCGTCCAGTCCAACAGGGTGCGCCGCTCGCTCAAGGACAGCGGGCCGCCCTCGATGGTGAACATGAACACGTCCGACAGCGGCGTGGAGATCGGCGCCAGCCCGCCACTCACGCCCTCGGGCAGGCTGCCCGCGACGGCAGCGTAGCGCTCGGCCACCTGCTGGCGCGCCCAGTAGATGTCGCTGCCCTCGGCAAAGTCCAGCGTGATGTCGGCGATGGCGTACTTGGCCGTGGAGCGCAGCATCACGCCGCGCGGCACGCCCAGCAGCTCCATCTCCAGCGGTGCGATGACACGCGATTCGACCTCTTCGGGCGTCATGCCCGGCACTTTCAGGATCAGCTTGACCTGCGTGGGCGAGATGTCCGGGTAGGCGTCGATCGGCAGTTGCAGGAACGAGGCCACGCCCGCGCCCGCGAGGGCAAGCACGGCCAGCAGCACCAGCAGCCGCTGGCGCAAGGAAAACTCGATGAGACGAGAGAGCATGCCCGGCCCCCTCACTGCAGCGGCAGCATGGACTTGAGCAGCGCCGTGCCGTGCGTGACGACCTGCTCACCGCTCATCAGCAAGGCAGGGCCGCCCTTGGAATCGGGCACCACTACGCTGACGGCTTCGTCCCCGCCCAGCAACTGCACGGCTACGGCGCGGACGCGGATCGCCCCCTTCTCTCCGCCCGCCGCATAGCTCGCCACATACAGAACATGCCTCTGCCCGGCGGGCAGCAAGGCCGACGGCGGCACGGCCAATGCGCCCGCAGGCGCGGGCAGCAGCAGGCTCACGCTGAATTGCTGACCCACAGCGAGCGCCGTCTGCCCTTCGATGCCGGCGCGCACGCGCAGGCTCTGGCTGGCGGGGTCGGCATCCGCGCCCACCGCCACCACCTTGGCCACCTTGCCATCGGGCAGGCCCACGGGCAGGCCGGGCTTGATGTCGCTGCGCAGGCGCAGCGGCGCGGTGAAGTTCACGTCCATGCGGCCCGCCTCGGCCACCACGAAGGCGGCTTCAAGCGCAGCCACCGACTGCCCCGGCATCAGGTGCCGCCGCACGACCTGGCCCGCCATCGGCGCCAGCAGCTCGTATTCGCCCGCCTGCCCGCCCGTCACAGGACGCAATTGCGCCAGCGCGCCCGTGGCCTGGTGCAGCGTGCTTTGCGTGGCCTGCGCGCGCGCCTGCGACTGCTCGTTGCGAGCGGCGGGGATGATGCCCTCGGTCAGCAAGGCCGCATCGCGCTTGGCTTGCAGCGCCGCCGCCGTGGCCTCGCTGCGCGCGCGGGCCAGTTCGCCCTGCGCGGCCAGCACGTCACGGCTCTGGATGCGCGCCAGGGGCTGGCCTTGCCGGACAAGAGCCCCTTCATCGACCAGGATGCGCGTGACCACGCCCGCGTAGGGCGCGCTGACCTGCGCGCTGGCGGCCAGCGGCGCTGCGGCTTGCGCGGGCAGGCCAGGCACCGGCAATTGCGTGGCGGTGTCCGCCGCCGCCGTTGCCACCCCGAGCGCGCGCTGTTGCGCCACGCCCAATGTGATGTGTCCGTCAGCGGCGGGGGCCGTGGCGGGCGTTTCCGCCGCTGACTCCTTTGCGGGGCGTGAAAGCATCCACCAGCCCGCACCCGCAGCAACTGCCAAGACCATGGCGGCGGCAACACCAGGGATGGCGAAGCGCTGATGTTTTTTCTGCGGCGCGCCTTCGGGCGGCGCTGTATTGGGGGACATACCAAGCATGCGGTTCGATCTGCTGCGGTGATAAACCGCCACATGCTTGCAGCCCAAGCTTTGGGCAAGCTTTGATTGAAATTTATTTATTCGCTCAAAGCTTGCCCAAAGCTTGAGCTGCCAGAGTGACGCGAGAACACGTGCAATACGCACACAAGGTGCGGCGTCCTCAGCATTGCTTCGCGTGTGTCGATCGAATCAATGTGTCGGAGAAAGTGAATTGATACTCAAGAACTCTAGAAACCGCTATGGCACTTCTGTCATAGCCTTGCACTGGCTGATGCTGGTGCTTCTCGCTGCGGTTTATGCCTGCATGGAACTGCGCGGCTTCGCGCCCAAGGGCAGCGAATTGCGCGCGAATATGAAATCCCTCCATTTCGTGCTGGGCCTGTCCGTCCTGGCGTTGGTGGTGGTGAGGCTGTGCGTGCGCTGGGTGGCAGGCGCCGCGCCGCCCATCGAGCCGCCCATGCCCCGGTGGCCGGCCTTGCTGGCGCGGCTCATGCACGTCGCGCTGTATGCACTGATGATTGCCGCGCCGCTGCTGGGTTGGCTGGCATTGAGCACGGCAGGCAAGCCGGTCAACCTGTTCGGCTTTGCGCTGCCCCTGCTGACGGGCACGAACGAAGCGCTTGCGCATCCCTTGAAGGATCTGCACGAAACACTGGCCACGGCGGGCTATGCGTTGATTGGATTGCATGCGGCGGCGGCGCTGCTGCACCACTACGTCATCCACGACAACACGTTTGTGCGCATGCTGCCGGGGCACGGCTCCCAATAAGAAACCCGAGAAACAGAGGATTCCCATGAAGTTCATGCACCGCGAACGCCACCGCACGGAACACATCGGCTGGCTGCGCGCCGCCGTCCTGGGCGCCAACGATGGGATCATTTCCACTGCTAGCCTGGTGGTAGGCGTCGCAGCGGCGCAGGCCAGTCACGCCAGCATCATGACAACCGCGGTGGCCGGGCTGGTCGCCGGCGCCATGTCCATGGCGGCCGGAGAATACGTGTCGGTCTTTTCTCAGGCAGACACGGAGAAGGCCGACCTGGCGCGGGAACATCGTGAGCTGACGGAAGACCCCGAGGCCGAACATCGGGAACTGACGGCCATTTACACCCGGCGTGGGATCGAGCCCTCCCTGGCCAGTACCGTCGCATCGCAATTGATGGCCCACGATGCGCTGGGGGCACATGCCCGCGATGAGCTGGGTATCTCGGAAGCGCTCAGCGCCAAGCCACTGCAGGCAGCGCTCGCCTCCGCCGCCAGCTTTGCCGTCGGCGCGGTTCTGCCACTCGGTGTCGTGATGCTGGCACCGAGGCCATCCTTGCTCTCATGGACGGTCGTCACCGCCATATTCTTTCTGGCGCTGCTGGGCGTCTTGGCCGCGAGGATAGGCGGCGCTTCCGTAGTCAAAAGCGCGTCCCGGGTAACGCTGTGGGGCACCTTGGCCATGGCCATGACGGCGGGTGTCGGCGCGATTTTTGGCGCGGCGCCGTAGGTTTACACCAGCGCGGCCCAGGGGCCCAGCCATGCGGTCAACCTGCCATCCTGCAGGCTGAAGCGCAGCGGCAGATCGATGGCTCGCGCCAGGGCGAACGCTAGGGCCAATCCCAGCCCTGCATGGTGTGCGGTGCCGCCTTCGGATTGCTTGCGCCAGAAGCGGTGGCCGAGGTGTTCGAGGTCGTCTTCATGAAGATCGGGCGCGGCATTGCCGATGGAAAGAAGCCAGCCCGCATCGCCTCGCTCCAGGCGGCAGGTGATCGCATCGCCATCGGGTGCGTACTCCATGGCGTTGCGCAGCAAGTTGGAGAGGATTCGTTCGATCACGCCCAGATCGCCCTGCACCCAGGCCGATGGCGGCAGATCGGTCTGCATGGTCAGCCCGCGGCGCGCCTGTATTCCCGCCAACGCGGCCAGCAGTTCGCGCACCAACCCTGCCATATCGAGCGGATCGGGCGCCTGTGTGTGTTGTCCGGATTCGAGCCGGGCCAGCAGCAGCAAGGTGTCCACGCTGCGTTGCATGCGTGCGGTAGCGCTCACAGCGGCGCCCAGGCTGTGCTGGGCCTGGGTGGGGTCGCCCGCGATCAGTGCGCTTTCGGCGCTGGTGCGGATTTCCGCCAGAGGGGTGCGCAGTTCGTGCGCCACGTCGCGCGAGAATTGGCGCTCACGTTCGATGGCGGTGTACAGGTGGTGCAGGCCCAGGTTGAAGGCATCGGCAAAGGGCTTGAGTTCACGCGGCAAGTCGCCGCCCAGCGGTTGCATGGGCTGGTCTGCATTCAGGCGCGCCGCCGCGGCACCCGTGCGGCGCAACACCACGATGACGCGCTGTACCAGGAGCAGCGCCGATCCGGTTGCCAGCAAGGTTGCCAAAGCGATGCCGATGAGCAACGCAAAGTGGACGCGCCGCTCGGTCTGATCCCACCCCTCGCGCTCCGTTGCCACCACCAATAGCCGGTTCTGGCTGCCATGCAATGCCACATGGGTGGCGAGCGCACGGCCTGCGTGACCGTCGGGCAGCGTCACGTCGTAATAGCGCGGCGTGCCTTGCGCCGCCAGTCCCACTGGAAGTGTGGCACCCGCGCTGCTGGGCGAGCGCAACACGGCCTGGCCGTTGTCTTCGTTGAAGACGGTGAAGAACTCGGTGTGCCCGCCCGGCTCGTATTCGGGCATCAGGCGTTCGAGCTGCTGCGGATCAGGTTCTTGCAGTACGCGCCCGACGGCAGCGGCACGCTGCGAAAGCGTGAGATCCATTTGCTGGTAGATCGCCCGGTCGATCAGGCGATCCAACACCGGGAATACGGCGGCGAAGGTGCCGCCTATGCACAAGACCAGGCCCACAGCCAGACGCCGATGCAGTGACCAGGCCGTATCTTTGGATGGAGCGAGAAACGGCTTCATGCGCATGTCCTCACGGCTCACGCCAGCACGTACCCAAAACCCCGCCGGGTCACGATCAACTCATCCAGGCCGCACTGTGCAAGCTTGGTGCGCAAGGTACTGACGATGACCTCCACCACTTTGTCCGATGCATCGCTGCTGCTGTCGTACAGGTGCTCAAAAATTTGTGCGCGTGACAGCACCGCGCCCTGCCGGCGCAGCAACAACTCCAGGCATCCGTATTCCTTGGGCGTGAGCTTCAGGTCATCGCCGCGCCAGCGCGCCGTGCGCGAGCGCGGATCGACGGTCAGTTCGCCATGGCGCAAAACGGGCGTATCGCGCTGCGCCGGGCGCCGTACCAGGGCGCGCAGCCGGGCCAGCAGTTCCGCCAGTTCAAAGGGCTTGGTCAGGTAGTCATCCGCGCCCGCATCCAGCGCGCGCACCCGGTCATCGAGTTGTTCCCGCGCCGAAAGCACCAGCACAGGGGCCGTTCCGGCATCGCCGCCCAACGCCCGCAATACTCCGAAGCCGTCCACACGAGGCAGCATCAAATCCAGAATGATCGCGTCGTAGCGGTAGCTTTGGAGAAATTGCAGCGCAGCCTGGCCGTCCGCTGCAATATCGCAAGCGTAGCCCTCGGTCTTGAGACTGCGATTCAAGGCCTCAGACAGCGTTTCGGAGTCTTCAACGATCAAGATGCGCATCTATTTCTCAGGATCAAAGTAACCCTGGATCAGAAAAATAGAACATTCTGGCGCGCCAACCTTTGGCCAAGCTTTTGACTCAAGTAGTCAGGGGAATCTCTGCCTAAAGAGACTTCACCAACCTATCGAAAGCCCCTGCTGCGGGACGCGCTCACAACACTATTCTGTCCACCGTTGCAGAAAATTGCTGCCCTGACTGTGACCCGACGCCTATTTGCCGGTCTTCAGTGGACAGGTATTGAGCCCGACCAGCGAATACAGCGGGCAAAAGCGCACCACCCCCGTCAGGAGCGGAATAATGCCCAGCCAGCCCCACCAGCCCACTGCGCCTGTGGCGGCCAGTGCGATGAGCACGAGCCCGACGACGATGCGAAGAATGCGGTCGATACCGCCGACATTGAGTTTCATGGTTTCTCCTGAATTAATCCAACAAAAGTGAACTTGGGCAGCGCTGGGCGTTGGCGACTTCGCTCATCCGGCCAGCGCGTTGCGGTTCCAGGGCATGCGCGTCAGCACACGCGCCAGCCCACAAAACCCCGAGGCGCCAGCGAAAACGAGCCCCGCCCCCACGAAGCCCGAGAGCGCATGGAACCAAGGCGATACCGTGACGCCGAGTACCGCACCCAGCACAATCAAAGACCCTGCGGCAATCTGTACCTGCCGCTGCAGTTCCAGCGGCTGCGATACATCGGCCACGATGGGCAGCCCCGCCTTTTTCCAGGCGTCCAGCCCGCCTTCGAGGGCGTAGGCGTCGCAGGCGGCGCATGCCTTCAGCGCCGACGCATTGACCTGCGTCCGGTGGCCCGAACGGCAATGGAAGATGACAGCCGAAGCGCCGGCCAGCGGCAGGCTGCCGGCTTGCAGGCGATCCATGGGCACATGGCGCGCCTGCGCGATGCGCTCGCGGGCATGTTCGTCCGCCGCGCGGATGTCCACCAGGACGGCGCCCCGGCTCAGGAGTTCGCGGGCGTCTTGGGGCGAGATGGGTTTCAGGGGCATGGGGATGGCCTCCGTTGATGGATCAAGGGCAGAAAAGGGTCTTGAGCGTGGCGATGAGCTTGGCCACGTCCGGGTTTTCAATCCGGTAGTGCAGGGTCTGCGACTCGCGCCTATAGGCCACCAGGCCGTCCTCGCGCATCCTGGCCAGGTGCTGGGACAAGGCGGACTGGCTCAATGCCACGTCCTCAAGCAGGGCGCCGACGGTCATCTCCCCGTGCTCGATCAGCAGGCACAGGATGAGCAAGCGATGTTCATTGCCGACCGCGCGCAGCATGGCCGCGGCGTTGGCCGCGCCGTCCTGCATGAAAGATCGATCCTTCTTGTTGAGCTTCATGGCAACGTTTATTTCAATGTTTACTAATTTAGCATTTTCTAATATAAAGTCAAGGCATCCCCTCCAAGGCAGGACACTTCCCATGCAATCCGCTGCGCAGATCCAGGCGTTTTTCGACGAAGCCACGAACACCGTGACCTATCTGGTGTCCGACCCCGCGACGCGGCAAGCCGCCGTGATCGACCCGGTGCTCGACTATGACCACCGCAGCGGCAAGGTGTCCACCACATCGGCTGACCAAGTGCTGGCCGCGGCAGCGGGCCAGGCGCTGGAGGTGGCGTGGATCCTGGAGACCCATGCCCATGCGGATCATCTGAGCGCGGCCCCGTACCTCAAGGCGCGCACAGGCGCACGGGTGGCCATCGGGGAGCACATCCGCGACGTGCAAGCCATCTTCCGGCCAGTGTTCAACTTGGACGACGTGTCCGGCGACGGAGGAGAGTTCGATCGCCTGCTACGCGATGGCGAGACCTTGAGCATCGGCGATTTGACGGTGGACGTGCTGCACACCCCAGGCCACACGCCTGCCTGTCTGTCCTACCGCGTGGGCGATGCCGTGTTCGTGGGCGACACCTTGTTCATGCCGGACTACGGCACTGCGCGCGCCGATTTCCCGGGCGGAAGTGCCCGCACCCTGTACCAATCCATCCAGAAACTGCTCGCACTGCCCCCCGAGACCCGTCTGTTCATGTGCCACGATTACAAGGCACCCGGGCGCGACAGCTACGCCTGGGAAAGCACGGTCGCCGAGGAGCGCGCACGTAACGTGCACGTTCACGACGGTGTGAGCGTGAATGAGTTCGTGGCCATGCGCCAATGCCGTGACGCGACGCTGGCAGCGCCCGCGCTGCTGCTGCCTTCAATTCAGGTCAACATCCGCGCGGGCCGGTGGCCCGAAGCCGAATCCAACGGGATGCGCTATCTCAAAATCCCGATGCGCCTGCCTGTATGAACATCGCAGGCCATCCCCACGCTGGGTTGCTCCAAGGCCTGCCGTCACCTTGCGTCCATGTGGCCCTTGGCTTGTCGAGAGCCCAAGGCATGTAGGCACTGAAGTTTGATTCGTGAAGAGCGTCCCTAACTCACAACACTAGATTGCTGGCCCCCGCTGCCGCCCGATTTCCCATGACACCCCGCTACCGCGCACCGTCGCCGCAAGCTGCTGCCCCAGCCGCTGCTCGATCACCGGCCTCCATGGCACCAGGCTGAATCCCATGCCGTCATCCAGCATTGCGTAGCGGCCACTGGCAAGCATGACGCTGCGGCGATAGATGCCCGCCACGCGCTGGCCGTCCGCCGCCGGGCGATGCTCCAGGCCGGTGTCGGCAGCAATGTCCTTGGCAGCCTGCGCCACCTCCCGGTTGCGCAGCGTGCCCAGCAGATTCCGGGCGAGGATCACACGCTGCCCGCGCCGCTCGGCCAGTCCCTGTTCGGTCAGGAAGTCGGCGCGCTGCTGCATCGCCTGCTTGGCCTCGCTGCCAAAGCCCAGGTCGCCCAGGCCCGAGCCGCCGCCGATCAGTTGCTGGTCGAGCCAGGTGGCCCCGATCACGCGGGCCTGCCGCTCGATGGGCAAGTGCGATTTCAGCTCCACAGCGACGCCGCCCAAACGCTGCGCGTCGTACTGGCGACCACGTTCGGGCAGGTCGTCTGGCACCTTCCATAGACCCTCGGCCACTCGTTCCACGATGCCGGCGCGGCGCAGGGCTTCCAGCCGGCGAACGTGGGTTGCCACCACCTCTTGCGGATCGCGGCCAGGCACGGCCTGGCCCTGGGCGATGGCAAGGTGATGGTCGGTGCGGTACAGGCCACCGCTCGCCAAGGCGGCGACGTTCCTGTCGGCGGCGCGCACGTCGGCCGATCCCTTCACCTCCACCACGGCGCCGGCCGGATAGTTCGCCAGCTCGTCGCGGGCATTCAGTGCGACGTAGTGGGCCTTGCCGTCCACGCCATCGATGACCAGATAGCCCCGGTCGTGCAGCTCGTCGGACAGTCCCTTGGCGGCGACACGCCCGACGACAGTGCGGCCATCATCGCCCGGCTCGAAAACAGCCAGCTCGCGCGGCTGGCCGCTCATGGCCCGCTGCATGGTACGGATGATGTCGCCGCGCTCGCCCAGGGCGCGCAAGGTCTTCTCCGCATCGGCATGGACGGCCCAGGTGCCGGGCTGCACTTCATCGACCAGGCCCAGGCGCTGTAAACGCTGCAGGCGGCCGATCAGCAGCAGGCGCTGGCGTTGCAGCCGCGGTTCGTTGAAGCGTTCAATCTGCACTTGGCCGTCGTCGCCAAGCTCGCGCTTCAGAGTGCGATCCAGGCTTGTCCACCGTTCCTGCTCCACCTCGCGCTGCAAGGTCTGCTGGATCTCCAGCTCGGTGCGCGGCCCCAGCCATTCGGTCGCCAGCTCGGCAGCGCGATGCCGGAAGCCATCGGCGATGTAGTCGCCCGCGATGATGAGGTCTTTGCCCGTGTCGTCGCGCCCGCGCACGATCAGGTGGGTGTGCGGGTTGTCGGTGTTCCAGTGATCGACCGCCACCCATTCCAGCCGCGTGCCCAGGTCGGCTTCCATGCGACCCATGAGGTGCCGCGTGTAGGTGCGCAGGTCTTCCAGCTCGGCGCCATCCTCGGGCGAGACGATGAAGCGGAAGTGGTGCCGGTCATCGGCGCAGCGTTCCTTGAAGGCGTCGAGGTCGGCGGCGTCGGTCTGCGGCCCATAGGCTCGGCCGGGCTCGCCGTCGCGGCCCACGCCGTCACGCTCGACGTACCGCAGGTGCTTGGCGAGCGACTGCGGGCTGGCCCGCTGCTGGTTGACCAGCAAGGTCTTGATGGTTACGCGCCGCGACATGGGCGTGAGCTTCGCGCCCGCGAAGCGCGCCGCCGTATGCCCGCGCCCCAGGCGCGAGCCGGGCCGCTGGCCGGTGGTCTTACCGCCGCCAGCCGTTGCAGGGCGACGCACCGAGGACTTGCCGCTGCTGGCCTTGCCGGCCTGCTTGAGCACCTTGGCGATGAAGCCCTGGCCCCGGTTCTTCGTGGCACTGGGACGGATGCGGAAATCGTCATCGCGCCGGTTGCTCATGGCTTCTCTCCCTGAATGCTCCAGCGTGTCCGGTCGTGCGAAGCACGCGGACATGGCCGCATCGGCGCGGGCCTCGCGCCCCCAGCGGCACGGCGGCGAAGCCGCCGCGTGCCGCGCCACCCCCACGTGCAGACTGGCTTTCGACGCGGCCCGGTGCCGCGTCCTTTTGTCTTGCCTTCCGCATTTGCCTCCCGCATCCGCTCCCGGCAATTGCGGCCCGGTGGCAAGGCTGCACCAGCAGCCAGCGCACCGGCGAACACGGCGAGGGCCGAAGGCCAGCCGTGTTCAAGGCAAGACGCCTGCACGTTGGACGGCTGCGCCGGAGGCAGCGCGAAGTGCGGCGCGGATGCGCCCGCACTGCATGCGTGACGACATGGCAACAGCAGCCGGAACGACACGCCCGATAGCACGATGATGCGCAGCGAGTCGGCGGCCATCATGGGCGCTTCTCCAGCCAGACCGGGCGCGCAACGCCGATCACGGCGGCTGCGCTGACCGGCCCGAAATACCGGCTGTCGAACGACGCTGGATTGGTGACGCTGAGCAGAAACAGCTCGCCAGGCCGAAGGCGGCGGCACTGCAGCCAGGATGGCAGCGGCCGGCCCCAGCGATCGGCAGGCAGCACGGCGGCCGAAGGCACGCCGTCGATGCGAACGCTGCCTCCTGTGATGCACACCTCCTGCGGTGCGACCGCGCCCACGCGCTTGAGCAGCGGGATGCGCGTCGGCAGGTAGCCGCGCTGCGCAGCGAGCGCGGCAGCCTCGGCAGGCAGCGGCACTAGCACGATGCTGCCCACGTGCAATGACGGCGGTAGCAGACGTGGCGACGAGCTGGCGCGATGGTCGAGCGGATCGACGCGATACCAGCCAACCGCCACGCTGTCGGACGGGTTGTAGGTCAGGCGCGGCAGCGGATGCACGAAGGACGCCCAGGCCAGCGCAGCGAGGCCGCAGGCGGACAGGCCCGTCAGCACGAAGCGAGCGCGCAGGCGCGAGCGAGGACGCGGCGGGATGCCGGTTGCACCGGCAACGGCGGATGGGAGCGTCATGGCAGCGCCCTCCCGGTCAGCCAGGCGGCGTGCCGCTCGGCGCTGTAGTCAGGCAGCGGCAAGCGCGCAGCGAGCCGGTTGCCCAGCGTGCGCCAGTACGCGGGCGAAGCGCCAGCAGGCGCGATGCCCAGCGCCTCGATGGCGTCGATGCACTCCAGCACGGCGCGCACCGTTTGCTCACCTTCGGCGTGCAACAGTAAGCGCGCGCCCGGCTGCACGCCGGGGATGCGCTGCGCAGCGTCCAGCGGCGTGCAAGCCTGCATCACCATGAGCTGCCAGCGGACGGTGCCGTAGTCGTTGGCCTGCCAGCGAATGCGGCAGAACACGGCGCTGGGCATGAACACGGCGAGACTGCGCCAGCGGTCGAGCCGCTGCGTGCGCGCCGGTTCGCCAAAGCGCAGATAGAGCTTGAAACGGTGCTCCAGGAAGGCCAGCGAAACGCGCGTCAGTGGTGTTGAGGTAGGCCGCGCCGCGTGTGCTGGGATGGACGAGGACGGTGCAGCCGTGGCCGCACCAGCGGCAGGCAAAGCGGATGCGGTCATGGTGTGTTCTCCCTGCGGTGTTCTGGGAACTCCCTCTCCAACAGGCCGCGCAGAAGATCAGCCACGGTCACGCCCTGCGTGAAGGCCGATACCTTGATGCGCGCCCGCATGGCGGGTGTGATGTCGAGGGTCAGGCGTGCCGTGTAAAGGTCGCCCTTGCCCAGCGCATCGGCATCGCCCTGGCGAATCCATGCCTCGGCGTGCGGATTCGCGGGTGGACGCGCGCCGATGCCGATGCGCTTGCCCGTGCGCTTGCCAGCGGGACTGCTCATGACGGCCACCGCAGCAGTTCATCGACCAGCGCGGTGATTTCGCGCGCGGCGGCGCTGTCGGGCGCCGTTTCGCGGGTAAGCCGGCCAGCGGCCACGCTGTCGGCGAACACGATGCGCTGATGCACTTCCGCGCGCAGCGCAGGAAGCGGCTGCTCGGCCAGCGCGCCGCGTGCTTCGCGTCCGATCACGGTGGTGCTCACGCGCCGGTTGATGACGAAGGCCGCGCGCAGCGCAGGCCGGAACACGTGCGCCTCGCGGATCAGTGTCACCATCTCGGCAGAAGCCCACAGGTCGTAGGGGCTGGGCTGCACGGGAATCAGCACACGCTCGGCCGCCAGCAGCGCGGAGCGCGCCAATGCGGCGATGCGCGGCGGCCCGTCGATGACGACGTGATCGGCCCGCCTGGCGAGTTCTGGCGCTTCCTGATGCAGCGTTTCGCGTGCAAGGCCCACGGCGCTGAACAGCCGTGGCAAGCCTTGCTGGCTGCGGCGCTGCGTCCAGTCCAGCGCGGAGCCTTGCGGGTCGGCATCCAGCAGGATGACCGACTGCCCGCGCATTGCCAGCTCGCCGGCGATGTGGGTGGCGAGCGTGGTCTTGCCCACGCCGCCTTTCTGGTTGAGCAGCGCAACGATCATGGCCTGGCCCTCCACGTTGGAAAGCCCGGCTGTTGCTGCTGCTTTTCTGGCCGCGCGGTGGTTGTCCACCGTGGCGCGGCGCTTCTACTATCAGTTAGTTGATTTAAGTTAGGGAAGTTAGAGGGGCCGAAAACCCGCGCCGTTATTGGCTTTGCGGCCGATCCGTACTCCTGATAGCACGAGAGTCGTACTCCCGATAGCACGATACCCCGTACTCCTAATAGCACGAGCCCGTCCACAGGCTTCGCACCGTTTATCCCCGTGCCGCGAACGGCACGGGCCGGAAGGTCAGCAGCTCGGTGCCGTTGTCCGGCATCCGCTCGATGCTCAGGACGTAGCCGGGTAGCGACTGCCGCCCGACCAGCGCGCGCAGGTCGTAGGCGAAGTCCGAGAAGCGCGTGGCACTGCCGGACTTGCGGTGCAGGTGCCGGAAGTCGAATTGCCATCCACCAGGCTGCCGTCCGCCGTGCTTGCGCACCAGCCGGTACAGCCAGCGCTCGATGCCCCCGGTGAGCCGGAAATACGCCGGGTCGATGGTCAGCACCAGGGCGGCGTCCATGACGCCCGCATAGAACCAGTCCGGCAGGATCAGCTCCAGCCCCAAGGGCGTGCCTTTGGCATCGGCCAACTCCTTCCACTCGTTGATCCACGAAAACCGATGCAGCCGTCGGCCGGTCGTTTCGCGGATGGACGTGGCCACCGTCGTGGATTGCAGGCGATCCAAGGCCGCCTTGAGGCGCTGGTAGTCGCGCAGCGACGTACCGCGTCCGATGAAGCGCAGGATCTCGTAGGGCGTGGCCTGCATCAGCCGCGACGGGCGCAAGCCTGCATCGCGTGCTTCCACGATCTGCGAGGCGGCCCAAATGAGCACGTCCGCATCCCAGATCGTGGCGATGCCATGCTCCTGCGTGCCCTCCACGCGGATCGTGATGCTGCCGGCGCGGAAGTCGATCGGCGCTGTGCGCCGCGACTTCGCCAGCGAGAAGAACGGAAAGGCCATCAAGTCCTGGCTGTCGCGCGGCGCCATGTCGCCCGGCAGGGCGCGGAACAGGTCGAGCTGTTCGCGCTCCGGCACGGGCCGCTGCCGGGACGGCAGCGCAGGGCTGGACATGGCGAAGGCCACCCGCGCGCCAGCGATCAGCGCGCACGGCTGTCCGCCGAGTGCTGCTCGGCGTATTCGGGGTCGGAAGTCGTCTCGAAGCTGCGGTCGGCGGCCCAGGCATCGAGGTCGGCCACGGCGTACATGACACGCCGGCCGAACTTACGAAAACGCGGGCCACCGCCGAGCACGCGCTGCTTTTCCAGCGTGCGCGGCGACAGCCGCAGGTAGTCGGCGGCCTCGTCGTTGGTGAGATAACGCTGCGGTTGCGCGGCAGCGGTCGAGGTGGTTGCGGGTGCGGCGGCAGGCCGCAAGGGAGCAGGACGCATGGTGTGAACCTCCATCGGTTGCAGGGCTCCGGCCACACAGCGCAACCGGATGGAGGCAGTCTCAGAAAACGAAGCTGTCCTGCTCAGGGACGTTTTGCGTCCCCTTCAAAACGTCCCTTCTCAGGCGACGGCAGTTGTGCTAGGCGGCGATAGCCGCCGCGCATCAACGCATCGCCGCGCCGCACTAGGCGGCGCACGCGGGCTCGCAAGTCGCCATCGGCATGCCAGTCAGCAGTCACTGCATCGGCCCCGAACAGTCCTTCGGCGACCTCGCGCAAGGACGCGCCCGCCAGGGTCGCGTCGAGCGCCTGCAGGGTGTGCAGCTCCAGCAGCGCAGCAGGCGACGGCCTGGGCTTGGTATTGGCCTGAGCCTGGGCCGCACCGAGCGCATGGCCGCGGCCATGCGCGGCAGCGCCGCCGCGATGGGCATAGGCCACCGCCATGCCGTCTTCCAGGCCGGGCGCCAGCGCGTAGCGCTGGCAATGGCCGGGGCTGTGCGCGATCAGCGCCAGCCGCTTGCCGTCATGGAGCAGTTGCTTGTGGCCTGGGATGTGCCAGAAGTCGAATGCAGCAGCGTCGGGCGGTGGATCGGCATCGGGATAGAGCTGGATCACGCCGGCATGGCCGGGGAGCCAGGCCGGATGCGCGTCGCGCGCATCCAGGGCCGGGTCTTCCAGCAGGCGCAAGCCCCAGCGATGCGCCGCGTGCTGTGCCGCGTGCGACCGGCGATGACGGTGTAGCCAGTCGAGCCGGTAGTCAGGATGACGGCGCAGGTACTCCCAGGCCAATGCGAACGCATCGAGCCAGAGAACGTAGAGATAGGCGGCGGTGGGATACCAGTGCGCGAAATGGTGAGGGCTGACCATGACGAAGCTCCTGTCGGATAGCAGGAACGTCGCCACGGCGTCAGACATGCGGGAGCATCAAATCAACGTAGAAATCCGGTTAAGCTGTAACTGCTGGTGTCAAGACCGATGGGCTCCGGCGTGTTGCGAAATTCGTCCGAATGCGACGGCCGCCCGACTCCAAAATGTCATGCGGCACGAAATACCGTGCCGTAACGCCCGCAAAAGATCGTGGCTGTTTTACGCACGCGAGCACTGTTTCGGTGCATGAGTGCAGATTCAGACTAAGCAGGTCTGAAACAAGGCCGGAATAGTCTTAATGCGTTCGCTCGGCTGAACTGAGACGCGGGCGATTCAATCGACGATTGAACCGTTTTCCTGGGCCAGTCGTAGATATTCCGACAGCGGGCGCATCGCCTGGAAATACAAATCCCGCATCACGGGCTGTTTGTTCGGGCCGACGATGGAAGCGAGGTCGGACAGCTTCACGCGGCCCAGCTCGGGCATGCTGATTCCCAGGTCGATCAGGCCGTAGGCCGTGTCGCCATCGACGGGATCGAGCGAGGTCAGCAGCCAGGTGGCGTGCGCGTCGGGAGTGAACAGCCGCACGACCGGCAACGGGTCGTTGGGCTCGTCGGCGGCGGCAAGCCGCCCGTTCACCAGCAGCGCGGCGCGCTGCTCCTCGGTGACCAGGGGAGCGTTCATCGGGGTGCTCCTGTTCCAGCGTGGAATCGTGGCTTTGTGGTTCCCCTCGCAAGCGTGGATGCGTATTCCATCCAAGCCGTGGAAACACGAAAGCGCAGAAGCGCAATTGTAGAAATCTGGAAAGACACGATGGCGGTTCTCCGGTTTTGTCGGAATCCGCAAAAGCGGATTTCCGTAAAAGAACGAATAAGAGCCAAAGGCATGAATGAGTTAAAGATAACGTGGTTTTAATTGTGCTGCGACTTGACGCTTCTGTCCATGCAGAAGCGACCCATCCAGCGCGGCCGACCGGCCGGCGCCACCACCTACGACGCCGAATTGGCGCAAGCCTTCGGCGCGGCGGTGCGCGCGTTGCGGACGGAGCGCGGCATCGCGCAGGAGTCGCTGGCGCACCTCGCCGGCATCGAGCGCTCCCACATGGGCAAGGTCGAGCGCGGCGAGCACATGCCCACGCTGGCGATCATCTTCAAGATCGCCAACGCACTCGAATGCAGCACGGCAGTGCTGATGAGCGAGACCGAAGGCCAGCTTGAGGCGGCTCGGTCGTAGCGGGACTGCGCCCCGCCGCAGCGGGCGGGGCGTCGGCGGCCGTCAGGCCGCCTGGGGCTTGCTGCGCGACCAGATCAGGTCGTGCGTGCCGCTCTCGCCTTCGATCAGGCGGGCGTAGACCGTGGCCGGGAACGAAGGATCGTCGAGGGTCACGGAGATGTACTCCCGCCCGGCCTCGCTTGTCTTCTTCCACGCCGCGCCGATGTCGTGGCCGGCCGCCTGCAGGCGGAAGTCCGGGGCCTTCTCGTTGTCGCCCTTGTCGTTGGGCACCAGCTTGACCTTGACGTTGAGCGTCAGGGTGCGAAGCGTGCCGGTGAAGCCGTCTTTGTCTGCGGTGAAGCTGCCGATGTTGGCCATGATGGATCTCCTTTTGGTGGAACAAGGTTCGCGCCCATCGCGTCCTTGTTGTGATCCGGCCGGCGGGGGACGGGCTGGCTGCACCGCTTGCGGCCGCAACGCAGTGGAGGGCCGGGAGGCGAAAAGAATTTGGCCCGCGAGGAATGCGCGCAGCGCAGGGGAAATTGTTTTCGCCGGACGGTTGCAGCCATGAAGCCCGAGGCGCAGCCGCGCCACCGCCAGGGTTCACAACAACACAAGGACGCCTTGGGCCGAACCGCATCGAAAGGAGACAGGGCTGGCTCGGCATCCCCGCATGAAGGCTGCACCGGCTCGCCCACTGACGCGGGCCAGGTCAACCACCCGACGACAGGCGAGAAAGCCCCTGCCGCACCTTGCGGCGCCGGTCTTGAGGCGTGGCGTGGAAGCTCCATAGCGATGCCGGGCGAGATGCCCGTGAACCGTCCTTCGTGACGTGATGGGCGAGAACCACCAGCGTTGAGGACGGCACGCATTCGCACAACCTGCCGCAGCAAGCTCCAACGTGTTCGCCAGCCCCGTCCATTGCGGCGGGGGAAAGCCCGCAGGGCTTTCCCCTGGAAGCAAGCGCAGCGCGCAGCGCCGCAGGCGCGAAGGCGTGAGCGGATTGAAGCCGAATGGCCGTGACGGCGAAGTCGGCACGGGGCACAGCCCGAAAGCCCGGCGGCGCTGCGCGCCGACACGCCCCCGCTAGTGAGTCAGCGTGGCTTCGGGCAAATCCTGCCCACTCTGGCGCCACCGTCCTGGGGGCTGTCCATGATGTCGGCGGAACGCCGTCGCAAAAGCGTACAGAGACGAGTACCCGACCCGTTCCGCCACTTCCGTCAGCGGAACGTCCTGCGTCCGCAAGAGATCACGTGCCACGGTCATCCGCCAGTCGGTGAGATACCGCATCGGCGTATCGCCCAGCACCTCCTGGAACACGCGCGCAAACGTGGCACGGGACATATGGCTCATCCTCGCCAGTTCTTCCACCGTCCACGGCTTGCCGGTGTCCCCGTGCATAGCCTGCAATGCTTTCGACAGACGTGCATCCGACGCACCTCGAACCCATGCGGGTGCATTCGGGCTTGATGTCAGCCCTGTCCGAAGCCCCAACACGACGAGAACATCCAGCAGTCGATCCAACACCGTCTGACGACCCGGCTCCGACTGGGACAGCTCTCTCGACAGCAGAGCGACCACCGCTTGGATGGGGTTGTCCATACGCGAGGGAATCAGGAACACCGGCGGAAGCGCATTGACCAGCCCTACACCGATGTCCCCGGCAAAGCGATAAGCCCCGCAAAGGAATGCCGACGCTCGCGGATCGCGTTCGGCCTCGTCAGAGGCGTGCGCAACCTGGAAATCCTCCGGCAAGACGCAATGCGCCCCTGGTTCGTGGGCGATGAAGTGGTCAGGCCCACCGCGAACCAGTGCCAGGTCTCCCGGCCTGAGTTCGACAGGCTCACCCCCGCCATCGAGCCACAGCCACGCATGACCCTGAATCACCGCGTGAACGGCCAACTGGATCGTGCCCGGTAGCCGAAGCCCCCAAGGTGCGACGGCGATGGATCGCGCGAACACGCCGCCAGCAGCGCGGGCGCGCACCAGATGCTCTTGCAATATGTCCATGTTGTGAGCGTATCACGCAAATTATTGAGTGCATAGATTATTGATGCTCTCATTCGATGCGCCTAAATTCACTTCATCGACCCACCTACCGGAAACCCCGACATGAATAACCTTAGCGACCACCTCACCCTGGTGCTCGGCGCCACCGGCAAGACCGGCTCCCGCGTCGCCCAGAAGCTCAGCGCCCAGGGCATTCCCGTCCGCACCGCAGCGCGTAGCGGCGCGGACGTCCGATTCGACTGGAGCGACCCATCAACCTTCGCCGGTGCTCTGAACAAGGTCTCGGGCATCTATCTCGTGTCGCCCGTGATGCGCGTGGACTTCGCCGACATCGTGGCCCGATTTCTCGACGAGGCGGAGCGCGCTGGTGTGGGCCATGTCACCTATCTCAGCGCCTACGGCATGGAGCACGCGCCTGCCGAAGTCGCGCTGCGCGCTGTGGAGCTGGATCTGGCTTCGCGTGCCTCGCTGTCCCATTCCATCGTGCGTCCCGCCTGGTTCATGCAGAACTTCAGCGAAACCTTCGTCAAACCCGTGAACGATGAAATCGTGGTGCCCTGCGGCACGGGGGCCGAAGCCTTTGTCAGTGCAGAGGACATCGCATCCGTCGCGGCAGCAACGCTGAGCGACCCCGCACGGCACGCTGGCCGCGCTTATGCACCCACCGGCCCCGAGGCGCTGACTTTCGAGGAAGCCGCAGCGCATATCTCGAACGTCACCGGCCGCAAGATTGCGTACCGGGACGTGGATCGCAGCGCCTGGGTCAACGCAATGATCCAGGCCGGCGTGCCTGCCGAATATGGCGAGGTGCTTCGCATCCTGACCGAGACGATCGCCAGCGGCCGAGGCTCCCGGCCGAATAACGATGTGCTGGCCGCCACTGGCAAGGCACCCACCCACTTTACGGACTTCGCCGCAGCGACTGCCGTCGCATGGCGCCAATGAAGCCTGCCCCACGAATTGAGCTAGGGAGCACAGAAATGCCAAATCAGAAATATTCAGTCTTCCAACCCGCCAAGCCTTACTTCGATCTGGTGCGGAGCGCCTTGGGCGACCTTGTCGATGGTGAGCACTTCTTCGACATCGTCACCGATGACACCATCTACGAAGTGCTCTACGACCTCGGCTGGCCGCGCATCATCCAAGGGCGGACTGACCTGATGGCAGCATTCCGGGGCTACGTGGAAAACATCGCGCTGCAATCGGCCGACAACTTGATCGCCCACAAGACCGGCGACGGCTGCGTCATCGAATACGAGGTGCATGGAACCATCCTCGCAACGGGCACGAAATACAACAACAGGTTCTGCTCGATCATCAAGATCGAGAACCGGAAGATCGCGCACTGGAGGGACTACATGGACTCCCATGCGGCCTGGAAGGCACTGACGCCAGGCGCGACCTAGGCCGAGCGCAGATCGTTTGTTTACCAAACCAAAGGCATCGCGGCTGCGCGATGCCTACGACGCCGCCTTAGCGAGAGCGAAGGCAGCGGCGTTCTGATTCGGCTGTTGGCCTTGAACACCGGGCGCGGCCACTGCCGCGCCCGGATTTTTGAAGTTCACCGCGCCCAGGGCGGAACGGCCTGGGCGCGGTGTTGACGACGGTTATTCCTTCGTCTCGATGATCCACCACACGGCGCGCGCCAAGGCGCGGCCCGTGATGGGATGAATGTCGGTGAGGTCTGCGCGGGCCGTCCAGCCCGAGGGCGGACGGTAGCCGCGCACGTCGCCATCGCCGTGCCAGCGGCGGGCGCGCACCGTGCCGGGGGCGTCGATCGCCGCCATGCGCGGGCGGCTGGTGATGGTGCGGGTCATGGGGGCTTCTCCTTGCGGCGAAGCGCCCCGGTCGAGGCCGGAGCGCTTGCCTTCGGCGCGGGTCAAGCAGCCAGCGCCTCGGCGGGTTCATCCGCCATTTCTTCTGCATCGTCCGGGGCGTCCTGCTCCGGGCTTTCCTTCTGCGCGGCATCCTGCGGGCCTGCGGCCTTGAAGATGGCGGGCATCCAGCCCGTGCCATCGGCCAACCGCTCGGCCTCGCCGGCAATGTCGGCCTTCTTGAGCTTCGCCAGCCGGGTGACGGATTCCGGTGCAAACGCGCCCACGGCATCCAGAATCACAGCCTTGGAAACGTGCTTGAAATAGCCTTCTGCGGTCGGTTTCCACCATGCGGCCATGTCGAGGCCTACGGCCCGCGCCAGTTCCGCGCCGGGCTGGTGCGGCGTAGCGCGGGGTGTCACCACGTCCACCGTGGATGCCACGCACACGGCCAGCAGCCACACCAGTTCGTCTTGCGGCTTCGCCAGCAGCGCGGCGAACAGTTCGGCGCTGTCCTCCGGCAAGGCTTCGCCCGCCACCTGTTGCAGTTCGCGCAGCGCCACGGCGGCGGACGACTCCGGCCAGTCCGGGGCCATGCCTTCCAGCCGATCTTGCACTTTCAGGCTCACGCCCAGCAGTAAGGAATCACGGTTGAGGCTGTAGCGGCTTTCCTGCAAGACGGTCTGCACCATGCCATGCACCACGGCGGCCAGCGCGGCTTGCGGATGCCGTGCGACTTCGATTTGCAGCGCGGCGGTGCGGTGGGCGCTCAACCGCTGCGCCAGCCGGTCGGACATGGCGGCGCTCTTGGGTTGCTCGTCGTCCTCGCCTTCGTCGTCGTTCTCGGCATCCTCGCCGGTGAACCCTTGGCGCAGCCGTTCCAGTGTGCGCAGCGCCTTGGCCTCGGCCTCGCGCATCAGACCGCGATGAATGACCGCCTCGCCGTTGCGGTCGATGCTGACGATGGCACCGGCTGCGGCCTTCACGTTCGCGCCATAGTCCTGCAAGCCATCTTCCAGCGCCTGCAACTGCTCGCCCAGGGTTTCGCCTTCCTCCTGCAAGGCATCGGCCTTTTCCTCGTCGTCGGCGTCCATCGCGGCGTCCACGGCTTCACCGATGGCCCGCATTTTCTCTTGGAGCTTTTCGATGCGCTGCGCTTCGCGCTTGTTTGGCTCGCGCCGTTCCCTCGGCGCACGCTGGAAGACGTGCAGGTCGGCATGGGTCACGCCCGGCGTGGCATCCACCCACGCCCAACCCTCGGCGCGGACAGTGGCGGCAATGCCTGCCAGCTTGTCTTGCGCCAGCCGTTCCAGCAGCGCGGCGTCGTTGAGGTACACGCCCGCATCGCCCTCCGCGAACAGGTCGCGGCGGATGCCGCCGCCTTCGGCTTCGTAGCTGTCCAGTCCGACGAAGCGCACCAGCGGATGCCGGTAGGCGTCGATTTCCCGCTCGGTCAGGCGCTCGCGCAAGTGCGAGGGATGGCGCTGCCACTGCGGCGCATCGTAGAACGCGGCTTCCTGCGCGGCGTGGTCGTCGGTGATGGCAAGGGCCATCAACTGGTCAAGGCTCACAGCATCGGCGCGATAGTCCGCCATCAGGCGCGGGGAGACGTTCGCCAACTTCAAACGGCGCTGCACCACCAGCGGCGTGACGGAGAAATCCGCCGCAATGTCTTCGATGGGGCGACCTTCGGCCACCAGCGCCGCAAAGGCTTCAAACTGGTCTGCGGGATGCATGGCTTCGCGCTGCACGTTCTCGGTGAGACTGGCTGTGCGTGCGGTGCCATCGGCCACTTGCAAGCAAGGCACGTCCCAATCCTTGGCGATGCGGTGTTTCTTCGCCAACAGCTTCAACGCGGCAAGGCGACGGCCACCGGCCACCACTTCGTAATGCTCGCCATCGGCGGCGGGAATCACGATCAGGTTTTGCAACAGGCCCACGCGCTGGATAGATGCTGCCAGCTCCGGTACAGACATGCGCGGAACGGTCTTGCGCACGTTGCGGCCCGTGGGGCGCAGCACCAGCCGCGACAGTGGAACCAAAATCAGGTTCTTGGTCGGGTCGGCAGCTTCCAGCGGGATAACTGCGGCGGTATTGACGGCGCGGGCTTCGGTTTGGGTGATGGCGTTCATGGTGTATCTCCAATCGAGTGAAACAAGGGAATGGAGGGGAAACCGCCCCTCCGGCGGGGGAGCGGTCAAGCCTTGAGGGAGCGCATGCCATCGGCCAGCAGCCACAGGGCGCGGTTCAGGCGAATGTCGGAATCAATGCCCTGCACGGGCCGGGTGCTCTGGCGGCGTCCATTGCTGCTGCGGCCATGCAGTCCGCCCTTGGTCAAGTTCTCCTGCGTGCGGTTAAACACGCTCCACAGGTCGGGGCGGCGGTCGTCGAACCGGCGCGGCATCAGGATTTGCGATTCGGTGATGGGCGCGGGCTTGTCCGGGTCGTCGTACTTCAACGCCAGCGCAGCCCGGGCGAACACTTCGGATTCGCCATCGTCCAAAGTGATGCTGCGCATCAGGTCGCGCGATTCCTTCACGCGCTCGAAGCCGCTCAACACCTCGAAAGCGCCTTCGATGACGGAACCGGCCACGTCGCCCTTGTGGGGCACGCGCACATCGGCCACGGTGTCACCACACACAAGGCCATTGCTGCACACGAAGCGGAACATTCCGGCCAGCATCTGATAGCTGCTCGTGCCGTCGTGCGAGTTCAGCAGCACGATTTCGTTAGCCTCCGCGCCGTTGATCTGGCTGGCGTGGCGCAGGCGCAGCATGTGTTTCGTGTGCTCGCGCTTGCCTTCATCGCGCACGCGGGTCTGCGTCACCATGAAGGGCTGGAAGCCTTCTTTGCGAAGCTCGGTCAGGACGGCAGCGGTCGGGATGTAGCTGTACCGTTCGGAACGGCTCTCGTGCGGGGCGTCCGCGAAGATGGACGGGGCCACGCTGCGAATCTGGTCATCGGACAGCGGGTAATCGCTGCGCAGCGAAGGGGAACGGGAAGCGAAACGGGATGCGAGTTGCATGGTCTTTCTCCTGACAAAAAGAGGTTTGCTGTTCACACCGCACACCGGATTCCTAGATTCGGAGCCCAGCCTTTCGGCTGTTCGGTGCGGTCGGCACGAGGAACCCGGTTGGCCCTGTTGCCACCGTCTTTCCTGAGTTCATCGCCCGCGACGGTCAGGAGCGCGCGAACGGGTGCCGTCAAGGAAACAAGCGCAGGGTTGGTGCGGCCCGCAGCGCAGCGAGGACACGGCCCTGCGCGCCTTGACGGCGCACGGGCGCGGGCTACAGTCGCGGACAAGGTGATGAAGTCAGGGGAGACGGCTGGACAAGGCAACGGCCCCTCAACACGCCGACCGCACGGCAAGCGAAGCGCGCAGGCCCGAAGCTGGAAGCCGGGCCGGAGGCGTCAGCCGAGCGGAGCGAGGGAACGATGGAAGCCCGACAGGGGCGAAACCCCGCAGGGGGTTCGATGCGCAGCACGACAGCGCGACCGGCCATCTCCCAGGAGGCCGGGGACGCCCAGCCTTCAATGCCAAAGAAACAGCAAGATCAGAACTTGCACACGCAAGGCATCGTGGATCTGCTGCGAATGTGGTCTGGCCGATCCGGCGCAGCCGGGTCGGCGGTGTTCAGGGGCGCCAAGCCTGCGCGGCGGGGATAGCCCGCAGGGCTTTCCCCTGGAGGCAAGCGAAGCGCGTAGCGCCCCGCAGGGGCGCGAAGGCATCACGCCGAGTCGTCAAGGCGCAGACTGGATTCCGACACCGGCATCCACGGTGCCGACGAGTCCAGCAGATAGCGCGCACCGCGCGCGTACAGACCCGAAAGCCCGGTGGGCTGATAGAGCCCGGTGACGCGACACCGGAACTGTGCGCCGTACTCTTTGGTGTAGATCACCGCGTCGCCGACCTTGAAGCGCAAGGGCTGGCCGTTCTCCGGCGCGAACGGTTTGAGCGCATCGTGCTGCGCCGTGATTTCGATGATGTAGTCGTGATGGCTGCTCATGGCATGGATTTCCTTCGGTGGTTGAAAAAACGCAAGGAGCGCCTTGCGACGCTCCACAGGCCACGTCAGACAACGACACGCCCGGCCAGCCGCGCATCACGCGCATAGGCACTCAGCCGCTTCTCGGCGCGGAACGACAGGTCGCGTTCGATCGGCAGGCCCAGCCCACCGCGCACCGTCGCCAACTCGCCCAGGCTGACCCAGCCGATTTCCGGCTCACCCAACCCCAGGTCGCAAAGACCGAAAGCGTGGTCGTGGTCATCGGGATCAATCTCGGTCAACAGCCAAGTCGCGCCGGCATCCGGCGTGAACAGCTTGACCACGGGCGCCGGATCGAAGTCCGGGTTCTCCAAGGATTCGCGGCCGTTGGCCAGCAGCACGATGCGCTGCTCGTCGGTGATGAATGCGTGGTTCATGGTGAACTCCTGAAAGGTTGCCGGGCGGAATTGCCCGACCCTTCCGGGGCACGGCGCAGCGCAAGCAGTCAAAGATCGAAGACGGCCGCCAGGCCGCAAGCGTGCCCGCACGCGCAGTCATTGACGGCGAGCACGCCGTGGCACGATGGGGGGGAACAGCAAGACCGCCACCCTCGCACTTCCACGCACCCCGGCTTCCGGCAAGTGCGAAGCACGCGCAGGCCCGCATGGGCCGTAGCTGCGCTGCCGGACGCAGCAAAAAGGGGGCCGAAGCCCCCTCGGTCAGAGCAGGCCACATTCAGCGAAAGACGTGGTGGCGCAGCCAGCCACGATGATGTGATCCAGCGTGCGAACGTCTACCAGCGTCAGCGCTTGCTGAAGCTGTGAGGTCAGCGCCTTGTCGGCCGCGCTCGGCTTGGGGTTGCCGCTCGGGTGGTTGTGCGAAACGATGACCGCCGCCGCATTGAGCCGCAGTGCCTCCTTGACCACCTCGCGCGGATGCACCGATGCACTGTCGATCGTGCCGCGGAACATCTCGACGTATTCGATCAAGCGATGCTGCGTGTCGAGGAACAGCACTGCAAAGACTTCGTGCTCGTAGCCGGCCAGCTTGGCGCACAGATACTCCTTGACCGCCGCCGGCGAACTGAACGCTTCACCGCGCTGCATCTTGTGCTCGATGGCCTGGCGCGCGGCCTCCAGAATCTGGTCAGTCGTCGCCAGCAGGTAGCGGCCCTGCGCATCACGCACCATCAGCGAGACATCGAACGAGGAAAAGGACAGTTGCGACATGATCGTGCTCCGGTTGCTCGGGCGGAATTGCCCGGAACCGTCGGGAGCACGGCGCAGCGCAAGCAGTCAGGGGTCGCAGACGGCCGCCAGGACGCAAGCGCGCATTCGCGCGCGCCGCCCTTGACGGCGAGAACGCCGTGATACGGTGAAGGGAACAGCAAGACCGCCCACACCCCGCCCACTGCACACACCCGCCTTTGGGCAAGCGCAGCGCGCAGGCCCGAGAGGGCCGGAGGCGTCAGGGATCAAAGCCGGATGGCCGCGATTCGGCACGAAGCGCGGGGCGCAGCCCGCGAGCCCGACGGCGGCACGCCGGGACGCCCGGTTATCGCTTGCGCTTCCTGGGAAGCGCGGTCACGCGAGATTCGATCAGCCGACGCGTGTTCTCCAGTTCCTGTTGCAGCACTTCGGCATCCGGCAGCACCATCTTGTAATTCGCCGCCATCACCTTGTTGGGCAAGCCTTCCAGCGCGTACCGCGCCAAGGCGTACCCCTTGTCGGCGCAGAGAATCAAGCCCACGGGCGGGTTTTCCTCGGGGAACGTCCAGTGTTCCTTCGCATAGTTGCAATACAAGTGCATCTGGCCCACGTCGGCATGCGTCAACGCGCCGAGCTTCAAGTCGATGATGACCAGGCAACGCAAGCGCCGATGGAAAAACAGCAGATCGACGCGATACCACGTCTGGTCGATGCGCAAGCGACGCTGCCGCCCGACGAAGGTGAAGCCATCGCCCAGCTCCAGCAGGAAATCCTCCAGCCGCCGAATCAAGGCTTGTTCGAGGTCGGATTCGGAATACTCGTCCTTGAGGTCAAGGAACTCCAGCACGAGCGGGTCTTTGATCGCATCATCGACCGTCACGGCATCGGCCGGCTTCGGCACGGCGCCCTTGACCAGCATCGCCGCCTTGTTCTTCGACAGCGCCGTGCGCTCGTAGAACTGGCTGCCGATCTGCCGGTCAAGCTGGCGCACGCTCCAGCCGCCGCGCAGGGCTTCGGCTTCGTAGAACTGGCGCGCATGGTCGTCCTTGACCATCAGCAGCCGCACATAGGCCGACCACGGCAAGGGGAAGACCTGAGCCAGTTCGTCCAGCCGCCCAGGGCGCCCCTGCGACAGCGCTAGGGAAGATTCGCTAGACACTGTCTGGCGAATTGGCCAAGTCAGGAAGAATGACCGCATCTGCTGCAAGTTCGGGCGGCTGAACCCGCGCCCGAACTGCGTGGTCAGGTCTGCCGACAGCCGCTCGATCAACTGCTCGCCGTACCCCGCGCGGCGTTTGCCCTGCTGCTCGGCCTCCACGATGCGGCGGCCGATTTCCCAATAGCTGGCGGTCATCAGCGCGTTGACGCTGCGCGCCGTGGCGCGGCGTGCAGCGTCGAGCAGTTCCACGATGCCGCCGTGGATGCCGGCGTAGCCGGCAGGCAAGGCGGCAGCCTTGGCCGCCACTGCGGACGATTGCTTGCTGCTCATGCCGTTGCCTCCTGTGGCTGACTCTGCCGCGCCCCCGTGATGGCCTGGCGCCGGCTGGCCACCAGCTCGGCCGCATCGCGCACCGGCTTGTCCTCGGTGTGGACGTAGTGCATGAACTGCGCGACGGTCTTGTGCTGGGTCAGCTCCATACCGACCTTGATCGGGACACCAGAATTGGCAATGTCCGTCGCCGAGCGGTGGCGGATGCCGTGCGTGCCAACGTGCGGCACGCCAGCGGCCTTGAGCACCCGGCACCAGCCGCCATAGTGCTCGCCGAAGGTCAGGTGCTTGTCCGGGTCGTTGGGCGACGGCAGGACGTAGGGGCAACCTTCACGGCGCGGCGCCGTCGAAAGCAGCCGATAGGCTTCCGCGCTCATGGGCTTGGACATGCCGCCGGTCTTGCTGTCGGGCCAGACCACGCGGCGGTTCTCGAAGTCCAGCCAAGTCCATTCGAGTGGGCAGATTTCGGAGCGACGCGCAGCGAACTCGAATTGGAGGCGTATCGCCAGTGGGATGACGTAGTTCTCCAGTTCCTCCGCTTCCAGCTTCTCCAACTGGCGGAAGACGCGCACCAGTTCATCGTCCACGATGAGCCGGGTTTCCTTGCCAGGCGGGTACATCGGAACATGGCGGCACGGATTCGTGCCGTCCGGGCGGAAGCCCCACACTTCGGCCAGGTTGAACATCTTGCGCAGCACGCCGAAAGCCTTGTTCGCCTCGGTCGGCTTGTAGGCCAGCTTCTCCATCAGGCCCGCAATATCGGGCCGTTTCACGTCCTGCACCTTCTTGCGGCCCAGCAGCGGGATGATGCAGCGGTCGATGACGCCCTGATAGCCTTCCTGCGTGCTGGGCTTGTTGCGCTTCTTGGAGTAGTCCTCCATGAACTTCGTGCACAACTCGGCCATCGTGGGCGCTTTGCGCGCCTCGGCCTTGGCGCCGCCGGGGTCGCCGCCCCGGCGAACCTCGGCCAGCCAGTCCTGCGCCATGACGCGGGCCTGTTCAACCGTCAGTTCCCCGAACAACCCCAAGGCGGGCTTGCGGCGTTCCCCGGCGTTCGTGCGGTACTGAAGCATGAACACCCGACGGCCCGCCGGGGTGATCTTGCAGAGGAAGCCGGGCACCACGGTATCCCGCAGTTCGATGGCCGTGGCCTGGGGTTGCGCCGTCTCTACGGCGGTCTTGGTGAGCTTGATCTTTGCCATGATGACTCCTTGGAACGACCCGATTCCAGGAGCCAGATAGGAGCGGCGCGAGGGGAAACCGGGTCAGGTTTCGGAAAGCACCGGCATATGATGGACGCGCGTAAGTTATTGATAAACCTGCTGTATCGAGCTACAGCGCAGTCCAGCGAAATGTCGGGCTGGAGTCATCGTGAAACAAAAAAGGCGGCCGACGCGGCGCGCTTTTACCGGTGCAGGATTTCGCGGAAGCCCGCGATCAGGCGATGCATGTCCGATGCGTGCAACGCGCCCATGGTCGAGATGCGGAACAGTTGCGACGACAGGCCACCCTGTCCGGCATAGATGACGAAGCCGCGCGCCTTGAGCCCATCGTGCAGCTGTTCGTAAGTGACGCCTGCCGGCAGCCGGTAGGCTCGCAGCACCACCGACGACTGCGTGGCGGGCCACAGCGCCTCGACGCCCAGTGCCGCGAGGCCGCTGCGCACTTCTTCGGCCAATGCGGCATAGCGCTGGTGGCGCGCCTGCCAGCCGCCTTCGTCGCGATGTTCGCGCAGCGCTTCGACCAGCGCGTAATACGCATGAACCGACGGCGTGAACGGCGTGTTGCGCTGGTCCTGCAGTTTGGCGTGGCGCGCGATGTCGAGGTAATAGGTGCGGCTTGCCGCGCCGGCCAGTGCATCGCGGCGCGCAATCACGAACGCCGCGCCAGGCACGCCATGCAGGCACTTGTTGGCCGTGGCCGCCACGGCGTCGATATTGCCGCCGAAGTCGATCGCCTCGGCACCGAAGCTGCTCACCGCATCGACCAGCAGCCGCACGCCGCGCGCCTGGCACAGTTTGTCGATGGCCGGCAGATCGTTCAGGCGGCCCGTGGTGGTTTCATGATGGATCACCGCAACGTGCGTGATGGCGCGATCGGCAGCCAGCGCGGCGTCGATGCGTGCCAGATCGGGCGCTTCCATCCAGTCATGCGTGACCAGCGTGTGCGCGATCCCGTATTGCGCCGCGATCTGCGCGATGCGTTCGCCATAGACCCCGTTCTGTACGATCAGCAGCTTGCCCTGCGCGGGCACCAGCCCGGCGATCATGCTTTCCACCGCGGCCGTGCCCGAACCGGTCATCAGCACGGCCGACCACGCGGCGGGGTCGAGCGCGTAAATTTCCAGCAGGCGCTGGCGCGCTTCGTCCTGGAGGTCGAAGAATTCGCTTTCGCGATGGCACAGGTCGGTTTGCAGCAGACTCTTGCGCACGCGCTCCGATAGCGTGACGGGGCCCGGGTTCAGCAGCAGCATGGTGGTCCTTGGCGATTTTTCGTGTGAGGCGTGGCGTGGGTTGCGTGGCGCGGCATGCGGTGATCAGGCGGGGCGAGTGTTGCCCGCATCGGCGCCGATCTGGCGGCCCAGCCGCGTGCTGACTTCCACCGGCGTCACCGACGGACGCGGCAGGCCATCGGGCGATCCCGGGCGCGTGCGCAGGCAGACGAAGCGTGGCCCCGAGGCGGCCGTGGCCGCGCCCGCCAGCACCTCGTCGAGCATCTCGAGGTTGTCGCCCTCGATGGCCGACGCATAGCCGCACGCCGCCGCCACGCCCGCAAACGACACGTTGTGCGACACGGTGGCCTGGCCGCCGGTCGAGTCGTGCGCGTTGTTGTCGAGCAGCACATGCGTGAGGTTGGCCGGACCGTAGGCGCCCAGCGTGGCAAACACGCCCATGCGCATCAGCGCCGCGCCGTCGCCGTCGACAGCCACGACCTTCAGGTCCGGACGCGCGAGCGCCAGGCCCAGGGCGAAGGGCGTCAGGCAGCCCATCGAGCCCACCATATAGAGCTGGTTAGGCCGGTCGTCGAGCGCATAGAGTTCGCGCCCGCAGAAGCCAGTGGACGCGAGCACCACGGTGGAATCGACCGGCGTATGGGCGATCACGCGCTGCAACGCCTGCTGGCGGCTCGGCAGCTGCGCGGCGCCGGCAAACGCGTGTTGCGGCGTGGCGCGGGCGCGCACCTCGGGCGGCGTCTGCGAGGTCAGCGGGTAGGGCGCGACGCTGCCCTTCTGCATGATCAGCGCGTAGGGGCGGCCCGTGGCATCCATATGCGCCACGGCACGGTCCAGCGCCGGGCCGACGTCATCCGCTTCGGTCGGGAACAGTTCCCACGGGATGTCCATCGTATCGAGCATCTGCGGCGTGATCGGACCCATCAGCGCGTGCTGCGGCTCGTCCGCCGCGCCGCCGGGCTGGCCGCGCCACGTCACGATCAGCAACTGCGGCAGCCGGAAGGTCCAGGTCAGCGACGTCAGCGGGCTCACCGCGTTGCCGAGCCCCGAGTTCTGCATCATCGTGATGCCGCGCACGCCGTTGCGCGCACCTTGCGTCACGCCGGCGATGAACGCCACCGCGTCGCCCTCGTTGGCGGCGGACACGTAGTGCAGCGACGGGTCCTGCACCACGTAGTTGATGAACGGCGTCAGGTACGAGCAGGGCACGCCGGCATACCACTCGAAACCGCGCTCGCGCGCGGCCTGGACGAATTGAACCGCCTCGATCATCGAGCGGCCTCGCCAGCGTTGTTGCCCAGCGCGTACGGCGTTTGCGTATGCGCGAAATCGCCGGCGCGACGGAAATCCTCGAGGTCATTCACACCGCGCCAGTGGCCGTGCACGTACTTGACCTCGACCTGTTCGCCGGCGGCGACCAGTGCGTTGAGCAGGTCGGGCAGGTCGAGCTTGTCGAAATCGGCGCGCTGGCGCAGTTCGCCCAGCAGCTTCTGCAGGCGCACACGGCCTTCGCCGCGCACGCTCAGCAGGCCAATCCAGCGGCCATGCGGAGCGTCGCCGGCGGGCACCTCGTCGGCAATCTTGCGCAACAGGATCTTCTGGCCGAACAGGTCGCGGTCATCGGCGGCCGAGCACCAGGCGAAGTCACGCACGCTCTGGTTGGACGGCGCCGATTCCGACGAATCGACCACCACGCTGAACGGCGCGTCGGTTTCCAGCAGGTCGCGCAGGATATAGCTGCGGAACAGCAGGTCGCCGTAGGCGATCACGGTGTCGGTCTGCAGCGTGTCGGCCGCGCACGCCAGCGAGGCGAGTTCGCCGGTTTCGGCATGGCGTTCGTTGCGCACCAGATTGATGCCCGCGGCGTCGATCGCCTCGGCCTTGTAGCCGCCCACCACGGTGATGTCGTTGATGCCCTGGTTCTTGAAGCCGTCGACCAGCCAGCGCAGCAGCGGCTTGCCGGCCACCGGCAGCATGACCTTCGGCTTGTCCTCGGTCAGCGCCTCGAGGCCCTTGCCACGGCCCGCGGCCAGCACCACGGCGCTGCTCGGCGCCTGCCCGCCGGTCAGGTAGATTTTCTCGGCGGCCGAGTATTCGTCGGCATCCTGCAGGCGGAAGATCTCGTTGACGGTGGCGATGCGGTCTTCCACGTTGATCAGCGTTTCGCTGTCGTGGATTTCCTTGGCCACGGCCTGCATGCCCGATGCCGCAACGCGGATCAGGTGGTTGGCCCAGATCACCAGGCTGATGCCGGCCTTGCGGAACACGTCGGTCGGCGTGCTGTAGTACTTGGTCGGCACGATCACCAGCGGTGCGCGGCCGGCCCATTCGCGCGCGAACGTGACGATCTCGTCGGCCTTGGACAGCTTGCTGTGGATCAGGATCGCATCGGCGCCGGCCTGGCGATACGCTTCGGCGCGGCGCAACGCTTCTTCCATGCCCCAGCCCGCGATCAGCGCTTCCACGCGCGCCACGATCGAGAAATTGTCATCGGCCTGGGAATCCTTGCCCGCTTTGATCTTGCCGCAGAATTCGTCGATATCGGCCAGCGGCTGCTGTTCGCCACCGATGAAGCTGTTGGTCTTCGGGAAGATCTTGTCTTCGATGCACACGCCGGCAATGCCGCGCTGCTCGAGCTTGCGCACCAGGCGGCGCACGTTGTTGAAATTGCCGTAGCCGGTGTCGCCATCGAGCAGGATCGGCAGATCGCTGGCGTCGGCCATGAACTCCAGGTTATCCACAACCTGGGTCCAGCTGGCCTCGTTGTTGTCACGCACGCCGAACTGGGCGGAGATTGCCAGCCCGGACGCCCAGATGCCCTTGAAGCCGGCCTCGCGCACGATGCGCGCGGACAGCCCGTTATGGGCCTCCATGATGAATTCGAGGTCGTTGGACAGCAGCATCTGGCGCAGCCGGGCGGCGCGCGAGGTGGCGAGCAGGTTCGGGTCGATGGCGTTCATTGTGCGATTCCTACGGGCAGAAGTTGGGGCAGGACTTCTTCGGCGGCGCGAGCCACGTCGCCGGGAAAATCGATTTCGATCCAGGGCGCGCCGGTGACATCGGCGGTATCGAACACGTGCGAGCGTTCCAGCAGCAGGTCGCGCACCGCTTCTTCGTGCGGCATGTTGGCGCGGCCGCTGTCGACGTAGCCCTTGACGATTTCGGCCAGGCGGCGCGCGCAGTCTTCCTTGAAGCGGAAGAAGCCGACCGATTCGCCAATGGTGTCGTATTGCAGGTCGGCCATCAACTGCTTGCGCAGTTCCACCGGCACGCCGTCCTTGAGGCACAGCTTCACGGGCTCGTCGCCGGCTTCGAAATCGCGGTCGATCAGCAGGCGGTTGACGGTGTCGCCGGCCACCAGCTTGGCCATGATGCGTTCGTCGTACAGCACGTCGGCGTCCATCAGCAGGACATCGCCGCCGCGCGTCATGGCGTCCGCCACGGTGTGCACGGTCAGCACGCTGCCGAGGTCGTAGCGCGGGTTGATGACGATTTCGAGGTTGCGGCCCATGCGGGCCAGTTCGTCCTGCACCTGCTGCGGCTCGAAGCCGAGTGCCAGCACGACTTCGGTCACACCGGCGGCGTCGAGCATGCGCAGGTGACGCTCCAGCAGCGTGACTCCGTCAAAACGCAACAGGCATTTCGGGAACTGCTTGCCCGGCTGTTGCTGAAGTCGCAGGCCAAGGCCCGCGGCAAGAATGATTGCTCGCATTATGTTGTTCTCACATGCAGATTGAGACGGTTTTGCTAGCCCCGTTCGGTCGACAGGGCCGTTGCGGCACGGCGGCGCTGGAACTTGCGCTCGCTGAAATGCAGATACACCAGTCCGGGGATGCCCAGCGCCAGTTCGCGCACGCGCTTGGCCAGCGACAGCGCCAGCGCGGCGTCCGGCGGCAGGCCGACCAGCGGCGCCAGCAGCAGGTAGCCGCCTTCCTGCGCGCCGAGCGAACCGGGGATGGCAAACGCGGCGCCGCGGATCGCCTGGCCCACGCTTTCCAGCAGCAGGGCCTCGTGCCAGCCCACGGGATGACCAAGGAAATACAGGATCAACCAGACCTCGCCCGTGCCGACGATCCACCCCAGCAGGTTAAGGCCAAAACTGGCCGCGACCTTTTTTCGATCGCGATACAGTTCCCGAATCGCACCGTCCACGGCATCGGCGCGCAGCGCCAGCCCGGCCCAGCGGCCCGGCTTCGCGTCGGCTGCCGCCCCTTCGTCATTGCCTTCGCTATTGCCGGCGCGCTTGCCGAACAGTTTCTGGCCGATGCGCATCACCCGGCCAAACATGCCGCGGCGCTGCAGCACGCAGAACCCCAGCACGCAAGCGCCGAGCACCACCGTGACAGCGACGATCGGCGCGCGGTAGTCGGACAGATCATCGTTGGCGCCGAACACCATGATGCCGAGCAGCGCGAACAGCATCTGCGAGAGCGCCTGCGTGGTGGTGCTGACGGTAATGGCCGCGGCGGCATCGCGCATCCGCGCGCCGCGATGCGCAAGGTAGCGCACCATCAGCACCGGGCCGCCGATCTGGCCAGCCGGCAGCAGGCTGTTGACCGCCTCGCCGGCCCAGCGCGCCTTCAGCGAGCTGCAGAACGACCCGTGGCGGGTCTTGCGGTCGAGCAGGACGGCAATGGCGCCGGCGTCGAGCGCCAGCGGAATCAGGTGGAACAGGGCAACTACGGCCAGGCCCCAGCCGGCGGACAGCAGCGTGCTGGTAACCGCGCCAAAGCCCTGCCACGCCAGCAGGCCGACGAACAGCGCCGCGCCTACCGACAACAGAAGGAATGCTGCACGACTCACGTCCGTGACTTCCCGCCCAGCAAACGCCGGAAAACCTGCCGGAAGCCGAAATAGGCCACCGCGTCCTTCATGTTCGAGATGAAACGCAGCCACGGGCGCATGCCCGGATCGGTCACGTATTCGAACGTCAGCGACACGCGGATCTCGTTGGGCCCGGCCGGCGTGATGCGGTGGCGCAGCTTGTCGCCATCGAACAGCACGATGCCGCCCGGCGGGATGCGCACCGCGCCGGGCTCGTCGGCCACATCGGGGTTGCGGGTGTGCAGTTCGTATTCCAGCTGGCACGACGATTCGTCGAGCACGCCGATCAAAAGCGTATAGCGGCGGCCGTCGTAATACGAGGTGTCGTAATGCCAGCCGATATGGTCGCCCTGGCGCGTGTAGTAATAGAGCGCGTAGGTGTGCGGGTCGGAATCGGGGCAGGGCTGGAGCTTGTCGCCCGTGACCTGTTCGAGCCAGTGGATCAGCGCCTTCGAGCGGTACAGCTCGGCAATGAACGGTGCCTTCTCGTCGATCGTGTGCCGGCTGACACTGCCGCCCTGCTTGTGGCCGGGCAGGTAGTTGCGGTTCAGATCGGCCTGCAGCGAGCGCGCCAGCGCAACCAGCTGCGCGGTCTCTTCCGGCGCGAGAAATTTGTCCAGGTAAAGGAACGCGCCCTGGCGCTCGAAATCGGCGCGCAGCGACGCGGTGTCGAGCTGGGCGACGACGCTGGCGACAGCGGCATCGGGACGGCGCGCGGCTTGGCCGGCCTGGGCGGCAGGGGCAGTGCGGGCGGCTTGCGGGGATACGGGCGGATCGAGCGCGATGTCGCTGATAACTGGCTCACGCATGGGCTATCTCAATGATCGGTGGTAGTGGCCACTGGCTGGGGGCGCCGCATGACTCGCCAGTAATCGATGATGACAAGGACGGCAAACAGCGGAGCGCCGATCGAAGCCGCCGCCAGGAACGGTCCGATGCCGTCCGTCAGCGTGACCAGCGGAAGCAGGTACAACACGTCTTCGGTTTCGAAACCACCGGCCGACGCCTGCTTGGTGCCACTTTTGCCAACCCGCGATTCTATACGCATGCGCAGGAAGAAGATCAGCGCCACGGCCAGGCCAGCCACGGTGCCACGCCAAACCGGGCCGAAGGCGTCAGCGGCGGCGCCCGTCGCGGCGGTTGCCATGCCAAAGCTGACGAACAGCAGCACGGTAATCAGCGCATCGCTGGCGAGGTCGTAAAAATGACCGATCTTGCTCGATTTGCCGCTAATTCGCGCCAGTTCGCCGTCGGTGTGATCGACGAAATTCGAGATCACCACCAGTAGCGCGCCCCAGTTGGTCCAGGCATAGCCGCCACACGCGATGCAGGCGATGCCGGCCAGGCCGATCAGCAGGCGCAGCGTGGTCAGGTGATTCGGGGTGATGCGGGTATTTTTCAGGGGCCGCACCAGATGGCGGGCAATGCGGGCATCCCAGGTGGACGGCAAGGGCGGCTCGTCCGGGAATTTGGGGGCGTTCTGGTTCATCCGTCGACAATCAGGTGGGGCGGCTGCGGCACCCGGGGGTGCGTGGCGATGCGAAACACTACGCCTACGACGCAGGAATGACAAGTTCGCCAGAATACGCCGATTCCCTCGCCGCTGCACGTTGCGCAGGGGGCACAGCGGCATCGGCTTGACCTGATGCCGCGGTTTCGCCCGGGTATTGCGCGGCGCCCAAAGCCAGGCCGGGAGATCGACGTCAGGCAGCGGGCTTTCCCCCGGGCTTGCCGCCGGACGGACCCGCGCGCGTCACACGCGGCGTCGGGCACGGTGCGCAGCGCACTCACTATATATAGCGAGGGATGGCAGGGCGCGGGCTGTTGGATGTTCCCCGCGTCGAGCCGGCCATCGGAGTCGTCAATGGCCTCACGGCCGGGTTCGCTCGCAGCAAGACGCCTTAAAGGCGCTTGCGCGCGGCGGGGACGTAGCCGTCGTCGAGCGTTTTCAGGAAGGCCACCACGTCGCGGATCTCGGCATCGTTCAGGGCTGGCCTGGCGCCGGGCTTGCGGTCGAATGGCGGATCGACGTGGTCGACATTGCCGCGCAGCGCCATGGGCAGGTCATCGTAGAGCGTGACTTCGCTCGGGCTCCTGCCCGCGGCCGGATACCATCTGCCCGGCTTGAGATCCCGTTCCACATAGAATCGAACCACATCTTCCAGCCGGTGAAAGCGTCCGTTATGGAACCACGCGCCGCGCTTTGCGGTATTGCGCAACGAGGGGGTCTTGAACATGCCGCAGTAATCGGCGCGCTCGGCCTTGTCGGCGCGCTTGGGGCCGCACAGGCCAAGATCGAAATATGCGGGATCGGCGTTGGCCGCAATCTCCGGGTTCCGTGGCACGCCCAATGCGGCGAACTGGTAGTCGGTCAGCAGCGGGTGCGAGCCGTCCGCGCGCTTGTCGATCAAATGGCAGGCCGCGCAGTTGCCTTTTTCGGGATCGGCAAACAGCCTGAGCCCGCGCATTTCGGCGGCGCTCAGTGCGGCCTTGCCATCCAGATAGGCGTCGAACTTGCTGTCAAAGCGATGAAAGCTGGGGTCATCCAGTTCGAAGCGTTCGAGCGCGCGCATCGCCAGCGCAAATGCCTGCTCCGGTTGGTCGAACACGTTGGCGCCGAATGCGGCGCGGAAGGCGTCGGCATAGCTGGCGCGTGAAAGCTTTTCGACCACCGCGGCGCGGCTTTCGTTGGCCATCTCGTCAGGATCGAGCAGTGGCCCGGCGGCCTGGTCGTGCAGGCTGTTGAAGCGGCCATCCCACATCAAGCCGCCCTTGGGCGGGTTATCGGTTTCGGTCAGGCGCTCGGTCAGGCTTGCCGCCTGGGTATGAGTCCAGATCGGCGTGGCATTGAGCGTATAGGCCAGCGCCGGGGTGGCGCGCTTGCCCTGGCGATCGAGGTGGGGGCCGCCCAGTTGTACGGCCAGGCGGTTTGGCGGGCCGTAGCCATGATCGGGATCGTGGCAGCTGGCGCACGATTGGCGACCCGAGGCCGACAGCGTTGGGTCGAAAAACATCGCCTTGCCCAGACGCGCCAGCGTTGCGGCGTCGGGGTCGGCAGCGGCGGGCGCCATCCGCGCATCTGCGGAGGTGCCGCCCGGTGCGGATGCGGCGGTGCCGCTTGGAGTACTGGTGGCATGGCTGGCGCCGTGCCGGGGCTGGCATCCGGCAAGCATGCCAAGACACAGCAGCCCAGCGCCCAGCCAGCGCAGAAAGGAAGAATGAGACGTCATGATGGCGAAAGCCGCCGGGGCGCACTGTCCCGCGGCGGCTGGGCGCGCCGGGCCGTTGCCGGCCGCGGCGGCGCGTCACAGGTTGGTGAACACGTCAGTGCCGAACGTGGCGAGCCCCTCCTGGCCTGCGTAGCCAAGGTATCCGCCAAGCTGGAAGATGTCCTCCAGCGTCTTGAGCATCGAGTAATGGTTGTACTGCGTGGTCGATACCGTACCGCCCTTGATGAACGGCGACAGCAGTACGGCGCCGGTGCGGTCTCCGCCGAAGTTCTGCGTCAACAATTCGATGTCGTACGGGTAGTGCGACACGGATGCCGGGAAGGTTTGCGAGATCGGGAACGATGATGCCGGTACGTTCGGCCCGGCCTGCTGGTTGCAGCAGGTGTTGCCGGAGAACGCCATGGTCAGCTTCGGGGGCGTGGTCGAGTTGTCGAGCGACTGCGTGGCGTACGAGCTTTCGTCGAAATTGATGATGATCAGCCCGTCTTTCTGGTACGCCGGCGATGCCATGATCATCGGCACCCATTTCTGCAGGAATGCATCGGCGGAAACCAGACCGCCCGGATCGCCATTCACGCAGGTGCTGCTGCCGCCGTCGTGGCCGTCGTTGCACAGGTTTGGCGTGATGAACGTGAAGTTCCGCGTGGTGTCGATCGACTTCAAATCATCGCTGAGCTTGTTCAGATTGACGACATTGGTGGCGCAATCGGGCGAATCGATGATCGAGTGGAAATACATGAACGGGTTGTGGCGCGTCGCGTACTGGTCGGCAGGCAGACCGCCGCTGGTAGCGGCCTGCGCAGCCTGCGTGCCGTCCGTGGTATTCAGCGCCGGATGGCCGCAGGTGGCGCTTTCACGCGACGGATCGTTGCCCATGTCTTCCATATAGCCGCGCCACGTCAGGTTGGCGGCCTTGAGCTGGTCGGGCAGGGTCTTGACCGAAGCCGGATACACGCACCCGGTGCCGATTGCCTGACCATGATCGCCCATGCCGGTCAAGGCGAAGTCCTTGTAGACCATGCAGTCCATTTGCGTATCGGCGGTGATGGCTTGGCCGCTGATCATGGCGATGTAGTTGCCCAGGCTGACGTGGGTGGTGCCGAAGTACTGTTGCAGGTGTGCGCCCTGAGCCGTGAGTGTCTTGGACAAATACGGCGCTTTCGACGTTGCAGAAAATGTCGTGGCGTAATTCTCGTTTTCCAGCGTGATCACAAACACGTGCTTGATCGACTGGATCGTCTTTGGCGCGGGCGTCTCAACGGCGGGCGTGGTGTTGTCCGCCGCCTTGTTGTCGTCGGATCCGCATGCCGTGACGGCCAATGCGGCCACCACGGCGGACAGGGCGCACAGCGCGGCCGGCCAGCGCGTGCGGGGAAGCTTGAACATGTGGAAGTCCTTGTCGTTTTTGGAAGCGCGCAGTCCCCGTTGGCTCCGGGAAGTCGCGCGGACGACATATAAACAAACTTGTATGTTTCTTTTGTGACATCGGCGCATTGGTTGAATGCTCAACTCATCGCAATGACGTTATCGCTACAATCCACGCATGCCGACACAAGCCGAACGAAGCGCCTTCACACGTCAGGCGCTGATCGATGCCGCTACCACATTGCTGATCGAGCAAGGCTATGCCGCCTTTGGCGAGGCCCGCGTCTGCGAGCTCGCCGGCATCAGTCGCGGATCGCTGCGCCATCAGTTTCCGGAAGGGCGCTACGACCTGCTGCCCGCGATGGTCGAAGCTCTGCTTGATACCGAGGTCCGACGCCTGGCCGCGCTGGGCCCGATGTCGGCGCGCGTACGCCTGCACCTGATGCTGCATATGCTGGTGCAGCGCCGGCAGCGGCATACCTCGGTGGCAATCCTTGAAGTCTGGATGGCGGCACGCGGCGACCAGCGCCTGGCCGACGCCGTTGGGCCGCTGCTGGCCACGGTGCCAGAGCGGCTTTTCGGCCAGGGCCCGTCCGACAAGTCGGATCCCGAGGTGCTGGCGTTGCGGTTGTTCCTGCACGGCGCCACGCTGCACAGCTTCGCTGCCGACTACAGCCGCGACCGGCTGGTCGAATCGGTGCAATGGCTGCTCGGGCGGTTGCAGGCGCCGCCGGAATTGCCCGATGTGCTGGCGCGCATCGCCGCGATGCAGCGCCAGGCCGGGGCGGCGTCCACGTCGGCCGTTTCCTGATTCTTCCGACCGCTCCGTAAATACTTTACTAAAGTTCTTGCTTAACTATCGCGCGTCTATATACTAAAGGACATGCTTAACTATTCCACTTCTCCGGATCCGCTTGATGCAACCTTTCAGGCGTTGGCAGACACCACGCGGCGCACGATGCTCGCGCAACTGGCTCGCGGGCCGCTGTCGGTCACCGAACTGGCGCGGCCGCTGGCCATGTCGCTGCCGGCCGTAATGCAGCACCTGTCCGTGCTGGAACAGGCCGGGCTGGTCAACACGCAGAAAGTGGGGCGGGTGCGCACCTGCCGAATGGCGCCACATGCGCTAAGCGAGGCCGAGCAATGGATCACCGCGCGGCGCGCGGAATGGGAAGGCCATTTCGATCGACTGGGCGAGTACCTGGAAACCATGAAAAAGGAGGCAGCATCCGATGGCAACCGCAACTGAAACGCGCGAAGCCGCGCAACAGCGTCAAGACCCGAGCCCATCCCTGACCGTATCGCGCGCCTTCAATGCGCCGCGCGATCTGGTGTTCAAGGCATGGAGCGCCGCAGAACACCTGAAGCAGTGGTTTTGCCCGCAGGGATACACCGTGCCTGAGTGCGAGATCGATTTCCGTCCCGGCGGCAAGTTCGACCTCTGCATGCGGTCGCAAGGCGGCGAGTCCGAGCACTGGATTCGCGGGCACTACGTCGAAATCATGCCGCACGCGCGCTTGGTGATCGACATGTCCGTAGTGACCACCGAGGGCAAGCCGCTGTTCAACGCTCACACCACGGTCGGCTTTGAAACCATCTGCGGCGGCACCGAAATGACGGTGACCCAGCAATACACCTTGCTCGATGCCACGGCGGGCGATTTCACGCGCGGCGCGGAGCAAGGCTGGTTACAGACGCTGGACCGGCTGGAAAAGACGGTTGCGCGGATCAGCGCGGAAACACCGCCGCGGTCCGTGGCGCACGGCACATTCTCGATCCAGCGCACCTACGACGCACCGCCGGCGCTGGTATTCCGCGCGCTGAGCGATCCGGCGGCAAAGGGCCAGTGGTTTCATGGTGGTTCAGGCTATACAGAGGTGTCGCGCTCGATGGATGTACGGCCCGGCGGGCGCGAGCATCTGCAGGGCAAGTGGGATAACGGCATGGTGTCGACGTTCGATGCCGTGTATTTCGACGTGATCCCCAACGAGCGGCTGGTCTACAGCTATGAGATGCACATGGGCGCGCGCAAGATCTCGGTGTCGCTGGCCACGTTCGAGATCAAGCCGGCCGGTCAAGGCACGCAGCTTACGCTGACCGAGCATGGCGCGTTTCTCGATGGCTATGACGACGCCGGATCGCGCGAACACGGGACGGGCCTGTTGCTCGACGCGCTTGGTGCATGGGCGACGGCGCAGGCCAAGCGCCAGGGCTGAGCGCGCGATCGAAAAAAAAGCCGCGCCCGGAAATCGGGCGCGGCACAAAGTCTCAAGAAAACGAAGCAGTAATGCGAGCGTGGAGGGCGTGAGCCCGTCAGGCGGTGTGCGCCGGCGGGGCGGAAACGCCATGCAGGTCCATGCCGGCCAGGTTCATCGCCGCGGTACCGTGGGCGCCATCGGTATAGACGTCGCGTTTGCCCAGCGCGTTGGCGCCGTCCATATAAACGTCGCGCTTGCCGATGGCGTTGGCGCCTTCGGTGTAGACGTCGCGCGTGCCGTTGTGCGTCGCGTAGCCGTAGCGGTCGGCCGGAACGCCGCGGTCTTGCATGCCCTGGCTGGTTTGCGCCGAGGCCAATGTGCAGGCGCAGAGCATCGTGGTAGCAAGCAGGGTCTTGATCGTGTAGTTGTGCATGTGGATCTTCAACTGATTGGGTGGACGGCGCATCGTGCGGGGGTGGGGGAGTGGTGATGCGCCGTCCTGGACGCCTTGTGGGCGATGTCGCATCGGAGTGGTGCGGCACGGGACGAAGTGTAGTCACGCCGCATCATTCATGTGATGATTTAAAAATCAATTTTTCATTCGATTTTTTCATGTGTCTGCAACGTGACGTCAAGCACGGTCAGCGCGCTGGCAACGTCGGCGGCCAGGTTCCGATCCTGCAGGCAGGCCATTTCGGCTAACGACGCCTGAATCCACGGATGCAGCGCCGGCGGCACGACCAGAGGCGCTCCCGACTTCACGCGCGCGCGGAAATGCCGTGCCACGATGCTCAGGACGCGACGGACGGGTTTGCGCGCGTGGGGCGGCAGCGCCGGCAACGCGCGCTGCAACGCGAGCGTGCAATAGCCGATCTGCAATTCGGTGAAACCGTCCGATGCAATGCGTCCCCGGCTGGCGCCGAGCCGGGGCATCAATTGCCCCAGCCGGTCGAACATGCGCGCACCAACCTGGGTGTGAGTGTCGGCGCCGCGCCGGGTAGCCGCACGCGCAAGGTCCTGCCAACTGGCGCGAATCAGCCGGCGGGCCGCCACATGGGCGCCAAACGGACGGGCCAGCATCGCCCACAGCGGCGCGAATACCATTGCCGCGGCGTTGGCCAGATTGGCGTTGAAGAGCCCGACGAAATTGACGTCATAGACGCTCTGCACATTGGCGAATGACGCCGTATTGACCGACAGCAGCATCGCGATCAGATTGAAGCCGGGTCGCGTGATCAACATGCCGATGCCGAGGTACGGCACGGCCAGCATGCCCGTGAGCGCTTCGAAGGTCTGCGCATGCGGGATAACCAGGAACAGATAGAACGACGAGATCAGCAGGCAGACGGTGGCCCAACGGATAAATGACCTGGCCACCGGGCGCGGTTCGTCGATCGTGGCAAAGAAGCAGCAGGCGATTGCCGCTACCGCCACCGGGCCGCCGCCATCCTCCCAGCCTGAAAAGATCCACAGCAGCCCAGCGCAGAACACGGCCAGCCCAGCCGAGGCTGCGCCGAACAACAGCATCGCGTGATCGTGGTACAGCGCTTGCGCGTCTGCGGCTTCAGCGGCTTCAGCGGTCTCACCGGCCTCGGCCGTCTGGGTGGCCCCGCTTGCCGCAAGCGACTCGGACCGTGACGTGCCGTTGTGATCGCCGATGGCTCGCTGCAGGGCGATGCAAGACTGCATCAACGCATCCTGGCGGGTTTGCAGATAGGCGGCGGTCTCTGCCAGCGCCGTGTGCGACAGCTTATGTCCGGGCTGGCCGCGCATCGCATACAGCACGCTTTCCCAACCGGACAGCACGGGCATCAGACGCGACATCCGCGCCCGTAACGCGCGCGCGTGCGACAGCGTTTGCTGGCTGCCGGCGTCGAATGACATCTGCGCGATCAACTGGTCCAGCGCCAGCATGTCCGCCGCCAGCCGGTGGCGGCTGGCGGCCGCACGGGGATTGGCGCGCACGATATCGGCAGCCCAGGCCGCAGCGTCATCGAGCCAGACTTGCGTGCGTTCGCGCAGCGCGCTGGCCACGTTGGCGGGAAACACGATGGCCCCAACCAGCGCGGCGCAGACAATGCCGATCACGATTTCCTCGATGCGCGCCACGGCAATGTCGAAGATGTCGGCGGGGTGCATCACGGCCGGCAGCGCCACGATCGGCAATGTATAGGCTGCCAGCAAGAACACATAGCTGCGCGGCGACCGCTGCAGCAGCGACAGGTAGACCAGCAGCATGATCCATAGCGCTATCGCACCCATCAGCACGATCGGCATGTTCACCAGCTGCGGCACTGTGACGACCGCGGCGGTGGCGCCCAGCAATGTCCCGAGCACGCGGTAGGTCGCCTTGGAGCGCGTGGCGCCGGTCAGCGGATTGGAGACGAAATAGACGGTGGCCATGGCCCAGAAAGGGCGCGGCAGTCCGAAAAACAGCGCGATATACAGCGCCAGCATCGCGGCCGCGAATGCCTTCAGCGAAAACAGCCACTGTCGGGCATGCGGCCAGCCAGCCATGGTTGTGATGTGCCGGTGGTCCGGCATTGTGGTGAATAGGAGGGCGTAGGACGGCAAGTGTAGCCCCGCTGCAAATATTCACGTCATGATTTAAAATTCCAGCTTCTATTCGGAATATTCATGGAATACGCTCATGCCGATCGATATCCGCGCGCTTCGCTACTTCGTTGAAACGGCTCGACTGAAGAGCTTCACGCAGGCCGCGGCGTCGCTCTATGTCACGCAGTCGACCATCAGCAAGATGGTCAAGCAACTGGAAGACGAGGTGGGACAACCGCTGTTGATTCGGGAAGGCAAGACCGTGCGGCTGACCGACGTGGGCCGTGTGGTGTATGACCGGGGCCAGGAAGCGCTGGGTGTGGTACATCGGCTGACACTCGAGGTGGCTGACCTGTCGTCGCTCGGGCGCGGACAGTTGACCGTCGGCATCCCGCCGATGGTGAACCTGTTTTTCTCGCCAGCGGTCAGCGCGTTTCGCAAGCGGTATCCCAATCTGCAGTTGATTCTCTCCGAGCATGGCGGGCAGGTGGTGGAGCAGCAGGTGGCAAGCGGGGAACTGGAAGTGGGCGCCACGGTATTGCCCGGCGACAGCGGCCTGCAGCTGGAAACGCGCGCGTTTGCGAAATATCCGATCTGGGCGGTCGGGCCGCATCGCGCGGCGTGGGCCAGTGGACGCACCGTCACGCTCGAAGCGCTGCGCCACGAGCCGCTGATCCTGTTGACCGAAGATTTCTCGCTGACGCGCAAGCTGCGTCAGGCGTTTATGGAGGCCCGCATCGATCCGCATGTGGTGGCGCAAAGCGGCCACTGGGATTTCCTCGCATCGATGGCCGCCGCCGGGCTTGGCACGACGTTCCTGCCCGAGCCGCTGCTGTCGCGGCTGGAAACGCGCGACAAGCTGGCCGTCGCACGGCTGACAGAGCCGACCATGGACTGGGCGCTGGCCCATATCTGGTCGCCGGGGCGCTATCTATCGCACGCGGCGCGCGCGTGGCTCGCCGTGTGCGAGGAAGTTATGGGCCAGGCCTAGCGCGCCCGCAGCGCGTCGACGATATTGAGCCGCGACGCGCGCAACGCCGGCAGGAACCCGCCAATCCAGCCCATCGCCATCGAAAACAACAGCGTCTTGGCGACGATTGCCGGCGTCAGCAGGAAGCGGAACGACAACTCGGAGAAGGTCTGGAAATTTGTGGTCGAGAACGATGCAAACTGCATCAGCGACGCGCAAAGCAGCCCCGCGACACCGCCAACCAGCCCCAGTAATCCCGCTTCGATCAGGAATGCCATCAGCACACTCTTGCGCTGGAATCCCAACGCGCGCAGCGTGCCGATCTCGCCGACGCGATTGGCCACCGACGCGTACATCGTGATCATCGCCCCGATCATCGCCGCCACCGAAAAGATCGTGGTCAGCGTCAGCCCCAGGATATTGATGAATGCCGACAGCGCCTTGGACTGGTCGCTGTAGAACTGCTGCTCGCGCTTCGCTTCGTTGGCCAGTCGCGGATCGACATCGATGTCGGTGCGGAACTTGTCGAAGGCGTCGGTTTCGGTCAGCCGTACCACCATCGACGAATAGGAGGTGCGCCGGAACGATTGCATCAACTGGTCCACATCGCCCCAGATCTCGGAATCGAAGCCGCTGCCGCCGGCGTCGAAATGGCCCACTACGGTCCAGTCGCGCTGCGCAAAGCGCAGATGATCGCCCACGCGCACGTTGCCGTAGCCCTTGGCGATGCCGCTGCCGACGATGATTTCCGCCGACCCCGGCTTGAACACCCGGCCCTCGGTCAGCCGGATCTGCGGGCGCATCGATACACCCAGCGGCGATACGCCGCGAATCACCACGTTCGACGGGGTCTGAGAGCCGGCCTTGGTCAGCGAGATCAGCACCACGGCCTCGCGCGACGACGTCGGACGGCCTTCCGATGTGAGCGCCACGGACGGATGCATTTCCATCGCGGCCGCCTGGTCGCGCGTGATCGAACTCTGGATTTCCGTTTCGGCGCCTTTGCGGATCACTACGACGTTGTCGCGCTCGCCGGTGGTCACCAGCGTCTGCTTCAGGCCAGCATCGAGCATCAGCATGGTGGCGAAGACAAATACCACCAGCGCCAGCCCGCCGGCGGTCAGCGCCGTGGTCAGGCGCCGGGCCCACACGTTGCGCGCGATGTATTGGAGCGGAATCGCCATCTGCGCCTATCCGATTGCCCGCAGGCCTTCGACGATGCGCACGCGCGCGGCCTGCACGGCCGGCACGATCGCCGCAGCCAGCCCCACCACCAGTGCGCAGCCAGCCTGCATCGCCATGGTTTCATGCGACACCGTGAACACCGGAAACACACCGCCCACGGCCTGCTTGAAGAAACTCGCCGCGGGCGGCGTCAGGAGCATGCCGATCGCGCCGCCCAGCGCGCTGATGATCAGCGATTCTCCGAACACCAGCATCGACAGGAAGCCGGCGCGAAACCCGAGCGCCTTGAGCGTCGCGTATTCGGTGATCCGCTCGCGCGCGCTCATCGCCATCGCATTGGCCATCACCGCCATCACGATCACGATCACCACATACGACACCACGCGAATTGCCGCGATGATCTGGTTGGACATCGCCACGAAGCCAAGCTGGAACGCCTGCTCGGTTTCGGTCAGCGTTTCGGCCAGCGAATTCTTGAACACGTTGTCGACCGCGCGGGAAATGCCCGCGGCATTGTCGGGATTGTCGACACCCAGCACGAACACGCCCACCTGGTCGGCCTGGCGCGGGTTCCTCTTGCGCACCGATTCGTTCAGGTAGTCCCAGTGAAAGATCATGTGGCGCGTGATCGTGCTTTCGTCGCGCCCGTCGATGATGCCGCGCACGACAAAATCCCAGGTGCCCGGATAGATCGTGCCCTTGAGCGGAATGACATCGCCGACCTTGAAGCCGTAGGAATCGGCTAACTGGCGGCCCACCAGCGCGCCGCGCCGGTCGCGCTGGTAGTCGGCGCGTTGCTCGGCCGGGACGATGTATTCGGGATACAGGTCCAGATAGTTGTCCGATACCGCAAACTGCGCGAAAAAGTTCTTGGGATCGCGATAGATGCCGGCAAACCAATTGGAACGCGCCACCAGCGTCACACCATCCACGCCCTTGATCCGGTATTCGTAATTGAGGGGCAGCGCAAACGTCAGCGAGATGGCGTTCCGCGTGATGAGGCGCGCGTTGGATGCCGCGGACGCGCCGGCGTACCAGGCATCGACCACGGTCTGCAGCAGTCCGTAAGCCAGCACGGCGATCACCAGCCCGAGCACGGTCAACATCGTGCGCAGCTTGTGGCGCATCGCGTTGCGCGCGATCAGCTTGGTCACGAACATCTTCAGTCCCGGGGCGCCGGGCGGCGCTGTTCGGTATGCAGCAGCTCGCCTTTTTCAAGGTGAACCAGCGACTTTGCCGCCTCGGCCGCGTGGGCGTCGTGGGTGACCATGATGATGGTCTTGCCAAGGTCGGCGTTGAGCCGTTGCAGCATGGCCAGGATCTCGGTGGCCGACGAGCGGTCCAGGTCGCCAGTGGGTTCGTCGGCAACGATCAGTGTGGGGTCTGTGATCAGCGCCCGCGCTATGGCCACGCGCTGCTGCTGCCCGCCGGACAGCTCTGTGGGGTAGTGGTCCATGCGGTCGGCCAGGTTGACCATGCGCAGCACCAGTTCCACGCGCTCGCGCCGCTCGGCGCGCGACAGTCGCGTCAGCATCAGCGGCAGTTCCACGTTTTCATAGGCGGTCAGCACCGGCATGAGGTTGTAGAACTGGAAAATGAAGCCGACGTGCGCGGCGCGCCAGTCGGCCAGCGACGCTTCGGGCAGCCCGGAGATATCGATGCCGCCGACCAGCAGCTCGCCACGGTCCGGACGATCGATGCCGGCGATCAGGTTCAACAGCGTGCTCTTGCCGGACCCGGACGGCCCCATCAGCGCAATGAAATCGCCTTCGGCGATATCGAGCGAGATGTCCGACAGCACGGGCACGGTTTGCGCGCCGCGCTGGTAAGACTTGGCCAGATGGCGGATCGAAACGAGGGGTTCGGCCATGTCTTACTTCTTGGCCAGTGTCACGCTGGCGCCATCCGCCAGCTTGTCAGCCGGCGCCAGCACCACGGTAGCGCCGGGCTTGATGCCCTGCACGGTTTGCAGTTCGCCGATCTTCGCGCCGCGCGTGACGGCGGTTTGCCGCACCTTGCCGTTGTCGATTACGAACACCACGGGCTTGCCATCGCGCTCGACCACCGCGGACGGCTGCACGGCCGGCAGCGGCGTGTTGTCCTGCGGCGGCACCGGCTTTGAGAGGAAGGCGATCTTCGCGCTCATGTCGGGCAGCACGCGCTGGTCGCGGTCAACGAAGCGGATCTTGACCAATACGGTAGCCTTGGAGCGGTCCACTGTCGGCACGATGCGCGCCACGCGCCCCGCCATGCGCAGGCCGGGCAGGGCGTCGAGCAGGATTTCGCACGGCTGGTCCACCGTGATCCTGGCGATATTCGATTCGGCCACGTCGGCCTCGACCTCCAGCGTTTCCATGTCGGCAATCGTCACGATGGCGCCCTTGGTGTCGGCGGCGGCCGAGAACGGCGTGATGTTGTCGCCCACGTTGGCATGCTTGATCAGCACCACGCCGTCGAACGGCGCGCGGATCACCGTCTGCTCGACGGAGACTTCCGAGGCGCGGGCATTGGCCTTGGCCGAGACGATCGACGCCTGGGCATTGCTGATCGACGCGCGCGCCTTGTTGTAGCGGGCGAGGTCGGCGTCGTACTGCTGCTTGGAGATGGCCTTCGGTTCCAGCAGCATTTCGGAACGTTTCAGGTTGACTTCGGCGTCGCGCAGTTCGGCCTGCTGCAATTGCAGGTTGGCCTGGGCCACCTCCACCTGCGCACGCGCCTGCGCTGCCGATGCCTCGACGTCGCGGCTTTCCACGCGCGCGATGATCTCGTCTTTCTTGACCCGCGACCCTTCCAGCACGCCCAGCCATTCCAGCCGGCCCTGCGCCTTCGATGCCACGGCCGCCTTGCGCTGCGGCACCACGTATCCGGTGGCATTGAGCAGCGTGTAGTTCTGGGATGGGTAGGCGGTGGTGACGGTGGTGCTTTCCACGGGCTGCGGGCCCATCAATTTGACACCCACGCCGATCAGCGCCAGGAGGACCACGGTGATGATTGCGTAACGCCGCCACGGGCGCCGCCGCCGCTGCACGGGCGCCATGGCGCTACGGTCGATTTTCAGCTTGCTCAGGTCTTGATCGGCCAATTTGGGATCCTGCGGATGGAAAGCGCGAAAGTGCGCCGCGGGAGTTCTCGCTCCCGACGATGGGCGTCAAATATACAGGAATCGCAATTCAAACGGGGATTGCATCTACCTCAGGAATGGTGAAGTTTATTCGAATGATCAGATATTGACGATCGCCTTTTTAAATTTGAAACAACGGAATAAACAACGCCCTTATTTAGACGAAGTGCCATTCTCGCTATGACAGCGGGTCTATAGACTTCGGCATCTAGCATCTATTCGGTTCGATTTAAGATCTCGATCCGGCAATCGCCGATGCTTCCCGGAAACGTCAGGTAATCTCCACACTGCTGGGCAGTGCACGTTGGCATTTTTGGGATTAATCATCAATCCGCTGGCATGTTTAGTCTGGCTTTCGTATGGCAATACCCGAAATGCAAAGTGCAATCAGTACAATCGAATTCGAACTCATCCCGTTTTCCCGAGCAATGGATGACGACCGTTTCGCATCCGCCGGCGTCGGCACGATCGCGAAATGGGTAATGGAATATCTGTGCCGGCCCCATCCCGAGCTCGGCCGCAAGGGCGTGGTCTGCCCGTGGACGCCGGTGGCAATTGCGCAGGACACGTTGTGGATCACCCGGATCGACGTTGCGGGATTAACCGCCCAGGCCGTCGATAATGCCATCGAAGCGCTGCTGGGAATTTATCGGGACCAGATTCCCACCGATGGTGACGAGGCGCGCCACAAAACCATTCTCACTATTATCGACGGACTCGACCGTCCGGCGGATGTTGCGGAAATTCATAAACGCATGAAGCCGGTATTTGTGGCGCAGGGTCTGATGCTGGGCGAGTTTTACGAAGGATGTGAAAAGCCCGGCATTCGGAATGCGAACTTCCATGCCCTGCAATCGCCATTGCCGTTGCTGGTGATTCGGGAAATGGTTGCGCTGGACGCGGTATTCCTCGCCGAGAAAAGAGCATTTCTCGACGATTATTTCACCAGGCACGGCGAGCATGGGCTGAACAAGATGAATGCCATGCTGCGGCCCGGGAGCCGTCTCGATATTCCACCGCATTGCGCCGAGGCGATGAAAGCGTACCTGGCCGAGCGCGCGCATTCGGTGGACGATCTGGACGCCCACGCGCCGTGACTGCGTGCGTGGGCAGGCCCGCGTCAGTTCCCGCATCGACTGGCGGCGGGGGCGCTGCGCACGCGGGCCGAAGTCTCGGGAAGGACGGATCGCCGTTGCCGCCGTATGGAGGTCATTTCGCGAGCGTCTGGTACGTGCGTACGTCCGATGCCGGTGCGCCCTGCGGCGCCTCCAAGGCGGCGGTCGGCACGGTGCTGTCGCGCGATGAAATCTCTCGGTGGCGCAGCTTCGCCGCGGTCGAGCCGGCAAATCTGTATCTGCTTTCCCGGCTGATGTTGCGGCACGTCCTGACGCACTGCCACCCGTCGATTGCGCCGCTGGGCTGGTGCTTTGCCATTGAAGCGACCGGTCGGCCGCGTATCGACGCAGTGCCCGGCACCGTGGGATTGCACTTCAGCATCTCGCACTGCCAACGGGCTGTCGCCATCGCGGTGGCGAGTGTCGAAGGTATCGGCGTCGATGTCGAATCGACAGATGTTGATGCAGGCATGGCGACCGCCTTGCTTGGCCAACTCCACACCAGCGAAGTGCAGGAACTTCCGCGGCAGCAGTCGGGCGCCCTGAATACGCGGCATATGTTAGGGCTGTGGACGCTCAAGGAGGCGTATCTGAAGGCGATCGGGACAGGGCTTTCCGTGCCGCCGAAGACGATTGCCTTCGACCGCCTCAATCGGTTGATGCCGGAATGCCGGCTTCCTCCGGAAAACGCTGGGCGGCTTTGGGATTTCTTTGCACCGGAGGTGCCCGATGGAATCTGCCTTGGCGTTGCCATCGCGCGCCCGTCGTCGGCGGGCCGACCGGTCGAGTTAGCGGGATTGCCCCCGCGGCGCTGGTTGCCCGTTGCCGAAGCTGTTGCCGACCTGAATCTGTCGACCGCACATCGTCAGTGTTTCGATGTCCTGACATCGGGGCCGATCCTGCAAAAGACCTTTTGTTACGGCGCGTGATCGCGCTGTCGCCAGCCACGCGCAATGGGCGCGTCTGGCCTTTCACCCTCACAGTATTCCGCATCAATACCATGTTGACCCACCGGCAGTTTCCGCTCACGCAACAGCAGCACGAACTTTGGCTTTCCTATCTCATCGACAAGTCTGATCGATTCAATAACTTCCTCAGTTATGAATTGCAGGGAGATCTCGATCACGATTGCTTTCGGCGCGCGCTGGAATTTGCGTACGCCAACATGGAAGCAAGCCGGTCGGTCATCGTGGATGCGTCGGAGCCAATCCAGCATGTGCTGCCGCCGATGGATTTCAGCAGGCTGCGGTTTGCATACCGGGACCTGCGCGACTCGGGCGACCAGTGCCCGCGTGACGCGGCGCTGGCGTGGATCGACCAGCAGAACCGGCAGACGCTCGATATCACGGCCGCCGCAGGCGTCATTGCGCTGGCGCGATACGGTGCGTCCGCCTATGTGCTGACAATCGTGTACCACCACATTTTCATGGATGCCGCCACGGCGCGCAGCTGCATGGCAATGATCGAGCAGGGATACGGCAGGGCGCTGGCCGGCGCGCCCGTAGAAGTCATGCGCGACAGCGACATGCAGCGCTATCTCGATGCCTGTGCGCGCGTGACCGATGAGGCGCGCGAAGACGCGCGCCAGTTGTGGCGTTCGCATCTGCATGGACGCGGACTCTCAACGGATCTGGGCGTGCGCCGGCGCAGCGGCCAGATGGAGGAATTCGACTTCGCCTTCCCAACGGAGCTGGCAGCGGGCGTTCGGCAGTTGTGCCGGACGCTGCGCATCACGCCGTTTATTTTCATGAGCGGACTCTTTGCGGCGATGGTCGCGCGACTGCATTCGCGCGACAGCGTGACGGTTGGCTACCCGGTGAACGTACGCCCGCGTGGCCAGCCAGACCTGCTCGGCTTCTACATCTCGCGCTTTCCGATGGCGCTCGATATCGACTCGCGGACATCGTTCAGGCATTTGCTCGACGTTGTACGCGCGCATCGCAAGGACATTTCCAGACTTCCGGTTCTCGACTTCACCGAAATCCGTGACATCGCCTTGTCCGGGCAGACGACCGAGTCCGGCCCGGACCTGAACCTGATGATCGGCGAAACCATGATCGATGCCGTGCTATTGCGGTTGAGCGGCGTGTCGGCCACACCCTTGCAGACGGGCATCGGACGGGGCCAACACGACCTCGGCTATTTCTACGATCCATCGTCGCCCGTGCTGGAAGGTCGTTTCCAGTTCGATAACGGCGCCTTTTCTGGCGCACAGATGCACGCGATGGCGCAATGCATGACGGCCTTTGCCGAGTGCGTGGTCCGCGATGTCGATACCGCACTGGATGCGTTGCCGTACCCGCTGGCGCTGCCGTTCTCGTTGCTTGACGCGACATCGGCCGAGTCGCCGTTCAGATCGTTGCAACAGCGCTTTGCCGATGTGGCAAGCGCGATGCCCGATGCGCCCGCAGTCGTCTTCGGCGAGCAGCGTCTCACCTATCGCGATCTTCTCGCGCATGCCTTGCAATTTGCCGGCGAGCTACGCGGTCATGGCATCGGCAGCGGGCAACTGGTCGCGATCTGCGTCAGCCGCTCGCCCGAACTGATTGTGGCCATCCTCGGCACGCTGATCGCGGGGGCCGCGTACGTACCGGTGGATCCGCAGTTTCCGGCCGAGCGCAAGCAGCAGATGCTTGCCGACGCCGATCCCGTCGCGGTCATCACGGCAGGCGGCGCGCCATACCACGACAGCGGGCGCCGGCAGATCGCCGTCCAGCTGGAGGCTTCCGCACCGGCGTTGGCAGCGCCGCTGCCCGACCTCGCGGCGCGGCCCGACCAACTGGCCTATGTGGTTTACACGTCTGGCAGCACGGGGCGGCCAAAGGGCGTGGCGGTCAGCCAGCGCGCCATCGGCAATACAGTGCATGGCGTGCGCCGCACCTACGATTTCCGCGTGGGTTACGGCTGTCTGCAAAATCTGTCGATTTCGTTCGATGGCGCGATCCTGGACATCTTCTGCACGTTGCTCAACGGCGGCTACCTGGTGCTGACCTCGCAGGAAACCTTGATGGATCCGGCGGAGCTGGTTGCGCTGATGCGGCGGCACGATGTCAAGGTCGCGACGTTCATCCCGTCGTATCTGAACGTCATCGGTTTTCACGAACTGCCGCTGCGCACGCTGATCAGTGCCGGCGAAGTGGCAAACTCCGTCGTCCTTGAGCAGTATCGACAGGCCGGCGTCCGTTGTATCAACGGCTATGGCCCCACCGAGGCGGCGGTGGCCGCGTTGAACCACGTGATCGACGGGCCGGTTCTGGGGCGCAGCGTGCCGGTGGGCCGTCCGCTCGACGGCACGCTGGCTGCCGTGGTCGACAGTTGCGGCGCGGTGCTTCCGGCTGGCTTCGTCGGTGAACTGAGGCTTGGCGGCGCGGGACTGGCGACCGAGTACGTCAACAATGCGCCGATGACGCGCGAGCGCTTCGTGACGATGCGACATCCGCTCACATCTGCCGATGTCCGCACCTATCGCACGGGCGATCTGGCGCTGCTCAATGCCGACGGCGAGTTCGAGTACCGGGGCCGCAGCGATGATCAGGTCAAGATTCGCGGATTCCGCATCGAACTGGCCGACATCGAGAGCACGGTACAGATGCATCCGTGGGTGACCGAAGCCGCGGTCATGACGATCGACGACGAACGGACCGGGCACACCGGCCTGCACGCCTTCCTGTGCGTGGACGAGAGCGAAATCGCCGGCATCGACGGCGCGGATCTGCCGCCCGATTCGATGCACCTATACGCCGCGCACACCGGCAAGGCGCTGCACCAGCTGGCAGACCGGCCGGTCAAACTCGGTGCCGATGGTACGGAAATCGTCCTGCCGGTGGCGGATCACGTTGACGATGTGATGGCACTGGCCTTCCAGCGCAAAACCTATCGCTTCTACGATGGCGGGGAGGCGTCCGTCGACGATCTTCATGCGACATTGGCCGACGCGCTCGCGGCGACGCCGGGCGTTTGCGGCGATTCAGCGGTGACGCTCGCGTCGCTGGCGCATGTGCTGGCCCATTTCGGTCGCTTCCGCAGCGCCGCGCGGTTATTGCCGAAATACCTTTATCCGTCCGCCGGCGCGATCTACGCGATGCGGCTCTATGTCGAGATCGCCAATTTGGCGGGTGTGCCGGACGGGTTTTATTGTCTCGATCGCGACGACCTGACGCTGGGATGGATGGCGCCGCCCATGCCGGCCGCCGCGTGCGCCATGGATCCGGCGCACGCCTGCGTCACGCTGCATTTGCGTGCCGATCCGGAAGAGGTCGGGGCGGTGTACGGGGAGTTGTCTACGGCGCTGCTGACCGTGGAAGCCGGCTACATGTTTGGACTGCTGGAGTCCGCATGCGAGGCCGCCGGCATCTGTTGCGGCGATATCGCCAACCAAGCGGCAAGCGTGCCGTTGCCCGGCTGCAGCTTCGGCACGATCGCGCTTGGCATTCGGTGCAACGCGGCGGCGCGCCGTCCAAATCCCACCCTGCTGGTTCAGGTGCATCGGGACGGCGCCGTGATGGGGCTTCCCGGCAAGGGCCTGTACCGGTTCGACGACGATGGCTTTGCGTTCGTTGCCGATGAAATTGCGCAGACACGGCGCTTTGCGGCCATCAACCAGTCCACCTTCGAACGCTCGGCTTTCTCGATCGCCATCTTCGACGAGGCGGCCACGACCTGGCGCGGACACGTGCAGATCGGGCGATTCGCGCAGCGGCTGCTGATGAACACGCACGGACTGGGATTCTGCCAGGCCGGCTTTACCGGCACCCGGCCTATCGAGCATATCCGGCGCTTGTTCGAATGCTCGCCCGCCAGCGGCGGCGCCGCGCCCGCGTTTGGCCATATTCTGCTCGGTGGCGCGATCTCGTTGGAGCAACGCCTGGCACGTGACGGCCGCGAAGATGCGGCGCACCAGAAAGGCCCCCTCGATCTCGTCGAAGATTTCGTGCGCAACCGGCTGCCTGCGTACATGGTGCCGCAGTCGTTCAATGTGCTGAAGTCGATGCCGGTGACACCGGGCGGCAAGACCGACCGTGCCGCGCTCGCGCGGCTGCCCAGGGCCGTTTCGACCGTTGGCCCGGTGACGCCACCGCGTACGGCGTGCGAACGCGCGGTTGCGGCAGCATTCGGCGCGATCATTGGCATTGCCGATGTCGGGCTGGAAAGCGATTTCTTCCGCCTGGGCGGCGATTCGATCAAAGCCATGCGCTTGTCCAGCGTACTTGGCGACGAGGGCCTGGCAGTCAGCGTGCCTGACATATTCCGCTTGCGCACGGTGCAGGCGATCGCGGCAATTGCCGGGAGCGCACCTGCCAGTAACGCCCGGCACGAGGGCGACGACAGCGACGATGGCGACGCATTCGATCTGGCCCAGACGCTGTCGCGAATCGCGCGTGTGGAGCCGTTGCGCGCCGACGCGCTGTCGCGCGTGATCGACCATGTTGCCCAGGTCGGCCACGATGCCAGCCAGATCGAGGACGTGACCGCATTGACCGGCATGCAGCTCGGCATCATGCTGGAAGACCGGTACGCGCGGGAGAACGGCGCGCGACCGCCCTACATCTGCCAGATGGTGGTGGAGCTCGACGAGTCCGTCGATGTCGACTGTCTGAGCGCATGCTGGTCGGACACCGTCGCGCACTTCGCGGCGCTGCGCAGCTGTTTTATCGCTGCGGATAAGGTAGGCGCTCCATTGCAGGTCTTCCTGCGCGAGGCGCGGCCTCGCGTGGACATCCACGCTGCCGACGTCACGCCCGATGCATCGGTGGATTCCATCGCAAGGCGCATCGTCGAGGCACGACGCGAGGTGGGCTTTGACCTGGCGTCGCCATCGCTCGCGCAACTGTCGATCGTGCGCGCAGACCATTGCGCCATCGTGGCGTTGACGGGCCACCATATCGCGCTGGACGGATGGTCGAGCATGAACGTGCTGCGCCACCTGTTCGCGCTGTACGACGCGCGCCGGGCCGGCATCGAACCCTCTGCCGAGATGCGGGAGTCGGTGCCCTTCAACAGGTTCGTTCGCGCGCACGTATCGTCAGAAACGCGCCAGGATAGCGCTTCGTTCTGGAACACATATCTGGCTGGCTGGGAAGAGACCACCGCATTGCCGATGGCCAGAATGTGCAGCGGCGCGGTGCGACCGAAGACTGACTTCTCGATCGTAGACGACTGGCTGCCGGCGGAGGTGACGGCATCGCTGCATCGCTTCAGCGCGGCGACGGATGTGACCGCCGCAGTGGTGCTGCAGTACGCATGGGCAGCACTGCTCGCCTTGCATCAACGCGCGGGCGAGGTGGTGTTCGGTGCGGTGCGGTCGGGGCGCATTGCACTGGCCAGTCTGGGGAATCCGCAGCAGGCGGTCGGCATGTTCGTCGCCACCGCACCGGTGCGCGTGCCCATGGCGGGCGCGATGCGCATCGATGACGGCTTGCGCGGACTGGCTGCGGCGGAGCAGGAAAAGCTGCCGCACGAGCAGTGCGGTACAGGGCAGATCAAGGCCGCCGCACACATCGACGGCGATCGCGATCTGTTCCACACGCTGTTCGTCTTCGAGAACTACGAAACGGGCAGCGCCCAGGCGCCGGGGCAGGGACAGCGTTTCCGAATCCGGCAAGATCTCACGGAGGAAAGCACCGGCTATCCGCTGTCGATCATGGCCATTCCGGGCGACAGACTCCAGCTGCGCCTGCATTTCGATTGCCATCACTACGATGCTCAGGTGGCCGGCGAGTTGCTGCGCCGATACCGCGGGTTGATCTCGCAGATTGTCAGCGGCACGGTGCGGAGGGTGGACGATCTGCGCTTGAGCCCGGCCCTGTCGTTGCTGCGAGGCGCGGCCGCGCCTCGACCGCTTGCCGGGCGCCAGACGCTGCACGATCATTTCGATGCAGCCGTCAAGCGCAGTCCCGATGCGATTGCCATCGTCGATGGCGAACATACCGTCACCTACGCCGGGTTGCAGGCGCTTGGCCAGCATCTGGCGGAGATCCTGGCGGCTCGCGGGGTACGGCGCGGCGATATTGTCGGGCTATATCTTGACCGCGGCGTCGCGATGGTGGCGTCGATGCTGGCGACGATGCGGCTTGGCGCTACGTATGCACCGCTCGATGTCGATGCGCCGGCCGCTCGGGTCCGAGGCGTGATCGCGCGCAGTCGCCCGGCGCTGCTGCTCACCGATGCCGATCGGCTTGCGATGCTGCAAGCGACGGCGGCGGATGTCGATGTGATGGCTGTTGACCCACGCTCGCTCGCGCTTGCCCAACCGGAAGCAGTGCCCCAATCGCCCGATCCGGCGGCCGAATGCGCGCCTGCAATTGACGGCACTGCGGCAGCCTACGTAATCCACACGTCGGGATCCACCGGGGAGCCCAAGGGCGTGGTGGTGTCCCATGCGGCTGCTCTCAATACCGTTCTGGCGCAGATCGACGCATTCCAGGTGGCGGCGGGCGACAGTTGCCTGCACAACTTCGCGGCCTGCTTTGACGGCGCCGTGTCAGAGATCTTCACGGCGCTTCTGGCAGGCGGACGTCTTGTGATCGCATCACGCGCGCAGCAACGCGATCCGGCGCTGCTGGCGGCGCTGGTGCGCGAACAGCGTGTCGCAATCGCCTCGCTGCTGCCTTCGATGATCGGCGCCATCGACCGGTACGGGATCGCGTTGAAAACGCTGGTTTCCGCCGGGGAGCCCGCCGTCGCGGATCCGTTGCGCCGCTTTCTTGCGCGCGGTACGCGCTGCATCAATGCATATGGACCCACCGAGACCGCCGTTTGCGCCACGATGCATGTGCTTGAGCAGTCCGATCCGGAGCGCCCCAGTGTGCCGATCGGCGTGCCCGTTGCGGGAATGACCGTGCGCATCGTCGACGAGCGTGGGCGAACTGTGCCAACCGGCTGTCATGGAGAGATCGCCGTCAGCGGCCCCGGGCTGGCGCTGGGTTATCTGGCGTCGGGCGAAGGCGCCGGGCAAGCGTGCGCGTTCCGGCAGTTGCCCCACGACGACGGCTCGGCATCGGACCGCGCATATTTCACAGGCGACATCGGCCGCGTACTGCCCGACGGCACATTGGAATACCTGGGCCGGAAAGACTCGCAGGTGAAGATCCGCGGTTATCGCGTCGAGCCGCGCGAACTGTCCGCCGCGATCGAAGCTTCGGGACTGGTTGGCGCGTGCGCCGTGTCGGTGGCCGACGACCAGACGCTGATTGCATTCGTGGTGCCCGACTTGTCCGCCGATATGGTCGCCGATTTGGCCGCCCATATGGTCAAGGACACGGATTTGCGCGCGATCGAGCGCAGGCTGTTGGCCTGGATCGAAGCGACATTGCCTTCGTACGTCTGGCCATCTCGGATCTGCTTCGTGCCGAACATCCCACGGCTGTCAAACGGCAAGGTCGATGAGCGCGGCCTGATGAGTCAGTTGCGTCAGCGGCAAACCCAAGCACCGCGGTCGACGCCGGCCGACGAGGCCCGGGCCGTGTCCGACGCCAGCAGCGCCGGACGACTGGCAACGATTTGGCGCACCTTGCTCAAGACCGACCAAGTCGACATGACCTCCGACTTTCTGCGCTTGGGCGGCAACTCGCTCAAAGCCATGCTGATGGCGGGCGCCATCGTCGATGAGTTTGGCGTGGAGTTGCGAGTCGATACGATTCTTCGGCATCCGCGCTTCGAGGACGTACTGGCCGCCATCGACGACCATGATGCACGGGACAGTCAAGGCCGCGTGGTGCGATTCGGTGGATCCGGTGCGTCGGCTCCCACGCTGGTATGCGTGCCCGGCGTCGGCGCGCTGGCGGATAGCTTCGGGCCACTGGCCGAGGCCCTGGGCCCGATGGCTTCGGTGGTGGCGCTGGATCCTGCGCCAGCCGATACGACGGACGCCGCGGCGGATGTGGACCGGATCGTCGAGCGCAATCTGCAGGACCTGCGCAACGCAGGGATCGGCGGTCCGATCGTGCTGCTCGGCCATTCCTTCGGCGGCACGATTGCCTATGAAATGGCGCGTCGTCTTTCGGCGTCGACCGTCGATACACAGTTGCATGCCCAGGCCAATGTACGGGTCGATGTGATCCTGATCGATTGCAAGCCGTGGACGCAGGTACTTGGCGCCGATGCGGCGCGCGCGATCTCGCGGCAATTGCGCGCTGGCCGCGTAGCGAGCGGCGCCTCGCTGCTGCGGGACCACCTGGAGCCGCTGGTGCATCGGATCGATCCGAACCGGCGGCGATTGCTGGCGGAAGTGATGGAGCGCCTCAATGATGGCGATCCAATCGATGGTCCGCTGCTTCGACATTTCGATATCGTGCTGGGGCAGCTCGCGATGGCCTACGATCCGGCGGCTTGTGCCGATGCACGGCGGCCAGAGTCGGTGACGGTGCACCTCGTGGCGGCATCCGCAAGCGCGATGCCCGATATTGCATCCGCGTGGGAAAGCGCCGGCGCGCAAATCGGCAGGTCGGCCTGCGTCACCGGCGATCACTTCTCGATCCTGGAGACGCCACACGCCGAGGGACTCGCTTCGGCCATCGCCAGGCTGCTGAACCTGGGAGCGGGAAAATGACCATGGCATCGATCGCACAACAACAGGCCGCGGCCGCATGCCTGGCAGAGCTGGCCGGCCTCGCGGGCGAATGCGAGGTATTGACCGATGACGCGGTGCTGGCGCCGTACCGGACGTCGACGTTTCCGTCCCGGAGCGAGATCCTGGCGGTGGTCAGGCCCGCCAGTGCGCCAACGGTGCGGGCGGTGCTGCAATGCGCCGCGCGCCACGGCGTGGCCGTGCATCCGAAAAGCACGGGCAAGAACTGGGGATATGGCTGCAACCTGCCGCCGCGTGGCGCGGCGCTGGTGATGTCATTCGAGCGCATGAACCGCATTGTCGATTACGACGATGCATTGGGCTGCATGACCGTCGAACCTGGCGTCACTTTCCGGCAGGTGCACGACTACCTGAAAGCGCGCAACGCCGCGTTCATCGGGCCGGTGATCGGCAGTTCGCCCGATGCAAGCCTGATTGGCAATGCCCTGGAGCGGGGCATCGGCAAAGGCCGGCTCGGCGACCGTTTCGGATCCGCCTGCAACCTTGAGGTGGTACTGCCGGACGGTGAAATCATCCGCACCGGCTTTGGCAGGTTCCCACATGCCAGGGCCGCTGGCGTGGCGAAGTGGGGGCTCGGTCCGGCGCTCGATGGCTTGTTTTCGCAATCGAACCTGGGCGTCGTCACGCAGGCGACATTCCTGCTCGATCGCGCAATGCCGCACTTCCAGGCGTTCTTCTACACCATTGATCGTCACGCCAGCCTGGCCTGCACGATCGACGCACTGCGCCTGCTTCGGCTCGAAGGCACGCTCTCGACCACGTCGAGCCTGACCAGCAGCACGCGCATGCAGGCGATGATGCAGGGCGGCGCGCCGGACCGGCGCTGCACGTTCAGCGATATCGAGGAGTTCGAGCGCCAGCGTTTGCGCGGCGCGCAGTGGGTGGGCGAGGACGTTATCCTGTCGCCCACGGCGGCGATCGGCCGCGCCCGGCGCAAGCGGATTCGCGCGGTGCTGGGGCCGGTGACGAGCCAGCTTGTCTTTATCGACGATTTTCGCGCCCGGCTGCTCGGAAAGCTGGCGGCGCCGCTGCGCAGGTTCGCGCGCGTCGATGTGAGCAGCATGGTCGAATACTACGAAAACAGTCCGTATCGCGGCATTCCTTCCGCAATGGGGCTCAACATGTGCTACGCGGACAAGGACGTGCCGCCGGGGCCGAATCCGAATCCTTCAAGCGATGGCGTGGGCCTGGCCTGGGTCGCGCCGATTTTGCCGTTCAAGGGCTGCGAGGTGGAAGCCGTGCAGGCGATCCTTGTACGTAGCTATCGGAGGTTCGGCTTCGCGCCGAATATCGGCTACAACATGAGTTCGGACCGCGCGATCACCTGTACGGCCGCGATCTTTTTCGATCGTGCCGACGAGGACCAGGCCCAGCGCGCCGAAGCTTGCCGGGCCGCGATGGAAGCGGAACTGATTGCCGCCGGATGCCCACCGTATCGCAAGGGAATTCAAGGCATGGACGAAGCCGCCGCGCCTGCGGACGACTACGCCAAGGTGCTGGCCCGGCTCAAGACGGCGCTGGACCCCCAGCGCGTGCTGTCGCCCGGCTATTACGGCATTGGGTAGGGTCCGTCGCCGGACCACCGCCGGACCATCGTCGGGTTATTTGTCGGGCAACCGCATCGGGCCGGACGCCGGTCCGGGGCCCCATTGCTGCAGCCGCATCGGACGAACGGCGTGGTATCGGCGGCGGTGGCGCGCGAAGTGCGGAGGCCGCGTTCGGCGTTCGTCGTGGCCGCGCCTTACAGCAGCTTGCCGGGATTCATGATGCCGCTGGGGTCGAATACCTGCTTGATGGCGCGCATCAGCCGGAGTTCGAGCGGGTCCTTGAGCGTCAGGAATGCGTCGCGCTTCAGTTGGCCGATGCCATGCTCGGCGCTGATGCTGCCGTTGTAGCGCGCCACTTCTTCCATCACCTCGTCACTGACCGCCTTGCCCTCTCCGAGCGCCCATTTGGGATCGGCACCAAGCGGGCGCGACAGGTTGTAATGCAGGTTGCCGTCGCCAAAGTGGCCGAAGATAAACGGGCGGATGCCGGGGTGCCTTGCCTGCAGGCGCGCCTGCATCGACGTCATGAACGCCGGAATATGCTCGATCGGCAGCGACACGTCGTGCTTGAGGTGCAGGCCGTCGGCGCGTTGCGCTTCCGAAATTTCCTCGCGCAGACGCCACAGACCCTGCAATTGCGCCAGCGATGCGGAGACCGCCGCGTCGCGGCACAAGCCCTGTTCCAGCGCATCGCCAATCACCGCTTCCAGCAGCGCATTCAGGACTTCCTCGGATGCCGTGTCGGCGATTTCCAGCAATACGTACGCGGGATGACGTTCGGAGAACGGCGCCTGGACATTTTCGGCATGCGTGAGCACCAGATCGAGGCATTCGCCGGTAAAGAATTCGTAGGCCTGCAAGCGCGCGCCGCAACGCGCGAACAGTAGCGAATACAGTTGCAGCGCCTGTTCCGACGAATCGACGGCGGCCAGCACCACGGCGCGCGTATCGGCGCGCGGCAGCAGACGCAGCGCCGCCGCCGTAATGATGCCGAGCGTGCCTTCCGAGCCGATCAGCAGTTGCTTGAGATCGTAGCCGGTGTTGTCCTTGCGCAGCGTACGCAGGCCGTGAAAGATCTCGCCATTGGGCAGCACGGCCTCCACGCCGAGCACCAGCTCGCGCGTCATGCCGTAGCGCACGACGTTGACGCCGCCGGCATTGGTGGCCAGGTTGCCGCCGATCTGGCAGGAATCCTCGGCGGCCAGCGACAGCGGGAACAGTCGGTCGTGTTCCGCGGCGGTACGGCGCAGGTTGCCCAGGATGCAGCCGGCTTCGGCCACCATCGTGTTGGCGATGGTATCGACCGAGCGGACCTTGTCCATGCGGTCCAGGCTGATCACGACGTTGGCCTGGCTGCTGTCGGGCGCCGCGCCGCCGCACAGTCCGGTATTGCCGCCGCGCGGCACCACCGGTACGCCTGCCTGCTGGCATAGCGCCAGTGCCTGCGCCACCTGCGCGGTGGTGCGCGGACGGATCACCGCCTGCGCCTGGCCCTTGTACAGGCCGCGCCAGTCGGATAGCCAGGGCGCCACCGCGTCGGCGGCGGTCGAAACCACGTCGGGGCCAAGAGATTCGGTCAGGCGCTGGGCGAAGAGGGGGTCGGACATGATGGCAACTCGATCGGTCGATTACGAAATTCAGGGGCGCATCGGCAGGCCAAGCCGGCCGGCGGCGTTACGCAGATGGTCGGTCGCGCAGCGGCGCGCCAGATCGGCATCGCGCGCGCGGATGGCGTCGAAGATCGCCACGTGTTCGCCGTGGACCTGCTCGGGCAGGCCCGGCTGCTGGCGCGAATTGAGCCGCGCGGTGCGCACGGCATGGTGCAGTTGCAGATTCATGTACTGCAGCAACTGCACGTAATAGGGATTGTGCGTGGCGGTGGCGATGGCGACGTGAAACTGGATGTCCGGCTCCACGCCGTGGTCCGGATCGTCGAGCTGCGCGGCCAGCGCGTCGAGCACGCCGCGCATGCACGCCACATCGTGCTCGGTGCGATGGCGCGCTGCCATGGCGGCTGCCGCGCTTTCCAGATCGATCCGCAACTCGAAAATCGCGGCCAGATCGCCGGCGTCGGCGCTGCTGGCCAGGCGAAATCCGTTGTCGCTGACGCGCGAGCGCACTGTGCTGCCCAGCCCCTGCCGGCTTTCGATCATGCCTTGCGAGCGCAAATGCTCGGACACCTCGCGGATCACGGCCGCGCTCACGCCATAGCGCTCGGCCAACTGCTTGCCCGTGGGCAGGCGTGTGCCGACGGGAAATGTCCCATCGGCGATCTCCGCGCGCAGCAACTGGATCACGCGCTCGGTCAGGGTTATCGGCCGGGTATGCATAGCCGCAACCTTACGCTTTTCTGGTTATATGAAAACTAGGTGTAAACCCTTTGTTATGCGATGAGCTAACCCAGATATGCATTGCGTCAGTGCGAGGCGGCGAGGCGTCACTAGACTCGGGACCCGTTTGGAAGGACTCGACATATGCTCACACCAGATCAACGACTATCCATTGCCGCGCTGTACGCGCAACGAGTGCAAATGCGGCCGCTCGGCATGCGGCCAACCACCCGGCTGCAAAGGCCGGCGCGCGCTGCGCAAGTGTTTCAGCTTGAGCGCGTCGCACAGAATGTTTATTACCTGATCCCGCAATCGCCGCAGACGCTGCCGGCACCGGTACCGCATGGCCGCTTCGTCTTCGTTGTCCTGGTCGAGGATCCGGGACGCATCTATTGCGCGGTGTCGCGTGGCAACTATGTGGTGGGAGGCTCGCGCCGCGATCTGGTCGTCAGGGGGCATACGTCGCTGACACGCGGCGCAGACGTGCTTTTTGCCGGCGAACTGGTTTTTCTCCACGGCGAGCTGTTCTACTGGTCGAACGACAGCGGCCACTATCGGCCGCCCGAAAGTGTGCGCCATTTCAACCTGATCGGCGCGGTGCGGCGGCTGCTGCCCGAATCGAAGTTCCGGGCGAACGAATTCCACTAGCTCGACCAACTGCGCGGTCTATGGCGGCCGTCCGCGCAACCCAGCGGCGGCGTGGACCGCCGAAGGGCGCGGACGACATGCGGATGCCGGCGCGGAAGCTGCCAGTCGAGGGGGGGCGAAGGTGCGCCGCCGCTTAGAGCTTGCCCTCGATCGCCTTGCGTTCCCGCCACATCTGCTGCACGAACGGGTCGGTGATGCCGTACAGGCCATGGCCCTTGCGCATGATCAGGTTGGTCGCCATCAGTTCGTTGACCACCGGCTGGGCTTCCTCGACCTTGACCTCGCGTCCGATGGCCCGTGAATACGCGGCGGCGGCGTCCGCGGAAAACAGTCCGCGTGCGTCGCCTTCGGCCGACGCGATGCGGTCGAAGATGGCCGTGGCCAGTCCGCCGAGCTGTTCGAGTTTCATCAGTTCGATATCGGCCGCCGCCGACCGCAGCGTCGTGGCGATCATCGGCAAGTGCTCGTCGGGGTTGCTGTCCGGCGGCAAGTGGAAATGAAGCTGGCGCAGCGCCTTGATCATTTCCTCGGGCCGATGGCCCAGCGTCTCGAATGCCTGCACCGCCACGTCGAGCGAGGGCAGGGCGGTGAAACCCTCGGCCGACAGCCGATCGAGCAGATAGGCGACGTACGCCTTGTCCAGCACCGGATACGACACCGAAGTCGCGCCGGTGAACGCCTGGTTGCGGCGTGCCGTCAGTTCGCCAACCAGCGCGCGGTGCGATCCGGTGCCGACAAACAGGAAGTGGCCGGGCGTGTCGGGACGCGGATTGATGGCATCGCGCGCGGCCTTCAACGCCAGCAGCATCTGGCTGCCTTCGTCGGACGTAATCGCGTGCTGCACCTCGTCGACAATCAGTACGACGTCGGTGCGGGCCTGGTCGACGATCTCGCCAAGCGCCTGCGCCAGCGTGGCACCGCCCGGCTCGCCGAGGTGATCGAGCTTGAAACCGAACTTGAAGCCAAAGGCCGCCACATCGGCGCCTGCCAGCCGCTTGAGCTTGCGCACGGTGCTGGCACCGGGAGATTCCAGCTCGGCCAGTACTTTCTTGACCGCCGCCAGGATCAGCGCGGCCGGACTGCGCTGCGTATCGCTCCATAAATCCACATAGATCACGATGGCGCCGAGATCTTCCAGCGCCGGGATCAGGTCGTTGAGCAGGAACGTGGTCTTGCCAATGCGACGCAGTCCGGAAAGGAACAGGCCCGAGCGCAGCCCTTCATCCAGCACGCTGGGATGCAGCAACTGCCTGGCCATCTGATGGGCGAGTTCAGGGCGCCGGTAGAGGTAGCTCATGGTTTATGTGGAATTATGGGATTCCAATAATTATAAGGATCCTATAATTTCAAGTAAAACGCGCGACGGCGTAAATGTGATCTATGTAGCGCAAAGGGGTGGTGAATGTTCCACATTGACTTGGGCGCTGCCACAATTCAGGTCCCTCCGGCCCCAAACTCGTCAAAACGCCATGCAACTATCGCCCGCCATTCCGATACTGCGCATCTTTTCGGTCGACAAGGCCAAGGAGTTTTACCTGGGCTTTCTCGGCTTCACGCTCGATTGGGAGCATCGGTTTGGCGAGGATTTCCCGCTCTATGCGCAGGTCACGCGTTCCGGCCTGACTTTGCACCTGAGCGAGCATCACGGCGACGCCACGCCCGGATCGGCGATCTATGTGACCGTCGACGATATCGACGCGCTACATGGGGAGTTGACGGCGCGCCAGTACACGTACGCCAAACCGGGCGTGGAAGACGCAGATTGGGGGCGGCTGCTGAATGTGAAGGATCCGTTCGGCAACCGCATCTGCTTCTGCCAGCCGGCGCCCTGAGTCACGCCGGCGCTCAGGCCGCGTCGTCCGGCAGGATCTGCGGATTCCACGCGGCTTCCCAGAGATTGCCGTCGAGGTCCTGGAAGTAGCCCGCGTAGCCGCCATAGAAGGTGTCCTGCGCAGGCTTGACGATGTGGCCGCCGGCCGCGCGCACTTGCGCCATTACCTGATCGACTTCCGCCTTGCTGGCAACGTTGTGTCCGATCGAAAATCCGGTCGGGCATGGCGCGCTGGCCGGCAAGCCGGTATCCCACGACAGAGCGGCCCGTGGCCACAGCGCCAGCTTGAGCCCGGCCTGAAGATCGAAAAACGCCACGGCGCCGTGCTCGAACTCCTTGCCGACGATGCCCGGCGTGGGCAGGCCCAGTCCGTCGCGGTAGAACGCGACGGCACGCTCCAGATCGGTCACGCCAATCGTCAGTACGGAGATGCGGGGTTTCATGAGAGCTCCATGGAGAATCGCGTCCGTCGGATCGCCACGTCTGCACGGTCGGCCCAGCCGGTTTCGGCAAGCCATGGCTCTACGTGACGATGGGGCGGCGACGGCGGGTGGGAGGCTGCCATTGTAGTGCCGGGCGGGCGGATACAATGCTGACCCGTTCTTGCCGCACCGAGCGCCGCCATCCGCGTCGCCAGTGAGTGATTCGTCGCCTGTGGCCTGCCAGGAATTGCCATGAACACGCAGCTTTGCACGTCGATCCCACATATCGGGCGTCTTTCCCGCCTTGTTCCTATTGCTGGCATCGCAATCGGCGCGATGGCCATGTCGATATCGGCCAGCGCAGCCGCCGCGCCGGACGCCATTGCGGATGTCGTCAGTGCGACGATTCGGCCGGTCATGGCCGAATACAAGGTGCCGGGCATGGCCGTGGCGATTACCGCCGGGGGGCAGCATCGTGTGTTCAATTTTGGCGTGGCGTCGAAGGCTAGCGGTCAGCCCGTTACCGATGCCACGATCTTCGAGATCGGGTCGCTCAGCAAGACATTCACTGCAACGCTAGGTGCCTACGCCCAGGCACGCGGCGCGCTGTCGCTCGATGACAAGGCATCCCGCTATATGCCGGCGCTTGCCGGCAGCGCGTTCGATCGCATCCGCCTGCTGGAACTCGGCACCTACACCGCGGGCGGACTGCCGCTGCAGGTGCCCGACCAGATCGCCGACATGCCGCAGATGATCCAGTGGCTGCGCACCTGGAAGCCCACCTACGCGCCCGGCACGCATCGCCGCTATTCCAATCCCAGCATCGGCCTGTTTGGCGAACTGGCGGCGCGTGCGCTGCACGAGTCGTTTGCGACGGCGATGACGCAGCGCATTCTTGCGCCGTTGGGGCTTTCGCACACCTGGCTCCGCGTGCCGCAGGCGCGCGCCAGCGATTACGCCTGGGGCTATGCCAACGGCGACACGGCGGTTCGCGTGACGCCGGGCGTGTTCGATGCACAGGCTTACGGGATCAAGACCACGGCGGGCGACCTGATCCGCTTTGTCGAACTGAATATGGACGGCGCGACGATCCGCGACGACGCTTTGCGCCGGGCGCTGTCCGCCACGCATACCGGCTATTTCCAGAGCGGCGGCATGACGCAGGCGCTTGGCTGGGAACGTTATGCGTGGCCGGTCGCGCTGGAAGACCTGCTGGCCGGCAACGCCGCGCGCATGGTGCTGGAAGCGCAGCCGGTGACGGCGCTGCAACCGCCGCAACCGGCGTCGCCAGACGTGCTGATCAACAAGACCGGATCGACCAATGGTTTCGGCGCCTATGCCGCGTTCGTGCCCGGGCGACGCATCGGCATCGTGCTGCTGGCCAATCGAAACCTGCCGATCCCGGCGCGCGTCGAGGCCGCGTACCGAATCCTTCAGTCGCTGGAAGGCGGCGGCGCGAACGGCTCTGCGGCGCCCGCGCGTTAACGCCCAGGCCCGTAGCGCCTAGAGCGGAAAGCTCATCAGCATCATCGTCGCCGTGGCGCGTCCCAGGCGAACCACGCGCCGGCAGCCGTCAACCAGCAGGCGCCATGCAACGGCCAGCGCATTGCGGTGCGAGCCGAATTCGCGTTGCAACCGGCGCACGACGCGCATCGGCAGACGCAGGCCGCGCGGCACCTCATCGCGGCAGAAGGCGATCTTGCGCACGTAGTCGTCGACTTCCCAGAACCACGACGATCCGGCGGGAAAATATCCGACATCGCCCACGCCCAGCGTGTGGCTGACGCCATGGCAGTCGGTCACGCGCACGCTGCCTTCGAGCACCACCACCACTTCGTCGATGGTGTAGTGCCATTCGAACGTGCTGCGCGTGCAGTCCCACACCATGGTCCAGGCAAAGCCGTCCAGCGTCGACGAATGCTGGTTGCAGCGCGTGCGCGGTGTGCCGCTGCGCATCCATCCCGGTTCGATCGGACACGATGCCTCGGGCAGGGCGCGGATGCTGGCAAAGGTGCCCGCCTGGCGGAGCAGATCCGGTGGTTGGCGCATGTCTGATGTCTCCTCTCTTGTCGGCTGATGAGGCGATGATTGCCCGAGCCGGCAACGGCAAAACATGCGGAATCGCACAAAGCGGGTGCGCGGAGGTGGCGTCGCCAACGTCGCCGGCATGCCGCAAAAAAAAGAGCCCGCCAGGCGGTAGGCCTGACGGGCTTGCAGGGGAGGTTATCAGGACGGGTCAAGTCCTGAGATGAAGATTAAGGCCGTGGCGATCCTCGCGCTGTAGGACTTTGTCTGATTTTGCATTTATAGCATTTCGATGTCGCTATGGGCTTTCCGGCATCCGCGCCAATGCGCCAGCCGGCATCTCACAGCGCCAGCCGGCGGAATACCGCGTCGGGTAGTGCGCGGATGATCAGCATGATGTAGCGCCAGAAGCCGGGCACATAGGCGACGGCCGCGCCGCGGTCGATGGCCGCAAGGATATGGCCCGCCGCGGCGTCGGGGCCGATCCACAGCGCGTTCTTGCGGAAGGCGCCGGTCATCGGCGTATCGACGAAACCGGGTTTGATGGTGACCACGGCCACGCCCGCCTTGGCAAGCCGCTGCCGCAGCCCGGACATGAACGCGGTGACCATGGCCTTGGCGCTGCCGTAGACATAGTTGCTCTGGCGGCCGCGCTCGCCGGCCACCGACGAAATCACCGCAATGGTGCCGGCGCGACGGCGCTCGAAAAGGTTGGCCAGCAAGGTCAGCATGGCGACCACCGACAGCGCGTTGGTGCGCAATTCGGCCAGCGTCAGATCCACCGACTGCGCGCAGGCGGACTGGTCCGACAACGTGCCGTGCGAGATCAGCACGATGTCGATGCCGCCAAGCGTGGCGTCGGCCAGCGCGATCATGCCGTCGTGCGCGCTGAAGTCGTTGGCGTCCATCACGGCCATATGCACGTGCGGCGCGCCGCGCGCGCGCAGGTCGTCGACCATGGCCTGCAGGCGCGGCGCGCTGCGGCCGAGCAGAAACAATGCATCGCCGCGCTGGGCCATGCGCCGCGCGGTGGCTTCGGCCATGGCCGAGGTCGCGCCGACGATCAACACCTTCTTCATTTGCTCATCTCCCGATGGGTGGCCCCATCCGTCACGCGGCGCCAGAATCCCGACGAAAATGCCGGATCGATATAGGGTGTCAGCGCTTCCCATTGCGGATATCCGGCGCGGAAGCATGCGCCGCTCATGCGCCCGTCCTTGGCGGGATAAAGCCGGCCGCCGGCGCCGGCCACTATCGCGTCGAGCCGCTCGAACAACGCATGCAGACGCGGACCCGCGTTGGGAAAATCGAGCGCCAGCGTGAACCCCTCGCGCGGAAACGACAGCAGCCCGGGCGACGCCAGCGGGCCGAACTGCTTGAGCACGCCAAGGAACGATGCCGCGCCGCTACGGCCGATTTCGCTCAGCAGCGCGTGTAGCGCCGCGCGCGCATCCTCGGGCGGCACCACGCACTGATACTGGTAGAAACCCTTCGGGCCATACATGCGATGCCATTGCAGGATATGGTCGAGCGGATAGAAAAACGTATCGCAGTGGGTCAGGCGCGGCGGCTCCGCGCGGCCGGTGCGGTGGTAGTGCAGCGTGTTGAACGCGCCGACGCTGAGGCGGTTCACCAGCGAAAACGGCGGCGTGAACGGCATGCTGCGCGATCTCGGGCGGTCGCCATGGCGTGGCGGCTGCGCATCGGCAGGGGCGTGGCGGGCGCGCGTGAACAGACCGCGTCCCACGCGATGCGCGCCGGCCGAGCAGTCGATCCACGCCACGGTGTACTCGTGCGTGTCCGCGTAGGCGCGGCACAGCGCGAAGAACTGGTCGAGGCTGGCGAAGCGTTCGGTCTGTTCCTCGACCCACGGCGAGGCGATCGGCCGCATCTGGATTTCGGCCCACAGCACCACACCGGTCAGCCCCAGCCCGCCGATGGTGGCGGCAAACCAGTCCGCGTTCTCGTGCGGCGAGCACTGCAGCGTCGCGCCGTCGGAACGCCGCAGCGCAAGCGCGCGCACATGGCGGCCAAAGGTGCCGTGGCTCAGGTGATTCTTGCCGTGCACATCGTTGGCAATCGCGCCGCCCACGGTGACGAAGCGAGTGCCCGGCGTGACAGGCAGGAACCAGCCTTGCGGCACGATCAGTTTCAGGATGTCCGACAGCAGCACGCCGGCTTCGCAGCGCAGCACGCCGGTTGCGGCGTCGAACGCGATGAAATGATCGAGATAGCGTGTGGAAAGCAGCGTGCCGCCGGGATTCAGACAACTGTCGCCGTAGCTGCGGCCATTGCCGAACGGCAGCATGCTCGGGCTATCGGGGCGCAGCGCGGGCAGCGTGTCGAAGCGGCTCGGCAAGGCCAGCACATCGCTTTCGCTCGGCGCCGTACGGCCCCACGAGAAAACGGTCTGGCGCGTCATATCACGTGGCGGCCCAGATCACGATCGCGCCAAGCACGCCGATCACCAGGCTGGCGCGGTCGCGCAGCGCGAACATCACCGGATCGTCGTGCATCAGACCGCGATGCGACACCACCCAGACGCGCGTGATCCAATACAGCATCAGCGGACACAGCGCCCAAAGCACCTCGGGATGGCGATACAGCGTTTCCACCACGGGGTTGTTGATATAGAGCGCCAGCACCAGCACGCACATATAACCGGCGCCGGTGCCGAGGCTTTCCAGCAGAGCCAGGTCGTCCAGCCGATAGCCGCGCCCGGCGGCTTCCAGCTTGCCCTGGCGCTGCATCACCTGCAGTTCGGCAAAGCGCTTGACCAGCGCCAGGCTCAGGAACAGGAACAGCGAAAACAGCAGCAACCAGAGCGACAGCGGCACCGCCACGGCCGCCGCACCGGCCACGATGCGGATGGTGTACAGCCCGGCCAGGCACAGCACATCCACGATCACCAGTTGCTTGACGCCCAGCGTGTAGGCCAGCGTCAGCAGATAGTAACCACCGAGCGTCAGGCCGAACTGTACCGGCAGCAGCCAGGCAATGCCGGCGGTGGCCAGCAACAACAGCGGAATCAGCGCAAAGCCGGCTTTCAACGGCAGCGCGCCGCTGGCAAACGGCCGCTGCGATTTGCGCGGATGCTGGCGATCGGCCTCCACATCGAGCATGTCGTTGAGCACGTAGACCGATGACGCGCACAGGCAGAACGCCAGGAATGCCAGTGCGGCATGGCCCAGCGCGGTGGGGTCGAGGATGCGGTGCGCGGCGGCCACTGGCACGAACAGCAGCGCATTCTTGGCCCATTGATGCGGACGCAGCAGCCTGCACAGCGCGCGGACGTGATGGCCCGGCGATCCAAACGTGCGGTAGACGTCGGTGACCTGGCGCGCGCGCTGCTCCAGGTCGCCGTGCGCGTTGACCACCACGCCGCCGCGGCTGACCGACCACACATGCAGATCGACGGTGTCGTTGCCGCAATAGTCGAAAGCCCGGTTGCCAAACTTCGCCACCAGCATTTCGGCCTTCTGCTTGCCGGATAGATTGAGCGTGTCGCTGCTGGCCAGCACGCCGTCGAACAATTGCAGATGAAGCGCCACCGCTTCGGCCAGGCGCTGGTTGGATGCGGTGCACAGCCAGATCTGGCGGCCTTCGCGGCGCTCATCGGTCAACCATTGCAGCAGCTCGCGATGAAACGGCAGCGCGGCATGGTTGAGCAACACGCGGCTGGCGACCTGCGCTTTCAAATGGGCCTTGCCGCGCAGCAGCCACCAGGGCAGCAGGAACAGGTAGAGCGGATTCTTGCGCAGCAGCGCCACGCAGGTTTCCACCAGCAGGTCTGCGTGGATCAGTGTGCCGTCGAGATCGACGCACAACGGAACGGCGGCGTGGCTCATTTACCTTCTCCGATGCAAACGGACTGCTCGCTCCAGCCGCGCCTGAACACAAAGCGCTTGTCCAGCTGGTACTTGGTGTAGTAGCCGAGGCTCAGGCCCAGCACGCCGCCCGCATAGCGCATGGTGTGCGTGCCGAAGATCTGTGCGAAACCGAATTCGAAGGCCCAGAAGATTGCCGTGGTGGCCAGCCCCATGACCGTGTAGAGCGCGAACACGCGCGCATCGTGCGCGGCGTTGTCGGCCTCGAAACCGAAGATGAAGCGCTTGTCCAGCACGTACTTCACGACCAGGCCAACGCCTGTGCCCATCGCCACGGACAGCACGATGTCGTACGCGCCGCCGTACAGCCGTAGAAAGAGATCCTGCGCGCCGATGTTGGCGACGATGGCGATCGCCGCCAGTACGACATAGGTCACGGCGATGCGCGCGGCGCTAGCGTCCATGCGGCGCTCCATCCTCGTTGCGCAGCGAGAGAGGCTGCCACGCAGTCAGCGCGTCCAGGCCCGTGACGTCGCGATAGATCGTGATATCGAATTGGTATTGCGGATAGCGTCCGTCGAGCCGCTGCTTGATGCGATAGTTGGCGTCGCGGCCGAACACTTGGCGCGCTTCGCCGGCGTGGCGCAGCGCGTCCGCCTGCGCGTACATGCGGTCGATCGTTGCGGTGTCGAACATGCCCGCGTAGCTGCGCACCACGGCGACGCAGCGGTGCGGGGCGGCGAGCACGTCGGCCGGCAGCGTCTGGCGCGAGAACGGCCCCAGTTGCGGATATCCGCCCACATCGACATGCCAGTTCAGCGCCGGGTCATGCGCCACCACCACCAGATCGCCACCGCACGCGGCGCGCTGGCGTTGCAGGTCGGCCAGGACCGGAGCGAGTTGCAGGTCCCAGCTGTTCTTGGTGGTGTTCTGATGCGTGGCAACGTTGAAGACGCCCCACAGATTGCCCAGCGCCAGCGCCGCAAAACATGCCAGGAACAGTCGGGCGCGCGCCGGCGGCACACGCAGCGTGGCCAGCCATAACGCCTGCCATGGCGACACGATCACGAGGTTGCGGAACTTGCCGGCAAGTCCGGTCGCGAGGGTTGCTGCGACGCCGAGTCCGTAGGCATGGAGGTAGCGGTTGCGCAGGTTGCCGCGTGCGTCGAGCGCGAACGCCAGAGCCACCATGCCGCTCAGTCCCAGAGCGGACAGCAGTGCCGGCACCGATACCGGAAATACGCCCTGATTGGAGATTTGCGCGATGGCAAAGCCCATCAGGTTCTTGGTCATCGACGACACCTGCGATCCCTTCGACTGCAGGTGAACGGTCAGGAATATATGGAACTGGTACGCATACAGCAGCGCGGCCAACGGCGCGGCCCAGGCGATGCCGACGAGCCGCTCGCGCACGCTTTGCCGCGTACCGGTCCAGTACAGCCATAGCACCGGCAACGCCACCACAAACACCGCATAGCCGAGATAGCCGAGCACCACCAGTCCGCCGAAACACTTGCCCCAGTAGCGCCAGCCATCGCGCGGGGGCGTGATGCTCAGCCACACCAGCACCGGCACGAAATACGCGTACCAGCGCACCCCGGTGCACCACATCAGGATCGCGGGATTCAGGCAAAGCAAGACGAACAGCAGCGCCGCCGCGCGATTGCCGTGGCGCTGGCGGATCGCCTCCGTGGCATACACCAGGGCGCCCGCGGTCATGAGGGCTGTGGCCAGCCGCACCAGCGACCAGTCGCCGGTTATGGCATGCAGCAGCCAGTTGATGAAATACGAGCCGGGCGGATGCACATCCTCGGTCTGCATCAACGGCACGACGCCAAGACCCAATCGCTCGACCAGGCCCATGTTGGTGAATTCGTCGTCATAACCGAGCGACAGATAGGCCACCGCGCTGTAAAGCACGCACAGCAATCCGTAGCCGAGCGCAAACGCGCGCGCCTGCCATGCGGTCGACGACGCGGTGCGCGGGCCGCATGGCGTCCCTTCCGCTTGCGTGGCGTCGTTCGCATTCAGATAGGGCGGCACGGTGTTTCTCCTCGGCGATTTCAGTCGGCGGCGCGGTCGACCGGAATCCGCCATGGCAAACGCTTTCCCCGGATCTCCAGCCGTCGAGCGAGTATCTGGCCCGGGGCTGCGAGGGGTCTGTTGGATAGCGAACGAAGGGCCGGCCGACGCTTGCGCGTGGCGGTTATCGCGCGCGACCGGACTGTTCAGCGTCCCGATGTCGCGCTATCATTTGCCGCTATGCAACCAGTTGCATAGATCCCCAAAGGCGGGGAAACGACAGATAAAACATCGAGGAGACTGATATGGACGTCCAAGGCTTGATTCCCGAGGCGCGGCAGACGCTGACCGCCTGGCACGCATTGCTGGCGCGCAACGCCATGGAAGAACTGGATCCGTTGCTGTCGGACCGCATCGTGTTCCGCTCGCCGGTCGCCCATACGCCGTATCCGGGGCGCGCCGCGATCAAGCTGGTGCTCAAGACCGTGAACACGGTGTTCGAGAACTTCACCTATCACCGCGTGCTTGCCTCGGCCGACGGCAAGAGCGTGGTGCTCGAGTTCAGTGCCGAAATTAACGGCAAGGCGCTCAAGGGCATCGACATGCTGCGTTTCGACGATGCGGGCAAGATCGAGGAATTCGAGGTCATGGTGCGGCCGATGTCCGGCCTGCATGCGCTGGCCGACGCGATGGGCGCGAAACTCGGCGCACACAAGGCAACGCTCACCGCCGCGCAAGGCTGAGCGCGCGCGTGTGAGCCACGCGCCGCGGTGCGCCGACTTGCATCGCGCCGTCCCAATCAGCCCGCGTAGCCGTGCGACGTGCTTGCCGCCATCGGCGCGTCGGCTGCTGGCTCCGTGTGAGCCGGCGCGCGCACGTCGCACGCGACCAGCGCGCTGAGCTGGGTGGCCAGATGGTCGGCCAGCCGCGCGGTCAGCGCCAGGATGGTGAGGGTCGGATTGGCCTGCCCCGAAGACGGAAACACCGCGCTGCTGGCCACATAGAGATTGTCGGTGCCAAATACGCGGCAATCGGGATCGACCACGCCGCGTCGCGCATCGGCCGCCATGCGCGTGGTGCCGATCTGGTGAAAACCGTCGGTGGCCTGCGCCATCACTGCGGCCAGCCGCTCGGATTCGGGCATCCAGTAGTCGAGCCGGCCCGCGCCGGTTTCGCGCAAATGCCGGTCCAGCAGCGCATGCTGGCGCAGCACCGATTCGCCGTCCGCGGGCTGATAGCGCAGATCCACCTTCAGACGCCGCATGCCGTAGGCGTCCACGCTGTCGGCCAGCGTCACGCGGCTTTCGCGCGACGGCAATTGTTCGGCGTGATAGTGCAGCGCATACACATTGTTCGGGCTCGACAGAAAGAAGCCCGGCAGGCGCGGCCGCGCGAAATAGCGCCGATAGACGAACGGCGGCACGAACGTGGCGATGCGCGGCAACTGGCGGACCACGTTGCGCCAGTGCGCGGCCTGGCTGCCCCGCGCATTGGCCGCCGTGACGCTCTTGGCAATGGCGGGCGCGGCCAGCATGCGATTCAGCCCCGGCGTGCGCAGCGCCAGATAGGCCAGCGACAGCACGCCGTTACCGTGCGCGGGATCGGCGGGTGGATGATTGTCCAGCCACATTGCGGTATTGAGCAGGCCATGCTGGCGCTGCACCGCGGCCGGCGCGGTCAGCCGCCGCCGCGCATAGAACCCCTGGGCGTCACGTTCGAAGTGATAGATAGTGCGCGCCGGGTCGGCATGGAACCGCACGCTGGCGATCTTGCCGGAGATATGTCCCATATAGTGCCGGCCCAGCATGTCACTGCGATTGCCCAGGCGGTTGTCGTGGCGGGTGTTGGCGTTGAGCAGCAGGCGCGCCACTTCCAGCCCGCCGCAGGCCAGCACAAAGCGCTCGGCCTGGATGCGCACGCGCGCGGCGCCCGACTCGCCGCTGGCCACCACCACGCCGCGCACCTGTTCGCTGTGCGGATCGAGGTCGATGTCGACGCAGGTGGAATCGAGTAGCAGCCGGATATGCGGATGCGATGTCAGCACCTGCGCGTAGCGTTGCGCGAAGTTCGGCTCGCCACTCCAGCGTTCCAGATCGGACGCGATGAAATCGCCTGCGCGGAACGTGCCGCTAAGCGGACGCGCCGCCGTGGCCGCGTCAAGCTGGTGCAGCGAAAATGCCGGCCGGCCGCAATCGGCGTAGTCGCAGGCGATGTCGTACCACGGCAATATCTGCGCGTACGAAATCGGCCAGTCCGTGCCCGGCGCATGGTCGCGCGTCTCGAAATCTATCGGATCGAAGGGGATGCAGCGCCCGCCCCATAACCACGATGTGCCGCCCAGCGCGCGGCGCACGGCGTCCTGCATCGGCGCATGGCGGCGACTATCGACGATCTCGGCGTCGCACATCGATTGCGCTGGCGTATGAGATCGGGCGCCGCCGCTTTCCACCAGCACCACATCGATCTTGCGCCGCGCCAGTTCCAGCGCGCAGGCGATACCAGCCGGACCGGCGCCGATGATGCACACGCGGGTCTGCAGGGTCGCCTCAGGCGACGGGGTGCTCGGGGCCATCGATGCCTCTCCGGTTTTTCTTGTCATCGCGGCGAGCGATGGGGCGCGCCAGGGCCTATGGACGGCCGGGCAAGCGATCCGTCCACGTCGGCAATGTATTTGCGCGCCAGCGTGCGCTCCGTGCGGCGGCGCACCAACCGGTGGAACGCCGGCAGCGGATCAGTCCGCGCGAGGCGGCTTGCCGGGCGCTTGCCGCAGATCGAGCGTTGCCACGCGCAGCGTGGCGTCGTCGGGCGAGGCGACGTCCTTGAAGCCAAGGCGGCGCGCCAGCCCGCGCATGCCCCGGTTGGACGCGAGGATGAAGCCTTCCATGACCTCGAAGCCCGCCGCGCGCGCGCAGTCGATCAGCGCTTCCATCAGGCGCCTGGCCAGCCCGTTGGCGCGCCAGCCATCCAGCAGCGTGACCGCGAATTCGCAGCGCTTGCTGCCGGGAATGCCGTTGTAGCGCGCGCCGCCGACCAGATCGCCCGAGCCGTCGGTCATTTCGGCGACCAGCGTGCAGTCGTGTCCGACCGGGTGGACGACCGCTTCGAGCATGGAGTCTGGCAAATCCTTCATCGCGGTCATGAAGCGGGTATAACGCGCGTCGGCCGACAGCAGGTCAAAGGCTTCCAGCACGCCGGCGCGGTCGTCATCGCGGATCGCCCGCAGCAGGACCTCGCGGCCATCCCGCAAGGTCACCCGCATGGGCAGGCGCGGGGCGCACGATTCGGCCGCGCCGGCTGGATCGGCAGGACGGGGTGCGGGCGGATTGGAGGAATCGGGCGGATTGACGGGCATCGGCAGGATCGAGGGGCGTGCCGTCAATGGTAGACAACACGGCGGCGCGATCCAACCGATCGATCCGAATCGGACCGGCGCGCTTGATCGCCCCTAAAGTCCACCAGAAAGTTGCCGTTAGATCACTACACTGGATCAACCCTAGTGGATACGGATCGTATGGTCGCCATCTCCTCCGTGGGCTCGCAGAGCCTCGCCCTGACGCAGTCCGGCAGCCCGGCCGCGGCCGCCGCCGCCTCCAATGGCGCGCCCGCTGCGGCACAGCCCACTGCGTCCACTACCGTCACGCTCGGCCAGTCGGCCGCGTCGCCCACCTATTCGATCACGCCGGTAACGCCAACACCGGTATGGGAGCATGCATCCAACGACCTGATCTCGATGCGGATGGCCGGCAATATGTCGGGCTCGACGTTATCGGCGCGCTTCGGCGGACTTGGCGCGGCGCTGCTCGATCAGGTGAAGGCCGACGGCGCGAGTTTTTCGCAGTCGATGATGCAGCTGGCGCCGGGCCAATCGGCCGATGCCGTGTCGTCGGCGGACCTGCACGCGCCGGCCGCCAACGAAATCGCGCTGACCGTCACCACGCGCAGCGGTGCGACCGTCAATATCAAGCTGGGCAGCAACGGCGACCGCCTGAGCGTGCAGATGTCGGTCAAGGACGGCCAACTGACCGATGCGGAGCGCGATGCGCTGGGCAAGCTTTCCGAATCGTTCCAGAAATCGATTGATGGCCTGACGCAGACGCCGCCCCGGCTGGACTTGAGCGGCCTGACGCAATACGACGCCACGGCGCTGTCGTCGGTGCGGCTGCAGGCCAACCTGTCGCTGGGCAACAATCAGACGCAGACGCTTGACTTCCAGGCCGACGACAAACATCGCTCGGTCACCGCTGCGGGCCCGGCCGGCACCGTCGACCTCAGCGTCGACATGACCAAGGCGGTCACCTTCGGCACGCCGGCACAGCAAGCCAAGGCGGTCAGCAAGTATCTGCAGCAGTTTGACGACGCCAAAACGCGCGGGCAGGGCGATGCGTCGTTGATGTCGATGTTCAAGGACGCGTTCAGCGCCTTGCACAGCCAGTACAACACCACCACGACGCAGCAGTCGCGCTTCACGCTCAGTAATGGCGACCGCGGCTTGCTGACGGGTCTGGCGGATTTTTCGGCGTCGGTCACGCAGACGCCACAATCGGTCAATCCGAAGCGATCGGACGAAGTGGATGCGTTTGCGTATCAGGTTTCGCAAACGACCCAACTGCAGGGACGCGGCCAGGCCGACCGCGGCGTGACGCAGACCCAGCAGTCCAGTCTGGACGCCAGCTACCATCGCGCGCTGACGCCCGATATCCCGCTCAATCTGACCGAAAGCAAGTATTCGCAGAATTATTACTATGAGCAGATTCACGACAAGGCCAGCAGCCAGACCGAATTTGCCTATCGCAAGGGCCAGTTGGTGAAGGCCACGGTTACGCAAACCGCCGAGCAGTCGCAGCAGACGCAGAAATACGTGATGGGTCAGCTGGAACAGGATTACACGACGCCCACGTCGAAATCCCGCACCATCGATATTCTCGCCATGGTCAAGGCCGCCGAGCGCAACAGCCAAACCGGGCTGCGGGACAAAGGCGAAGAACGCGACCGCATCATGGCCAGCATGAACGACAAGATCTTCCTGGAGCCCAACGCGGCGCGGATCCTGGGCTGATCGCGCGGCGCTCCGGTGTGCGGCCGGGGCCGACCGAGCAAAGGACGCTTAGGACGCCAAGGACGCCACTGGCGTCCTTTTTCTTTTGTCGAGAGCGATCACGGCTGCAGTAAGCTTTGGCGTGCGGCGTCGCCTGCCATGGCGATGCGCGGCGCGCGGCGTCATCGCTCGCGGTCATGCCAGGCTCCATTCCATCCGAGGAGAACATGCAGTGAAGAAGAACGACACGCAGGAAGGTCCTTCGGCATCGCAACTGATCGACGAGAAAATCGCCGCGATGACCGACTGGCGCGGCGCGATGCTCGGGCGTCTGCGCGCCATCGTCAAAGCGGCCGATCCGGAGGTCATCGAGGAATTGAAATGGCGCGGCGTGCCAACGTGGTCTGACAACGGCATCCTCTGCACCGGTGAAACCTACAAGACCGCTGTGAAAATGACCTTTGCGAAGGGTGCGTCGTTGCCCGATCCGGCCGGATTGTTCAATGCCAGCCTGGAAGGCAACACACGGCGGGCGATCGATTTCCACGAAGGCGACAAGATCGACGAAAAGGCGCTGCGGACGCTGATCCAGGCCGCCGTGGCCCTGAACCGCTCGAAGACCAAGACCTGACGCCGCCACCGGGCGTTCGCCAGAAAACCAGGCTGTCCTGCAACGCGCAGTGACAGCCTTTTTCATGGGCGCCCGGCGTTCGATTCAAACGTTTCTTGACAAAACTCAGCCTACCACCTTGAATACGTCAAACTATACGATGTTCAAATTGACGGGAGGCAAAGTGGATCCAGTACAGCAAGCGCCCCAGAGCATCTGGGAACAGGGCAACTACGCGCCGGTCATGCAGGAGATAGACGCCGGCGGGCTGGCGGTGCAGGGCACGCTGCCGCCCGGGCTGAGCGGGACGTTGTTCCGGATCGGCCCCAATCCGCGGTTTCCGTCGGCGGCCACGCACTGGTTTGGCGGCGACGGCATGATCCACGCGATTTCGCTGACCCACGGCGCGGCGGCGTATCGCAACCGCTGGGTGCGCACGCCCAAATGGCGCGACGAGGACCGCGCCGGGCGTCCACTGTTCCGGACCTTCGCGGGGAAAGTCTCCGATGCGCCCGACTGGGCCGGTGACGACCGCGGCGTGGCCAACACCCATATCGTGTGGCACGCCGGGCAACTGCTGGCGCTCGAGGAAGCGCACTGGCCGACCGGCATCATGCCGGGCACGCTCGAAACGCTCGGTTATGCGCAGTACGGCGGGGAGCCGGGCGCGGCACAAGGCGGGGCAGACTCGGCCAGACAGCGCGGCCCGTTCACCGCGCATCCGAAGATCGATCCCCACACCGGCGAGATGTTCTATTTCGGCTATAACGCCGACGGCCCGTTCACGCCCGCCATCACAGTCGGCACGATCGCGCCGGACGGGCGGATCACGCGCCAGTTCAGGTTCGATGCGCCGTACTGCAGCATGGTCCACGATTTCATGATGACCGAGCGCCATCTGCTGATTCCGATCCTGCCGCTGACCGGCAGCCGCCAGCGCGCCGAGCAGAAGCTGCCGGCCTATGCGTTCGAGGGCGGCCGTTCGTCGATGATCGGCGTGCTGGACCGCGACGGGCCGTCCGCTACGGTGCGCTGGTACGAGGGTCCCGCCTGCTATGTGTTTCACACCATGAACGCGTGGCAGTCTGGCAATTCGCTGCTGGCCGACGTGATGGTGTACGAGGAACCGCCGCTGTTTCCGCGCCCGGACGGATCTCCGGGCGACCCGGCGCGCCAGCAGGCCTACCTTGCCCGCTGGACCTTCGACCTGACGCCCGGCAGCGGCACGTTCACGCAACAGCGTCTGTGCGATGTGGCCGGTGAGTTTCCGCGCATCGACGACCGGTATGCGGGCCGCAAGTATCGCTATGGCTGGTTTGCCGCGTCGCGCCCCGGCGAGTCTGATCTCAGCGGCATCGTGCATGTCGATGTCTCGACCGGCGCATCGCGCGCGTTCTGGTTGCCGCCCGGCGATGTCACGTCTGAACCGGTGTTTGCCGCGCGCGGCGATGCCGAAGGCGACGGCTGGATCCTGGCAGTGGTGTGGCGCGCCGCATCGAATACCAGCGAGTTGCTGGTGCTCGACGCCGGCGATATCGCGGCCGGCCCGGTCGCTACCGTGGCATTGCCCCAGCGCGTGCCGTTCGGTTTCCACGGCAACTGGGTTGCAGGAGAATGCGCATGAGCCGATTGCTGCGTGTAGCCAAACCGCTGGTGCTCGATACGTTGGGCGTGCTGGTATTTGCGGTGCTGATGGCGCTGCATGTCAACGTCGCTATCGCCACCGCCGCTGGGCTGGCGATAGCGCTCGCGGTGGTGGCCCGCGAACGGCTGCAGGGCCGGCGCGTCGCGGTCTTGCAATGGATCAGCCTGGCGTCGGTCGTGGTGTCTTCCATCGCCACGTGGCTGACGTCCGATGCGCGCTTTGTCATGGCCAAGCCCAGCGTGCTGTTCCTGGTCATCGGCATCGTCATGTTGCGCAAGGGGTGGATGAATCGCTATGTGCCGGCCGAAGTGGCACCGCGGGTGGCGCGCGAGATGACGCTGTTCGGCTACGCGTGGGCCGCGCTGATGCTGGTGTCGGCCGCGTTGAACCTCGTGGTGGCGGTCTGGCACACGGCTTCCTGGCCGACGTTTATCGCGATCTATCCGGCGGCATCCAAGGCGGCGCTGTTCTGCTTGCAATACGCGGTGGTGAAGGCCGCGCTGCGCAGGCGCGCGCCCGCCGCGGCCGCGGGCGAATCGTCGCTGCAGCCCGGTCCCGGCGGCGAATCGGCCGATAGCCAAATCGCCATGTAAGATGGAAGCCCCCTGTTCCTGCGTATCCGGTATGACCCGAGAATCCCGCGCTTCTGCCTCGGCCGCCGCCAGCGGCACGCATCGGCCGCCCAACGCAACCACCGGCGGCGCCATCAAGCCGCAGGGACAGTGGCATCACGGCGACCTGCGCGCATCGCTGATTGCCTGGGGCCTGCATCTGCTGGATACCGAAGGCATCGGCGCGATGAGCCTGCGCGCCGCGGCCAAGCTCGCCGGGGTATCGCCCGGCGCGCCTTCGCACCATTTCCAGGATCGCAACGGACTGCTGGCCGCCATCGCCGCACAGGCGTTTCGTGAACTCAAGGATTTCAAGAGCGAAAAAGCTGCCAGCCTGCCCAACAGCACCCCGGCTGACCGCCTGCGTGGATTGCTGGTCGGTTACGCGGAATTCGCCCACACCTATCCGGCGCGCTTTCACCTGATGTTCGGCCCGTCGATCGAACGTCGCGACGAGTACCCTGAACTGGCACAGGCCGCCGGCAACTCGTTTTCGCGCGTGCGCGAAGCGGTAACGGCCTGCCTCGATGGCCAGCCTCCCGTGCACCTTTCCGAGGACAAACTGGCCTTCGCGGTGTGGATCGCCGCCCACGGACTGGCCACGCTGACGGCCAGCAACGCGCGCGTGTCCAGCATTTCGCCCGAGCCGATGGACGTCGGCCAAATGGCCGCCGTGGTGTCCGAATTCTGCCTGCGCGGATTGCGCGCATGCGCACCGGCCGCGGCCGACGCGAGCGCGGCACGCCTCGATTCCGAGGCGGCCGGCAAGCCGTAGTCACCGGGCGCCGCGCGCCTTGCGCCGGCAATTGGCCCCGTCGCCGGGCCACCGCCGCCGCCCCTTTTCCGTGCCTTTGTCCGCCCAGCCACCTGGGGGAATGTGCGGGACATACCTTTGAGGCAAGATGCACGCTGCAACGGTGATATTGCACATGTCTTGCCGGGCGTTGTTGTGATTTGACGACGTTTCGGACCCGCATCGGTCGATTCCGCACCGCAGGGAGCAGGGGAGCACAGTGCAATTCCCCGGTAGGCCTCAAGCTTTCGTCAAAGCGATTCCCTATTTCAACCCCCGCAGTTCCGACCTGGAAAACCATCGATGCCGTTATCCGCACATCAGTCACACCCGACCATTTCTATCAGTCCCGGCAGATCCGCGCCGCTGCCGGAATGGATCGCAAAACGGATGGACGCCCACTTCGTCGACCGGATGGAGAAACTGTGGGGCGGCGACCATCTGCTGCACGGGCGCACGCCGGGGCCGGACGCGCTGCATCTGAGCAGCAACGACTATCTATGCCTGCTGGGCGAGCGATCGCTGGTGCAGGCGCAAGCGCGCGCGCTGCTGGAAGAGTCGCCGGAGTTGCTGATGTCGTCGGTGTTCCGCCATGGCGACACGCCGCAGCAACGCGTCGAACGCAAGCTGGCGGCACTGATGCACGCCGAGGACGGCCTGATCGCCCAGTCCGGCTGGGCCGCCAACGTTGGGCTGGTGCAATGTATTGCGGGGCCCGGCGTGCCGGTCTATATCGACATGAACGGCCATGCGTCGCTATGGGAAGGGATCACCGCCGCCGGCGCTCAGGCCGTGCCGGTGCGCCATAACGATTTTGCGCACGCGTTGCGCCAGATCGAGCGGATCGGACCCGGTGTGATCATGGTGGATTCGGTCTACAGCACCACGGGCAGCCTGGCGCCGCTGGAAGAATATGTCCGCGTGGCCGAGCGCACGGGCTGCGTGCTGGTGGTTGACGAGTCGCACTCGCTTGGCACGCACGGGCCGCGCGGAGGCGGGCTGGTGGCGGAACTGGGGCTTTCGGAGCGCGTTCACTTCCGTACGGCGTCGCTGGCCAAGGCGTTCGGCGGCCGGGCCGGCTTTGTCACCTGTTCGTCCGCTTTCAAGGATTTTTTTGCCGTCGAGGCGCGGCCGGCGATCTTCAGCTCCGGCCTGTTGCGCCATGAGATTGCCTGGTTCGAGGCGGCCGCCGATTTCATCGCCGCAGCCGACGATCGTCGCGCCAAGCTGCACGAGATCACGAAAACCACGCGGGCGGCGATCACCGCGCTGGGCTACAACATCAGCGACGGTTCGGAGCAGATCATCGGCCTGGAGGCGGGAACGGAGCCCCAGGTGATGGTGCTGCGCGACGCCCTGCAGCGGCGCGGCATCTTCGGCGCGGTGTTCTGTTCGCCCGCTACCCCCAAGAATAGGGCATTGATGCGCCTTACGCTGCATGCGAAACTCACTGCCTTTGAAATAGACCGCCTGGTCTCGGTACTTGCGGAAATCCGCGACGAGGTGAGGCTCGAAGAATGGTCCTCGACGCGCCGCGCGCGACGCGGTGTCTCGCCCCAATAGGCGATGCACGGCACCTTTGCAGGAGACAGAGCCGGAGATGGAAGCAACGCAAGAGCAAGCCAGACGCCCGTCCGCGGTGGCCAGACTGGCCCGGGACGCAAGGCGCGCGATGTTCGAGAAGGCGTCGCGCACCACGCTGCTCGACGAAGAGAGCGTCGTGCGGCTGCGCCGCATCCAGATGGTCGGCGCGCTGGGCGTGATCGGACATCCGCTGTACTTCGTCATCTGGTCCTACGTATTTCCGCAGCCGTATGAAAACATCTGGCTGAGGCTGATCTGCACGGCGCTGTTCGTTCCCTTGCTGTTTGCATCGGCACTGTCGCACAAGCGCTGGCTGCCCGCGTACGCATTGTTTGCGATCACGATCGGCATGCCTTTCGCATTCATCTTCTTTTACCTGGAAAACCACGCGTCGCTGGTGTGGGCCGAATCGGTAATCATTGCCGTGGTGGTGCTCTATCACTTCAGTTCGGTGTTTGCGACGATCGCGCTGCTGGCCGGCGCGGCAGGGGCCTTTGCGATATTCGTGGTGGCGGGGCATTCGGTGGCCGGCATCCCGTGGCAACCGCTGCTGCTGCAGATCCCGATCATCGCGTTTGTGATCGCGGTGCTGGTGGTGATCAAGCTCGACCGCCAACTGCTGATGGAGGAAAAACGGCGCGGCATGGCGGTAGCGCTGGCCACCGTTGCGCACGAACTGCGCACGCCGCTGACCAGCCTGACGATGACCGCCAACGGGCTCAGGAACGCGCTGCCGGCAGCGCTGGATCCGCAGGCGGCGCAACGCGCCGGCCTGCTGCAGGCAGTGGCCCGGCTGCAGGCCGATCTCGCGCACGTCAACAGCAGCCTGGAATTGCTGGTGGCCAATTCAAAAGATCCGAAGGCGGCCCGCCAGGAGGTGTTCGAACTGGGCCAGTCGATTCGCCGCGCCATCGAGCGCTTTCCGTTCGACGTCCCGCATCAGGACATCGTCAGTATCGAGATTGCCGAGCCCATGCTGGTGATGGGCAATGCGCAACTGTTCGAACTGGTGATCACCAACCTGACCAAGAACGCGTTGGAAGCCATCAAGCGGGCTGGCAAGGGCGCGATCCGCATCCGCTGCGAGAGCCGGCAAGGCAACGTCCATGTGCTGTTCCGCGATACGGCCACCGGCGTGCCCCCGCATGTGCTGGCGCGCATGTTCCAGCCGTTCTTCTCGTATCCGGCGCATCGCGGCACCGGCATCGGCCTGGCCTTCTGCCGCGACGTGCTGCGCAGCTGGGGCGCGTCGATTTCCTGCCGTTCGGTCGAACACGAATACACCGAATTCGATCTGCAGTTTCCGCAGCCGCGCGTAACGGCGTAACGGCGTGACGCGCGCCGCGGGCGCGGCTCAGAAGCTGGCTGCGATACCGAGCGAAAAGCCGCTCACGTTATTGCCGAACACATAGCGCAACACCGTGCGCACCCGCGTGACGAAGATCTCGTGCGCGCTGGTGTCCAGTTCCAGGCCCACACCGACCGTGGTGAGATAGTCGAAGCCCAGCGCCCCGGCCTGCGCGCCGAGATAGTGGGAATGCGACAGTTCGAGAACGTATCGGACCGGCCGATCGAGCGCATGCATGCCCGTCGGCGCACGCCATCTCGCGTACAGGCTTGCAGTCTGCGCCTCGGCCGAGCCCTTCACCGCGTCGGACGTCCCGCCAAAGCTCTGCAGATGGATATGGGTGTAGCGCAGTTCGAGGTCGATCTCGTGCGTCTCGCGATAGTGTTCCCAGTCCAACATCAGCGACCCGCCCAATCCGTACGCGTTGAGCGTGCCGCCATCGAGGAAGTTGATGTCGCGATCGGTTTTGTGGTTGACGAAGCCCTGGGCGAGTCGCAAGTCGCTCGACACATTGCCAAGCGACGCATTGAGAATCGGACGGATCACCAGTTCCTTGTCGTCGGTCAGCGGAAAATCCCAGCCCACGCCGATCGTGCCGGACACGGTGTTCCAGCGCGTGGGCAGCGGGCGAGACTCGGATCCCTGCGTGGCGACAAACGTCGGATCGTAGCGGCTATAGGCGATCGCCCCCTCCATATACAGCGGGAACGACTTGCTGAAGGTAAAGCCGCCGCCCAGTTGCGACATGATGATGCCCGGGTTCTGGGTCTGGGAATTGTTCAGCGACAGCGAACTGGAAGCCAGATCGGGCACCACGGAAAAGCTCATCAGCGTCAACACCGCGTCGGCGTGCCGCTGGACGCCCGCGCCAAACAGCTGCGGGTCGGGCGCCGTCTGCGCGAACAGCGGCGCGGCGCTGGCCAGCGCCAGCAACGCGGCACCCGCGGGTAGGGCTCGTCTGATGCGGCGTGGCAGGTAACGGGCCATGGCATCCACCGGCGATCCGGCGTCGATCCACGATGCCCTACACATTAGCGCCGCCGTCAGATGCTGCGTATTGGACCAAGGTTCCATTGCCGGTGTCGCACGCGCCATCTATAAGTTCCTCAACGATGCCGCCACGGGAGGTGGTGGCTCGATTTGTCAGGGAGAACGCCATGACGCACGCCTGCGTGCGAGGGATCCGGCCGTCGCGGGCCCTGCGCTGGCTGGGCGCGTGGCTTGTCGCCTGCGTGCTGGCAGGCGTTGGCGGCGCCCAGGCCCAGAATGCGGCAAGCCAGCCGCCTACCTTCAAGCCCGAGGAAATCGAGGCGCTGGTGGCGCCCATCGCACTGTACCCCGATTCGGTGTTGTCGCAGGCGCTGATGGCGTCCACCTATCCGCTGGAAATCGTGCAGGCCGCGCGCTGGCTCAAGGCCAATCCCAACGTCAAGGGCGATGCGGCCATCAAGGCCGTGCAGGACCAGCCATGGGATGTCAGCGTGAAGTCGCTGGTGGCGTTTCCGCAGGTGCTTGAACCGATGAACGACAAGCTCGACTGGACGCAGAAGCTTGGCGATGCATTCCTGGCGCAGGAAAAGGATGTGCTGGCGGCGGTGCAGCGCCTGCGCGCCAAGGCGCAGCAGTCGGGCAACCTGAAGTCGAATGAGCAGCAGAACGTGATTGTCGAGCCAGCGCCACAGGGCGCGACCACGCAGACCATCGTCAAGATCGAGCCGGCCAACCCGCAGGTCATCTACGTGCCGTCTTACAACCCCACGGTGGTCTACGGCAGTTGGGGATATCCGTCGTATCCGCCGTACTACTGGCCACCTTATCCGGCCTACTATCCGGGCGGCGCGCTGATGACCGGCTTTGCCTGGGGCGTGGGCCTGGCCGCTGCCGGCGCCATTTTCTCGAACTGCAACTGGGGCGGCGGCGACGTCAATATCGACGTGAACCGCGCCACCAACATCGACCGCAGTTTCGACCGCACCAAGGTGGAAGGCGGCAATCGCTGGAAGCACGATTCCAGCCACCGCAAAGGCGTGGCATATCGCGACAACGCCACGCGCGAACGCTTCGGCAATAACGTCGGCGGCGCCGACCGACGCAACGATGCACGCGGACGCGAAGGGGTGTCGGACCGCGCAGGCAATCGGCAAGGCGACCGCGGCGGGGACCGGGCTGGCGATCGCGCGGGCAACCGGCAAGGCGACCGCGCCGGAGACCGGGCTGGGGACCGTGCGGGCACGGCCGATCGCGCCAGCAGCGGCGACCGACTTTCCAGCAATCGCGGGGGCAGCGCAGGCGTGGGGGACCGCAGCGCAGGCGGGGCGAGTCGTACCAGCTATGGCGACGGCGTCGGCGGTGGGCGCGACAACGCGTTCCAGGGTGTCGGCGGCGGCGGGGGTTCCGCACAGCGCGACTTCGATCGCGGCCGCGCCAGCGCCGGCTCATCGGGTATGGGTGGCGGCAACGCCGGCCAGCGCGGCGGCGGTGGCGGTGGATTCAGCGGCGGTGGTGGTGGTGGATTCAGCGGCGGCGGTGGTGGATTCGGCGGTGGCCGCGGTGGCGGGGGCGGCCGTGGCGGCGGCGGACGGCGTTGATCGCACGCCAGCACCATTGCGCATCGCGCGCCACCATCGACAACGAGGGGGAAGGGCCATGCGGGCATTGACGGAGATTGCGCGGCGGCACATGGCAATGGCCATGCTGTTGCTGGCGATGTGCGCGGGGAGCCCCGGCATCGCGCATGCGCAACAGGCGTTCGATACGCCAGAGACTGCGATGCACGCATTCGGGGACGCCATCGCCACGAGCAACGACAGCGCCGTGCAGGCACTCCTGGGTCCCGGGTGGCGCAGCGTGATTCCGCCGCTGGGCGCCGAGCTGCGCTATCGCTTTCTGTCGGCGTGGAGCCAGGCCCATGCGGTGCAGATGGAAGGAGCCGACCGCGCGCGCATTACGGTGGGCAACGACGGCTGGACGCTGCCGATCCCGCTGGTACGCAGCAACGGGCGCTGGCATTTCGACATGCGCGCCGGCCAGAACGAGATGCGTCTGCGCCGCATCGGCCGCAATGAACTCAACACGATACAGACCATGCTCGCGGTGTACGACGCACAGCGCGAATACGCGGCCGGCGATCATGGGCCGCGCGGCATGACGATCTATGCGTCACGCCTGGTGAGCTCCCCGGGCAAGAAAGACGGCCTGTACTGGCCGAGCGCGCCTGGCGAGCCCGTCAGTCCGCTGGGACCGGCCTTTATCGACGCCACGTCAAAACACACCGCAGCGGGCGGCTATCACGGCTATCGCTACAAGCTGCTGACCGGACAAGGGCCCGCCGCGCCCGGCGGCGCATATTCGTACCAGGTCAACGGCATGCTGTTCGGCGGATTCGCGGTACTGGCCTGGCCGGTCAAGTACGGCGAGTCGGGCATCAAGAGCTTTATCGTCAATCACGACGGGCAGGTCTACGAACGCGATCTCGGCGCAGACACGGCGGCGCGCGCCGCGGCGATCGACCAGTTCGACCCTGGCCCCGGATGGACCAAGGTACCGTCGCAGGCTTCTGCGCCATTGCAGTAGTGACGCGCAATGCGCGTGTGCCGTTCGGCATTGACCGAATAATTGCCTAATAGGAGGCATTGACATTAATTACCAATGAAATTTTTTTGCATCGATATTTTCATCAGATTCTCTACAGCAAATATTGCAATGCTCAGTTTGCCGACCTAACGTGTATTGCACAAACGCCAAAACCCATAAAAAGTCGGCGTCTAAAAAGCAATAGTTCGCAATAGTCTTCAGGGGTGGCGCCAGGCAGCAGGTCGTGATTCCGCGGCGGGCCGGTGCGCATTCGACGACTCTTGTACCGGCCGCCTCCTCAACCGGGCAATGGTCGCGCCTCCCGGCCATTGCGGCCCGTATCGCCATCTGTATCGGCTCGAATACTGTCTATGGGAGGACATCGTGAACCGACGCTTATTCCTGTTGTTGCCATCGTTGGTGGTTGTACCCACGCTGGCGGCGTGCACCGGCACGCCTGCCACACCATCGGATGCGGCCGCCAAGCGCCGCGAGATCGATGCCGGTGTGGATGGAACATTGACCCGGCTTTTCAATACGGCCAGTTCGGCGCAATCGCTGGTCAATGACGCCAGAGGCGTGCTCGTATTTCCCAAGATTCTTGCCGGCGGCTTTATTGTCGGCGCGGAATATGGAGAGGGCGCGCTGCGCGTGAACAACGCGCCGGTCGGTTATTACCGCACCACCTCGGCGTCGTTCGGGCTGCTGGCCGGCGCGCAGTCCAAGGCGCTGATCATGCTGTTCATGACCGACGATGCGCTGCGCAGCTTCCAGCAGAGCAAGGGCTGGACCGCCGGTGTGGATGGCTCGGTCGCGGTCTTGCAGGTCGGGGCCAACGGGCAGGTGGACACCAACACCGCGCGGGCGCCCATCGTCGCCTTCGTACTGACCAACGCTGGGTTGATGGCGAACCTGTCGCTCGAAGGCACGAAGATCAGCAAGCTTGATATCTGACAGCGGGGGTCCTGCATGCGGACGACACCTGCACGAGCGTGGGGGCTTTTCGTCGGGTTGTGTCTAGCGTCGGCGGCCGCTTTCGCGCTGGGCCAGCAACGCCGCATCGGCCAGCATCTGCACCGCACCGACGGTGGCCGGCATTTGGACGGGCCGATGCCGAAAGGCATGGGCGAGCTGGCCGGATCGCTCGCCCATGAGCTGAACCAGCCGCTGACCGCCATCACCAGCAATGCGCAGGCGGCACGCGCATACCTGGCGTCAGGGAACTTCCAACAGGCCGAGCTTGGCGACATTCTCGACGACATCGTGAGCGACGCCTCGCGCGCCAGCGACATCGTGCGCGGCGTGCGTGCGCTTGTGCTGGGCGAGGCGCCGCGCATGCTGCCCTTCGACGTCGGCGACGTGGTCGAGCAGGCGCTCGACATGGTGCAGGCCAACGCGGCGTCGCGCGGCGTGACGATCGGCAGCGAGGTGGCGCACGGCTTGCCGCGCGCGCTTGGCGATCCGGTCGAGATCCGACTGGTGCTGCTCAACCTGATCGTCAACGCGCTGGACGCGGTGGAGTCCGCGCACCCGACTGGCGATGGCAAGGTGATGGTGCATGCGTGCATGAAAGACGGCACGCTACGCCTGAGCGTGCATGACAACGGTTGTGGCGTCGCCGATGGCGACCTGGAGCGCATTTTTCGGCCGTTCTACTCGTCCAAATCCAAGGGCATGGGGATTGGGCTGTCATTCAGCCGCGCGTTGATGGAGCGAAACGGGGGGCACATCCTTGCTCTGCGCAACGCCGCGCAGGGTATGAAGTTCGAATGCGTGTTGCGCACCGGTCCGCTGGCGCAGCACACCGGGCTCGTCGCCGCCTGATCAGCGCGGCACGGCCCGCAACGTATCGCCGGAGGCAGGACCATGCAAACCAGAACCACTGTTCATATCGTCGATGACGACGAGAGCGTGCGGCGCGCGGTGGGTCGCGTGCTGGGCGCACACGGCTACCTGACATCGCTGGCCGCATCGGCGCAGGAATTTCTCGACACCGCTACGCTCGATACGGGCCCGGCCTGCGTGGTGCTGGACCTGATGATGCCCGACATGGACGGCCTGATGCTGCAGCGGGATTTGCAGCGCAAGCTACCCGTGATCTTTCTGACCGGCCACGCCGACGTGGCGCTGGCGGTGCGGGCGATGCAGGCCGGCGCGATTGAATTCCTGGAAAAGCCCGTCGCGGACACGCTGCTGCTTTCCGCCGTCGAGCGCGCCTGCGCGGCAGCCGTGGAGCGTTTCGCGTTCCATCAGGACCAGCAGGCACTGCTGCGAAAGATCGAGCGCCTGACCCCGCGTGAGCGCGAAGTGCTGGCATGGATCGTGACCGGTTATCGCAACAAGCAGGTCGCCAGCCAGCTGGGCACCGTGGAGAAGACCATCAAGGTGCATCGCGCCCACGTCATGCAAAAGCTTGAGGTCAATTCGCTGCCCGCGCTGGTGCGGCTGGCCGACAGAATGGGCATGGGCGACGCCGGGCTTGCGGCGACCTGACCGCTTTCACGTCATCCGATGGGACCATGGGCCAATATCGCATGCGAGGCAGGTTACTTAGCCTTGAAGGAATACGGCTTGGTAACGCTCTCTTCGCACGCATATGGCTTCGACCGGTCGATTTGTGGTGGTGGTGGATGACGACGTGTCGGTGGCGCGCGCCATCTCGCGCCTGCTGCGTGCCGCGGGCATGACGGTCGACACTTTCCACAACGGCGCCGACTGCCTTGCCAGGATCGCCACGCAGCCCGGCTATCTGCCCGCGTGCGTGATCCTCGATGTCAGCATGCCCGGCATGGACGGCCTGGAAGTGCAGCGCCGTCTTGCCCGCTTTCCGCTCTCGGTCATCTTCATCACCGCCCACGATGTGCCCGAAGCGCGCGACGCCGCACTCTCGGCCGGCGCCATCGGTTATTTCCGCAAGCCCTTCAACGCCACGCAACTGATCGACCTGGTGCGCAGCACGCTGGTGTAGCGCGCGCGGCGGCATGGTCCTTGGTCCAATTGCCAACAGCCCGATAGCAGACAAACTCTAGTCAGGACGATATCGGGTCGCAGCCTTCTCGCGGGCGTGACGCCGGAATCGCGACGAGGAGCGGAATATGCCGCTGATGATGTTATCGAATCTCCATCCCGATACCACCGATGACGACGTGCAGGCGTTCCTGGGGCGCTACGGATTTCCGCCCTATGACGAGATCGAGCGCCAGGAGGGCGACGGCACGCGCCCATCGGTCACGGTGACTTTCCTCACGATGGATCTGGCCGAGCTGTACAAGCTTGCGCCGCGCATTCACGGGGTGTTCTGGAACGGCCACAAGATCAATGCGCTGGTGCTCAGGGAGCGCTTCCGGTAATGCCGGGCGGCAACGGCGCGTGCTTGTGGCCCACGCCCGCGCGGCGCGCGCCATGCGGTGAGCGTGGCGTGGACAAGGCGAACGAAGGGGAGACGATGGCAACCGGTCTGGAATCCATTGGCTGTCGATACGTGTTGCCGGTGCTTGCGGCACTGGCCCTGGCGGCCTGCAGCAAGCAGGAGGCCAAGGGGCCGGCCGCGCCGCCTGTGACCGAGGTGGGTGTGATGCACGTGGCGTTGCGCGATGTGCCGCTGACCTTCGACTTCGTGGGCGAGACCCAGAGTTCGCAACAGGTGGAAATCCGCGCGCGCGTCAACGGTTTCCTGGAACAGCGCCTGTACACCGAGGGCGCCTTGGTCAAGGCTGGCGAAGTGCTGTTCCGCATGGATCAAAAGCCGTTCAAGGCCGCACTCGACGCCGCGCTGGCAGAACTTGCGCAACAGCAGGCACGCCTGACCACGGCGCGCGCCAACCTTGCGCGCGTGCGGCCGCTGGCGGCGCGCAATGCGTTGAGCCAGAAGGATCTCGATGACTCGACCGGCAACGAGCAGGCCGCCGCCGCGGCGGTCGAGCAAGCCCGTGCCAATGTCACCAATGCCAGGCTCAATCTGGGCTACACCACGATCACCTCGCCCGTGGCGGGCCTGTCGAGCTTCGCCAAGAAGCAGGTCGGGTCCTACATCGATGCCTCCAATAGCCTGCTGACATATGTGGCCAAGCTCGATCCAATCTGGGTCAACTTCAGCCTGTCCGAGAACGAAGTGTTGCGCAGCCAGTCCGAGCAGGCTTCCGGCGAATTGAAGATGCCGGCGCGTGGTGCGCTCGAAGTGGAGATCGTGCTGGCCGACGGCACCAGGTATGCGCAGCGCGGGCATATTGCATTTGCCGATGCCGCGTTCAATTCCGAGACCGGCACGTATCTGGTGCGCGCCGAGTTGCCGAATCCGAACGGCACGCTGCGCCCCGGCCAATTCGTGCGCGTGCACGTGATGGGCGCCTCGCGCACGCGCGCGATCACGGTGCCGCAGGAAGCCGTGGTGCAGGGCCAGCGCGGCCAGTCGGTGTGGACGGTGAGCAAGGACAACAAGGCCGAGTCGCGCGTGATCGAAGTGGGCGAGTGGTCCGAAGGCAACTGGGTGGTGCGCTCGGGCCTGCGCGAGGGCGATGTGGTGGTGGTCGATGGATCGCTGCGGCTGGCGCCCGGCGCGCCAGTCAAGCCGGTGATTGCACAGCCGCGCCCGCGCGTGGCCGAGGGACCGCCGTCGACGGCGCCCGCGAACGCTGCCGGCACGCCGCACGCCGTGCCCCCTGCCGTGCCGCCCGCCGGGGCGACCCCCAATGCTCCGACGCCTTCCCCTGCCACGCCGCCGAAAGGTAGCGCGTCATGAAGCTATCGCACTTCTTTATCGACCGGCCGATCTTCGCATCGGTGCTGTCGATCATTATCGTGGTAGGCGGGCTCGTGGCAGTGTTCAATCTGCCGATCGCACAATTCCCCGACATCACGCCGCCCAGCATCACGGTGTCGACGACCTATCCGGGCGCAAGCTCCGAAGTGGTGGCGCAGAACGTGGCCGCGCCAATCGAGCAGCAGGTCAACGGCGCGGACAATATGCTGTACATGTCGTCGACCAGCTCGTCGACCGGCAACATGACGCTGACGGTCTATTTCGAGATCGGTACCGATCCTTCGCTGGCGCAGGTCGATGTGCAGAACCGCGTCAACCTGGCGTTGCCCACCTTGCCCGACGCGGTCACGCGGCAGGGCGTGACGGTGGAAAAGCGCTCGCAGGCGTTCATGATGGTGATTGCCGTCTATTCGCCCGACAACAGCTATCCGCAGACATTCGTCGATAACTACACGAGCATCTACATTCTCGATTCGCTCAAGCGCATTCCGGGCGCCAATCAGTCGGCGATCTTCGGCACGCCCGACTATGCAATGCGCATCTGGCTGCGTCCCGACCGCATGGCGCAGCTTGGCATCACCGCGGAGGACGTGAAGAGCGCCGTGGCCAACCAGAACGAACAGTTCTCGGCCGGGCGCATCGGCCAGTCGCCCACCTCGGAGCCGGTCAAGCAGACCTTTCCGGTCACCACCAAGGGCCGCATGACCGAGCCCAAGGAGTTCGAGAACATCATCCTGCGCGCGGCGTCGGGCGATGCGGCGCTGGTGCGTCTCAAGGACATCGGCCGCGCTGAGCTGGGATCGAAGGATTATTCGCTACGCAGCCGCTACAAGGGCAAGACGGCAACGTTGCTGGCGGTCTATCAGCAGCCCGGCGCCAATGCGCTGGCCGTGGCCGAACAGGTGCGCAAGACGCTGCAAGAGGCGCGCAAGACGTTTCCGCCGGGCCTGGAATACGAAGTGGCGCTCGACACCACCGAGTTTGTGCATGAATCGATCAACGAGGTCGTGCATACGCTGCGCGACGCGGTGATCCTGGTGATCCTGGTGGTGTACCTGTTCCTGCAGAGTTTTCGCGCCACGCTGGTGCCGATCCTCGCCGTTCCGGTATCGATCATCGGCACGTTTACGGCCATGGCTGCGTTCGGCTTCTCGGTCAACATGCTGACGCTGTTCGGCATGGTGCTGGCGATCGGCATCGTGGTGGATGACGCCATCGTTGTGATCGAGAACGTCGAGCGCAACATGATGGAATTCCATATGCCGCCCAAGCAAGCCGCCAAGGCGGCCATGGACGAAGTGGGCGGTCCCGTGATCGCCATCGTGCTGGTGTTGCTGGCCGTGTTCATCCCGGTGGCGTTCCTGTCCGGCATCACCGGTCAGTTGTACAAGCAGTTCGCCATCACGCTGGCGGTGTCGGTACTGCTGTCCGGTGTGGTGGCGCTGACGTTGTCGCCGGCGTTGGCAGCCATCCTGCTCAAGCCCGGCAGTCACGAGAAAAACCGATTTTTCCGCTGGTTCAATCGCAGCTTCGACCGCATGGTGGAAGGTTACGGCAGCGTCGTGCAGGCGATCATCCGGCGCACGGTGATCTCGGTGGCGCTGGTGATTGCGCTGATCGCCGTGAGTGTGCTGCTGTTCATGCGCATCCCGTCATCGTTCCTGCCGGTCGAGGACCAGGGGTATCTGCTCGGTGCGGTGATCCTGCCCGACGCCGCAAGCCTGGACCGCACCGGAGAGTTGTCCAGGCGTGCCGAGCAATGGTTCGAAAAGCAGCCGGGCGTGAAGTCGGTGGCGTCGCCGGACGGCTTCAGCCTGATCGATTCGCAGAACAAGTCCAACGCCGGCACACTGTTTATCACGTTGAAGGGCTTTCATGAGCGCGGCAAGGGCGAGAGCGCCGCCGACCTGATCGCCGCCGCGAACCGGGAATTCTCGACCTATCGCGAAGGCCTCGTCATCCCGGTAAATCCGCCGTCGATCCCGGGCCTGGGCACCACCGGCGGCTTCGAGTTCTGGCTGCAGGCTACGGGCGACGGCACGTACCAGCAACTGGAAGAGCGCGTTCGCGCGTTTATCGCCAAGGCGCGCCAGCGGCCCGAGCTGCGCGGCGTCAGCACCACCATCAACACGCATTCGCGGCAGTTGCTGGTCGATCTGGACCGCGAACGCGCCGAGACCCAGGGCGTGCCGGTCGAGCAGGTCTACTCGGCGTTGCAGACCATGTTCGGATCGCTGTATGTGAGCCAGTTCCCGAAGAACAGCCGGCTGTTCCAGGTCATCCTGCAGGCCGAGCCCGAATATCGCTCGCGCCCCGAGGATCTCGACAAGGTGTACGTGCGCAACGCGCGCGGCGAGATGGTGCCGATCAAGGCGGTGACCAACGCGCGATATGTGGCGGGCGCGGACCTGGTGACGCGCTTCAACAATTTTCCGGCCGGCAAGATCACCGGAGACGCGGCGCCCGGCTACAGCTCCGGGCAGGCGCTCAAGGCGATGGAAGAGGTGGCCGCCGAAACGCTCGGCGAAGGCTACGCCTTCTCGTGGAGCGGGCAGGCCTATGAGGAAAAGAAGGCCGGCTCCACGGCCGCCATGGTGTTCGCCTTCGCGTTGCTGATGGTGTTCCTGATCCTCGCCGCGCAGTACGAGAAATGGTCGTTGCCGCTTGGCGTGCTGCTGGCTGTGCCGTTTGCGCTGTTCGGCGCGCTCGTTGGCATTCTGGTGCGGGGCATGGAAAACGATGTCTATTTCCAGATCGGGCTGACCGTGCTGATCGCCCTGGCGGCCAAGAACGCGATTCTGATTTTCGAGTTTGCCGTGGAGATGCGCGAAAAGGAAGGGCTGAGCGCCTACGATGCGGCGGTCAAGGCGTCCAAGCTGCGGCTGCGCCCGATCATCATGACATCGCTGGCGTTCATTCTTGGCTGCATCCCGCTGGCGATTGCCAGTGGCGCTTCGGCCGCCAGCCGCCAGTCGCTGGGCACAGGTGTGATCGGCGGGATGCTGGGCGCCACGGTGATCGCGGTGTTCTTTATCCCGATGTTCTTCTGGGGGCTGGAGCGCACGTCGGCCAAGAAAGCGACCCCGCCGGCCACGCCACCGGCCGTCACGCCGGTCAGTCCGGACCCCGCCGCGCCAGGTGGAGGCAGCGCATGAGCCGGCCGGTCGCCTGCGGCCTCAGGTGCGCGCGTGGCGCGATGGTCGCCGCGGCGCTGGCGTGCGGCGCCTGCACGCTGGGACCGGACTACGTGCGGCCCGACGTCAGCGTGCCGGACACCTACCGCTTTGCCAGCGAAACCGACGCCGCTACAGCGGCAGCCACGCCGACGGACAGCGCGTACTGGTGGGCGCAGATCGGCGATCCGGTGCTGGACGGCCTGATCGCCACGGCGCGCGCCAACAATCGCGACGTGCTGATCGCCGCCGCGCGCGTGGAGGAATACTACGGCCGCGTCATGGTGGCGCGATCGGGGCTGTTTCCGCAGGTCGGCGCGGAGTTGGGCGGCACCCGGCAGCGTGTCAGCGCAAGCGGCGGCAGCGTCGTCCCGCTCGACAACCCGTTCAACCAGGTGCGCGTCGACGCATTTGCCTCGTGGGAAATCGACATGTTTGGCCGCGTGCGCCGGCTCACCGAAGCGGCGCGAGCCGAATGGGCCGCGAGCGAACAGGCGCGCCGCAGCACGGAAATCAGTGTGGTGGCGTCGGTGGCCAGCGCCTACGTGACGCTGCGCGATCTCGACAACCGGTTGCGCATCGCGCAGGACACGCTGCGCAGCCGCGCCGACGCGCTCGAGGTGTTCCGCGACCGCTTTCAGGGCGGCGTGGTGTCCGAGGTCGAGTATTCGCAATCGCGCTCGGAATATGCGTCGGCTCAGGTGTCGGTCGAACAGTTCCAGCAACAGGTGGCGCTGCAGGAGAACCTGCTGGCCGGATTGCTCGGCGAAAACCCGCGCGACATGCCGCGCGGCAAGGAAATCGGCGATCTGGTGCTGCCCACGGTGCCCGTGGGGCTGCCGTCGTCGCTGCTTGAACAACGGCCGGATCTGCTGCTGGCCGAGCAGAACCTGGTGGCCGCCAACGCGCGCATTGGCGCGGCGCGCGCCGAGTATTTCCCGACGATTTCGCTCACCGGGCTGTTTGGCGCGGCCAGCACCGCTCTGTCCGGCTTGTGGGTCGGATCGGCGCGCACCTGGTCGTTTGGCGGGCTGATCAGCGTGCCGATTTTCACCGGCGGCGCGATTGCCGGCGACGTCAAACAGGCCGAAGCGCGCCAGGCGCAGGCGCTGCTGTCGTATCAGCAGTCGGTGCAGACCGCCTTTCGCGAAGTGGCCGATGCACTGGTCAGCGCGCAGCGCACGCGCGGCCAGCTGATTGCCAAGAACGAACAGGTCGACGCGTTGTCGCGCTACGCATTGCTGGCGCGCGACCGTTACGAGGGCGGCTACACCAGCTATCTGGAGGTGCTTGATTCCGAGCGGGCGTTGTTTTCGGCGCAGCTCGATCAGTCGAGTCTGCTTAGCGCGGAGTTTGGCCAGTTGATTCAGCTTTACAAGGCGCTCGGGGGCGGCTGGCCGGTGGGACCCGGCGCACAGGCCCAGCTCGATACGCTCAGCGGCGCCATCAAGGAGTAGTCATGAACAGATCGATGAGGTTTCCGCTGGTCGTGTTGTGGGCATTCGGTCTCTGCACGGGCGCGATGGCGCAGTCCAAGCCGGTTGCCTATCCGGCAAAGGGGCAGAGCGCTGCGCAGCAGCAACAGGATGACGGCGCCTGCTACGCGTGGGCCAAGTCCAATACCGGCATCGACCCCGCCGCGGTCAGCAGCGCACCGCCGCCGCCGAGCGGCCCTGCCGTGGGCGGCGGAGAACGTGTAGGCGGGGCGGCGCGCGGCGCGCTCGGCGGCGCGGTGATCGGCGGCATTGCCGGCGATGCGGGCAAGGGCGCGGCGGCTGGCGCGGCGGTCGGCACCGTGGCAGGCGGCTCGCGTGCGCGGCAGAACAAGCGCAACGCGCAGGCCAACTCGCAGGCGCAGTCGGCTGGCGCGATGGATACGTATTACCGGGCGTGGGGCGCCTGCATGCAAGGGCGCGGCTATTCGATCCGCTGACGGGCCGCCGGCCCGCCGCAAGTTTTTCAGTCAGCCTTGTGCTAAGGAGGAAGTATGTGGAAGCAACTCGTGATTCCGGTGGCATTGCTGCTGGCAGCGCCTGCCATGGCGCAGAGCCAGCCAGACATGAAGATGGACGTGACGCGCACCGAAGGGCAGACCACCGCGACCGGCACGGCGAAAGTGACCGCAACGATTACGGCCATCGATACCGCGACGCGCAAGATCACGCTGAAGACCGCGCAAGGCAAGATCACCGAGATGACGGTCGGCCCCGAAGCGCGCAACTTCGAGCAGTTGCGGGTGGGCGACAAGGTCACCGTGTCGTACAACGAGGCGCTCACCGTGAGTCTGAAGAAAGGTAGCGGCGCGGCCACGGTGCAGGAGCGCGAGATCTCGCAGCGGGCCGAACCGGGCGCCAAGCCTGGCGGAACGGTAGGACGAGAGGTCACCGTCGTGGCGCAGGTGGTAGCGGTCAACAAGGATGCCCAGATCGTCACCGTCAAGGGGCCGCACGGCCGCGTGGTCGACTTGCTGGTCAGCGACCCCGATCAGATGAAGAATGTGAAGAAGGGCGACCGTGTCCAGGCCGTCTACACCGAGGCCGTGGCGGTGTCGGTGGAACCAGGGGCCGCGAAGTAGCGCGGCGCGCCAACAGGTTCGGCCGGGCCGCAATCACCAGACGCGGTGCGGCCGGACCGCAGGAGAGCATCGTGAATGTCATCGTGAACCGGCGAATCTTTTGCTGTGCGCTGCTGCTTGGTGCGGCGTGGCCTGCGCATGCTTACTACGACCACTTCCTCAACGGGACCATCGTCGGCACGTTGGGCAAGGACCAGACCGCGGAACTGGTCGGCACTTTCACCAAAACCCTCAACGAGGCGGAAGACGGCACGGCCGTGCCTTTCACGCTGTCGCCGAACGCCAAGGGCAAAGTGACCGAAGGCAGCATCACGCCGGTACAGACGCGCACGCACGCGGGTCTGCGCTGCCGGCAGGTGAGCAGCGAACTGCGCCAGCAGGGACGTCAGCCCGAACGATGGAAAGGCTGGTACTGCCAGCAGGCTGACGGCAAGTGGAAGAAGACGCTGATCAAGGATTGAGCGCCGGGCTCCGTAGCTTGCGCGGCGGCTTCAGTCGGTCGGCACGTCAGTAGGTCTCGGGAACGTAGCGGTACGGGTAGTCGGGCTCGCGGTAGCCGCCAGGCTTCTGCCGCTGGGGCAGCGAAATCTTTTTCCGATGGATGCGCTCGTAGGGCACCTGCGATAGCAGGTGGCTGATGATGTTGAGCCGCGCGCGCCGCTTGTCGTCGGACCGCACCACATGCCATGGCGCGAAATCGGTATCGGAGGCGGCAAACATCGCGTCGCGCGCGCGCGAGTAGTCGTACCAGCGGCTGTAGGACTTCAGGTCCATGTCGGTCAGCTTCCACGTCTTGCGTCCATCCTGGATGCGTTGCTGCAGGCGTCGCGTCTGCTCCGGCTCGCTCACTTCCAGCCAGTACTTGATCAGCAGCACGTTCGATCCGACAATCGCCCGCTCTAGCAGCGGCACGGCACGCAGAAAGGTTTCGACCTGGTCCTCGTCGCAGAAGCCCATCACGCGCTCTACGCCGGCGCGGTTGTACCAGCTGCGATCGAATATCACCACTTCGCCGGCGGCGGGCAGATGAGGGATGTAGCGCTGCATGTACATCTGGCTTTTTTCACGCTCGGTCGGCGCGGGCAGGGCGATCACGCGAAAGATGCGCGGGCTCACGCGCTCTGTCAGCGCCTTGATGGTGCCGCCTTTGCCGGCGCCGTCGCGGCCTTCGAACACCACGCAGATCTTGGTGCCGGTGGCCTTGATCCAGTCCTGCATGCGCACCAGTTCCACATGCAGCTCGCGCAGCGCCGCGTCGTAGGTCTTGCGGTCAAGCGCGGGCACGGCGCCGTGGCCGGCTGCGTCGGTTTCGCGTGCGTGCTTCTTTCCCATGGCGTCCTTCCCGATACGTGGCCGGTGCGCCGCGTTTCCTTCAATCTGGATCACCGTGGCCTCACTGGCAAGGGCCTTTGGTCCAATGCTTGGCCCAAGGACCAATTGCATTGGCGCGGTGCATGGCGGACTCTTTTCCATGGGGGTGGCCATCATGTACAAGACCGGTTTATACCTGATGGGTGTGGCGCTGGCGCTGGCGTTCCTTGGCATCTTCTTTAGCGATCCCAGCGGGCAGATGCCTGACAGGCTCAACCTGTTCAGGATGGCGCTGCGCGGGCTGGAAGTGCAGATGATTCGCCTGTCGGCGGATCCGCCGCGCTATCTGGTGAGCGTGCTGGCGCGCGACTGGCTGCTCGGATGCATGGTGCTGGCGCTGCTGGGCGCGGCGCTGGCCATCGCGGGACGCGCACGCCAGCGCGGCTAGCGTCGCACCGGCAAGACATGCAAGGAGAGCTTCGATGACGCCTTCGCCTCTTCCCGTTGCGCTGGTGTCGCGCACGCTGATCGACACCTACATCCGCTTCGGACTGGTCGCGCTGCTGGCCGTGCTGTGTTTCCAGATCTTCCGGCCCTTCATGGACCTGATCGTCTGGTCGGTGATCCTGGCGATTACGATGTATCCCCTGCAACGGCGCCTGCACGGCAAGGTGTTCTCGCGTGAGGGCCACACCGCGGCGCTGCTGGTGCTGATGGTGATCGCCGTGGTGCTGGCGCCCACCTACCTGTTGGGCATGGCGCTGATCGATTCGGCCGAGCATGCCATGGCGGTGGCCAAGAGCGGCGAAATCCGCATTCCGCCGCCGGCCGACTCGGTAGCGCAATGGCCGTTGATCGGGCAGCGCCTGCACGACTTCTGGCTGATGGCGTCGACCGACGCAACCGGGCTGCTGCAGAAACTTGCGCCGCAGATCAAGACGGCCAGCGTGACGATCCTGGGCACGGTAGGCAGTGTCGGCGTCGGGCTGCTGATGTTCGTTGGCGCACTGATCATCGCCGGCATTTTCATGGCGTACGGCACCAACGGCACGCAAGCGGCCGTGCAGATCGCCTCGCGCATCTCCGGCCCGGAGCGTGGCCCGCGCATTGCCGCGCTGTGCACCGCCACGATCCGCGCCGTCGCTCAGGGCGTGATCGGCATCGCGTTCATCCAGATGCTGCTGATCGGCATCGCGTTCGTCATCAAGGGCGTGCCCGGCGCGGGACTGCTGTCGCTGGCCGTGCTGCTGCTGGGCATCATGCAATTGCCGGCCACGCTGGTAACGATCCCAGTGATCGTGTACGTGTTCGCCACCGAGGACATCGCCGCGGCCAACATCGTGTTCGCGATCTACGTCTTCATTGCGGGCCTGGCCGATAACGTGCTCAAGCCGCTGTTGCTGGGGCGCGGCGTCGATGTACCGATGCCGGTGGTGCTGATCGGGGCGCTGGGCGGTATGGTGGCCGGCGGGGTGATCGGGCTGTTTATCGGGCCGGTGGTGCTGGCGGTGGGCTATCAGTTGTTCTGGCAGTGGGTTGAAGATGCGCCGCAGCCCGGCGCCGCGCTGGACATGGCCCCGCGGGCCGATCCCGCGCCGCTCGGCCATGCGGATCTGCCGGGCGGATAGCGATGTCGCCGCACGCCGCCCCATGGATCGCGCTGGCCATGGCGGCCAGCGGCTGCACCATGCTCGGCCCCGATTTCCAGACGCAGCGCGAGGCCTGGTCCGGCCAGTGGCATGACGAGGCCGTGGCGGATGCCACCACACAGCAGGACGCGCCGGACATGCGGCAATGGTGGCGCGTGTTCGACGATCCCGTGCTCGATGCGCTGATGGCCCAAGCCGACGCCAACGACGCTGGCGTGCGCGTCGCCGGACTGCGCGTGATGGAGGCGCGCGCGCAATTGGGCATGGCGCTGGCGGGGCGCTTTCCGCAGATGCAGCAGGCGGGCGCCGATGCGCTGTATGTGCGCAGCCGGCAGTCGGGCGCAACGGCACAGACCAGCCGCGTCTGGGAATACAGCGCTGGCGTCGACATCGGCTGGGAACTCGATTTCTGGGGACGCTTCGCGCGTGCCATCGAATCGGCCGACGCCGCGTACTTTGCCGCCCAGGCCAACCACGAGAGCGCGCTGGTGCTGCTGCATGCGCAACTGGCGTCCACCTACTTTGCGATGCGCACGGCCGAGGCGCGCTTGCGTATCGCCCGCGACAACGCGCGGCTGCAGAAGCGCAGTTTCGAAATCACCGAGAAACTGTTCAGGGCGGGCGAAAGCGACGAGCTCGATTTCCAGCAGGCACGTACGCAGTATCTGGGCACCCTCAGCACCGAGCCCGTGCTGGAAACGCAGATCGTTCAGGCGCGCAATGCGCTGGCCATCCTGACGGGCCACCCGCCGTCGCCGCTGCGCGAGCTCGACGCCAACGCGGACCGCGAGGGCGTGGTCCCGCTGATCGACCGCGCGGTACTGCAGGACGTGCCCGCCAGCCTGCTGCTGCGGCGTCCCGACGTGCGCGCCGCAGAATTGAAGATGGCGGCGCAATCGGCGCAGATCGGGGTCGCGCGCGCCGATCTTTTTCCAGCGGTGTCGCTGATCGGCAGCATCGGCTGGTCGGCCACGTCGTTGCCCGGCACACAGAACGGCCTGCTGCTGGTGGCCGGCCCCAGCGTGCGCTGGAACATCCTCGACTATGGCCGTATCACCAACAACGTGCGCGTGCAGGACGCACGCCTGCAACAGCTGATCGTCGCTTATCAGGACAGCGTGCGGCAGGCCGCGCGCGAAGCGGACGACGCGGCCAGCGGACTGGTGCGCGCGCTGCAGCGCGACGCGATCCTGCGCGACGCGGCGTATGCGGCGCAGCGCTCGCTGGCGCTGGCCAACGCCCTGTTCCGCGAGGGTTATTCGGACTTTCAGCGCGTGCTGGACGCGCAGCGCGCGCTGTTTTCGCAGCAGGACACCTATCTGCTCAATCGCGGCGACGCCGTGAACTTTCTGATCGCGCTCTACAAGGCGCTCGGCGGCGGCTGGTACACGGCGCAGCCGCTGGTCGACGACGCCACGCGCGAACAGATGCGCAAGCGCGTGTCATGGGGCGACCTGCTCGACGAAGCGCCGCGCGCGCCGATCGGCAAAGATTTGCCCGCACCCGAGCCAGCCGACCATGAGTGACGCCGCGCAGGACGCCCCCGTCGCGGCGCCACCCGCCGATCCTTCGCGCAAGACGATCCGCTGGATACTGGGCCTGATTGTCGTGAGCCTGACGTGGTATCTGCTGGCCGACCGCCTGACGCCATATACCCAGCAGGCGCGCGTGCAGGCCTTTGTGATCCCGGTGGCGCCCGATGTATCGGGCCGCATCACGCGCGTCTTCGTCCACAACAATCAGGACGTCGCGGCAGGCGCCGTGCTGTTCGAAGTCGATGCGCGCCAGTACCGGATTGCGGTGGACCGCGCGCGCGCCGATCTTGAAACCACGCGCCGGCAGATCGGCGCCAATACCGCCGGCATTGCCTCCGCGCAGGCGGGGCTGCGCGCGGCGCAGGCGAACGAACTCAAGGCGCGGCAGGACAGCGAGCGCCTGGAGCGGCTGTATCGCGATGATCCGGGGACGATATCGGTGCGCCGGCTGGAAGTGGCCCGCGCCACGCATGTGCAGGCCATCAGCCAGGTCAGCGCGGCGCGCGCCGAAGTGGATCGCGCGCGCGAGCAGCAGGGCGGATCGGAGGACGACAATGCCAAGCTGCGCAGTGCGGCGGCGGCGCTGGAAAAGGCCGAACTCGATCTGGCCAACGCCAGCGTGCGCGCGCGCAATCGCGGGCTGGTGACCGACCTGCGCGCCGAGGCCGATCGCTATGCCGCGGCGGGCCAGCCGGTCATGACGCTGATCGCGATCCACGACGTCTGGATCAGCGCCGACATGACTGAAAACAACCTTGGCAGACTGCGCCCCGGCACGCCGGTCGCCGTGGTGCTCGACGCCTATCCGGGCAAGGTTTTCGAGGGCACGATCCGCAGCATCGGGTATGGCGTCAGCGCAGGGCAGCAGCCGCCGCCGGGCGGCCTGCCCACCGTGCAAACCAGCCGCGACTGGTTGCGTCCTGCGCAGCGCTTTCCGGTGGTGGTCGATATCGACCCGGGCCAACTGGCCTCGCTGCACGGCATTCGCGTGGGCGGCCAGGCTGAAGTGATGGCATTCCCGCAGCCCGGTAATCCGCTCAATCCGCTGGGTCGGCTGTTTCTGTGGCTGATGAGCTGGCTGTCCTATGTCTACTGAATCGTCTAGTCAATCGTCTACTGAATCGCGGCCATCGTCGATCGCTGCCGCGCCGGCACGGCGCGCGATGCGGCTTGCGTTGGCAACGGCGCTGTGTGTTGGCGTGAGCTATGGCGCGCAGTTGCCGATACCGATGGTGGCGCCGGTGATGGCGGTCTACCTGTGCGTGTCGATGGACCGGGCGCTTTCGCTGCGCGCCGGTGTGGGGCTGGCGCTGATGGTGATGGCGACCACCGGCAGCGGCCTGTTGATCGCGCCGATTCTGCGGCAGGCGCCGTTCAGCGGAGTGCTGATCACGGGGCTGTGCCTGTTCCTCGCGTTTCGCCACGGGCTGCGCGGCGGCAATGCGCTGGTGTCGATGTTCCTGGCGGCCGGCGTGACGCTGATCGCCGCGGCAGGCACCACCAGCACCGCGCTGGCGCTGACGGTGGTGGAGGGCCTGGGCAAGGGTCTGCTGTGCGCGTCCGCGGCGCTGGGCGTGAGTGTGTGGCTGATTCCCGGGCCAGCCGCGCCACCGCGCGCCGCGCCCGCGCCCGCCATCGTTCCTGGCGATGCCGACCGCCTCGCATGGCGCGCCACGCTGGTCGTGATGCCGACTTTTCTGCTGGCCATGACGGACCCGGCCGCATACCTGCCGATCGTGATGAAGGCGATCGGCCTGGCGCGCCAGAGCTGCACCACGGCGCGCCAGGCAGCGCTCGAACTGGTCGGGTCCACGCTGATGGGCGGCCTGCTGGCGATGACGTTCTGGCTGGCGCTGGGCCTGTTCGTCCATCTCTGGATGTACTGCCTGTGGATGGCATTTATCGCGCTGCTGGTGGGGCGGCGGCTGTTTGGCCTGCGCAGCGCGCGCGCATCGCCCGGATTCTGGTCCAACAGCCTGGTGACGATGATCATCCTGCTCGGTCAATCGGTGGAAGACAGCGCCGCCGGCAAGGACGTGTATCGGGCGTTCGCGATCCGCATGGCACTGTTTACCGGCGTTTCGCTCTATGCGTACGCCATGCTGTTGCTGCTGGACCGGCGCCGGAGCGCGCCGCGCGCCACCGTATAGCGCCATATGGGCGCGCCGCCAAAGCCATCCGGCGCACATCGATTCACGCAACCAGGGAGTGCGTCATGCATCTGCATCTGCTCATCGCCGCGCCGGTGATGTTGGTGTGCCTGCTGCTGCAGTGCATCGTGGTGGCGGTCTGCCTGCGCTACGTCCATGTCGGCAGCGTGCGCACCGGCCGGCGGCCGTTCTGGACCGACGTTGCGCTGCTGGCGGCCGTGATGTTGCTGACGCTGCTGTGCAACTTTGCGCAGATGGCGGTGTGGGCCGCGCTGTTTGTGCTGCTTGGCGAGTTCGGCGAATTCTCGGCCGCGTTTTACCACTCGGCGGTCAACTTCGCCACGCTGGGCTATGGCGACATCGTGATGTCGGCACGCTGGCGCATGCTGGGCCCGATCGAGTCGGCGCACGGCATCCTGATGTTCGGACTGTCGACGGCGCTGATGACCGCCGCCGTGCTCGATGTGGTCAAGGTCAATTCCGCCCGGCGCAACGATGCGTCCTGACCCGATGGCGAGCGCGCGCGCTACGTTCGCGTTGCCGCGTCGGCCTTGCCCGCGTGCTCGCGACGCCAGACGTTGGGCGGCTGCCCAAATTGCGCTGAAAACCAGCGCGTGAAAGACGCCGCCGAACCGTAGCCAAGCAGTTCGGACACGCGCAGCAGCGAATAGGCCGGATTGCCGACGTAACGCTGCGCCAGATCGCGGCGCACTTCGGTCAGGATGTCGGTGAACGATTCGCCGGAGGCATCGAGCGCGCGCTGCATCGAGCGCAGGCTCAGGCCGATGCCCTGCGCCACGGCCTCGCTCGTGGCGCGGCCCATTGGCAGCATCAGGTAGACCGCATTGCGCACATCGCGCCCGATTGACGGCTGGTTGATGCGCGGGAGCGTATCGACGATGCGCTGCGCGTGGCGCGCCATGGCCGCATCGCCCATCGGATGCGGCATGTCGAGATCGGCGCGCAGGCAGACGATGCCGTTGAACTCGGCGTCGAACGCCAGCGGGCATCCGAATAACCGCCGATGCACGCGCGTGTCCGGCGGCGCCGCGTGCGTGAAGTTGACGCTGAGCGGATGCCACTGCGGGCCAAGCAGCGCGCGGCACAGGCGGAACACCACGCCCAGCGCTAGTTCCGTCGCTTGCCGCGACGGCGCGTCGAGCACCACTTCCTGGCGGATGATCACCACGTGGTCCGCGTCCTCGATCAGGATCGCCACCGATTCATTGACCAGATGGCGATAACGCACGATGGTGCCGAGCGCATCGCGCAGGGTCGGCTGGTGACTGATTAACAGGCTCATCGTGCCGAAATCGGACAACTGGCGCGATTCGGCCATGCGCAGTCCGAAAGTGGGGCAGTCGGCTGCGGCCGCAGCGGCCTCCAGTAGCGCCACGCACGCCTGCACCGGAATGCGCTGGTCGGGATCGGCCAGCAGCGCGCGGCTCAGTCCGACCCGGCGCAGCAGCGGCTGGCCGTCGAGATGCATGGCGGCGGCCACTTCGAAGAAGTTGGTCAGGGCCGCGGCGCGTATCAGCGTGCTCACCTTGTTTGTCCCCATGCGCACGTGTTGCGGGCGACGCGCGGCGGCGTGCCGGACCACGTGCTTGTCGTGATGGGCGGAATGATAGGGCCGCTGGCATGAAATGCAAAGTCTCCGGTGCCCGATGCAAAGCGGGGCAAGCCGTCGGCCACTAGATTTGCAGGCATGGCGGCGCGCATCGTGCCGCCGCGATCCTGGAGACAGACGATGGCCAAGGCAGTGCGCATGTACGAAACCGGCGGACCGGAGGTGCTTCGCTACGAAGACGTGGAAGTGGGCGAGCCCGGGCCGGGGCAGGTTCGCATCCGTCACGTGGCGGTGGGCCTGAACTATGCGGACACCTATTTCCGCAACGGCACGTATCCCGTGCCGCTGCCCGCCGGCATGGGCGTCGAGGCTTCCGGCGTGGTGCAGGCGGTGGGCGCGGGCGTGACCAACGTCGCGCTCGGCGACCGCGTGACCTATACCGGATTTCTGAACACGTTGGGCGCCTATAGCACCGAGCGCCTGGTGCCCGCTGCGCCGCTGATCCGTCTGCCGGAAAGCATCGGCTTCGAGACCGCTGCGGCCATGACGATGCGCGGCCTGACATCGGCCTACCTGATGCGCCGCATCCACGCGTTCGAGCCGGGCGACACGATCCTGCTGCACGCCGCTGCTGGCGGAGTGGGGCTGATCGTTTCGCAATGGGCCCGGCTGCTGGGCCTGAACGTGATCGGCACGGTTTCCACTGAAGCCAAGGCCGATGTGGCGCGCGCACATGGCTGCGATCACGTCATCAACTATTCGCGTGAGGACGTGGCCCGGCGCGTGCGCGAGATCACCGACGGCGTGGGTGCGGACGTGGTGTTCGACAGCGTCGGCAAGGACACCTTCATGTCTTCGCTCAATGCGCTGAAGCGGCGCGGCCTGCTGGTGTGCGTGGGCACGGCGTCCGGGCCGATTCCGCCGTTCGATCCCGTGCTGCTGGCGATGAAGGGATCGGTCTACCTGACGCGCCCGGCGCTGGCGGACTACATTGCCGATCCGGCCGAGAAAGCCACGCTGGCACGCGAGTTGTTCGACCACGTGGCAGCGGGCCGCATCCGCATCGAGATCAATCAGCGTTACGCGCTGGAAGACGCAGTGCAGGCGCATCGCGACCTGGAATCGCGCAAGACCACCGGATCGTCGATCTTCGTCATCTGAGGAACCCATCATGCAAGTGCAACCACTGACCTGCGCCCTCGGCGCGGAACTGATCGGCGTGAATCTTGGCGAAGCCGTGCGCAATGACGACCTGTTCGGGGCGATCCGCGAACAGTTGCTCAAGCACCGCGTGCTGTTCCTGCGCGGTCAGCAGATCAGCCGCGCCGAGCACGTTGCCTTCGCGCGCCGGTTCGGCGAACTGGAGGATCATCCGGTGGCGGGCAGCGATCCGGAGCATCCGGGTCTGGTGCGGATCTACAAATCACCCGATCAGCCGAACGATCGTTACGAGAACTGCTGGCATTCGGATACCACATGGCGCGAGGCGCCGCAGTTCGGCGCGGTGCTGCGCTGCGTGGCATGCCCGCCGGTGGGCGGTGACACGATGTGGGCCAACATGGCGCTGGCCTACGAACGGCTGCCCGACCAGGTCAAGACCCAGATCGCCGACCTGCGTGCGCGCCACAGTATCGAGGCCAGTTTCGGCGCCGCGATGCCGATTGAAAAGCGTCTGGCGCTCAAGGCGCAGTATCCGGACGCCGAACACCCGGTGGTGCGCACCCATCCCGAAACCGGCGAGAAGATCCTCTACGTGAACGGCTTCACGACGCACTTCACCAACTTCCACACACCGGGGCGCGTGCGCTTTGGCCAGGACGCCAATCCCGGTGCGGCGGACCTGCTGCGCTATCTGGTGTCGCAGGCGTATATCCCGGAATTCCAGGTACGGTGGCGCTGGCAGCCAGACAGCGTGGCGATCTGGGACAACACGGCCACGCAGCACTACGCGGTGATGGACTATGCCCCCTGCCATCGCAAGATGGAACGCGCGGGCATCATCGGCAGCGTGCCGTTCTGAACGGCAGCCGCCCCGATGTGCGGGCGGTTTTGATTTCGAATGAACCAAGCGCCGCGGGGCCTGAATCCCGCGGCGCTTGCCGTTGGCTGAAGACTTGGTGCGGCGGCGCCATCTTCATGACGATCGCCGATCGGCCGATTTCAGTAGTCCCACTGCACCGGCACGAAGCGGTAGCGGTCGCCTTGCCGTGCAACGTGACCGATCGACGGGAACGCCACGTGCGCGGCGGCCAGCATCGATCCCGTTTCGGCAGCTTCGTTCAGCAGCGCGATCCGCACGTCCACCGCCACTTCGGGCTCGTGCTCGAAGCCGTTTTGCCACGCCGGGTTGTCGAAGCCGACTTCGAACAGCGCATCGCCGACGAAGGTCAGCTTCTCGCCCTTCGATGCGACATCCACCACGCAGTGGCCGGGCGTGTGACCGCCGGTCACGCGCGCCGAGACGCCCGGCGCCACCTGCACGGTCTGGTCGAACTGCACGATGTTCTCGCCGTAGAGCTGCACAAACTTGGCTGCCGCCTTGCGCAGTGCGGGGGGAACCGCCTCGGGCATCACGGTCTTGCTGAAGTCCGGGTTCTTCCAGAATTCCACCTCGGCCGCCGCCACGTGGATGCGCACGTCGGGGCGCAGCTTGGCCTTGACGCCATCGATGTTCAGGCCGCCAACGTGATCCATGTGCATATGCGTGATCACGATGTCGGTGATTGCGGCGAGGTCGATGCCGGCGGTCTCCAGGCGCATCACCGAACGACCGGCGCGCGAGAAATACTCGAAGCCGTCGCCCACGCCCGAGTCAACCAGGATCAGGCGGTCGCCGCTGCGAATCAGCGCGATGTTCAGCGCCCAGTCGAACATGTCGCGCTGCAGGAAGCGGCTGTCGAACCAGTCGTTGCGGTCGCCTTCGCTCACGTTGGTGGACATGGTGGACGTCGGCAGCGGCAGAACGCCATCGCTGATCATCGCGACGTCGACGTCGCCGACGCGTACCGCGTAGCGGGACGATACGAGTTCGCCGGAGCCTTGCTTGCCAAGGCTGGCGGTAACCGGCTGCACATTGCGGGTGGTTGCGCTCATCTTCGTTAGTCCTGTCTGTAGGGTTGAGATACGCCGCGCGGTGCGGCGGTGCTGCCATATTTGCGGACCTGGTGGTCTGGACCGCGTCTTGACCGACTGTGGGGATGTGGTTCGGCGCGCGTCGTTGCGCGGCCATCCTCGTCGACCGTTCGACGGCTGCAACAGCTTGTGCGTCGATCGTCGGAACGGATTGTAGGTAGCCGAAGCGCGCGCCAGTAGCGTCGCGCGGGCGCTCATCGTGTTGTCTGAACGACAACAATCGACAGCAGGCGGACTGGTAAGGTGCAACGTGGCGGAGCCGGGACGAAAAAAAACCGCCTGCGGTGGCAGGCGGCTGGATGGTGGGTGTGGTGGCGGCCCGTGGTTGCGCCGGCGTTGCGCGCGTCAGGGCTGGATCCGGAAATTCTTGACGATGCTGGCGTTGCGATCGTATTCGGCGTGCAGCGAGCGCTCCAGTTCGTGCAGCGTCTGCGGCGGCATCGGTTCATAGCCGAGCGCTTCGAGTCGTTCGCGCACCTTGGGCTGGTTTGCGGCCTTGTACACGGCGTTCTGGATTTTCACGGACAGATCCATCGGCAGATGCGATGAGCCGATCACGCCCACCCAGTTGCTGAAATCGATATCGGGAAAGCCCTGTTCGGCAAAGGTCGGCACCTGCGGCAGCAGTGGCGAACGCGTCTTCGACGCCACCGCATACGGCTGCACCTTGCCAGCGCGAATCATCGGCAGCGATGTCACCATGCCGTCGTACATCAGGGGAATCTGTCCGCCCATGACCTGTGACAGCGCCGGGCCGGAACCCGCAAACGGCACGTGCTGCAGGTCCATGCCGGCTTCCTGGTTCATGATGGCCCCCGCATAGTGCGATGCCGTGCCCGCGCTGTACGACGCAAAGCTCAGCTTGCCCGGATTGGCCTTGACGTACGCGATCAGGCTCTTCAGATCCTTGGGCGGCAGTCCCGGCGCGCCTACCAGCACCATGCGCGAGCGGCCCACAGCGGCTAGTGGGCGGATGTCTTTCATCGTGTCGTAGGGCGTTTTTTGCACCTGCGGCACTTCGGTCAGCACATTGGTGGCCGTCACCATCACGGTCTGTCCGTCGGCCGGGGCGGCCAGCAGGGTGGCGATGGCGATCGCGCCGCCGCCGCCGGGCTTGTTGTCGACCACCACCGGCTGGCCCAGGTCAGCGGTAAGCTGCTCGGCCAGCAGCCGCGCCATTACGTCCATGGTGCCGCCGGCCGGCGCGGGCACCAGCATGCGGACCGGCTTGTTGGTCCATGCGTGGGCCGCGGGGATCAGCAGGGCCGCTGCGGCAAGCACCGCGGCGCGGCGGATGAAGAGCAAGGCGTTTCTCTTCGGCATGGTTGTCTCCTCCATCGTGTGGATATTGTAGGTGTGTAAAGAGCCGGACCTGCCCCGCGTGGGCTGAACAGGAAAGTGTCGGAATCTCAGCAGGTCCGGGAAAAGCAGGGGACATGCGCCGTGCGCGTAGCGGCGCGATGGCCGCTCAGGGCTGGCCGCCCGGCGGCGCCGCGTTGCCGCGCTGGCGCCGCGACGGCAACGCTTCCATCACGAACGCCCGCTGGGCATCGCTCATGCCGCTCCACAGGCCGATCTCGACCGAGGTGCGCCAGCATCCCTGGCAATATTTGCGCGCGGCGTCGAGCCGGCAGATGTTGATGCAGGGATTGGGCACTGGCGTGCATGCGTCGGGCGTCGACATGGCCTATTGCGTAGGGCGTATGGCGTGGCGGTCAGGCAGCGGCACGCAGCGGCGCGCGCTTCTGGCCCGGCTGGCGGTTGGGCAGCATGCCGTGTGCGGCGAGCGTTTCATCGACGCTGTCGTACCACGTACCGATGCGATAGATTTCGCGCGCTTCCTTGCCGCTGGCAATCTCGCGGCCCAGTTCATGCGCCACGCGCACGCACTGCTGGATTTGCTGCACCGACGTCATGCGCCTGCCGTGCTGGTCGATGATGGTGTCCTCGATGCCGCAGCGCGGATGCATGCCCATCGCCATCGCCATCATGTTGAACGGCAGCACGTTCTTGAGCAGCGATTCGGCCGTCAGCGTGCAGCCGTCTGGCGCGCGATGAACGAAGTTGAAGAAGTTGAACGGGTTGGGACCGTCGAAGCCGCCGCCGATGCCGATCCACGTCAGGTTCAGCGGGCCCTTGTACGCGCCGGCGCGCACCATGCGTTCGAGCGTTTCCAGGGCGTGGATGCCGGTCAGCTGGAAATGCGGCTGGATGCCCGACGCGGACAGGCGGCGCAGATGCTCTTCGACCCAACCGGGACCGGCCGGCACGGTCATTTCGCGATAGGCCTCGATAAAGGCCGGATTGGACAGCGACGTACCCTCGAGATATTCGGGGTAGAGCAGTTCCATGATGTTCATCTGCGTGGTGTTGATTGCCACGGTCACCTGGTCGGGCTTCGGGTCCAGGTCCGCCAGCATGTGGCGCGTATCGTCGGACAGCCACACCGCGGCCTGACCTTCGTCTTCTGGTGCGAAGGAGATCGAGCCGCCCACCTGGATGATCATGTCGGGCACGGCCGCGCGCACGCCGGCAATCAGCTCGTTGAACTTCGACAGGCGCTTGGAGCCCTTGCCGTCGAGTTCGCGCACGTGCAGGTGCAGCACCGTGGCGCCGGCCTCGTAGCAGTCCACTGCCTTCTGAATCTGCGCTTCCATCGTCACCGGGATGTCTTCGGGGAAATCCTCGGGCATCCATTCCGGCCCATACGGGGCCACCGTGATGACCACTTTTTCCATGTTTTCCGGGTGCAGCGAATCGTCGAGAAATTGCATGTGCTGGCTCCATTGAAGGTGCGTTTCGGTGCTGGAAGTATCGATCAACGGCGCGCGGCAATTTGACGCTGCGGGACAGTCGATTTACATTTCGGGACAGTCAGGGAAAACACGATGTCCTATTACCTTCGCAGCGCAAGCCTTACCAACTACGTGGAAGTGGCGCGTGCGGTGGGGCTCGATCCCCACCAGATGCTGCGCAATGCACGGATCGGGCGCAACGCGCTGCTCGATCCCGATACACGCATTCCCGCCGCGTCGGTGGGCAGGCTGCTGGAAGCGTCGGCGTTGCTGGCAAACGCGCCCGATTTTGCGCTGCGCATGGCCGAGCTGCGCCAGTTCTCCAATCTCGGCCCGCTCGCCTTTGTAGTGCGCGAGGAACCGACGCTGCGCGGCGCGCTGGAATCGATGGTGCGGTACATGGGCCTGCAGAACGAGGCGCTGGCGATGCGCGTGGAAGATGTCGACGGCCTGGTCGTGATCCGCCTGCACATCCTCAGCGATGCGCCCGGATCGCTGCGCCAGGCTACCGAACTAGCCGCAGGCGTGGTGTATCGCATGCTGAGCCTGTTCCTGGGGCCGTCGTGGCGGCCGCGCAGCATCTGCTTTTCGCATGCGCCGCCCGAAAGCCACGCAGCATATTTGCGCGTGTTCGGCATGCAGGCGCTGTTCAACCAGGATTTCGATGGCATCGTGTGTGTGGCGTCGGACCTGAACGCGCCGCTGCCTTCGTACGATCCGGTCATGGCGCAGCAGGTGCGGCGCTATCTGCACGCGTTGCTGGCGCAGTCCAACGCCAGCATGGCCGACAAGGTGCGCAGGCTGGTGCACGCACTGCTGGCGGGCGGCACGTGTTCCGTGGATCGCGTGGCGCTGCAGCTTGGCGTCGACCGCCGCACCGTGCATCGCTGGCTGCAGCAGGAAGGCACCACCTATTCGGAGGTGGTCAACGACGCGCGCAAGACGCTGGTCACGCGTTATATCGAGAATCGCGCACGGCCGCTGTCGGAAGTGGCCACCTTGCTCGGCTTCTCATCGCTGAGCGCGTTCTCGCGCTGGTTTGGCACGCAGTTTGGCTGCAGCGTATCGAAGTGGCGCGCCACGCATGGCGCAGCGCATGACTCGCCCGCACCATGAAAAATGGCCACGCCGGCATCGTGCCGGGTGGCCCATGCGGTTCGGTTCGTGCCGGGCGGGGTAAGAGATCCCGATACCAACCGACTGCCGCACGCGAGATACTGGACGCGTCAGTCGATGGCAGGCATCAGAACTTGTGGCGCACGCCGATCGCCACACCGATCATGTTGCTCTGGCCGTTGGCGAGCGCGTAGCTGTTGCCCAGCGACAGGCTGTTGGCGTAGACGGTCGCCAGCGATTCCATCATCAGGCCCGCGTTCTTGGCGTAGGCCGTGGTGAGATAGACATCGGTGCGCTTCGAGAACGCATAGTTGGCGACGAAGGCAATCTGCCATGGATTGGGGGCGTTGGCGCCGTACAGGTTCTTGACGTCGTCATAGTTGTATTCGAGCGTCAGGCCGACGGCTGGCGTCAGCTGGTAGTTGGCGCCGATCCAGTAGAAGTCGTCGCGCTGGAGGGTGTCGCCCGCGGCGTTCTTGTTCTGGCCCCAGCGATAACCGCCCATGATCTTGGCAACGTTGCCGAAGGTATAACTGGCGCCCACCGCGAGCTTCTTGAGCGTGCCGCTGCTGGTGCCGATGGTGGGATTCCACTGGTCATAGCCGACCGTCGCGCCGAACGGGCCGCTCTGCCAGGCCAGCGCCGCACCGTAGGCGGTGTCACGGCGGAACGATCCCGGCACCTCGCCATTGCCGCCGATCGGGATCGGCAAGCCCACCGAGGCCGGCAGCGCCAGGCCGGTGCCGAACGAATAGTGCGCCAACGCGGTCACCGGCCCGAACTTGCCGGTGTACTTGACGGTGTTGTCCTCGCGGAAGTTGGCGCCCGATTGCAGCACCACGGGCTCGTACTGCGTGGCATACGCGGTCGGCGAAAAGTTGGCCAGCGCCTCGAACATCGAGGTGTATTGGCGGCCCAGGCTGATTTGCCCGAAACGTGCATCGGATAATCCCAGGAAAGCCTGGCGGCCAAACAGCCGGCCGCTTTGCTGCAGCGTGCCGTTGTCGAGGCTGAAACCGCTCTCCAGCACGAACACGCCACTGAGGCCGCCGCCCAGGTCCTCGGTGCCGCGCAAGCCCCAGCGCGAGCCCGCCAGACCGCCGGAACTCATGCGGTACACGTCGTGCGACGGGCCGGGATTGAAGCCGTTCGCCGCGGTAGGCACGGCGCCCACGTGGTTCACGTATTCCATGTTGATGTCGGCCACGCCATACAGAATGACGTTCGATTGCGCGAAAGCGCTGCCGGTGCACGCAAGCAATGCGGCCATGGCCATGCCCTTGAGCTTCATGTGACAAGTCTCCTCTTGTGTTTTTTGTGCTGAATTGCTGCGGTTTTTCCGTCGGAAATTACAACGTGGGGTACTGCGGATGACTGCGAAAACCTATTGCGCTGAACCGTTGGGTGCGCTCGGTGCCGGGTGCGACGTCAGTGCCACCAGCCTCCCGATCAGCGCCTTGGCTTGCGGCCATGGCCCGAAGCCGGCAGCGGGATTCAGATGACCGACTTCGCCCAGGTCCTCGATCCAGCAACCCCAATCGCCGGCCAGATCGGCGGCACGCTCGAACGCCGCAAGCGGATCGTTGCGGCTCGCGGCCAGTAGCGCGGGGAAGGGCAACGGGCCGCGTGGCACCGGCAGCCAGCCGTGCTGGTCCAGCGTCGCCATGTCGGGATAGCCGGGCGGCATCGGGCGCTCGAGATCGGCCGGCGTTGCCAGCAGCGCACCGCGCACGCGGCCCAGATGAGCCGAGCCGCTGTGGACCCAATGCGCGGTGATCATCACGCCGGCGCTGTGCGCGACCAGCATCACGGGGCCGTCGATGGCGGCCATGGCCGCGTCCAGTGCGGCGACACGCGCTGCGCGGCTAAGCTTGTCGATCTCCAGCGGCGGCACGCTGCGCGCGTTTGGCAGTTCGGCCTGCAACAGCGTTTGCCAGTGCTCGGCAACGTGGTCGCGCAGACCGGGGACGATCAGGATCGTGGTGTCGGATGGCAGGTGCATCGTCATCGTCATCGTCAGTCGGTGTCGTGGAAGAAATCAGGCGTACCGGCCGCGCTGCGCCAGGCGCAACAGGTCGGCCGAATAGGTGCGGCGTCCGATCACGAAGCACAGCGCGGCCAGCAACGCACCGAGCGTGAGCCACTGCAACGCGAGCGACAGGCCGATGTGGTCGGCCAGTACGCCGGCCAGATATGGCCCCGGCGCCAGGCCGATCAGGTTGTTGGCGAGCGTCAGCGTGGCGAATGCCGTGGCGTGGATGCTCGGGTCGGTGAGGTTGGCCACCGCCGCGCTGGCCGGTCCGGCGCTGCCGCCGGCCAGCAGCATGCCGCCCGCCATCAGCGCCAGTTGCGCCGCGCCGGGCGCCATATGAAATCCAGTGAAGAGCAGGGCGAAGCAACCCACGCTGTAGAGCATGGCCATGCGCCACTTCAGCGCGGGCGTGCGGCGCGCTACGCGGTCGGTCAGCACGCCGCACATGATCATGCCGGCGCCGCCGGCCAGCACGAAGCCGGCCGATGCCAGGCCCGCGGGCGCCGTGGCCATGCCGTAGTAGCGGCCAAGATAGCTCGGCATCCACGCCAGCAGCGACCCCATCACCAGCAACTGCAAGGCGCTGCCCACGTACGCGCACAGGATCGAGCGCGACGAGAACAGCGCCGCGGGCAGGGCGCGGATCGACATGGCGCAGCCCGGCGCGGCGGCGGGGTGCGAAGGCTCGACTGTTACGCGCTGCTGCTGCAGTCGGCGTTCGGTCACGACCATGCGGTACAGCACAACCAGCACCAGCCCGAACAGCGCCATGCCGGCAAACGCAAAGCGCCAGCCGAAATGAGCCGAGATCACGCCGCCGAGCGCCATGCCCAACACCGATCCGAAAGCGCCGCCGGCGATGAACGCCGCGCTGAGCGTGGAGCGCATGTCGCGCGGAAACACCGAGAGCACCAGCGCGATGCCGACGCTGCCGTAGGCCGCTTCGCCAACGCCCACGCATAGCCTGGCGACGAACATCGCGCCGAACGAATTGGCCTGCGCGCATCCGAGCGTGGCCAGACTCCACAGCAACGCCATCAGCGTGAGGCTGCGCACGTGTCCCCAACGGTCGGCGAGCATCGACAGCGGCACGGTCAGCACGCCCACCATCAGCGCCACCACGCCGCCGAGCGCGCCGAGGCTGGCGTCGCTCAGCAGCCATTCCGCCTTGAGCAGCGGAAACAGTGCGTTGAGCACCTGGCGCGACATGTAGTCGGACAACAGCAGGCAAAAGCTCAATGCAAAGACCAGCCAGGGGTAATGGCGCGAACGCGGTGGGCCGCCGTTACGGGCCGGAGCGTCCGCATAGGTGCGGTTGCGGTTGCGGTTGCGTGGGAACATGAAAACCGTCTCCTCGAATACTTGCGCCACAGCAGGTGAAAACCTGCTTGCGGCTACGCGCGCCGGGCTGGCCGCGACGAGCGAAGTATCCCGTATTGGGAGGCGACGATTTGATTATCCGTGACAACGGTTTTGCATTTTGGGACAGTGCGGGAAAACCCGTTGGACGTCAGGCGGCGCTTGCTGCGCCCCCAAGGCCCTGGGGCGATAACCGCAGACACGCGGCGTATGCGCGCGGTCCTGCGTCAGGACAGGATGATGATGATCACCATGCCCCAGATCGTCAGCAGCGTGTTGCCCACGGCATACGTAACCGTGTAGCCAAGCCCGGGCACCTGGCTCTTGGCCGCTTCGCACACCATGCCGAGCGCGGCCGTTGTGGTGCGCGCGCCGGCGCAGATGCCGAGGATCAGCGCGGGGTGAAACTTGAACACGAACTTTGCCAGCAGCATGCCGAGAAGCAGCGGCACGGTGGTGGCGAAAATGCCCCACAGGAACAGGCTGATGCCGAGCTTCTGCAGCCCGGCGACAAAGCCGGGCCCGGCGGAAATGCCGACCACGGCGATGAACACGTTCAGGCCCACCGAGTTCATGAACCACAACGTCGGTTCGGGGATCCGTCCAAAGGTTGGATGAATGGCACGGAACCAGCCGAACACGATGCCGGCGATCAGCGATCCGCCTGCCGTCGAAATCGTCAGCGGGATGCCGGCCACGTTGATCACGACGGCGCCGATCAGCGCGCCGACGGTAATGGCAAGCGACACGAACGCCACGTCAGTCACGGTGGTGGGGCGATCGACGTAGCCGATCTCGCGTGCGGCGGCGTTGATGTCCTGCGTGCGCCCGACCACGGTGATCACGTCGCCGCGATATAGGCGCGTCTTGGGCAGCACCGGGATCACTGTCTCGGTCGGGCCGCGCTTGATCTTTTTCAGGAACACGCCGCGCGCGCCGGGCCAGCGCGCGAGCTCCTGCAGCGTCTTGTCGTCGACCTTCTTATTGGTGATGTAGATGTCGACGCCTTCGGTCGGGATGTTCAGCAATTCCGCATCTTCCACCTCGCGTCCGCTCGGTCCCAGCCGCAGAATCATCTGGTCGCGCTTGCCGCCGATCGCCACCACGTCCTGCGCTTCGATCACGGTGGTGCGGTCGATCTCGATGATCTTGCCGTTGCGCCGGATCCGCTCCACAAATGCGCGCACGCCTTCGCGTGTGCCGGCCTCGATCTCGCCGACCGTGCGGCCGATGAACGGGCTGTCCTGCGCCACGGAATACGCGCGCATCTCGAAGTCATGCCATTCGGTCGCCCCATCGGCGCTGGCCGAGCCGGCGCCCAGCATCGTCTCGTATTCCTTGCATGCCGCCACCAGATCGATATTGAGCAGTTTGGGCCCCAGCTGCGCCAGGATGATGGCCGAGCCCACGGTGCCGAAGATATAGGTCACCGCATAGGCGATGGGCATGCCGTCCAGCAGGACCTTGGTTTCCTCGGGCGAGCGCCCCAGCCGATTGATGGCGTCGGTGGCCAGCCCCATCGATGCGGAGATGGTCTGCGACCCCGCGAACAGGCCCGCCGCCGAACCGAGATCGTAGCCGGCGATCTTCGCCGCCACGGCCGCCGCTGCCAGCGAGAAGACCGCCATGATTGCCGCGAAGATCGCCTGCGGCAGCCCGTCCTTGGCAATGCCGCGCACGAACTGCGGCCCCACGCCGTAGCCCACGGCAAACAGGAACATCAGGAAGAACACCGACTTCACGTTGGCCGAGATCTTGACGCCCAGGATGCCGATGACAATGGCCACCAGCAGGGTCGACGTCACAGCGCCAAGGCTGAAGCCCTTGAAGCTCTTGCCGCCGACCCAGTACCCGATGCCCAGCGCAAGGAATATGGCGATCTCCGGATAGGCCTTCAGCGTGTCAACGAACCAGGTCATGATGTTTCCCTCTTGTTATCGGCGTCCGAACTGCGTGCTGGCGTTGCCCGGGGTGCGCCTATTTTTTCTTGGCCTTGCCCTCTTTGCCCTCTTTGCCCGCGGCGCGGTAGCGTTCCAGGTATTCGTCGCGCAGCTTGCGCACGGATCGACCGATCTTGACGTAATCCTCCTCGTTCAGGTTGGCCAGCGAGACGCGGCCTGACGGATGTCGCGTGCCGAAACCTCCGCCCGGCAGCAGCACCACGCCGGCTTCTTCGGCCAGGCGGAACAGCAGTTCGTGCGGCTCGATCGAATCGAGCAGCCACGCGACGAAATCGGGACCGACTTCTCGGCTCATCTGCTCCACGTCGAGCAGCGTGTAGTAATCGACCACGTTAGCGTCGACCGGCGCCGGCGGCGTGCCCATGCCGCGGTACAGCGCGGCCTTGCGGCTGCGGATCAGCTGCTTCATCGTTTGCTTGTACGTTTCGGCCGTATCCACGAGCGAGAACAGCGAAAACAACACCATCTGCACCTGCTGCGGCGTGGACAGGCCGGCGGTGTGGTTCAGCGCCACGGTGCGGCTGTCGGCCACCACGCGGTCGATGAACAGCAATTTTTCCGGCTTGGTGGTGATCGACGCATAGCGCTGATTGAGGCCGTGGCGCTCGTCCTTGGGCAGGTCAGCGATCTTGGCGTCGAGCAGGTTCGACTTGTGCGTGGCGATCACGCCGAGCCGCCAGCCGGTGGCACCGAAGTACTTCGAGTACGAGTACACGAGGATCGTGTTGTGCGGACACATTGCGAACAGGGAGACAAAGTTGTCGGCAAACGTGCCGTACACATCGTCGGTCAGAATGATCAGGTCCGGACGCTCCTTGACGATCTCGGCCAGATATTCCAGGCTTTCGTCGCTGACGCGCACGGAGGGCGGGTTGCTGGGATTGACCAGGAAGAACGCCTTCACCTTGGGGTTGCGCAGCTTGTCCAGTTCCTGCTTCGGATACTGCCAGCCGGCGGCGGGATCGGCGTCGATCGACAGTTCGGTCAGGTGGTATTCGGCCAGCTCCGGGATCTCGATGTACGGGGTGAAGATCGGCATGCCCAGCGCGATCGTGTCGCCCGCCTTCAGCAGATGATTCACGCGCATCGAGTTGAACAGGTAGGTCATCGCGGCCGTGCCGCCTTCCACGGCGTAGAGATCGAAGTCACCGGTGAACGGATGCTTGCCGATCATTTCCCTGCGGATGTACTGCTTGACGATCTTTTCGCTCAACCTGAGCATGCGGTCGGGCACCGGGTAGTTGCAGGCCAGGATGCCCTCGCACATTTCGTATAGAAAATCGCCGCCGTCGAGCCCCAACTGATCGCGCACATAGGAGACCGCGCCCGCCAGGAAGTGCACACCGGGCACATCGCGGTAATGGCGCGCAAACAGGTCAAAGCGCTCCTCGATGCCCGCGCGGCGCGGGAATCCGCCCACGCCCGGGCTCAGATACGAAAACGAGCGCTCCGATTCGGTCATCGCGAACAGCCCCAGTTGCCAGAATCCGTGTCTCGGAACGGTCGCAAGGAAGTTCGGATTGCCGCGCCCGGCATTGAGCATCAGCCGGTTACTGGTGCTGCCCGCAAGCTTGATCAGCTCGTCTTTCAGTTCGAATGGCGACAAGCTCGCCAGGCTGGACGTATCCCGTTTGCTCATTGCGCGTCTCCGGTGGCATGACGTAAGCCGACGCGAAGATCGCGTCGTACTCGTTCTCGATAGTCAACGTAGTGCGCGAAGGCGTGACGCTCAATTGGCCCAAAGGGATACCGCAATTCCCCGCGCCCGCGGCGCGCGCGGCGTCGTGAGTCCAAAGTCCAATGGCAAATCGGGGCCCGCGATGCAAAGGTAGTGGATGACTATCATCGAAACCTGATCGAGGCAAAACGGATCGCACACGGCCATGGCATTGCATCCACCCGCATCGCTGGACGGCGCACTGCGCTGGCTTCCCGGCATCGCGATACTGAAGGGGTATCAGGCTGCCTGGTTGCCGCGCGATCTGGCGGCCGGGCTGGTGCTGACCTCGATGCTGGTGCCGGTCGGGATCGCCTACGCGGAGGCGTCGGGCGTGGGGGGCGTCTACGGCTTGTACGCGACGATTGTCCCGCTGCTGGCCTATGCGCTGTTTGGCCCGAGCCGCATCCTTGTGCTCGGCCCGGACTCCGCGCTGGCCGCACCGATCCTTGCCGTGGTGCTCAGCGCATCGGCCGGAGACCCGGCTCGCGCGATCGCCACGGCCAGCCTAATGGCAATCGTCGCGGGCGTGTTCTGCATCACGCTGGGGCTGCTGCGGCTGGGATTCATCACGGAACTGCTATCGAAGCCGATTCGCTATGGCTACACCAACGGCATCGCGCTGACGGTGCTGGTCAGTCAGCTTCCCAAGCTGTTTGCCATCAAGGTCGACGATGCAGGACCGCTTGCCGAACTATGGCAGTTGGCCCAGTCGATCTTCGCCGGCAAGGCCAACTGGTACAGCTTTGCGGTAGGAGCGGGCAGCCTGGCGGTGATCCTGCTGCTCAAGCGCTTCCTGCGCATTCCCGGGCTGCTGATCGCGGTGGTGCTGGCCACGCTGGCGGTCATCGTTTTCGATCTGGACGCATTCGGCGTGAAGGTGCTGGGCGAGATTCCGCAAGGCTTGCCGGTGTTTGTGGTGCCATGGTTCGAGGGGGCGGATCTGGTCAAGATCGTGCTGGGCGGCTGTACGGTGGCACTGATTGCCTTTGCCGACACCAGCGTGCTCTCGCGCACGTTCGCCGCGCGCGCACGCGTGCATGTGGATCCCAACCAGGAAATGGTCGGGCTGGGCGTTGCCAACCTGGCGGCGGGGTTCTTCCAGGGGATTCCGGTCAGCAGTAGTGCGTCGCGCACGCCCGTGGCGGAAGCCGCCGGCGCGCGCACGCAGCTGACCGGGGTGGTCGGCGCGGTCGCGGTGGCCGTGCTGCTGATGTTCGCGCCCAAACTGCTGCGCGATCTGCCGCACAGCGCGCTGGCTGCCGTGGTGATCGCCGCGGCCCTCGGCCTGTTCGAGTTCAAGGATCTCAAGCGCATCTTCCGCATCCAGCAATGGGAGTTCTGGCTGTCGATGCTGTGCTTCGTCGCGGTGGCGGCGTTCGGCGCCATCCCCGGCATCTGCATCGCGGTGGCGCTGGCGATCATCGAATTCCTGTGGGACGGCTGGCGGCCGCATTTTGCCGTGCTGGGCCGCGTGCCGGGCCTGCGCGGCTACCACGACCTGCAGCGATATCCGCATGGCGAGCAGATTGCCGGGCTGGTGCTGTTCCGCTGGGATGCGCCGCTGTTCTTCGCCAATGCCGAACTGTTCCAGCAGCGGCTGCTGGAAGCCGTCGCGGCGGCGCCTACGCCGGTGCGCCGCGTGGTAGTTGCCGCCGAACCCGTGACCAGCGTCGACGTGACGTCGGCCGACATGCTGCGCGAACTTGCGCAAGCGCTGGCCGAAGACGGTATCGCACTACATTTCGCCGAGATGAAGGACCCGGTGCGCGACAAGCTCCGGCGCTTCGAACTGACCGATGTGTTCGGCGATGACCGCTTCCATCCGACCGTGGGCAGTGCGGTGGACGACTATCTCGCGGCGGGCGATCCGTAATGGCGTTGGGCCAAAGTCGGAACGAGCGCAGGGAAGGGCGCCGATGCAGCGATCGTTGGCGAATCGGCGCCTGCCATCCCACACGCCTGGCGTGTATCGACGAGGATCGAAGGGCTTGGATTGAGCGGCCCGAATCTCACCGTCCCGTCCGGGCATCTGACTATCTGACTGATTGTCCAGTCATTCAGTAACGAAACCGACACATCACTTCCCTAGTATCTGCGGCTGATCCCGAAACCGGGTGCTCTGCATGCAACGAGCGCCTGCCCCGCAAAGACTGGAGGAAGCATGTCGTATATCACTGACGAGTTGCGCGCACCGCGTCGCGAAGCCGAAGGCATCAAGACGGTTCCGGGCCAGACGCTCGAAGAACTGGTGGCAGCCAACCCGGCCCGCCGCCGCGTGCTGCGCGGCAGCCTCGGTATGTCGCTCTTGTCGGCATTCGGCGGCGGATCGCTGCTCGCGGCCTGCGGCGGCGACGACAATTCCGCGCCCGCTCCTGCGCCGGGTCCCGCACCGGCCCCGGCACCTGGCCCCACGCCGCAGCAGCCGCTCGATTACAGCGTCACCTTCAAGGGGCTCGATGCGAAGATCACGGCCAACCAGGTGACCGTGCCCGCGACCTACGAAAGCTATGTGCTGTTCTCCGCCGGCGATCCGGTTGCGCCGGGCGCGGTCGGGTACAAGGGCGCATTTCAGACGTCGATGGAAACCGAACAGCAGGCCGGTGGCAATCACGACGGCATGCACTTTTTCGAAATCCCGGGCGTCGATCCGCAAAAGGGCGGCCTGCTGGTGATCAATCACGAAGCGCCGGATGCCGCAATCCTGATGTCCGGCTCGTACAACGCCGCCACGGCGACGCCCGAACAGAAGCGTCTCGTGCTGTCGTCGGTCGGTGTGTCCGTGATCGAGATCGAACTCGTTGCCGGCAAGTGGGGCGTCAAGCGCAACTCGCTGTACAACAAGCGTTACTCGGGCAATACCTCGTATCGCGTCTCCGGCCCGGCCGCCACGACGGTGGGACCGGTGGTCATCGGCACGCTCAACAATTGTTCCAGCGGCCATACGCCGTGGGGCACCTACCTGACGTGCGAGGAAACCACCGACAACTATCTGGATCCGACCCAGGCAGAGCAGGGCTACGGCTGGGTGGTCGAGATCGATCCGCTCCAGCAATTGAGTGGCCTGCCGGTGAAGCGCACTGCGATGGGCCGCTTCGATCATGAGAACACCGCGTTCATGACCACGGCCGATAACCGCGTGGCCTTCTACATGGGCGACGACGGCACGCCGGGCTGCATCTACAAGTTCATCCCGAGCGCCGCGTTCGACGCCACCAATCGCCTGAACAACGCCAGCCTGCTCGACACCGGCACGCTCTACGCGGCCAAGTTCAACGGCGACGGCACGGGCGAATGGGTCGAACTGACCCAGGGCAAGAACGGTCTCGTCGCCGGCGCGTCGGACCCCGGCAACTGGACCCAGGCCGCGCCGGGCGTCGTCACGCCGGTGAACGTCGATTTCAATACCCAGGCCGATGTGCTGGTCAACACCAAAGCCGCGGCCCGCGTTGCCGGCGCCACGCTGATGGACCGCCCGGAGTGGATCACGGTCGGTCAGGATCGGACGGTGTACTGCACGCTGACCAACAACGGCAGCCGCGTCCAGACCGATGCCGCCAACCCGCGCCCGAACAACTCGCACGGCCATATCATCCGTTGGCGCGAGGACGGCGATAGCCCGCTGGCCACCAAGTTCAAGTGGGAAATCCTGCTGCTGGCCGGCGATCCGTCGATTGCCGCCGCCAATCTCAAGGGCAACATGGTCGGCGCGACTTTCAGCAGCCCCGATGGCATCCGCGTCGATCCGAAGGGACGCCTCTGGGTGCAAACCGACGCCGGCACGGGTTCTTCCGTCACGAACATCTTCGGTGCCAACTCGATGCACTACGTCGATCAGGTCACGAAGGAAGTGCGGCGGCTGCTGGTCGGCCCGGTGGGATGCGAGATCACTGGCCTGGCCTATACGCCGGATCTGACCACGTTCTTCATCAACATCCAGCACCCGACCGGCACCGGCGCGGCAGGCGGAAACTGGCCCGACGCCAACCTCCCGTCGCGCTCGTCGACGGTGGTGGTGCGGCATCGCGAAGGCAAACCGGTAGGCGCCTGAGGGCAGGGCGCCGCGGAGTCTGAAACGACTCGGCGGCGCTATTGGTTCTGGTTCTTCTCAGCCTGCCGGATTGGCGGCATTGAAATCCGCCAGTTGCGCGTCGAAGGCCCGCTGGTACGCGGGCCGCGCTTCGCCCCGGCCGACGTAGGCCGCGAGATTCGAGAATTCGGCCAGCAGCCCTGACGACCGTAGCCGCAACAGCACCGACACCATCATCAGATCGCCCGCGCTGAACGCACCGTCGAGCCAGTCTGACTTGCCAAGGTGCGCGGACAGTTGCACCAGCCGATCGCGGATCCGACCCATGACCAGCGGCAGCCGCTCCGCCGCCCACGGCCGGTCGCCCTCCAGAAACTTGGCGACCGCAAGCTCCAGAATCGGCGGCTCCATAGTGTTGAGCGCGGCAAACATCCACGCAATCGCACGGGCGCGGGCATTGCCATCGTCAGGCAACAACCCCGGATAGCGCTGGGCAATATGGAGCACGATCGCGCCGGTCTCGAACAGAACCAGATCGCCTTCCTCAAAGGTAGGAATCTGCCCAAACGGATGCAGCGCCAAATGCGCAGGCTGTTTCATCGCCGCGAACGAGACATGCCGGACGCCATAAGCCACGCCAACTTCCTCGAGCGCCCAACGCACCCGCGTATCCCGCGCAAGCCCCCGACCGCCATCGGGCGATCGTTCAAAGGCCGTGATGATAGGGGGCTGGGGTGTGTTCATGGGGGATTTATTTGTGATTTAACATAACAAACATTATACGTACAAGAGATGTCACGGCCAAGTTGTAATGTCGTACCTGGGCTAGATTGAGATGTCGTACCCCATGGCTTCGTTGGAGCGCGACATGACACGACCGGACACCATCACCATGAGCCTGCGGGAACTGGATCGCTGCAAGGTCATCGAGGCCGTCGTGCGGGACGGTCTGATGGTCTGGCGCGCCGCCGAGAAGCTTGGCATCAGCCGGCGCCAGATCGAGCGGCTGGCGCAGCGCTACCGGCTGGACGGCCCACAGGGTCTGGTCTCCCGCCGCTGGGGGCAGCCCGGACACAACCAGCTCCCGCCAGGCGTCGAGGCGCGCGTGCGCGGCCTGATCCGCGACAGTTACGCCGATTTCGGCCCGACCTTGGCCGCCGAGAAGCTGCGCGAGCGTCACGGCATCGACTTGGCCAAGGAGACGGTGCGCCGGATCATGATCGACGCGGGATTCTGGGTGCCACGCAGGCAACGTCCGCCCCAGATCCATCAACCGCGCAATCGCCGGTCCTGTCTGGGCGAGTTGGTGCAGATCGACGGCAGCGATCACGCCTGGTTCGAGGACCGGGCGCCGGCCTGCACGCTGCTCGTCTTCGTGGACGACGCCACCGGCCGCCTGCTGCAATTGCTGTTCGTGCCGACAGAATCGACGCTGGCCTATTTCGCCGCCACACGCGCTTACCTCGAGCGCCATGGCAAGCCCCAAGCGTTCTATTCCGACAAGGCTGGCGTCTTTCGGGTCAATGCGAAGGACAATGCCGAAGGCCGCGGCTATACACAGTTCGGCCGGGCGTTGTACGAGCTCAACATCGATATCCTGTGCGCCAACACAAGTCAGGCCAAGGGCCGTGTCGAACGGATGAACGGTACCCTGCAGGACCGTCTGGTCAAGGAGCTGCGGCTGCACGGTATCACTTCGATGGAAGCGGCGAACAGGTTCGCCCCCATCTTCATGGTCGACTTCAACGCTCGCTTCGGCAAAACGCCGCGCAGCGAGTTCGATGCCCACCGGCCGCTGCGCGGCGACGAGGATCTGGCACGGATCTTCAGTTGGCGCGAGTGGCGCAAGGTGTCACAGAGCCTGACGCTGCAGTACGCCAAGGTGCTGTACCTGCTCGAAGATCTCCCGGAACACCGCGGCCTGATCCACCGATACATCGAGGTGGCCGAGTATCCGGATGGTCATGTCGAATTGTGGGCGGATGGCGCTTCCCTGCCCTACACCATCTACGATCGCTTCCCGGAGGTCGACCAGGGAGCAATCGTCGACAACAAGCGGCTGGGTCGGACACTGGCTATCGCAGCCGAGGTGCAGGCGTTGCGTGACAACCGCCGCTTCGCAGCCCCCTCACGCACGCTGCACGGCGAGCCGCCGCGGCCCGCCAAGGTGCCGCTGAACGTCAAGCGCCAGCGCTTGGTAAATCAACTCGACCTCGAACAGGCGCTGCGAAACCATCCTCTCTTCGCATCGAACGACGATTCAGTCGAGTGCCCTCCCAGGCCGCCGACCTCCTAGATGGCGCTTTACGGCCGAGGGTGTGTGAAAACGCCTTAGTTCAGCTCGCCGAAAGTCTAGGGACGTACCTAGGCCACGTTGGGCGCGAATCG
>NZ_JBXALD010000005.1:0-420394 GCF_058799075.1 Cupriavidus sp. GW822-FHT06G04 | reverse complement strand
ACCTCCCACGGCGTGGTTTCCAGGATGCGGCGCGTCAGGTGGTGGCCGATGAAGCCGTTGACGCCAAGAATCAGGACTCGCTTTTGCTGCATGGGTAGAACAGGTTAGCACTGCAAAAATAAAGCGCGCGCAGCGCGTGCATCGGACCGCCAGAACGCGGCCCCGATGCGCGGGCAAGCGCGCGAGTGTCGCGGGGGCTAGTTTGCGCCGCGCGGCGTTCCGGGCGGCACGTTGGTGGCCACCACGCGGCGCCAGTCGCGCGCGACGACATACAACGGAATCGTCGGCGACAGTTCCAGATAGGTGGCCGGCGACATCACGGCCATCGCGGGTTCGCCGCCCTTCCAGACTTTTTCGAATGCCGCGACGCTGGGCAGCCAGCGTTGCGGTTCCACGCTCGTGCCGAAGGTCAGTTCGTCGGCCTCGGCAACCATCGTGAGCGGATGGCGCAGATAAAACGGCAGCGTATGGTCGAGCATGCGCACGCCGTAGAGCTTCATGCCCGGCGTCAGCTGCTGGGCCACCTGCGGCGCCAGATCGGCGCCCGAGGCCGGGCCGCCAACGGTCTCGTGCCCGAGCAGCGCCGCGGTGAATCCGAGATACATGCCCAGCGCGTACACCGCCACGCTGGGCAGAACGCCGCGGCGCAGCGCCGCGCGCGCCGCCGTTGCGCCGAGCAGCATGATCACGAACGCCACTGCCACCCAAATCGCAAAGCTGCGATAGAACATGTTGGGCGTATGGTTGGCATTCAGCGTCGCCACCACGGGGCTTGCGAGCAAGCCGCACGCGACCACGATCGTCATCCCTGTCAGGTGCTTGCCCCACGCGCGCACGTCAATGCGGTCGAGCGCCATGCCAGCCAGGATGCCCAACGCGGGAATAACCGGAACGATATAGCCGGGCAGCTTCGAGCGCGACAGGCTGAAGAACACGAAAATCGCGATGGCCCAGATGCCAACCATCAGCGCGGGGCGAAAGCGCGCCTCGCCTTCCACCGGCGTGCGCATCGCGTTCCACATGCGCGGAAACAGACTCGCCCACGGCAGAAAACCGCCGATGATCAGCGGCACGAAATACACGATCGGGCCGCCGCGCGAGTGGACATTCGACGTGTAGCGCTGCCAGTGCTCGTGAATGAAAAAGAAATTCAGAAACTCGGGGTTGCGCTGCGCCACCAGATAGAACCACGGCACGGCAATCGCCAGCATCACGACCGCCCCGGCGGTCAGGTGCAGCCGCCGCCAGATGCCCCAGTCGCGCGAGACCAGCGTATAAACCACCAGCACCAGCCCGGGCAGCGCAATGCCGACCAGTCCCTTGGTCAGGATGGCCACGCCCATCGCCGCCCAGCACGCCAGCATCCAGGCACGTCGGCCGTTACGCGACGTGGCTGGATGCTGCGACATCAGCATGCAGGCCAGAATGCAGGACATCACGCCGGCCAGCGTCATATCGAGCGTGTTGAAATGGGCGGCCACGCTCCACATCGGCGCGGCCAGCAACGCCAAGCCGGTAAACGCGGCGGCGCGCGCGCCAAACCAGCGCCACGACGCCAGCATCGACATGCCGATGCCGAGCAGCCCGGCCAGCGCCACGGTCAGCCGTGCCTGCCATTCGCCCAGACCGAACAACGCGTAGGTCAGCGCAGTGACCCACATATGGAACGGCGGCTTTTCGAAGTATTTGAGCGCGTTGTAGCGAATCGTCACCCAGTCGCCGGTGGCCACCATCTCGCGCGAGATCTCCGCGTAGCGCCCTTCGTCCGGCCCCACCAGATGGCGCAGGCCAAGCGAGCCAAACCAGACCAGCAAGACCAGGGCCACGAACGCCACTACCCAGCCGGTGGAAACGGACCACGCCGGGGCGCGCGGTCCCGCGGCGGCGGGTGATGCAGGGGCGACTTCGGAGATCGCTTGGTGCGTGCTCGCCTGAATTTTGGTGGGGGGCATTGGGATCCCGGGGGCTGGAAAAACGCGAAGCGCGTGCCTTGCCAGCACGCGCATGAAAAAAGATGATTGTCGAATTTGTGCGCGCAGGTTATGAGATGCACCTTAACGCCAGATTAAGCGTGCAGCGGCCTGCGGGCGATGCTACCCTTTGGCCCGTTCGATGTGCACTAATCGACCCGTTCCAAACCCCTAATTCAAACCATTGTTTTCAGACTGCCAATCATGAGGATTCTTATCGTTGAAGACGACACCATGCTTGGCGACGGGCTGCAGCGTGGGCTCAAGCTGATGGGGCACGCGGTCGACTGGTTCTCTTCCTGCGCCGAAGCCGATCGCGCGGTGGCGGCAGTGCACTACGACGCCGTGCTGCTCGACCTCGGCCTGCCCGACGACGACGGCATTGCACTGCTCAAGCGCTGGCGCCAGCAGGGCCGCACGGTACCGGTGGTGGTGCTGACCGCGCGCGACGCCGTGCAAAGCCGTATCGGCGGGCTTGATGCGGGCGCAGACGACTATCTGGTCAAACCCGTGGATCTCGATGAACTGGCCGCGCGCCTGCGCGCCGTGACGCGCCGCGCGGCCGGCATGCCCGAGCCGGTGTGGCGTCATGGACCGCTCGAATATCAACCCGCGGCGCGGCTGGCGACGTGGCAAGGCAAGACCGTCGACCTGACCAGCCGCGAATCGATGCTGCTGGAACTGCTGCTGACCTACCCGAACCGCGTGCTGACGCGCGAATTCCTGCGCGACAAGCTCTACGACTGGGAAAAAGGATCGGAAAGCAACACGCTGGAAGTGCATATCCATCATCTGCGCCGCAAGCTGCATCCCGGCATCGTGCGCACACTGCGCGGCGCGGGCTATACGCTCGGTTCGCTCGAAGCGCTCGGCGCCCCGGCCACGGAGCCGACCGCCGGAGAGGATGCATGACGCTGCAAAGGCGGCTGCTGCTGGCCGTTCTGGCCACGGTGGCGTTTGCCTGGGTACTGACCAGCGTATTGGTCTACCTGAGCGCCCAGGAGGAAATCAACGAGCTCTATGACACGGCGATGGTCCGCATGGCACAGCAGATGCAGGCCATGCTGCCGCTGGTGCACCCGGGGTCGCCCGCGGTGTCGCCGCCCAATGGCGGCGAGGGCCCAGCGCCCGGCGACGCCGATCTCGGCGACATGGGCGACGCCGGCCTCGGCGACCTGGCGATTGCCGCCTGGCGTCCCGGCGGCGAGGCGCTGCACATCGACCCCGAAGGCGACCGGCTGCCCCGCCTGGGCGGCGTGCGCGGCTTCACCGAACGCAAAATCGACGGTGTTCCGTGGCGCCTCTACTACCTTGACGACCCCGTGGAAGGCTGGCGCGTCTGCGTCGGGCAGATCCTGGCCGAACGCGAGGAACTGGTCGTGTCGTACCTGCAGGCGCAGGTACTGCCGTGGGTGCTCGGCCTGCCGCTGCTCACGTCGTTGCTGATCTGGGCCGTGCGCCGCACGTTGCGCCCGATGTTGACGTTATCGCACGCGATTGCCGATCGCGCGCCCGGCGATCCCGCGCCAATGTCGATGGACAACGTGCCGTCCGAACTGACGCCGCTGGTGCGCGCAATGAACCAGATGCTCGATCGAGTCTCCGCGCTGATCGAGCAGGAACGCCGCCTGACCGCCGACGCCGCGCACGAGATGCGCACGCCGCTGGCCGCGCTCAAGGCCCAGTGGGAAGTGGCGCGGCGCTCGCCAGATCCGGACGAACGCATCCAGGCCGCCGCCAAGGTGGAGGCGGGCCTGGACCGCATGAGCCATCTGGTTTCGCAGTTGCTGACGATGAGCCGGCTCGAAGCCCAAGGCACCTTTGCCGAACGCACCCCCGTGGACTGGCGCGAAGTGGCGCAGCATGTGTTGAGCGATTGCCTGCTGCTGTCCGAACGCCGTCAGGTCGACATGGAAGTGCTGTGGCCGCCGGCCGGGCAGACGCCGCCGCAGCTGTGCGGCGATCCCACGCTGCTTGGCCTCATGCTGCGCAATCTGATGGACAACGCGCTGCGCTACAGTCCTGCCGGGACCGTGGTCACGCTGGCGTTCGAGCCGGACCGCATCGTCGTGTCCGATCGCGGGCCCGGCGTCGTGCCGGAGCAGCTGGAGCGTCTCGGCGATCGATTCTTCCGCACTGCCAATCAGCACGAACAAGGCACCGGCCTGGGCATTTCCATCGCGCGCCGTATAGCCGTGCTGCACGGGCTGTCGGTCGAGCTGGCCAATCGCGCGCCGGCCGACGGCACGGGACTCGTCGCCACCATCCGGCCCGTCGCGCCCGCCGTGGCGGACTGCGCCGAGCCCACCCACGACACGATCGCGTGATCCGCGCGAGAGGCATACCCATGCGCCAAGTCTGGCAAGTCTTTGCGGTCTTCCTGCGTCTGGGCCTGACCTCCTTTGGCGGCCCGGTTGCGCATCTTGGCTATTTCCGTGACGCTTTCGTGGTGCGCCGGCGCTGGCTCAGCGACGCCGCCTACGCCGATATCGTCGCGCTTTGCCAGTTCTTGCCGGGCCCCGCCAGCAGCCAGGTGGGCATGGTGGTGGGGTTGTCGCGCGCTGGCTATGCGGGCGCGCTGGCGGCGTGGATCGGCTTCACCCTGCCGTCGGCGCTCGCACTGATGGTGTTTGCGCAGGGCATCACGCGCTTTGGCTGGCTGCTGCCGGCCGGCGCGCTGCATGGATTGAAGGTGGCCGCCGTGGCGGTGGTGGCGCAGGCGGTGTGGGGCATGGGCCGTTCGCTGTGTCCCGACGCGCCGCGCGTCACGCTGATGGGGCTTGCCGCGGTCGCGGTCACGCTGGCGCCGTCGCCGTGGTGCCAGGTCGGAGTGATGGTCGTCGCCGGCCTCGTCGGCCTGTGGACCTTCCGCACCGCAGATGCCGTGCCGCACGAGCCGCTGCCGATCCGCATCGGCCATGGCGTCGCCCTGTTCTGCCTGATCGCGTTTGCGGCGCTGCTGGTGGGCCTGCCGCTGGCCGCGCGCTTGTCCGGCACGCATGCGATGGCGCTGTTCGATGCGTTCTATCGCGCCGGCGCGCTGGTGTTCGGCGGCGGCCACGTCGTGCTGCCGCTGCTGCAGGCCGCCGTGGTGCCGACCGGCTGGGTCGACAACGACACGTTCCTGGCCGGTTACGGCGCCACGCAGGCCGTGCCCGGCCCGCTCTTCACGTTCGCCGCGTTTCTTGGCGCGGCCGGCGCCGTGGTGCCGAACGGCTGGCTCGGCGGCGCACTGTGCCTGGTGGCGATCTTTGCGCCATCGTTCCTGCTGGTGGTGGGCGCGCTGCCGTTCTGGGAGCGCCTGCGCCGGAATCGCGGCGCGCGCGCGGCGCTGGCCGGCATCAACGCAGCGGTAGTGGGGCTGTTGGTCGCCGCGCTGTACAACCCCGTATGGACCAGCGCCGTGCTGCACGCCGCCGACTTTGCGCTGGCACTGTGCGCACTTGTCGCGCTGACCGCATGGCGCGCACCGCCGTGGCTGGTGGTGGCGGCCTGCGCGCTGGGCGGCTGGGCCTTGCAGACGATCGGCCTGGGCTGAGTCGGACAGCCGGCTCACAGTGCGTCGCATCTGCAGCGCCTGCGCTCTGTTTGCATTAGCCGGGCAGCGCCGCCGCATCGTACTGGGCCGCGAATTCGGCAGACGGCGCAATCGGCGTGATGATGTCGACGAGCACGCCGTTCGGATCTGCCGTGATGAAATGGCGCTGGCCAAACGGTTCGTTGCGCAACGGCAGCAGGATCGGCAGGCCCGCACGCTGCACCCGCGCATATACCGCATCGACATTTTCGACTTCGAAGTTCAGCAGCACGCCAGCCGCCGTCCTGCCGCGCGCGATGGCGGGAATGGTTTCGTGATCGGCATGCAGCACCGCGAGGTTCACATGCGGATTGGCGCGCTCCTGCAGATGCACGTACCAGTCAGCGCTGAACAGCGGCTGAAAATCTAAATGTTCGACAAAAAACGCAGAGGTGGCAGCCACATCGCGAGTGGCAATCACGGCGTAATGACTGGTGAGGCGTAGCGGCGTCGATTCCATGTTGGCTCCTGGTGGCGGCTGACGTAACATACAGATTGCATTTTTCCCAATAGTTATGACATACAGGCTGTATGTATGCAAGATAAAAAAACACAATCCAATCAGTTGCGCACGCAGGCAACGCGCGCGGCGCTGCTGGGCGCGGCACGCCGATTGCTGATCGAGAAAGGCTACGCGGCGACCTCCACGCCGGAGATTGCCGCGGCCGCGGGCATCACGCGGGGCGCGCTCTATCACCATTTCGCCGGCAAACAAGACCTGTACCGCACGCTGCTGGAAGACGAGGCGCGCGCGGTGGCCGATGAAATCGAACGCGCCGCGCCACACGACGTGCCGATCCGTGACGCGCTGATTGCAGGCAGCCTGGCGTACCTGAAGGCGATGCGCGTGCCGGGGCGCACGCAGTTGCTGCTGATCGACGGGCCGGCCGTGCTGGGCGCGGCGGAAATCTTCGCGCTCGATGCGCGGCATGCGGGCCGCACATTGCGCGAGGGCTTGCGCGCGGCAGTGGGACAGGGCCTGGCCGACGATGCGCCGGCCGATGCGCTGGCGGCGCTGCTGTCGGCCGCGTTCGACCGCGCCGCGCTGGAAATTGCCGCGGGCGCCGATGCCGCGTCGTTTGAGGCGGCCATCGTCGGGCTGATCGATCGAACGGTGGCCGCACCCGCCGGCGCATGGGCCGGTTCCGCGCGCACGCGATGAAAGACGCCGTGCTACATCCCATCCGCCAGCGCTAGCCCCGCGTCATGCCAACGCCGCACGCCATCGTCGCCACCCTCCTCGTCGCCGTGCTGGGCGCGCTGGCCGGATGCGCGACCAGGCCGGCCGCCGCGCTGCCGGTCGAAACCACCATCGACGTGGTCGAGCGCGGCTGGCATACCGATATCTGCATCCGCAGCGACGATGCCGATGCGCAACTGCTGCGGCTGGCCGACGGCTACGAGGGGTCGCGGTTTCTCTGCTTCGGATTTGGCGATCGCCACTATCTGCTGAGCCGCGAGCGCGGGCCCTCGACGCTGCTGTCGGCATTGCTGCCTGGCGACGGCGCGATCCTGCTGACGATCTTGCGCGATACACCGGCGGCCGCGTTCGGCGCCGACAACGTCGTGCGGTTGGCAATCGATCACGATGGACGCGAGCACTTGCGCGCGTTCCTCAATCGGGCAGTACAGACCGACGCGCAAGGGCGTCCGCTGCGGCTCGGCGACGGCCCGTATCCGGGCGGACTCTATTTCGGCGCGGCGGCACGCTACAACGGTTTCTACACCTGCAATACGTGGACCGCTGACGCGCTGCGCGCCGCAGGGATCCCGCTATCGCGCCCGATTCTGTTTGCCGATGGCGTAATGCGTCAGGTGCGCCAGGTGCACGTCCGCGGCGCTTCGTCCACGGGCGCCGCGCCCTAGCACGGACCCGGGCTGCAGATGGTGGTGGCGGTGCCCGGTGGCGGCGTTACCACGGTGGTGCGCTGCGGCGGATTCGGGTCGCTGCTGCTGAACGACACGCACCCCGCAAGGACCATCGGCAGCATCCACAGTAGAACAATTCTGGACATGGCTGGCTCCCCGTAGCGCGCATTTGCGCCACGTTCGCAGTATAGGCAGGCGCACTCGTGCCACGCCGTCGGCCGCCCTCCCATTGCATTGCCGGATAACGCCTACCCCCATGCTGCACTGCACGCGGCAGTCTTCAGTCACCCGTTTGAGAGTTGGAGTGCGCTTTGAACCCCGATACAGTGACGCGGCGTTGTCACCGCGGGGGAAGAGATCGACAAGATGCAGGCCACCTGGTTGTAGAGGACGCGCGTGCCGACGCACTCCGATATCCACATAACGAAGACAGGAGACATCATGCATCGCGCATTCCACAGCGCCGCCATCGCGCTGGCTGCCAGCACGCTTCTATACGGCTGCGGCGGCGGCGACGATCCACCGCCCGCCGCGTCCACCCCGCCCACCGTTCAGCCCGAGGATCTGCGGCCGCAAGACAGCCGCACCTTCACGGTCGATGCAACTGCGCTGGCCGCCAAGCTCACGCCGCTGGCGGGCGCTCCGGCAGCAGACCGCTGGACCGGCGTGCTGGGCAAGGCCGGCTACATGATCGAGGTGCCAGCCGCCTGGAACGGCAAACTCGTGATGTACGCGCACGGCTACGCCGGCACCGGATCGCAACTCGACGTCACGATTCCCGCCCTGCGCCGCCATCTGCTGGAAGCCGGCTATGCCTGGGCGGCATCGAGCTATTCGACCAACTATTACGACGTGCGCGCCGGCGTGGAAGACACCAATGCGCTGGCGCAGGCGTTCACCGACATCGCCAAGCAGAAAGGCCGCACACTGGCCGCGCCGACGCGCACCTACATCGTCGGCCACTCGATGGGCGGACATATCGCCGCAGCCGCCGTGGACGCCGAGAACATCCAGACCGCCGTGCACAAGGTGACGTACAACGGATCGGTGCCGATGTGCGGCGTGCTGGGCGACACCGAACTGTTCAACTATTTCGGCGGCTACCAGACCGCGGCGCAGCAACTGGCCGGCATGCCCGCAACATCGTGGCCGGTGAGCAACTGGTCACAGATTGCCGCTCCGCTGGTCGCCGCGCTGTTCACGACGTATCCCTCGGCCACCACGCCTGCGGGCGACAAGCTCAAGGCCGTGGTCAAGAACCTGACCGGTGGAGAACGGCCGCTGTTCGAGCTGGGCTTCGGCCAGAGCCCGGCCTCCAAGGGACTGCAGGATGCGGTGTGGAGCACATTCGGGCAGGACGGCACGGTCAACGGCGTGCTGACGCAGAACGTCGTCGACACCACGGGCTTCACCTACCAGTTCGACAACGACCCGGCGCAGTCCCCCGATGAGCAGGCCTTCAACGCGGCGATCTTCCGCGTGCGCGCCACACCAGACGCCAACCGCCTGCGCCGCGACGGCTTGCGCTGGATTCCGCAGAACGCCGCCAAGATCAGCGTTCCGGTGCTGACGCTGCACACGCTGGGCGACATGTACGTGCCGTTCAGCATGGAGCAGATCTACAAGCGCCGCGCCGATGCCAACGGCACGTCGAAGTGGCTGGTGCAACGCGCGATCCGCGGCATCAGCCATTGCGACTTCACGGTGGCCGAACAGGCAAAGGCGTTCGACGACATGGTGAGCTGGGAACAGGGCGGCCCCACACCCGCTGGCGACGACGTGCTGACCACATCGGTGGTGGCCGCGCCCAACTACGGCTGCAAGTTCACCAACAACACCGTCGGCGCGGACGACGATGCAACCACCAAGGGCCTGCGTCAGGTCGTCATCCTGTCCGGAGCAGCCGCAGCCTGCGGGCCGTGATTGTGGAGAGGGGAGCGTGTTGATGGCGGCGCGCTGAAGGGGGCGCGCTGATCGACATGCGGACGCGCGCTAAGTCCTTCATCGACCTTCACGCGCGGCCCCGGATGCGCGGCGATCGACACCTGGAAACTGCTTTTCGCGTCGCCCGGAGCGCACACCGGTCGCTCAAGGTCACTGCACACGCACTATCTTTGCTGGCGACATCGGATTTAGCGATTACAGTGCTACAGTGGTCGGGACCCTCTTACGGAGTTGCCATGAAACGCCCTTCCCTCGACACCACCGAGACCACGCCAGAGGGCCTCACGGCCCTGATGTACCACATCGCACACGGCGCCGCCCAGGGTCAGCTCGACCCGGAATTCGTTCGCAAGCTCAGCAAGCGCATCGACAAGGAACTCGATCTGCTTGATGCCGCGGAGCGCATCAGCGCGCCTGACAAGGAACGCCTGCACCATGCCGCGCAGATGCTGCACACCACCACCGATGCCGAAGAAGGCGCGCTGCTGACGCGCGCGCTGGAACGCCTGCGCAGCGGCGACGCCAGCAACGCCCAGCCCAACGCCTGAAGCCACCGCGCGCCCCGGCGCGCCATCCGGTTTTCCAATGCAGAACGCCCCTCGTCCCGCCAAGCCGGGTGAGGGGCGTTTTATTATCCGGCAGGTGCGGGGGGAAAGGCCCCGTCTGCCAGTGTCTCCTGCTTTAGAAGCGGTGACGGATGCCGACGATCGCGCCGGTCTGGTTGGCGCCGGCCACGGCCGTGCCCGAACCGTTCAGGCCCAGTGCCGACGTACCCTTGTTACGCACGTAGCCCAGGTTCAGATAGGCGTCGGTACGCTTCGAGAACGAGTAGTCGGCCGACAGCACGAACATCCACGGATCGTTGTTGCTGTTGTGCGTATCGGTGTAGTAAGCCGCGCCGGTCAGCGACAGCGCCGGCGTCACGCGATACAGGCCACCCAGCCAGTACACGTTGTTGCGCGTCGATGCGGTGGCTGCCGTGGCAACGCCGTCGTCGCGCATCCAGCGGTAGCCGGCAAACACCTTGGCCACGCCGAAGTCGTACGATCCGCCGAAGGCCAGGCGCTTGACGGCGCGGTCGTCGGTGGCGGCGATATTGCCCTGGTACTGGTCGTACGCGGTGCCGATCGAGAAGGCGCCCGCGTTGTAGGCCAGGCCCGCGCCGAAGTTGCGGCCGATCTTGTAGTTGCCCGGCACTTCGGTGCTGCCGGCGACGGTCGAATCGCGGCCCGTGCTGTAGAACGTCGTGGCGGTCAGGCCACCGAACTTGCCGGTGTACTTGATGGCGTTATCGGCACGGCCGTTGAAGCCCGAATCGACACTGTTCAGCGAGTACTTCGGACCGACGCCCATCGGGTCATAGGCGCCGAACAGGTCATACAGCGAGTTCTGCTGACGGCCCAGCGTCACTGCGCCGAACGTGCCCTGCAGGCCGACGAAGGCCTGGCGGCCAAACAGGCGATTGCCCTGGCCCGAGGTGCCGGTATCGATGTCGAAGCCCGATTCCAGCGTGAAGATCGCCTTCAGGCCGGCGCCGAGGTCTTCGGTGCCGCGCAGGCCCCAGCGCGAGCCGGACATGTTGCCCGAACTTACGCGGGCTACCGTGCCGCCGTTGCCGCCAGGCGTATGGGTGGCGAATTCGACGCCAGCATCGGCGATGCCGTACAGCGTCACGGTGGAGGCGGTTTGTGCCGACGCCACGCCGGAAATGGCGCAGGTACCCGCTGCCGCCAGGGCAAATAGAGCTTTCTTCACTGTAATTTCTCGTTTTGTTAAGACATTGAGATGCTTCCCCCGCCCCAATTCCGGAACTCGACGCTGCATGGCGTACTGTCATTTTCCGAAACGGTGACCGTTGAGCGCAGGCGAATTGTTTCAGTGAAATATGAAATCCATGTGTCGGCACGTCCGCAATGCCGGGCAGGCACGCCCCACCTTGGTGGGGTCGTTGTAAAAATGCGGAATCGAATGCGGGTTTTCCCGATCCCGGTTTTGGTAGGATGCACACTTTTCTGTGAACGGCATTTGACAGGTCCGTGACGGCGCTGCACCGGACCTGCCCTGCCCGCATCAATGCGCCTGGATTACAAGACCGACCTCGCCCCACGGCTAGCCCTGCTGCGCCAGCATCTGCGCCGCCTGCCCCGCCCCAAGCGCCCAACCCGCCGCACGGCGCTGCTGGCGCTTGCCGCCGTGCCGGCGCTGTTCGCACTCTATGTGTTGCTGCTGATTCCGTTCACGCCTGGCATCAGCGACATCCGCAAAGCCAAGTCCGAACAGCCCGCGCAGGTGTTGTCGGCCGACGGCAAGGAACTGGCGGTCTACCGTTGGGCCAATCGCGACTGGGTGAAGCTGGCCGATATCTCGCCCAACGTGGTCAACGCGCTGATCGCCACCGAGGATCACCGCTTCTACCAGCATTACGGGCTCGACTGGCGACGCACCGCCTCAGCGGCGCTCCATACGTTTTCGGGCGACCGCCAGGGCGGCTCCACCATCACCCAGCAACTGGCGCGCAACCGCTATCCGGACGAGATCGGCCGTGCGCCCACCATGACGCGCAAGCTCAAGGAGGCGATTACCGCGCTGAAGATCGAGGCGCTGTACTCGAAGGACGAAATCCTCGAGACATATCTCAATACGGTGCCGTTCCTGTACAACGCGTTCGGCATCGAGATGGCCGCGCGCACGTACTTCGACAAGTCCGCCGACAAGCTCGACGTGCTGGAAGCCGCCACGCTGATCGGCATGCTCAAGGGCAACAGCTACTACAACCCGGTGCTGAACCCGCAGCGTGCGCTGGACCGCCGCAATATCGTGCTGGCGCAGATGGTCAAGTACGGCAAGCTCGATGCGGCGAAATTCGAGACGCTCAAAAAGCGCCCGCTGCGCATCGATTTCGAACGGCAGATCGAGGCGCCGGGCCCCGCGCCGCATTTCGCGCAGCAACTGCGCAAGTGGCTGATCGCCTGGGCCGACCGCAACGACTACAACCTCTACACCGACGGCTTGGTGGTGCACACCACGATCGACTCGCGCCTGCAGGCGATGGCCACCCAGGCGCTGGCACGGCAGGGCAACCAGTTGCAGTCGATCGCCAACGCGGCATGGGCGCCGCGCGCGGGCTGGGCCGAAAGCCGCGCACTGGTGCAGGCTTTCGTGCGCGAGAGCGGCGAATTCCGCGCAGCCGTAGCCGCCGGACAGACTGAGGACGACGCGCTGTCGAAGCTGATGCGCGACAACACGTTCATGCAGAACCTGCGCCAGCAGAAGACCCGCGTGCAGGCCGGATTCATGGCGATGGATCCCACTTCGGGCGAGATCCGCGCGTGGGTGGGTAGCCGCGACTTCACCGTGGATGCCTTCGATCACGTGGCGCAGGCGCGCCGCCAACCGGGCTCCACGTTCAAGCCGTTTGTCTACGGCGCGGCGTTTGCGCAAGGCACGAGCCCGGACGAGACGTATATCGACCAGCCCGTGGAAATGAAGCTGCCAGGCGGCGAGATCTGGCGTCCCACGGACGAATCCCCGGCGACGGGGCGCGCACTGAGCCTGCGCGACGGCCTCGTGTATTCGAAGAACACCATCACCGCGCAACTGGTGCAGAACGTCGGCGTGGCCCGCGTGGCGCGGCTGGCACGCGCCATGGGCGTGCGCGACAGCAAGCTCGACGAAGTGCCGTCGCTGGCGCTGGGCACCAGCCCGGTCACGCTCAAGGAAATGGTCAGCGCCTACGGCACGATCGCCAACGGCGGCCAGTACATCGCGCCGTCCATGATCACGCGCATCGAGGACCGCGACGGCCGGGTGCTCGTGCAGTTCCGCCCCCCAACGCCGGAACGGGCGCTGTCGGCCACCGCCAACGACACGCTGCTGGACGTGATGCGCGATGTGATCGATCGCGGCACCGGCACGGCCATCCGCACGCGCTTCGGCATCCGCGCCGACGTCGCCGGCAAGACCGGCACCACGCAGGACAACGCGGACGGCTGGTTCATCCTGATGCATCCGCAACTGGTGGCCGGCGCATGGGTGGGCTTCAACGATGCGCGCGTGACGCTTCGCAGCGACTACTGGGGACAAGGCGCGCACAGCGCGCTGCCTATCGTCGGCGATTTCTACCAGCGCGCAATCCGCGCCCGCATTGTCGATGGACGCGCGCGCTTTGCGGAGGTCGACGAAAAGAGCTGGTACTCGGGCATCACCGACACCGTGCGCGGCTGGTATCAGCGACTGGTGGCATCGGGCAAGCAGGAAGACGCCGCGCCTGCGCCGCGCCCGGCGCCCCGCCGTCCGGCACTGCCATCGACTGATACCGAAGCCCTGCCCCCCGCATCGTCGCCCGCACCCTCACCGGACAACGGTATGGCCCTGGATCCCGGCGAAGTCGTGGAGGCGGCGCCGCCGGCAGCGGAGGCGGGATCGGGCGGCGCGTCGGCACCGGCACTTGCCGAACCGTCGTCCGCACCCACGCCCGCGTTCAGTGCCCCATCCGCGCCGACATCGGCATCCACCACCGGTGGCGCGGCGTCGGGCGTCGACGCTTCGCCGGTGCGCTGACTGCTCGGCAGCATGACACGCACGGACGCGACGCAAGCCGTCACGTCGCGGGCGTTGGCATCTGCCGCGGCTGCGCAGCGGCAAAAAAATCCAGCTAGTTGGCCAGCCGCAGCCGGCCGCGGTGCAGTGCGCGCAGCGATGCTTCGGAGAGAACGAGCGGTGGTTGCGAAGACGGGCGGGCCAGCAGGTAGCCTTGGGCAAAGTCGATACCGAGGTCGCGGCAGACGATCAGGTCGTCCTCGCGCTCGATACCTTCTGCGATCAGGCGCGTGCCTGCGCTCTGTGCGAGCTTGCAAACCGCCTGCAGCGCTTCGCGCTGGAAATCCGACGACGCCACGCCGTCGATGATCACGCGTGCAATCTTCACGTAGTCGGGCTGCAGTGCGATCCACTGCCCCAGGCTGGCGTGGCCGGTGCCGTAGTCGTCGAGTGCGAACTGCGAGCCGCGGCTGCGGATCGAAAACACCGCCTTGGCCAGCGATTCCAGCGCGCCCAGCGGCGCCTGTTCGGTCAGCTCCAGCACGATGCGGTCCGATGGCAGGCCCTGCTCCTGCAGGAATTGCCGCACGTCATCGCGACTATCCTCGATGGCGCGCAACGAATCGGCGCTGTAGTTCAGGAACAGCTTGCCGGGCAGGCCGGACTGCATGAACACCCGGATCGAGATACGCGCGGCCAGCCGTTCCAATGGCACCATCAGCCCGACGCGCATCGCTTCCGCAAACAACGCGATAGGGCTTTCCAGCGGCGTTCCCGCGGGGCCTCGGATCAGGGCCTCATAGCCGAACACCTCGCCCGTGCAGAGCGAGCCGATCGGCTGGAACACCGGCCGCAGCAGTTGTTGTTCGAGGCAATCGGCAATGGATGGCGTCAAGGGTCGCGACAAGGCTTGCACTCAAACTGGCTATGAATCGTGTACGGATCACGCTGTGGGCAAATGCCACTCCCACAGTGGATAACGACACCAACACCGCGTGACTTGAGCACCGCTGCGTACTGCTTTGGTAGGGCATTGCCCGTTGTCCGTCCTCCCCTTACGGCGCCGGGCCCGCCCTCACACCAGCCCGATGTCGCGCGGCTGGCTGCCGGGAAATACCTGCGCCACCTGGCTGCCGTCCAGCCCGTAGAGCCTGCGGAACACGCCGCCAAGCACCGCGCGGTAATCGTTCAGCACCGGGTAATCGCGGTTCTGATTGAGCGTGGACTGCGACACCACCACCTGCTCGCCCACCATGCGGCCGCCGCGAACGTTGCCGCCCGCCACCCAGTACACCGTGCCATGTCCATGATCGGTGCCGCGCGTGCCGTTCTCGCGGAACGTGCGGCCGAATTCGGAAATCGCCACGACCGTCGTGTTGCGCCACGCCGGCCCCATCTGCTCGGCGAAGGCTGCGATGCCGCGTCCAAGATTGTCCAGAAGGTTGGCCAATTGACCCTGGGCGCCGCCCTGGTTGACGTGCGTGTCCCAGCCGCCGACGTCGATAAAGCCGATATTGAACCTGTCGCGCATCAGCCCGGCCATGCGCCGCGCCTCCTGCTCGAACCCGCGCGCGCTGAGCGCGCGACGGTTGGCCGCCTGCATCTCCTGCATACGCCCGGCCATGGAATCGCCGCCCGCGGACTGCATTGCGGCCTCATGCTGGCGCATCGCGTCGGCCTGCTCGGCAACCGTCTGGCGCAGATCGAAGCCTTCCGCGATCAGCGATTCAAAGCGCGTGCCCTTGTACATCTGCGCCAGCGCCTGCGTCTGGCGCGCGTCGAACGGCGTGCGACCGGTGCCCTTGAGCGACACGTTGGGCACGTTGGCTGCGCCTGACAGCACCATCGGCAGGCCATCGGTAAACGCCACCGGGGCCGCCTCGCCGCCCATCGCCTGCGTCAGCCGGTTCAGAAATCCTCCGCCGTGCGGCGCCCCGGCATGGCCATCGCCCGCCAGGCCTGCTTCGATGCCGTCCTGCGTCTCGAAATGGCTGCGCGACATGTCGCTGGTGCCGGCAAACGGGATGAACGCGAGCTGCTTCTGCTGCCACATCGGCAGCATGGTCGCGCCCAGCGCCGGATGCAGCGCCCAGCCATCGGCGCCCAGCGCGAGCGCGGCCGCCGGGTCCGGCGTGGCACCGTCCGCCACGGGGCGGCGAATGGCGATGTTGGGCCGCGCCGCGTAATAGAAATCGCTGGCCGACGGCACCAGCACATTGGCGGCATCGTAGCCACCGCGCAGAAACACCAGCAGAAAGCGCGCGTCCGCCTGCGCGGGCAGCGCGAATACGCGCGACGTCACCGTCGGCAGCGTCATCGCCAGCCCCGCGCCAGTCATCGTCCTGAGCCAGTTACGTCGATTCATGTCTTGCTCCTTGGCAGGCATATCCGCCAATCTCGGTGGTTGCGGCGATTGCGCCGATTGCGGCAGCGGCGGTAAAGACGGCAATGCCGTCGGTCAGCGCTGCATCCATTCGGGCGAACTCAGCAATACCGCGTTCCATTCCTGTTGCGATGCGGTCTGTGCCAGCGCTTGACGCGTGGCGGGACCAAGCGTGCCTTCCATGGTGTCGTAGAACATGCGGTTATTCGGCATCGGAAAGCCGCGTTGCTGCGTTGGCTGCCCATCGTCGCCCGCGAACAATCCTGCCGGCCCGTTGCCGATGGCCCGTGCAATCTCGAAGCGCTTGACCAGTTGGCCAGAACTGGCCCACGCGCTTTCCATCGACGGATACCCGTCCGGCGCAACATGGCCGTAAAGCGGCTCACCGAGCTGATTGAGCCAATTGATCACCGGACGCAGGTTGGACACCGTCCGTCCGTCATAGGCCAGCCGCATCGACGACACGACGAACACCATCGGATCCTTGAACTTGCGCGCCTCGCTGCCGGCTGCCGCATCGAACGTGCGGGACAGGAACAGCGTGGTCAGCACCGCCCCGATGTCGCCGTCGGTACGGGTGTACGTCGCGGCCATGCGGTCGATCAGGGACGCGGGCGGGTTGTCGGAAACGAAGTACGTGGCCAGTTTGGTCGACAGAAAGCGCGCCGTGGCGGGATCGCGCGCGAGGATGTCGACGGCCTGCTCCACTTCGGCAAAGCCGCGGGGCTGGATAACGTGGCCGAGCAGCGTCTTGGGCGCGAAGTCGTGGCGATTCGGATTGAATTCGAACAGACCATTGCTGCGATACAGCGCCGCACGCGGGCCGGCCAGCCTGGGCGGCTCGCCGCGCAGGTTCACGCCCACGCCGGTCAGCACGCGCGCCAGTTCCTGCACGTCCTGTTGCGTGTAGCGCGATCCGCTGGCGCCGCCCGAAACGCCCAGCGTGTGCAGCTCCATCAATTCGCGCGCGTAGTTTTCATTGACGCGATTGACCGCGCTTTGCGCGTTGTCCAGATACTCGAGCATGGCTGGCGACGTCACCGTGGCCATCAGCAGATCGCGGAATTTGCCCAGCGCATGCGGTCGTATCGCCTGTTCCTCGTAATCGGCCAAGCTGTAGCGCACCTGTCCTTTCGCCGCATAAACGTTGAAGTGGTTCATCCAGAACCATGTCATCTGCGCGCGCAGCTGGGCCGGGGAATAAAGCGCGCGCAACAGGTGTCGGCGCGAGATATCGACAACCAGTTCGCGGCCCTGGCGGTTCAGCGCCTCGCGCGCCTGCTGCTTTGCAGCATCGTCGGGCAGAGCGTTGATACGCTGGCGTTCCTCGCGCAGTGCCTGCATGCGCTGTACCGCGTCGCCCTGACTGCCCGGCAGCGCGGCGATCATTGCGGCCAGCGGCGGCGGATCTGCCAGCGGCATCGCCAATTGCTCCTCCAGGTAGCGCTGCCGGCCGATTGCCTGCAACCGCTGTACGCTGGCCTGGTCCGCACCAAAGCTCACGGTATTGAGCCAGCGAAGATCGGACGTGGACAACCGGCCCGGCGCCGTCGTTTGCGGCGCTTGCGCGCAGGCGGACAGCAGCGCAGCGATAGTCAGCAGCCCGGCCAACGCCGGGCGCAGGAAAACGGCTTGCCGCCATCGCGCGTAAAACGGTCGTTCGTCCATGACATCCTTTGGCGTTGCATGCGGATGCCGGTTTGACGCACCACGCCACGGATGGTTGACCGTTTGCACGCCAACTCTGTTACCAAAACTTTCTGCGACGAGTGCACCGCCGGCGATCGCGCCGTGCAACGGATCCGGCTAGCCGTGACATCCCTTCTTTTTTGCATACAAATTACGGATACAATAATTAGCCGCGGGATGCCGGTCTGGTCCCGTTTCAGCCAATTCACAGGAGACACCATGAGCAACCACACCGCGCCAGAGCAGACGCCATCCGCGCTGAATTCGCAGCAGATTCCCGCACTGGAGCCGATAGAGAACTATCTGGCCGGTCACCGCACCGGCAAGGCCGAGTACATTCGCCAGGCCTTTCATGCCGATGCGCGGATCATCTCGTTCCGCGATGGCGCGCTGCATTCGCTGACCGTCGACGAATTCGCCAAGCGTTTTCAGGGCCAGCCGCAGCCCGACGAAGCGCAACGCAAGCGCCATATCGCCAGCTTCGATGTCGTGGGCAATGCCGCCACGGCAAAGGTCGTGCTCGATTACCCCGAGGTGGTCTTCACCGACTACATGAACCTGCTGCAGATCGACGGCGTCTGGAAGATCGCCAACAAGACCTTCAGCGCCGCGCCCAGGACTGGCGCAAAGTAATGCGACATCGGGCCGCCTGCCGCGGCCCTCACCCCCTGTCATCGTCCGGTCACAAGCGCGCGTGAGAATGCGCCAACGATGACCGGCGCCGGAACATGCGCTGTATACGCTGATAAATGCGGCGATGCAGCAAAAGAAATTCCTTGACGCCGGCTTTTTCGGCACTTCAATGAAAACGTTTTCATCTGAAATGCCCCGTCAGAGAGGAATGCATGCCCCCACACCGCCGCGCCGCATTGTCGCCCCGCCTGGCATCTGCCGAACCCGGGCACGGCGTGACGCTCGCCGATGTGGCGCTGGCGGCCAAGGTGTCGCTGGCGACTGCCTCACGCGTGTTCAGTCATCCGCAACTGGTGCGCGAAGCCACGGCACAACGCGTGCATGAAGCCGCGCGGCGGTTATCGTTCCGTCCCAATCTGCTGGGCGCCAAGCTGCGCGCACAACAGACCCGCATCATCGGCGTGATGCTGCCCACGCTGGACAACGCCGTATTTGCCGAATGCTGGCGCGGCATCGAAGAAGCGTCGTTGGCGGCCGGTTATTCGCTGATGCTGGTGACCAGCAACTACGACCCCGCGCGCGAACGCGAGCGTGTCGAGTACTTGCTGCGCCATCGCGTCGACGGCCTGCTGCTGACCGTGGCCAATGCGGCGGACAGCATCGTGCTGGACCAGCTCGATCGCGAATCGGTGCCCTACGTGCTGGCGTACAACCAGATCAATGCAGAAGGTGCCGGCAACCACCGCCATTCGGTGTCGGTCGACAATCGCGCCAGCGCATGCGAAGGCGTGAACGCGCTGATTGCCGTGGGTCATCGCCGCATCGCGGTGGTGTCCGGCGCGTTCATGGCATCGGATCGCGCACGCCAGCGTTTTGCCGGCTACGAAGACGCCATGCGCGCGCACGGACTGCCCGTGCTCGACGCCGTCAACCTGCCATCGCACACGGCCAGCAACACCGCACAGATCCGTGCGCTGGTTGCGCAGGACAACGCGCCGACCGCATTTTTCTGCACCAACGACCTGCTGGCGATCGGCGTGATATCCGATCTCAAGCGGCTTGGCCTGCGCGTGCCGCAGGACGTATCGGTACTCGGTTACGACGGCATTGCGCTGGGCACGCTGGTGGAGCCGCCTTTGGCCACCGTGGCGCAGCCCAATGCCGAGATCGGCACGCAAGCGATTGCACAGCTGCTTGCACGGCTTGCCGGCGCACCGTCGCCACAGGGCCACGCCACGCTGCTGCCGCACGCCTTGCGCATCGAAGGCACCGTGAGGCCGCCGCCGTGAAGCGCCGCCAGGATCATCACCAGCGCTCAACGCGCGTTCCTTTCGATGTTGCCGCAACCGTTCGTTCAGCCGTTCACCTTTTAGCCATTCACACCGTTCACACCGGTTCGATTCTTTCGACCTCAACCAGGGAGCCTTACATGTCGACGCAATCCTTCTGGCGCCGTCCGCTGCGCTGGCTGACCATCGCCGCTGCCGCGGGCGCGTTTTCGGCCGCTTTCAGCCAGGGCGTGGCCGCGCAAACCGCCATCTGCTACAACTGCCCGCCCGAATGGGCCGACTGGGCCGCGCAAATCCGCGCCATCAAGGAAAAGACCGGCGTCACCGTGCCGCTGGACAACAAGAATTCCGGCCAATCGCTGGCGCAGTTGGTGGCCGAGAAAGCCGCTCCGGTGGCCGACGTCACCTACCTTGGCGTGACCTTCGGCATCCAGGCAAAAGCCGACGGCGTGACGCAGCCCTACAAGCCGGCCAACTGGAACGACATCCCGGACGGTCTCAAGGACCCGCAGGGCAACTGGTTTGCAATCCATTCCGGCACGCTGGGCTTCATGGTCAATGTCGATGCGCTGCGCGGCAAGCCCGTGCCGCAGTCGTGGGCCGATCTGCTCAAGCCCGAATACAAGGGCCTGATCGGCTATCTCGATCCGGCCAGCGCGTTCGTCGGCTATGTCGGCGCGGTGGCGGTGAACCAGGCCATGGGCGGCACGCTCGACAACTTTGCACCGGCCTTCAAGTACTTCCGCGAGCTGCAGAAGAACCAGCCGATCGTGCCCAAGCAGACCGCCTATGCGCGCGTGCTGTCCGGTGAAATTCCGATCCTGCTCGACTACGACTTCAACGCCTATCGCGCCAAATACAAGGACCACGCGAACGTGGCCTTCGTGATTCCGAAGGAAGGCACGCTGGTGGTGCCCTACGTGATGAGCCTCGTCAACAATGCACCCCACGCCAACGAGGGCCGCAAGGTGCTCGATTTCGTGCTGTCCGATCAGGGCCAAGCGTTGTGGGCCAACGCCTATCTGCGCCCGGTGCGTAACGTGCCGATGCCCAAGGAAGTGCAGTCGCGCTTTCTGCCGGCCACGGAATACACGCGCGCCAAACCGGTCGATTTCGGCAAGATGGCGCAGGTGCAGAAGAGCTTCAGCGATCAGTATCTGAAAGAAGTCCGCTAGCCGCGGTGCAGATCCGTCGCGCGCGCAAACAAGCACGGCGCGGCGGATTGCCGGCAACGATGGCCACGCACGCCTTCATCGCCGGCTGTCATTTATCCCATTTTTATCGACCCACGCATCCGTCACTGCCATGGCCAAGCGAGCCCCACCGCTGTTCCTGTTTGCCCTGCCCGCGCTGCTTGTGTTCCTGGCGTTCTTTTGCCTGCCGATGGCGCGGCTGATCGAAGTGAGCCTGACCGGCAAGGACGGCGCGGGCGTGTACTGGACGGTGCTGACCAGCGCGCGCTATCTGCACAGCCTGGCGGTGACCGTGCTGCTGTCGGCCGCAGTCACGCTCGCCACGCTGGTGATTGCCGGGATCGCGGGCACCTTCCTGCAGCGCCATGCGGTGCCCGGCAAGCCGGTGCTGGTGGCGATGCTGACCTTTCCGCTGGCATTTCCGGGGGTGGTGATCGGCTTCATGGTGATCATGCTGGGCGGACGCAACGGGCTGCTGGCAAACATCGGCGACGCGCTGGCGGGCGAGCGGTGGACCTTTGCCTATGGCCTGACCGGATTGTTCGTCGGCTATCTCTATTTCTCGATTCCGCGCGTGATCCTGACCGTGATGGCCGCGGTGGAAAAACTCGACGCCTCGCTGGAAGAAGCGGCGCGCTCGCTCGGCGCAAGCCCCTGGCGCGTGGTGCGCGACGTGATGTTGCCCGCGCTGATGCCGGCCATGCTGTCGAGCGGGGCGATCTGCTTTGCCACCAGCATGGGCGCGTTTGGCACCGCGTTCACGCTGGCCACGCAGCTCGATGTACTGCCGCTGACCATCTACAACGAATTCACCAACTACGCCAACTTCGGCATGGCCGCCGCGTTGTCGATCCTGCTTGGCGTGGTGACATGGGTATTGCTGGCGCTGGCGCGCTGGTATTCCGGCGACGCCGTCGCCGCCACGGCCTGAGGACTTTCGCATGAACGGATCCCAACCTCGCGCAGCGCTGCCCCGACGGACTGGCGGGTACTGGCTGCAACTGACGTTGACCCTGGCGGTATGCGTCTTCATGACCGTGCCTGTAGTGCTCTCCGTGCTGGCGGGACTGACCAACAACATCTTCGTCGGACTTTCGAGCGGCCTGACCACGCGCTGGCTTGTCGAAGTCTGGTCGCTCTATCGCAACACCATCTTCCTGTCGCTGGGCATTGCGCTGGCGTGCCTGGCCTGCACGCTGGTGCTGGGCGTGCCCGCCGCGTACTACATGGCCGTGCGTCGCAACCGGCTGACGCGGGTCATCGAGGAATTGCTGATGCTGCCCGTGGCGTTGCCGGGCCTGGCCACGGCGCTCGGTCTGATCCTGCTGTACGGCGGCTGGCAAGGCCTGCGCACGAGCTGGGTGTTCATCCTGATCGGGCACGTGCTGTTCACGCTGCCATTCATGGTGCGCGCGGTGCTGGCGATCCTGTCCGCCATCGACATCCACACGCTGGAAGACGCGGCGGCCAGCCTGGGCGCCACGCGCATGCAGCGCTTTTTCACCGTGGTGCTGCCCAACTGCCGCCAGGGCATCCTGGCCGGTGCGCTGATGGTGGTCACGCTGTCGGTGGGCGAATTCAACCTGACGTGGATGCTGCATACGCCCACCACGCAGACCTTGCCGGTAGGCCTGGCCGACAGTTATGCCTCGATGCGGCTCGAGATCGGCTCGGCCTACACCATCGTGTTCTTCGTGATGATCATCCCGCTGCTGGTATTCATGCAGGTGCTCAGCGCCCTCGGTGCGCGCACCCGGCGCCACGCGCCGCGCGCGCAAGCCGCGCATGACGACGCAACCGCAGCCCTGCCCCACTCCGCCGAAACCCGCCATGCATGAACCGACCCCGATCCGCCTGCGCCAGTGCGGCAAGACCTTTGCCGACGGCACCACAGCGCTGCAACCGCTCGACCTCGATATCGGCGCCGCCGAAACGGTAGTGCTGCTGGGCCCATCGGGCTGCGGCAAGACCACCACGCTGCGCATCATCGCCGGCCTGGAGCAACCGGACGACGGCGGCGAAGTATGGTTTGGCGACACGCGCGTGACCGCGCAGCCGATCGAGCAGCGCGGCGTTGGCATGGTGTTTCAGAACTACGCGCTGTTCCCCAATATGAGCGTGGCCGAAAACATCGCCTACGGGCTGCGCGTGCGCCGCATCGATAGCGCCACGCGCAAGCGGCGCGTCGACGAGATGCTGGAGATGATGCATCTGCAGCCATTCGCCGACCGCCGTATCGATCAGCTCTCCGGCGGCCAGCGGCAACGCGTGGCCCTGGCGCGCGCCATCGCGGTGCAGCCGCGCGTGCTTCTGCTGGATGAACCGCTGACCGCGCTCGATGCAAAGCTGCGCGACGCACTGCGCGCCGACATCAACCAGTTGCTGCGCAGCCTGCATATCACCGCGGTGTACGTCACGCACGACCAGGCCGAAGCGATGGCGCTGGGCGACCGCATCATCGTGATGGACAAGGGCCGCATTGCGCAGGCCGGCACGCCGCAGGACATCTATCGCGCGCCCGCCAACGCCTTCGTGGCGGACTTCATCGGCACCATGAATCATCTGCCGGGCACCGCCGAAGCGGGACGCTGGCGCGTGCCGGGCGGCACAGTGCCGATGGGGCCGCCCGCCGACGCGCCGGTCTCGCCGTCGGTGAGCCTGATGTTCCGGCCGGAGGACGTGGCGCTGGTGCACGCCGATCACGCCCACGTGGAAGGCACGATCGTCACCGCGCTGTTCCTGGGCAACCACACGCGCCTGCTGGTGGAAGTTGGCGCGGCGAGGCCGCTGATCGTCGACACCGCGCGACGCGATGCATGGCAGCCCGGCGAGCGCGTGGGCCTGCGCATCGATACCGATAACCTGATCACTCTGGTGGAAGCCGCATGAACGCCGCAACCTCCGCGCCCTATCTGGTGGCGCAACTGACCGACCTGCATATCAAGGCGGGCGGCAAGATGTCGTATCGCATGGTCGATACCGCAGGCGCATTGCACACCGTCATCGACACGCTGCTGGCCGCGCCGCAGTTGCCGGACATCGTGGTCGTGACCGGCGATCTGGTCGACTTTGGCGACGAGCACGAGTATCGCTTCTTGCGCGATATCCTCCAGCGCCTGCCGATGCCGATCCGGCTGCTGCCCGGCAACCACGACCATCGCGCGTCACTGCGCCGCGTGTTTGCCGATCATGACTATCTGTTCGCCTATGGCGACGGCGATGAGGACGCGCCCACCCACTACGCGATGGACGCGGGCCCGCTGCGGCTGGTGGGATTCGACTGCACGATGCCGGGCCGGCCTGGCGGACGCGCGGAGCCCGACGGGCTGGCATGGCTCGACGCCGCGCTTGCCGCCGCACCGGCACAGCCGACGCTGGTGATGCTGCATCATCCGCCGTTCCACACCGGCATTGGCCATATGGATGCGCAAGGGCTGGAAAACGCCGCCGCGCTGGAAGCCGTCATTGCGCGGCACCCACAAGTAGAACGCGTGATCTGCGGACACCTGCACCGCCATATCACGCGACGCTTTGGCGGCACCATCGCCATGACCGCTCCGGGCCCCGCGCACCAGGTGGCGCTGGACCTGAGCCCGCAGGCCGAGTCGCGCTTTCGCCTGGAACCGCCTGGCTACCTGCTGCACTGGTGGCATCCCGTGCACGGGCTGGTCACGCATCTGGCGGCCAGCGGCGACTACGGTGCCCTGCATCCGTTCTTCGATGCCCACGGCAAGCTGATCGACTGAATCGTCCCGCGCATCTTCGGCATTCGCATTGTCTGCCGTGTCATGCCAAAAGAAACTTTGAAATCCCGCGGCGAATATCCGCGGGATTTTTTTTATCTGCTTTCTCGATGCGAATCTATGCTTCATGGAATCCCATTACATGCCCGCCATCCATGAACGCCATCACCCTGCAAGGCCATCACACCTCGTCTCCCGAACTGGAACAATGGCTCGCCAGCCATATCGCCCTTGGCTTCCAGCCCGAATCGCTGGTGCAGACAATGCTGAAATCGGGGTACAACGAGATGTTCGCGCGCGGCATCGTCGCGGCGGCATTCCAGCACGCGGCAAGCGGCAACCATCCACCCGCAGTGCAGCGCGCCGTGGAAACCCACGCCGATTCGTCGGAGGCCGTGCAACTGTCCGACAACAACGTGTTCACGCATGAGGGACACGACATCTCGGTGCTGTTTTCACTTAAGGCGCCGCGCGTGGTGCTGCTGAAGAATCTGCTTGCGCCGCGCGAGTGCGATGCGCTGATCGCGCTGTCGCGCGACCGCCTGCGTCGCTCGCCCGTAGTGGACCCTGCCTCCGGATCGGAAAGCCTGGTGGACGCGCGCACCAGCATGGGCGCCATGTTCCAGTTGGGCGAACATGCGCTGCTCCAGCGCATCGAGGCGCGCATCGCCGCACTCACAGGCGTGCCGGCCGACCATGGCGAAGGGCTGCAGATTCTGCACTATCAGCCTGGCGGCGAGTACAAGCCGCACTTCGATTTTTTCTCCGCCACACAGGCAGGCGAAGCGCTGCAGTTGCGCACCGGCGGACAGCGCATCGCCACGCTGGTGATCTACCTGAACAATCCCGTGGCCGGCGGCGGCACCGGCTTTCCGCGCATCGGCCTGGAAATCGCACCGGTCAAGGGCAATGCGGTGCTGTTCAGTTACCTGCTGCCCGACGGCACGCTGGACGAGCGTACGCTGCATGCCGGGCTACCGGTGATCGAGGGAGAAAAGTGGATCGCCACCAAGTGGCTGCGCGAGCGCCCCTATTGCCCGTAACGGGGCGGGACGGGGAGCGCTTCACAACGCGCCGACGGCGCATTCTTTTAACTCGGGGATTTGCGATAACAACACCGCATGGCGGTTTCTACTCTGTGATGCAGACAAATAAGCTTGCCACGACGTGCCAGCCCTGTGGGGCGCCACCCGTCGTCGTCACCGAGTATGAAAATGAAGCCCCGTACCCTGTTCGGGACCCTGCGATTTGGCCTGCTGCTGGGCGCAATCGCAGTGGCCCTGCCCGCCGCCAGCCATACCAGACCGCTTACGCGGCAGCTCAGTGATTTCCGCGTGGAGAAACCGTCATGGTTTGGGACGGTGAATCGTCCGCGCGTCGCCCTGCCAACCAATGAGGTCGTATCGAACGCCATGGTGCTGATCGGCATTCCCTATCGCTGGGGCGGCAACACCCCCGAAAGCGGACTCGACTGCAGCGGCTTTGTGCGCTACGTCTACAACAGTACCCACGGCATCGAACTGCCGCGACGCGCCATCGACATGGTGCGCGCCGGCGAACTGGTCGCCGTAAATGATCTGCAGCCTGGCGATTTGGTGTTCTTCAAGACCAAGCCGCGCACCATTTCCCATGTCGGCATCTATATCGGCAACGACAGATTCGTGCACGCGCCTTCCACCGGACAATCCATCCGCGTGGACAGCATTCACGACACGTACTGGGGCCGCAAGTATGCGGGCGCCCGGCGCATCGACACCGCAACGGCCTGACGCGCGGACGGCCGCACCATGTTTCGCAACGCTGCGCGCACACCTCGGGCCGATGCGCCGCGACGGCCTCGGCCGATGAGCGCGCGCATCGCACTCGGGGTCGCTTGCGCAAGCCTGTTGGCCGCATCGCCGGCCGCCTGGGCAATGTTCAAATGTCACTGGCCGGACCAGACCAGCAACTACGCCACACAGCGGCAGCCAGGCGCGCGCTGCGAGCGCGCGGGCCTGGTCGATGCGCCGGCCCCTGTCGCAGCGCCCACGCCGGCCAAGGCTGCCGCGCCGCAAACGTCGGCGGCACCCGCTGGCCTCTCTACCACCGCAGTCGATGCATCGTCCCCACTCGCTGGCGCCCAGCCGTCGATCGACACCGGGTCCGCCCCGGCCACCGCAACGCAGGCGCCGCCGCGTAGCTATACGCGCACGCGCGAAGTGCGCGTGTACGCCTATGTCGTCGATGGCGTGCGGCACTTCAGCAATCGCAAGCCGGTGGGCGTGTCGGAGCGCATGCAGACGCTGAAGCTCACATACGTCGAGACCTGCTTTCTGTGCGGTCCGCGCGCCGTGCCCGGCGGCGGCATCGGCGCGCTGCGGCTCGATACGCAGGCATATCGTGCGGAGATCGATCTGGCATCGCGCGATTTCGGCGTGGAAGCGGCGCTGGTCCGCGCAGTCGTGCATGCCGAATCGGGCTATCGGTCAAACGTGATCTCGCGCGCCGGGGCACAGGGATTGATGCAGCTGATGCCCGCGACAGCCGAGCGCTTCAGCGTGAAGGATCCATTCGATGCGGCGCAGAACATTCGCGGCGGCGTGGCGTATCTGGCGTGGCTGCTCAAACGCTTCGACGGGAATGTGGATCTGGCGCTGGCGGGCTTCAATGCGGGCGAAGGCGCCGTGGCCCGGTACAGCGGCATTCCGCCTTACGCGGAAACGCAAACCTATGTGGCGCGCGTCAAGGCATTGGCGCAGCGGTACCGGGGCGTCCCCAGTACCGCTGCGCAGGAATAAAAAAGGCCGGCAAGCCCGGAGGAGACAGGCACGCCGGCCAAGCCGCCCCCTACTTGGTGTTATCGATTACCGTTTGACCGTTGAGCTCGACCTTGCCCCGGAAGAAGTAGTCGGTGCAACGCTTGAAATCGCCCGGCGTGACGAGCGAGAACGGCATCTGGTAATCGACGAGTTTGCACGCCACGGCCGGCTTGCCGTTGCGCCATCCCCAGTCCTTGTCGAGATACGCCTTGATGGCGCCCGCCGAACCCGGGGCAAAGCCGCGCATCGCTGCGCAGCCAAGCGGCTCGTCGTCCGGAATCGGCACGTTGAGCTCGCGCGCCATTTCGCGATACGCTGCGATGCGGTTCACCACCTGCTGCCTTTCGGATCCCCCGCCGCCGCACTCGATGCCACCGTTGATGATGTACACGGTGGCGCCAAAGCCGGGCTTCATGTTGTTGGCGATGTCGACCGAGTTGGGCTTGAATGTCCCGTCGACCACCCAGGTCATCGGCGGCTTCGGCGTTTGCGGCGTGACGGCGAACCACACCGCCGAGGCAAAGTTCAGCCAGGTGTCGGCAACGCGGCCGGGGTTATCCAGCAGTACGTTCACATCGCCATAGAGCGCCTCGGAGAACGGGCCGAAGTTGTAGTTCCATGAGAGCTGCTTGGAACCACGCCCGAAATAGTCGAGATAGCGTCCCGAAGAATTCTTGCCGCATGGATAGAAGATCCAGTTGGTGGCGTGCGATCCGGGCTGACATTGCTGATACGCACCGACCGCCGAACCTTCCTGATAGCCCGACTCACGCAGATACCACAGCGCCTGCTTGTAAGACGGAATCGCGGTGTTCTGCGACATCGACGCCAGTACCGGGTTGTTGTGCTCCGGATAGGCCTTCGCTTGTGCCGGCGTGAGCGACGGCCAGTTTGCGCCGGTCTCCTGCACGAAATGCGCGAACGAGGTGGCCAGCAGCTTGCGGCAGATTGCCTCCGCATTGCGGCCGTCGTTGTAGTCGCCGCAATAGGCTGGGAACTTGGCAATGCCGCGCAGCAGGTTGGTATAGGAATAGCTGGTGTGGCGGATCGGGAATAGCGCGTCGAACTTTGCTTCCGGCAGGATTGCCTCGACACGCCGCACGTTCGACGGATTGGCGGCGCGGCCAGGCACCACAGCTTCCACCTCCTGATCCGGCAGCACACGCAACGCCTCCCGGATCAACTCGATCTGACCGCGCGACTGCGCCACCAGCGAGGCCTCTTCCTGGCTAAGCGCCGCCGCACTCGGATAATCGGCGGGCTCCGGAATGTAGATCAGCTTCGGCTTGTACGCCGCAGGGGCGGGAGCGGGCGCGGGCGCAGGCGATGGCGCAGGCGCGGGTGCGGGCGCAGGCGCAGGCGCAGGCGCAGGCGCAGGCGCAGGTGCAGGTGCCGGTGCCGGTGCCGGTGCTGGTGCCGGTGCTGGTGCCGGTGCTGGTGCTGGTGCTGGTGCTGGCGCTGGTGCTGGTGCCGGTGCTGGCGCTGGTGCTGGCGCAGGAGACGGCGCGGGCGCTGGTGCTGGTGCCGGCGCTGGCGCTGGCGCAGGCGCTGGCGCTGGCGCTGGCGCGGGCGCAGGAGACGGCGCCGGTGTGGCGCCACTGCCATCGCATGGACCGATGTCTTCCCAGACGCCCCATTGGCCTGTGGTAGTGGGATCTTCGCCGCGCGTCCACCATTTGTTCCGATACATGCGATCGCCACGGGTTACCTGCATGCCGGCCTTGTCATAGGCCTGACTGGACGACCACGCCGGCGCGCACGCAGCTGCCGAGGGCGAAGGCGCCGGCACTGGTGCTGGTGCTGGCGTCGGTACTGGCACTGGTACAGGGGCCGGTGCTGGCGTGGGTGCTGGTGCTGGCGTGGGTGCTGGTGCCGGAGCGGGAGCGGGTGCAGGTGCAGGTGCCGGCTTTGGTGCCGGTGCCGGTGCCGGCGCCGGTGCGGGCGCGCCGCCATCGCACGCACCCTTGTCATCCCACGGGCCCCACTGTTCGGCGCCCGGCGTATTGTTCCGGGTCCACCATTTGTTCTGGTAGGTCCGGCCGTTGTAGCTGACCGCCTGTCCCGGCTGCGGATAGGTGGCGCCACTGTCCCATGCGGGCGGGCATGGCGCCGCAAGCGCGGCTTGCGACGCGAGCGATGCGGCGCATGCGGCGGCGGCCACCGCAATGCTATTCAATGAAAACAACGGACGCATATTCACACTCCAATTGATCGATCGGCAGGCGTTGCGCACAACGCCACCACACAAGGCTTCGCGGCGACGCTCGAAAAAGCGTTCGCGCGACGGCCTCCGTCATTGCTTGATCGGACAGAGATGGAGCGCCGACATGCGCGCCGGCAAATCGGCGCTCCATCCAGGGGCGCGACGGACTACTGCCGCATTTCACCCATCACCTTGAGCAGTTCCGCGTCGGGGCTGTCGCCGTCCAGTGCCCACGAGAACACGCCGCGCAGATTGTTTTGCTTGGCGTAGTTCACTTTCACGCGCACCACAGCGGGCGTGTCGTAGGACCAGAAAGTGCTGCCGTCATATTTCCAGGACTGCCTGGTGATCGGATGCTCGCGCACGGTGCCCGGCCGGCTCTTGAGCACCTTGTAGTCCTCGATGCCCAGCTCGTAGGTGCCCGGCGCCGGCTTGGTCGCGGTCTGATAGAGCCCGTCGCCTTTCGGTCCCGCTTGCACGCCGGTCCAGCCGCGTCCGTAGAACGGAATGCCCACCACGATCTTCGAAGCCGGCACACCCTTGGCCAGCAGCGTCTTCACCGCGGTGTCGACGTTGTAGCTCCGGCCGACGTCCGTCTTCGCATTGGGGCTGTCCGGGTCCGGGTACAGGTGGGACTGGAAGTCCGTCGGGCCGGTCGGCTCCCAGCCGCCGTGGAAGTCGTAGGTCATGACGTTGATCCAGTCGAGCGACTTGCTGTACTCGGCCGGATCCGTGTTGGCGATCTTGTCGCCGCCCGATCCGATGGCCGCTGTCAGCGCGTAGCGCTTGCCGGTTTGCGCGCCGTAGGCATCGAGCTGCCTGCGGAATTCCTGCAGCAGCAGCGTGTAGTTGGCCTTGTCATTGGCATCCACGTTGTTGTACGGCTGGCCGCCGCCACCGGGGAATTCCCAGTCGATGTCGATGCCATCGAACACGCCCGCGCCCGAGCCTTCGCCACCCGCGTTGCCGGCGGAATCAAACGGCAGATTGCCCTTGATGTAGAGGTTGATACAGGACGCCACCAGTTGCTTGCGCAGTGCATCTGTCGCCGCGGCTTTGCTGAACCACTTGGACCACGTCCAGCCGCCCAGCGAGATATACGCCTTCAGGTTCGGATGCTTGGCCTTGAGCTTCTTGAGCTGATTGAAGTTGCCCTTGAGCGGCCCAACCTTGCCGTTGCGCGGATCGTTCCAGGCCATCGATCCGGACCAGGTGTCGCCCACGCCATCGACCGAATCGGAGCTCTCGAAGCCCTTGGCGAAGTCAGCCCAGGCATCGCCGCCGTCTCCGGCGCCCGGGGCGTTTGGATCCGTCGCGCCGACTTCGAGCTGGTTGATGATGTCGCATTCATAGCCGCCGTTCCGCTGGTAGATGTTGCCGAAGGCGTAGTTGATGAACGTGAGCCGCTGCGCGCTGCCCGACCTGTCGACATCCTTGACCTTGTAGTTGCGCCCGTAGATGCCCCACGCCGCGAAATATGCGCCGACTTCCTTGCCGCCCGCCGACGGGCTCGGCGCCGGTGAAGGCGCGGGAGCGGGAGCCGGCGTCGGTGTCGGTGCCGGTGCCGGTGCCGGTGTCGGTGCTGGTGCCGGTGTCGGTGCCGGTGTCGGTGCTGGTGCCGGTGTCGGTGTAGGTGCTGGTGTCGGAGCCGGTGTCGGTGCCGGTGCAGGTGCGGGTGCAGGCGCAGGAGCAGGTGCAGGTGCAGGTGCCGGAGCGGGAGCGGGAGCGGGAGCCGGAGCGGGAGCGGGCGTGGGCGCGGCACTGCTATCGCACGCGCCGATATCCTCCCACACGCCCCATTGGCCGGAGGCTGTGGGATCGTCGCCGGAGGTCCACCACTTGTTGCGGTAGATGTGCCCGTTGCGCGCCACCTGCGTGCCGGTCTTGGCATAGACCGTGCCGGACGACCATTCGGCCGGGCATGCGCCCGCCGCCGGGCTTGGCGCCGGAGATGGCGATGGCGATGGCGATGGCGTCGGAACTGGTGACGGTGACGGTGACGGCGATGGTGATGGCGCGGGCGAAGGCGTCCCTCCGCTCTCGCAAGCGCCCTTGTCCTCCCACGGTCCCCATTGCTCCGCGCCTGGCGTATTGTTCCGGGTCCACCATTTGTTCTGGTACACCCGTCCGTTGTAGCTGACGGAGCTACCAGTTTGTGCATATACAGCGTTGCTGTCCCATGGCACGGGACACGGCGCGGCCATCGCGGATTGCGTCGCCATCGAAGCGACGCAGGCTGCGGCGGCCACCGCAAGGGTGTTCAAGGAAACTAACGGACGCATACGACACTCCCTTCTTGATCAGATCAAAGGCGCCAAGCAAAACGCCTTCGCACGAAAAATGCGCCAATGCCCTTTCCGGGCGTTACGCGCCTCTATCTCCTCGTCATGCCGCTTTCTGGGAAGAACACGAATTTCCACTCTTCATAGGTGGTTGCCAACGCAAAACTGCTGTACCGATCCGGGAATTCATCCTTCTTCAAGGGCGTGCCCGGTGCATTGCTGTAGACGCCAAACAGCTCCCGCGCCGGCCCGTTGATGACCTGCCATGGACCACCCGTCATCGGGTCGGAATACGCATCTCGCAGATGCCGCCGCACAAACGACGCGCGTGGATCGCGCACCAGATCGCGTATTTCCATGGGATACGCGCCGCTCGTGTCGGCCCGCACATAGCTCTCGATGCCGCGCCGGATCGCATTGCCCTTGCGCAGCAGATCGATCTCCTTGTTCCGCTGCGTAATCGTCGTCCACATCTGTCCCACACTTGCCAGATAGATCCCGAGCAGCGCCACGCACACCAGCACGCCGATGATGCCGACGCCGTGCGCCCGCCTGCCACGCATTGCGTGGCGCCGTTGCGCGCTACCACGATGCATAGTCGCTCCCGTCCGCGCCCTTGCCTGGCGCACCGCTTCTGACGTCGTACACGCCCGGCTTGCCGTCCGGCGAGGGCGAGGTCTTCCACGTCGAGCGGCTTCGCGTCACGGGGTCCAGCGGCACCTCGCGCAGGTATTTCTTTTCCACCAGTTCCTCCAGCGTCTGCGGATACTTGCCCTGGTCCGCGCGAAAACGGTCGATCGAATCGCGCATCGAGCTCAGGTTTTCCCGCAACACGGTCTCCCTGGCCTTGTCCGTCTGACCGAAGAACTGCGGCACTACCAGCGTCAGGAGCGTGGCGATGATGGCCAGCACCACGAGCAGTTCGATCAGCGTGAATCCACGTAGCATCCGTTTCGGCATGGCCTTCACCACCTGCGATAGGGAATGCCGTTCAGCCCTTCTTCCTCGGACAGCGAATACACGTCGTACACGTCGTCTCCTTCGCTGGGCGATTCGGCAGAGCTTGCATAGCTGCGTTTTCCCCACGTCTGCCCGTCGCTCTTGCTCGGGCAATTGCACATCGGGTCCCGCGGAATGCGCCGCAGAAAATAAAGGTTGGCCTTGCTCGGGCTGGTTTTGTCCAGCACGCCTTCGACCAGCACATCGAGGTTGGGCGGATAGCCGCTGTCGCCCACGGCGCGATCGATCTTTCCGTCCTCGGCCGCCTTCTTGTAGGCATCGAGCGCATCGCGGATCTGCCACAGCGCGCGCGTCAGCTGCTCTTCGCGATCGCGTTGCACCACCATGTGCTGCAACGGCAGCGCCACGCTGGCCAACGCCGCCAGGATGGCCAGCGTCACCAGCATCTCGATGAGGGTGAAGCCGCGCGTCTTCATTTCGAACGCGCCTTGTCGGTCTTCGTCGCGCCGGGCAGTTGCAGCGGCGGCGGCGGAATCTGCACACCCTTGGGCGGCACGACCACGTCCTCGTTGGTGGGGAACAGATCGCGCTCGGTGGTGACGCGCGCTTCCGTACCGGAATCGAAGGACACCACGTTGCCCGCCGGCATAGCCTGGTTGCGCACCACGCGCGGCGTCAGCATCAGAATCAGCTCGGTCTGCCGGCCGTCGTTGGTCTTGGTGCCGAAAATGCGATCGAACCCCGGGATGCGGCTCAGGCCCGGCAGCCCGGATCCGGCATCGCGCTGGTTACGCTGCAGCAGCCCCGCCAGCACCTGCGTCTCGTTGTTGCGCACGCTCATCACCGTTTCCGCCGTGCGTGTGCCGATCTGGTAGGCCACCAGCCCGGTGCTGGTCTCGATCGTGTCGGTGACGTTGGAAACTTCCATGCGCAGCTTTACCTGCACCTCGTTGTCGCCGACGATCACGGGCGCCACCTCGAGCGTCAGGCCCACGTCCTGATAGTTCACGCTCTCCGAGCTGAAGTTGCTGGACAGCGTGGTGGTCACCACCGGCAGGCGGTCGCCGATCAGCACCTTGGCCTTTTCGCGGTTGCGCACGCGAATGCGCGGCGTGGCCAGTGTCTTGGTCTTGCCCTGGCTCTGCAGGAAGTCGACGCCAAGCGGCCCGATCTGCACCAGCACGTTGCCGCCGTTGATGCGGCGCAGCTCGTCCATCGTGATGTAGCCGGGCACGCGCTGCTGACCGTCGTCACCGGAGGACTGCAGCGAGAACTGCGCACTGGTTGGATACTTGATGCCGAGCTGCAGCAGATCAGACGTCGACACCTCGAGCACCTGCGCCTCGATCACCACCTCGGCCGGCGCAACGTCGAGCGCCGCGATCAAACGCTCGGCCACGCGGATGGTCTCCGGCGCGTCGCGCATGATGATTGCGTTGGTGCGCTCGTCGAGCACCACGTCGCGCGTCTTGACCATCTGCTTGAGCATGGCCAGCACCTGCTGCGCCTGCGCGTTCTGCAGATAGAACGTGCGCACGGTCAGGTCGCGGTATTCGGCTTCCTTGTCCTGGCGCTTCGGATAGATCAGCACCGAATTGCCGCTGACGATCTTGCTGGCCAGTTGGTTGGCCTGCAGCACCATCGACAGCACCTGCCGCACGGGCGTGTTGTTGGCGAAGATGGTGGTCGGCGCGCTGGCCGGCACATCTTTGTCGAATGTGAAGTTGAGCCCGGTGATGTTGGAAACCAGCTCGAAGATGCTGATCAGCGGTTGATCGCGAAACTGCACCGAGATCGGCTTGTTGAGATCGCGGCCGAGCGTGGCGGTCAACTCCGGCGTGCGCGCCGCCAGGATCTCGTCGCGCAGCTTGCTGGCGCGGGTATTGCCCGGCTGCTTCTCCAGCACATCGTGCAACGCGGTCAGCGCTTCGTCGGCGCGCGTAATGCGGATCGACGCCGCATAGTTGATCGCGGCATCGATCGGTCCTTGCCGCTCGATCCACTCGATCATGGCGCGCGGACCGTCGTCGCCAGGCGCCGCCTGTTGCGCCTTGCGCGCCCATTCCAGCGCCTGCTCGGAGTCGCCGCCTTCGTAGGCCACCGACGCCTTGCCGATATACGCGTCGACGATCTGCCGGCGCATTTGCAGATACCGGCTGCGCAGATCGAGATCGTCGGGCTGGTCCTGGGACTTCTGTGCGAGCAATTCCAGCGCGGCGTCCGGCGAGAGCGTGTTCAGTTGCTCGTCGAGCTCGCGCTGACGCAGCTCGCTGGCGCATCCGCCCAGAAGCGGTACCAGCAACCAGACGGCCAGAACGCGGCGTTTGCCCTGCTTGCCCCTGAGTCGGCTCATTTGGCTCCTCCCAATGACAACTTCTGTTGGCGCTTCAACGGCAGAAACTGCAGGCGAAGTTCGCGGCGATTGATTTCTTCGATCCGGTACGTTTCCATCAGGACATCGCCCTTGCGCAGGAAACCGCGCCGCTTGCATCCCACGCATACCGGAAATTCGCGACCCGATGCGTTGAGCACCACGTAGAACGTGCCATCCGCGTCGAGCCACAGCGAGCGCACCGTGAAAGGCAAAGCCGGCGGCTGCGGCGGCGCCGCGGGCGCAGCGATCGCGGCGGGATCGGGTGGCGGCGGTGGCGGCGGGTCCCATCGCTGGCTCGGGAAGATGTCCACCGGCGCGCTTGGCGTCGCCGCAAGCGTGGCAGTGGGCTGCTGCGAAGCCTGCGGCTCAGCGCCGTGCGCCGCAGTGGAACCTGCTGCTGCGGCAGAATCGGAAGCGGCAACGGCGCCGGGCGCGATGGAGGCGGGATCGTGTGGTGCGCCATCGCCCTTGCCGGGCGCCGCTGTCGGGGCAGCCGCGGTTTTCGCGGCGGCCGCATTGTTTGCGCCGGTCGACTTGGGGGGCGCCGGTTGTGCATCCGGGGCGGGCTTATCCGCATCATGCAGATAAGCCAGTACAACCAGCCCGATCGCCAACAGCAGCGCGGCCAGTAACGGGCGCGACACGTTGGGCCTGCGAGGCGCGTGCCGGGTCACGATTGCACCTCCACGACGTACTGGCATTGCAGTTTCACTTCGAGCTGCGTTGCCGCGATGGCTTGTCTTGAAATGGTCACGCGTTCGCAGCGCACGCCGGGTACGCGCCGCAATTCCCCCAGGAAGCTGCGCATCTGCAAGTACGTGCATACGAAAGTGGTTTCCAGTAAATAGCGTTTGATGGTCTTGACGTCCTTCGTCTCAACCGCCTGGTACGAGATCTGCGGGATCGACAGCGCAGCGTTTTCCGCCGCCGAATGGAATCCGTGCAGGAATTCGAAGAAGCGGCGGTCGGCGCTGACCTCCGTCGGCGCCTCGTCGGCCGATGGCGCGGGAGGGTCCTGCAGCTTCGCGATGCGTGCGTCGAGCGCTGTGCGGCGCGCGGCAATGTCACGGCTCAACGGCCAGATCTCCAGCAGCGTCAGCAGCAGCACGGCCAGCACCAGCACCGCGGCCAGCGTGCCGAACATGCCCAGGCGCCACCGCGCGCGCTGCAGTTCCCACATCCACCGTGTCATTTTTTGCCTCCGGATGCGTTGTCGGAATGCAGCGGCCGATTGGCGGCAACGCCGCCGAACGGGCGCCACGTAATCTGCAACGTGGTTTCGACCGCTTTCACCGCGCCGTCGGGCTTTTCCAACTGCCGTCTCACCGCGACGCTTTCCGTGCCGGGCTCACGTTCCAGCCAGTCCGCAAAGGACAGCGCCTCTTGCGCGGTTCGCGTTTCCATCACCAGGTCGATCTGGCGCGACGCGGTGATGATGTCGAGCGACAGAAACGCCATGCCGGGATTCCAGCCGCGCTCGACCAGATCACGCGCGGGCTCCGCCGCAAAGCGCTGCATCGCCATCAGCGCCGACGCCGTATCGCTGGCGCCCTTGCGATGCGCGTTGCTGATCGCCGCGAATCTGGCTTCGTTGCGCGCGACGTCGGATTCGCGCGCGTCGAGCTCCGCGCCCTGCTCCTTCATGTCGCCCATGCTCTGCACGGCAACGATCAGCAGTGCCACGGCGAGCAGCACCGCGAGCAGTCCTGCCGAGCGCTTCGGCTGGTTGGGGCGATTGGCGTCCAGTCGCTCGATTTTCATGCCGCGATATCCCAGGGCGCCTGCAACCATTCGGTGCCGTGCGTGCCCGACACCATGTTCCACCCGGCCTGCGACGCGATCACGTACACGCGCTCGGGATGCGATGTCGCGCACAGCACGCTGGCGTCGCGCATCACGTCGGCGAACGGTCCCAGCACCGGCAGCGCGGTAAAGCCGGTCCAGCTGCCCTCCTGACGAAAGCCGATATGCGCGACCGCCACGTCGGCGGCCACCGGCTCGAGTTCCACCACGGCGATCGCGCCATCGCGCACACGGCTGGCCTGCGTGGAAAGGCCGAGCATGAATGCCGGTTCGATCGCGGTCAGTTGCATGCCGCGCGATTTGCACAGGCGCGCCACGCCGCCGCACAAGGCTTCCGGCACGGCTGCAGCGAGGCGGCTTTGCCCCCACGAGCCGTCCGGCACCACGAAGCGCCACGCTTCCACACCGCTCAGGCCCGCCTGCATGAACTGACGCCGCGCCAGCGTGACCCAGTCGCCGGGACGCGGCAGCGCCTGCCAGGGCAATACCAGGTAGCGTGCGAACGGTGCGCCAAGCACTACGCACAAGCCATGCATTCCACGCACGCGGGGCCGGGCGACCACGGCTTCCATCGCCGTGAGCGCGGCCGGCACGTCGGCCACGTTCGGCAGTTCGAGGCGATGCAGCACCTTGCCAGACGGCCCCAACAGCGCGGCGTGATGGCCGTCGACCCAGAGCGTCGACTGGCTCCAGAACGGCACGCCCGAGCGCGGCGCGCTGGCAACGGTGCGATGCGCCGCGCCCGCGCGCGGCACACGCGACGGCCCTGCCAGACGCTGCCGTACCTGATCCCACCACTTCACCAATGCATGCGCCATGATTACTCCACGATGGTGACGCGGTTGACTTCGGCAAGCGTGGTGCGGCCGTCGGCAACGGCCCGCAGCGCGACATGCCGCAGCGGAATGAAGCCGCTCTCGCGGGCCACCTGCTTGAGTTCGACGATCGGGCGACGCTCGAGGAAACACTGCTTGATGCGGTCGTTCAGACGCAGCACCTCGGCAATCGGCTGGCGTCCCAGATAGCCGGTGTGGCGGCACGCGTCGCACCCGGCGCCGCGGCGGAAGTGCCAGCCGGCAACCGCATCGCGTGTCAGCGCCGAGATCCGCAGCATGGAATCGTCGGGCGCCACGTCGTCACAGATGCAATGCGGACAGTTCTTGCGCATCAGTCGCTGCGCGACCGCGCCAAGCAGTGCGTCGACAAAGCTGTGCATGTCGACGCCCATGTGCAGGAACCGGTCCAGCACCGAGAAGACGTTGTTGGCATGCACCGAGGTGAGCACGAGGTGGCCGGTCAGCGCGGCTTGCACTGCAATGCCGGCGGTTTCGCCGTCGCGGATCTCGCCGACCAGGATCTTGTCCGGGTCGTGCCGCAGGATCGAACGCAACCCGCGCGCGAAGGTAAGGCCTTTCTTGTCGTTGATCGGAATCTGCAGCACGCCGTTCAGCTCGTACTCCACCGGGTCTTCGATGGTGATGATCTTTTCCTCGCCGGTATTGATTTCGGTAAGCGTGGCGTACAGCGTGGTGGATTTGCCCGAGCCGGTCGGGCCGGTCACCAGGATCAGGCCATAGGGTTCATGCGCGACGGCGCGGATCGCCTCGACGATGTCGGGCTCGTGACCGATCGAATCGAGCCGCAATTCTCCGGCACCCTGTTCGCCGCGCTGCTTGTCAAGGACGCGCAGCACGGCGTCCTCTCCATGGATCGACGGCATGATCGACACGCGAAAATCGATCTCGCGCCGATTGATGAACGCCTTGAAACGGCCGTCCTGCGGCACGCGCCTTTCGCCGATATCGAGCTCGGCCATCACCTTCATGCGCGACAGCACCTGCTCGGCCATATCCAGCCCGGACGCCGTGGCGGTGGTCTGCAGCACCCCGTCGATGCGGTACTTGATGATCAGGCCAGTGGCAGTGCTTTCGATATGGATGTCCGAGGCGCGCGCCTTGAGCGCGTCATAGAGCGACGAATTGACCAGCCGGATCACCGGATTGACGTCGCTCGCCAGCGTCGCCAGCGTGATCTCGATGCCGGTGTCGGCCACCGCGGCCTGCCCCTCGCCGACATTGACGGGATTGAGCGCCTGCTGGCTGCCTTCATGGACGGCCATGTACGCGGAAAGATCTGACGGCACGCAGCATGCGAAGGCGAACACACGCTTGATGCGCTGCATCGCCCAGACGCGCACGTTGCCGTCGAACGGATCGGCCAGCACCAGCAGCAGGCGCGCGTTTTCGTCGCGCATCAGCACGCAGTGGCGTGACACCGCCTCCGCATACGGCAACAGGTCGAACTGGGGCGCAAGCTGCGCCAGTGTGTGCGCATCGATGCCGCGCAGGCCGATCATCGCGGTCACGCGCCGCAGATACTCGCGGGCGTCCTCGCCCGCTTCGTCCCATATCCTGGCCTGCATCGGCCGGTTGTCGACCGGCTCGGCGGCTTCGGCCTGCACTGCGTCTTCCGTATTCACGATGGTCACCCCACACTGCCAGCCAGTTGAAAGATCGGCATGTAGAGCAGGAAAATCACCGTGCCGACAATGCCGCCAACCACCAACATCAACACCGGTTCCACTACGCGCATCAACGTATCGATCGCGCGATCCAGTTCTTCGTCGCAAAATTCGGCGGAGCGCGTGATCATGGCCGCCACCTCGCCGCTCTGCTCGCCCACGCGAATCAGTCGTTCGGCGACCGGCGTGGTCAGATCGGCGGCCCGTAGCGAATTCGACAGCGCCTTGCCGCCGCGGATGTCCGTCAATGCGCGCAACAGCGCGTCCTGCATGGCGCGCGGCAGCAATTGCGCCGATATCTCGATGGACGCCACCACCGACATGCCGCCGGCCAGCAGCAGGCCGAGCGTGCGATAAAAGCGCGTCAGCGCAAACAGACGCTGGTAAGTGGCCAGCGCGGGAAAGCGCATCAGCCCGCCGATCAACCATGCACGCACCCGCGCGTTCTTCAATGCCATGACGATCGCCGCAATGCTTGCCACCATGCCGGCCAGCAGCATCGTGCCGTGCCGTTCCACGAGTTCTCCCCACCAGAGCATCACCTGGGCGGAGAACGGAATGTTCTTCATCGATGCAAACACCTGGCTGAACTTCGGGATCACGTAGAACGCCAGGAACAGAATGATCAATGCCCCCGTGGCAATGACGATCGACGGGTACACCATCGACGACACCACCTTCTTTCTCACCGTCGCCATGCGGGCGTCGTAGTGGTGGTAGCGCTTGAGCGCTTCGGCAAGATGTCCGGTCTTCTCGGCCGACGCAACGGTCGCCACGTAAAGCGGCGGAAATTCGTCGGGCAGCCGCTCCAGCGCCTTCGACAGCGGCTGTCCTTCATATAGCGCGCTCACGATGCGCTGGAACACCGTGCGGTTGATGCCCTCCTTGCTTTTGTCGCGCAGCGTCTCGATCGTTTCCACCAGGCTTAGCCCGGCTTCCAGCAGCGCGATCAGTTCCTGCGTGAACAGCGAGCGTTCGAATACCTGCTTGCGCAGGCGGATGCGCAGCGCATGCTTGACCGGCGTGGCCTCGACGATCTGCAGGCCCATCTCGGCGACGATGGTGCGCAAGTGGTCCTCGTCGTCCGCGACAACTTCCACCTGCTGCTCTCCCCCTTCGCCATCGACCCTCACGCGATATCGCACCACCATGGCTCCCGAGGTCATTGCGCAACGACATCCTGGTCTTCGCCCGTGCCGCCGGGCTTGCCGTCGGCGCCCAGGGTCCGCAGGTCATAGTCCTTGCCGTTTTCGCCCGGCACGCGGTACACGTACGGCCTGCCCCACGGGTCCGGCGGGATTTCGTTGGTCATGTAGGGACCATCCCATCCCGGCGCGTTCCCTTCGTTGACCATCAACGCCTTGAGACCGGCCTCGGCGCTCGGGTACTTGCCCGTGTCGAGCCGATACCGGTCCAGTGCGCTCGAAATGCTCTTCATCTGCGAGGCCGCCGTCTTGGTACGGGCCTTGCCCACTTCACCGAACAGCTTGGGGCCCACATAGCCCGCCAGCAGCGCGATGATCAACAGCACCACCAGCAGCTCCAGCAACGTGAAGCCGCCCCGATGCAGCGGGTAAGACATGAACCTGCCTGACATGCCGTGACGCCCTGGCGCCCTGGTGTTGCGTGCTGACATAGCGGCCTCGCATGAAGAGTCGTGACGGACTACTTGCGCATTTCACCCATGACGTTGATCAGCTCACCATCGGCGGTGTCGCCGTCCAGTTCCCAGCCGAATACGCCCCGCAGGTTGTTCTGCCGTGCGTAGTCCACCTTGGCGCGCACCGTGGTGGGCGTGTCGTAGGACCAGAAATTGGTGCCGTCATATTTCCAGGACTGCTTGGTGACCGGATGCTCGCGTACCGTGCCCGGCCGGCTCTTGAGCACCTTGTAGTCCTCGATGCCCGCCTCGTACGTGCCCAGCGCCGGTTTCGCCGCGCTCTGGTAGAGCCCGTCGCCGTTCGGTCCCGGTGGCACGCCGGTCCAGCCGCGTCCGTAGAACGGAATGCCCACCACGATCTTCGAAGGCGGCACGCCCCTGGCCAGCAGCGTCTTCACGGCAGCGTCCACGTTGTAGGTGCGGCTGTTTTCCGTCTTCGCGTTGGGGCTGTCCGGGTTCAGGTACAGGTTGGACTGGAAGTCCGTCGGACCGGACGGCTCCCAGCCGCCGTGGAAGTCGTAGGACATGATGTTGATCCAGTCGAGCGGCTTGCTGTACTCAGCCGGATCCGTGTTGGCGATCTTGTCGCCGCCCGATCCGATGGCCACCGTCAGTCCGTAGTGCTTGCCGGTCTGCGCACCGTAGGCATCGAGCTGCCTGCGGAATTCCTGCAGCAGCAGCGTGTAGTTGGCCTTGTCGTTCGGCTCTACGACGTTGTACGGCTGGCCACCGCCACCGGGGAATTCCCAGTCGATGTCGATACCGTCGAACACACCGGCCGCCGTGCCTTCACCGCCTGCATTGGCACTCGAGTCGAACGGCAGATTGCCCTTGATGTAGAGGTCGATGCAGGACGCTACCAGCTGCCTGCGCAGTGCGTCGGTCGAGGCGGCCTTGCCGAACCACTTGGACCACGTCCAGCCGCCCAGCGAGATGTACGCCTTCAGGTGCGGATGCTTGGCCTTGAGCTTCTTGAGCTGGTTGAAGTTGCCCTTGAGCGGCCCGACCTTGCCGGTGCGCGGATCATCCCAGGACATGGAGCCCGACCAGCTGTCGCCAACACCGTCCACCGATTCTGCGGCCGTGAAGCCCTTGCCGTAATCCGCGAAGGAGTCCCCGCCCTCGCCTGCATCAGGCGCGTTGGGATCCGCAGCACCGGGTTCCAGCTTGTTGACCATGCCGCATTCATAGCCGCCGTTCTTCTGGTAGATGTTGCCGAACGCATAGTTGATGAACGTGAGCTGCTGCGCGCTGCCCGACCTGTCGACATCCTTGAGCTTGTAGTTGCGCCCATAGATGCCCCACTGCGCGAAATACGCGCCGACTTCCTTGCCGCCCGCCGACGGGCTCGGCGCCGGTGAAGGTGCGGGAGCGGGAGCTGGTGCCGGAGCTGGTGCCGGAGCTGGTGCCGGTGCAGGAGCCGGTGCCGGAGCCGGAGCCGGAGCCGGAGCTGGTGCTGGTGCCGGTGCTGGTGCTGGTGCTGGTGCCGGTGCTGGTGCAGGGGCCGGTGCAGGAGCCGGTGCGGGGGCCGGAGCGGGCGCTGGTGCAGCACCACCGTCGCACGCGCCAATATCCTCCCACACGCCCCATTGGCCGGTGGACGAGGGATCGTCACCCGAGGTCCACCACTTGTTACGGTAGACGCGCCCACTGCGCGCCACCTGCGTGCCGCTCGTGGCATAGACGGTGGCGGACGACCATTCGGGAGGGCATGTGCCAGCCGATGGGCCTGGCGCCGGAGATGGCGATGGCGTGGGACTTGGTGCCGGTGCCGGTGCTGGTGCAGGTGCAGGTGCAGGTGCAGGTGCCGGAGCCGGTGCCGGTGCCGGGGCCGGGGCCGGTGCGGGCGAAGGCGACGCTCCGCCTTCGCAAGCCCCCTTGTCCTCCCACGGTCCCCATTGTTCAGCGCCCGGTGTATTGCCCTTGGTCCACCAATTGTTGCGGTAGTTGTGGCCGTTGTAGCTGACCACGGCGCCCGGCGCTTGATAGGCCATCTCGCTAGACCATTCGACGGCGCAATCGGGCGCAGGGGCGGCAGCCCGCGTGGCGACGTCTCCAGGCAGCCTGACGGTGGAAACCATCGCAGCGGCCGGGCCGGTATCGCGCCACAGTGTTGGCGACGCTGCCGGATTCCATCCGGCTCCCGCTGCCGCCGTATGGCTCTGGATCGCCTGGTAGTTGCGCCCCTGGTAGGTCACCGTCGTGCCTGCCGTGTAGGACGCGCCGTCCTGCCAGTCAGCAGCCGATGCGCAGACTGCGTATGCCGCCAGTACGATGGCTGTCGCCGCGAAAAGTCGGCCTCTTCGATAATATCGCATGAATTCACCTCGTGTTTTCTATTACGCGAAAGCCTGATTCCTTGATAATTACAGGAACAAACTTTTCAATTTGGCGCCAACACATTTGAGCCGGCGCTATACAAGTAGGCCAGATAACAAAGTGAGGCAAGCTAATTATTTCCGCCGCACGGGGCATTTGAAGCTGTCAGAAACGGATGCCTCAATCCGCCGGAAACCAAGCATCATGGCCGTTTTCCAACGAAATTAAATATTTAACCGCGCAGTCACGCACGGCCCACACGGTGATTTATTTATTAAAAATCTGACTGCGATATTGACGGCGCTTTTCAAATAGTTGAAGGCGCATCGTAAAAACATGCATGATCGCCAGATCGAATATCCGGGCCAATCCATATTAAATTCATACCCGTAATGACCGCGTCGATCAGCGAACAAATACTGCAAGGAGGAAACAGCGTGCGACCACCGATTTCCCTGAATGCCATTGCCGGCGTCACTGCCGGCTGCGTGCTGTCGGTGCTGGCCTCGCCTGCAGCGGCCGCACCATGCCCGACAGCGTGGAGCGCGTCGGCCACCTACCCCACGCCAGGGAACCTGGTGGGCTACAACGGGCGCGTCTATCAGAACAAGTGGTGGACGAAGAACAACGTGCCGGGCACCGAACAATGGGGTCCGTGGGAGGACAAGGGCGAGTGCGCCAGCGTCCCAACGCCGGCGCCTACGCCTACGCCTACGCCATCGCCATCGCCATCGCCATCGCCATCGCCATCGCCATCGCCAGCACCGACGCCAGCGCCTTCGCCTTCGCCCACGCCAGCACCGGCGCCTACACCGGCCCCCGCACCCGCACCCGCACCAGCGCCAGCGCCTTCACCGGCCGCCGGCAAGCCGGGCTGCTATCCGTCCTGGAACCGGACCACGATCTACACGGAGAACAACGTCGCCTCGTACCAGGCGAAGAACTACCGCGCCAAGTGGTGGACGCAAGGCAGTTCGAACAACACGACGCCGCTCGATGGCGGCCCGTGGGAGGCTAGCGGCGACTGCGATCCGCAGAAGGCGCCCGAGCCGATGCCGACGCCCGCACCGACACCCACGCCTACCCCGCCGCCGCCGACCGTGCCGGCGCCCACGCGCGCCGAGGCGGAAGCGGTGGAAAAGACGCTGACCAATACGCCGCAGCTCGAAGCCATCAAGGAATCGATCCGCACCGCCAGCAACGCCGTGGTGGAAGCCACGAGCGCAGGCGCGTCGTCGAATCCGCCCAACGTCAAGCGCGTGGAAAAGATCGTCACCGAGGAGAAATGGAATTTCCTGTTCCCGCGGCGCGATCCGGCCTACACCTATCGCGCTTTCCTGCAGGCCATCGCCAAGTTCCCGGCGGTGTGCGCCGACTACACTGACGGCCGCAACGCCGATGCGATCTGCCGCAAGACGCTGGCCACGATGTTCGCCCACTTCGCGCAGGAAACTGGCGAGCACGACATCCATTCCGACATCCCGGAATTCCGGCAGGCGTTGCACTGGGTGCGCGAGATGGGCTGCAGCGAGACGGGTGCCGGATGCGGCTATAACGCCGAATGCAAACCCGACATCTGGCAGGGCCAGCTTTACGCCTGCGGCAAGAACGCCGACGGATCGTTCAAGAAGTATTACGGGCGCGGCGCCAAGCAGCTTTCGTACAACTACAACTACGGCAGCTTCTCGCAGGTGATGTACGGCGACACCTCAGTGCTGCTCAACGATCCGGACCGCGTGGCCACCAGTTGGCTGAACCTGGCCTCGGCCGTGTTCTTCTTCATGTATCCGCAGCCGCCCAAGCCGTCGATGCAGAGCGTGCTCGATGGCAGCTGGCAACCGAATTCGGTCGACAAGCAAAGCAAGCTGGTGCCCGGGTTCGGCGTGACAACCATGATCATCAACGGCGGCGTGGAATGCGGCGGCTCATCGGAAATCGCGCAATCGCAAAATCGGATCAAGTACTACAAGGCGTTCGCCCAGGAGCTTGGCGTGACGGTGCCGCCGGACGAAGTACTGGGGTGCGCGGGCATGAAGCAGTTCTCCGATCGCGGCAGCGCGGCGGTGGACACCACCTGGGTGAAGGACTGGCACGAGGGCAAGGAATATCGCTGCATGCTGGTCAACTATCAGGAGAAGTTCAGCGCGCTGATCCCCGGCGATTACGTCAAGTGCGTGGAGACCGAATGGAACGTGAAACTGAAATAGCGCCGCAAGGCGGACTGGTTTGATGGGGTGGGTAGCATGGCGCCGGCCCGGGGTGGAATCACTGGACATGGCCTGCCCCGGGCCACCAGCGCCACCGGCTTGCCGCCGGTGTCAAAAAAATACCCGCAGCCGGGAGGGAGCGGGTAGATAAAGTGGTATGGACAAGTCGCGGAAATTGCCCACGGATCGATGCTGGCATCCGGGTGCTACGCCGCCAATAATCTTTCCGGACTACTCGCGAAACCGTAGGGCGGGCAGGCATGGACAAGCGGGCGGGAATCCAGTCCAATCCTGACCTATGCCGCCCCCCGCACATTGCCCGCCTCCCATGTCTGCCCGCGCCAGATTGCTGCTGATCGACGACCACACCCTGTTCCGCACCGGACTCAAGCTGCTGCTGGCCGACAGCCCCAGCGTCGGATCGATCCTCGAGGCCGGGTCGGTGATGCAGGCCACGCACGAGCACGGCCAGCAAACGGTCGATATCGTGCTGCTCGATATCCAGATGCCCGGGCTCAATGGCATCGAAGGCATCAAGGTATTGCGCCGCCACTTTCCCACCGCGCGCATCGTGATCGTGTCGGGCACTTCGGGCATCGACGGCATTGCGCCCGACGCGCGGCGCGAGATCGCCGGTTTTCTTTCCAAATCCGCCGATGCGCGCGAGATCGAGCAGGCGATAGCCAGTTGTCTGGCCGGCGGCACGCACTTTGCCGCGGAGCCGGCCGCCCCATTGCGCGCCGACGCCTATCAGCCCAGCCACCTCACGCCGCGCCAGCTCGAAGTGCTAGGCCAGCTCAACCTGGGACGCTCCAACAAGGTGATCGCTTATCACCTTGGCCTGTCCGAGAACACCGTGCGCGTGCATGTGGCGGCGATTCTCGACCATCTTGGCGTGGTCAGCCGCGTCGAGGCCATTCTCGAAGCGCAGCGCCGCGGGTTGGTGCAGGCGCAGCGCTGAGTGCAGCCGATCATGGCGCTGCCACCGCTCGCTGGCCGCTTCCTGCACGGACTGGCTGCGCTGCTGCCGCGCTACGACGAACCGCGCCTGCTGTCCGCGCAGATGGAGCTGATCGACCAAAGTTTCGGCATGGCGATGCTCGGCTGTTCGCTCGCGGCGATCATCCTCGGCGCGGGGCTGGCGTTGACCGGCGGTCATCCTGGCGCGCTGCCGTGGGCCGCGGCGATGGCCGTGCTGTGCGCGCTGGCGCATATCGGCAGACTCGCGGTGTTCGATCGCCTGACCGAGGCGCGCTGCGGCGCCTATGCGCGCACCATGACTGCCGTGCTGGTGCTGATCGGCAGCCTGTGGGGGTTGGCGGGCTGGCTGTATCTGGACATCCGTTCGCCTGCGGAGGTGATCTGCGTGCTGTCGCTGATCGCCGGGATGAGCGCCGCCGCGCTGGCGGTGTTCTCGGCCTGCCTGCCTGTCGCGGTGGGCTTCTTCCTTCCGGCCATCCTGCCGGTGTGGGCCGTGTTCCTGCTCACGCGCGACGTCGCCTATCTGCCGATGTTCCTGGGCACCCCGCTTTATCTGTTCGTGCTGATCGTGTTTGCGCGCAACTATGCGCGCGTGGCGCGGCATTCGATCGCGTTGCGATTCGAAAACGTCGAGCTGATCTCGCAGTTGCGCGATCAAACCGCGCGCGCGGGCCGCGCCCAGCGCGAGGCCGAGGAAGCCAACCGTGCGAAATCGGTCTTCCTGGCGTCGGCCAGCCATGACCTGCGCCAGCCGCTGCACGCGCTGGGGCTGTTTCTGGTGTCGCTGGGCCGCACGCCGCTGGATGCGCACCAGCGCCAGTTGCTGGACCACATCGAGGCGTCGTCCGATGCGGCGCGTGAAATGCTTAACACGCTGCTCGATTTTTCCAAGCTCGAAGCCGGCGTGGTGACATCGCGCCCGCGGCCGTTCCGGCTGCAGCCGTTGCTGCACAAGCTGGAAAACGAATTCGCGCCGCAGGCCAACGCGCGTGGACTGGTCTATCGCACGCGCGACACCACGGCCACGCTGTATGCCGATCCGACGCTGGTCGAGCTGATTCTGCGCAACCTGATTGCCAACGCGATCCGCTACACCACCTCGGGCGGCGTGCTGGTGGCATGCCGGCGCTGGCGGATGCAGGCGCGCGTGGAAGTCTGGGATACCGGCATCGGCATCCCCGCCGCACAGCACCAGGCGATCTTTCGCGAATTCCACCAGCTCGGCAATCCCGAACGCGACCAGCGCAAGGGCCTGGGCCTGGGGCTGGCCATCGTCGATGGGCTGGCGCGCACGATGCAGACGCAGGTGACGCTGGCTTCCGTGCCCGAGCGCGGCTCGGTGTTCCGGCTGCGCCTGCCGCTGGCGTGGCAGCAGCCCGAAGAGATCGCGCAGGCTGGCACGCCGATCCGCATGGACGGCTGGCGCGTCTTGGTGATCGACGACGATGCGGCGATCCGCGAAGCGATGGCCGAGCTTTTGGCGGTGTGGAATTGCGTATGCCGCGTGGCCGAGTCCGAGGATGATGCGCTGGCGATGCTGGACCACGGCTTCACGCCAGACCTGATCCTGGCCGACTATCGGCTGCGCGGGCACCGCACCGGCCATGCGGCGATCGAGGCGATCCGCCGGCGCCTGGGGCAGCCGGTGCCCGCCATCGTCATCACCGGCGACACCGCCGCAGACCGCCTGCGTCATGCCCATGCCGCTGGCACCGCGCTGCTGCACAAGCCGGTCGTCCCGGCCGACCTGCGCGCCGCGATCAGCCATCTGATGCGCAACAGCGAATGGCACGCCGCCGAACAATAAGGCCAACCGCTATTCATGCAGAAATTGTATGAATGGATCATTCCTATTAATTGGACTTAGGTAGACACCGCCACCACACTGCAAGACAAAGCGAGCCAATCCTGCACGGCCAACACGCACGTCTTTCAGACCCAGGCGAGGAGCCTTCCCATGTCCGCATCCCCATCAGACTTGCCGAAGCACGATCTGCTGATCGACGGCCAGCGCGTGCCGCCCGGCACCGGCGCCTATACCACCGACATCAATCCGGCGACCGAAGCGCCGCTCGCGCTGGTAGCGCAGGGCAGCGAGGCCGACGTGGATACCGCGGTGCGCGCGGCGCGCGCCGCGCTCAAGGGCTGGGCCGGAATGCGCGCGGCCGATCGCGCGCGCATCCTGAACCGCTTTGCGGATCTGCTGGAGGATCACGCGGAAGAGCTGGTGACGCTGGAAAGCCAGGATGCCGGCAAGCCGCTGGCCGCCGTGCGCCGGCAGGACTTGCCAGCCGTGATCGACACGGTGCGCTACTACGCCGGCTGGTGCGACAAGATCCACGGCAGCGTGATTCCCGCCCGTCCCGATGCGCTGACCTATACGGTGCGCGAGCCGGTGGGCGTGGTCGGCGCCATCGTGCCGTGGAATTTCCCGTTGATGATCGGCATGTGGAAGATCGCGCCGGCGCTGGCCTGCGGCTGCACGCTGATCGTCAAGCCCGCCGAGATCACGCCGCTGTCGGCGCTGCGCGTGGCCGAGCTGGCATTGCAGGCTGGCGTGCCGCCCGGCGTATTCAATGTGGTGACCGGCAAGGGGAGCGTGGTGGGCAACGCCATCGTCGCGCATCCGGGCATCGACAAGGTCACCTTCACCGGATCGCCCGGCGTGGGGCGCGGCATCATGCAAGGCGCCGCGGCCAATTTCAAACGGGTGACGCTGGAGCTGGGCGGCAAATCGGCCAACGTGATCTTTGCCGATGCAAATATCGACGCCGCCACGCGCGCGGCGGCGTCAGGCATCTTCTTCAATGCGGGACAGGTGTGCTCGGCCGGATCGCGCATCCTTGCGCAACGGCAGGTGTACGACGAAGTCGTGGAGCGCCTGGCGGCGCGCGCCCGCGCGATTCGCGTGGGCGACCCGGCGGCCCCGGACACCACCATGGGTCCGCTCGTATCGGCCGCGCAAATGAAGACCGTGCTCGACTATGTCGATATCGGCAACAAGGAAGGCGCCAGCGCCGTGACGGGCGGCAAGCGCATCGGCGAGCGCGGCTTCTTCGTGGAGCCCACGGTGTTCGCCAACGTCGAACACGAGATGCGGATTTCGCAGGAAGAGATCTTCGGACCGGTGGCCAGCGTGATTCCGTTCGACGACGAGGCCGATGCGGTGCGCATTGCCAACGGCACCGCATTCAGCCTGGCGGCCGGTGTGTGGAGCGCGGACATCGCGCGCGTGCACAAGGTGGCCGGTGAATTGCGCGCCGGCACCGTGTGGATCAACACCTATGGCTATACCGATGTGCGCCTGCCGTGGGGCGGCGCGGGAGATTCGGGCCTGGGCCGCGAGCACGGCGACGCCGCGATCGAGAACTTCACAGAGCCGAAGGCGATCTGGCTGTCGCTGCGCTGACGCGGCGCGCGACAGCGCACGCAACCGCTCGCGTATCGCGCGCGAGCGGATTTTTTGCGCGCCGCGCGGATGGCGCGCGGCTCAGCCGATCATGCGCATCGGCAGCAGCGCATAGATCAGCGCCAGCGCGCCGACCACGGCGGGCGACACGTATTTCAGCGCAAGGCTTTGCGACTGCACGCCCAGGTATGCGTACATGCACACCAATATCATTGCGCAACCGAAAACGAGGCCGTCATAGACTTGCATGGATGTCTCCCAGAGTGCGTTCTTCGACTACTTCTGTGATGACGGGCGGACTGGTTTGGGGCGCCCGAGGTACTGCCCACTGCAATCTATTGCGGCGATGGTCGCGCCATCAACGGGACGCGACAATCATGGTAATCCCTTCGTTTTCAGCGGCTGCTTCAATGCTGCGTTGCGATATCGCCGTCGCGGCGGCACCGCCGCGCGCGAACGGTCGTGTCAAGGAGAGTTTTGCCCGATGCGATCAGCGCTGCCCGAAATGCGCATCGCGAAACAGGTGTTCGAGCCCGCGCGGCTGCGAGCGCCAGTACTGCTTCGGCGCATCGACCTGTGCGCCGAGCTTGGCGGCGGCGTGCCAGGGCCAGCGCGGGTCGTACAGCATCGCACGCGCAATCGAAATCACGTCGGCCTCGTTGTTGCTGATGATGGCCTCGGCCTGCTCGGCTTCGGTGATCAGCCCGACCGCCAGCGTCGGCAGCCCCACTTCGGCCTTGACGCGCTGCGCGTAAGGCACCTGGTAACCGGGACCGATCTTGATGGCCTGCTGCGGCGAGACGCCACCCGTGCTGACATGCACGGCGGCGCAACCGCGCGCCTTCAATGCATGCGACAACGCGAGCGTGCCGTCGATGTCCCAGCCGTTGGGCACCCAGTCAGTGGCCGACACGCGCATCCACACCGGCCGCTCCGCGGGAAACGCCTCGCGCACCGCATCGAACACTTCGAGCGGAAAACGCATGCGGTTTTCCAGGCTGCCGCCGTATTCGTCGGTGCGATGATTGGCAATCGGCGAAAGAAATTGATGAAGCAGATAGCCGTGCGCGCCATGCACTTCGATGCCTTCGATACCGAGACGCGCCGCACGCCTGGCCGCCGCGGCAAAGTCATCGCGAATCTTCTTCATACCCGCCTTGTCCAGCGCGATGGGCGGGGCTTCGCCAGGTGCATGTGGCACGTCGGACGGCGCCACGGTTTGCCAACCGGACGGCTGGTCGGGACGAATCTGCGCGCCGCCTTCCCACGGCGCCTGGCTCGATGCCTTGCGTCCCGCATGCCCGAGCTGCATCGCCACGGCGATCGGCGAATACCTGCGCACCGCATCGAGCACGCGCCCCAGCGCGGCTTCGTTGGCGTCGTTGTACAGCCCGAGGTCGGCGGCCGTGATGCGCCCTTCCGGCGATACGGCCGTCGCTTCGATGATCAGCAGGCCAGCGCCGGACAGCGCCATATGGCCCAGATGGATCATGTGCCAATCGGTAGCCGAGCCCTCTTGCGCCGAGTACTGGCACATCGGCGCGATGGCGATGCGATTGGCTAGCTCGAGGTTGCCGATCCGGTATGGATCGAAGAGATGAGGCATGGGGATATTCCTTCTGTCGCTTGTGGGGTTTCAATGACCCGCACCGCCCGCTGGGCGCCGCGGCGGCCGGCCGAATATGGGTCAGTCGATTGTAGTCGCGGCTGGCAAACCGCGCTGACCCTGCCCCTGGTGTGGAATATCCCGCCGATGGCGCGCGGCGATGCGCGCCAGGCGCTCAGAATTTCGGAATCCGCAGCGTCTTTGAAATCATCAGCGAGCCGCTCAGCACGAACAGCAGCGCCAGCGGATGCAATATCGCGGGGCCAATCTCGAGTACACCGCCGGGCAGTGCATCGCCAATGCGCCCATGCGACGCGCACCATGCCAGCACGCCGGTCAGCACGACACTGGTGGGAATCGGCGTGCCCTCGAAATACTTGACCTTGCCGGACGCGGAATCGCCAGCCAGGCTTTCTGCCGTGACGTTGAAGCGCGCCAGGCGGCTCACGCCGCAGCAGACGAAATAGATCAGCGCGGCCAGATCCCAGCCGCCGCGCATGCCGGCCGCGAAGGCCAGCGTGGCCGGTCCGACGCCGAACGAGATGATGTCGGACAGCGAATCGAGTTCGCGTCCCAGTGCGGAATGCTGGTGACGCCAGCGCGCGATACGCCCGTCCAGCACATCGAAGATGAATGCGGCGGGCGCCAGTGCCGCGGCAATGTAGAAAAGCTTGAGCGAAGGGTCCGCCACGAAGTACATCGCGTAGAACACCGAACCCATGCCGCACGCCGCATTGGCCAGCGTGAAGAAATCCGCCAGTTGCAGATCGCGCAGCATCGAGAAATGGCGGGGGCGCGGGTGGGGCGTGGACATGCCTCAGGCTCCTTGTGCCTGGGCGCCCGCAGCGGGGCGCCCGCGTTAATCAAAGCACCGTGTTGACGTGATGCACGGCCGGCGCGGCAGCAAAGCAGTCGCTGACCAGCTTGCGCCATTCCTGGAATTCATCCGATTCACGGAAGTGAACCATATGGTCTTCCACGGTTTCCCAGGCCACCACCAGCGTGTACTGCGACGGCTGTTCGATCGAGCGCTGCAGGTTCACCCCGTGACAGCCGCGCGAACGCAGGAACAGCGGCTTGGCCTGGGTCACGCCAGCCTCGAACTGCGCCTCCATGCCGGGCTTGATCGTGATCTGTGCAATTTCGTGAATCATGATGGGTCTCTATGGCGGTTGATATCGGTGCCTGTCTGACAAAGCGGCGCACCACCGTGCGCGCCGCGACGCGTTCTACCTTAGCAGATTTGACCAGCTCGGAAATGCGGGGACTAGTTCACCTTGTGCCGCGCCAGGCTTTGCACGAGGTACAGCACCACCAGCGCGTTGGCGATCGCCAACCCGATATGGATGGCGGTGGGATGCCGCACGGCTTCGTACAGTTCCACCGGAATATAGATGCCACCCGACCACACGCCGAGCCAGTTGCCCCACGCGCGGCCCCGCCATAGGCCATACGCTTCGGCAAAGCGCATCAGCGCATAGACCGCGGCCGACCCGCCGATCGCCCACAGGCGGCCGTCGGAAGGATGCGCGAACAGCGCCAGGAATACCTTCGGATAGTGGCTAGCCGGATTCAGGTGAAAGCGCCCGACGATGGCTTCGGCAAACGCCTGCGCATCGCTGTGCAGCAGTGCCATCAAACCGAGCCCGGCAAGAATCACGAGCACGCCCTTGGCGGCTTCGAACAGGGCAATACTCTTGAGGCCCAGTGGCGAACTGGCATGAGCCATGGCGGAATCGAAGAACTCGAGGTAGTCGACGAAGCCGCCATTGTGCTACATCAGCGTGCCTGGCGCTCCACCATCGGGCCGCTTGCGTCGATGCCGCCGGCCGCTTCGAGCGGGCCGTTGACAGTCAATGGCCCCTCGACATGCAGATCGCCGTGCACCACCATCGATCCTTGCACGGTCAGCGGGCCGTGAAACACCTTGAGCAGCGAGCGTTCGGGCGGCGGCGGATAACCGCGCCCCGGCGTGCCAAACCATGCCGCGGTAATCGGGCCATTGGCATAGACGTGGCCACCGACGCTCAGCGCACCATTCACGGTCAACGGTCCGTTCACGCGTGTGGAGCCGCCCACGGCGATCGAGCCGACGGTACTTGGCTGCGCCACCGAAGTTGGGGGCAACACGGCGCCGAGGACGGCGAGCAAGGTCGCCGCAACGCCCATCGCGGATCTCGTGCGCATGTCAGCCCCCCAAAATGAAACTGGCGCGATGCATCCAGTGTAGGTCTCTGGAAGCAACGCGCCAGGGGAGTTTGGCGGCTCGCCGTGCAGGCGCGTGAGCGACGCGCCTGCGTGAGGGGGACGTCAGTTCTTTGCCACGTTCTCCGGCAGCGGACCCCAGCCGCCGCCCAGGCTGCGCACCAGCGAGACGGTAGCCGCCGCACGCAGCCCGGCCACCGCATTGGCGTCGCGCTGCGATTGCAGCACCGTGCGGTCGGCGTCGATCACGGTCAGGTAATCGACCGCGCCGGCGTCGTAGCGGCTGCGCGAGATGCGCTGGGCGCGTCGGGCGCCGGCCAGCGCACTGTCGAGCGCCGCGCCCTGCTGGCTGAGCCAGCGCACATCGGCCAGGCTGTCCTCGACTTCGCGGAACGCCACCAGCACGGTCTGCTGGTAGCGCGCCACGGTTTCCTCGTGCGCGGCGCGCGCGCCTGCCAGGTTCGAGCTGTTGCGCCCACCGTCGAACACGGTCTGCGCAATCGTGGTGCCAACCAGCGGCCCCAGCATCCACGTGCGCGAAGACCACTTGAACAGGTTCGACAGGTCCGCCGATTCAAAGCCGAACAGCGCCGTCAGCGAAATGCGCGGGAAGAACGCCGCCTTGGCCACGCCAATGCGCGCATTGGCAGCGGCCATCTGGCGCTCGGCCGCGGCGATATCGGGGCGACGCTCCAGCAGTTCGGACGGCAGCCCGGCCGGCACCGCCACCGGCGCGGTGTCGAACGGCCTGGCCGCCAGCGTGAACTGCGACGGCGCCACGCCGGTGAGTACCGCCAGCGCATGTTCCTGATTGGCGCGACGCCGCTCGATGCCCGCCAGATCGGCGCGCGCGGTGCCGAGCTCCGCTTCGGCACGGGCCGGATCGAGATCGGTGGTCTCGCCCGCGTCGTAGCGCTTGCGCAGCAGCGACAGCGCGTCCTCGCGCAGCTTGATCGTGGCGTTGAGCAGTTCGCGGTCGCTATCGAGCGTGCGCAGCGCGAAATACGCCTGTGCGGTGTCCGCCTGCAGCGCAAGCTGCACCGAGCGATACAGGTCCTCGGCGCCCTTCTCTTCGGCGCGCGCCGCGTTGACGTTGCTGGCCACGCGCCCGAACAGGTCGAGCTCGTAGCTGGCAAACGCGCGCGCCTTCAGCACGGTCTGCGCCGGCACGCGCGAGCCGTCGGGCAGGCCCTGCGATGCGGCCGAAGGCTGGGTGCGCGTCGGGTCCAGGCCCACGCTCAGTTGCGGATAGAGGTCGGCCTCGGTGGCGCCGGTGAACGCGCGCGCCTGCTTCAGCCGCGCCGCGGCGGCGGCGAGGTCCTGGTTATGCGCGTTGGCCGCTTCGATCAGGCGGTCCAGATCGGCATCGCCGAACACCTTCCACCAGTCGCCGCGATGCTGGCCCTCGGCCGGCGTGGCGGTCTTCCATTGCGCGCCCTCGGCAGCGGCGGCGTCGGCTTCCTTGAAGGTCGATGCGGTGGGCGTGTCGGGCACCTTGTAGGTCGGCGCCAGCGAGCAGCCCGCCAGCACCAGCGCGGCAGCCAACGTTGCAAGCCTGGGCAGATATTGCTTCATCACGTTGTTATTCATGTCTTTCACCATCATTCTGCGGACGGCACGGCGTGCGTGGTCGATGCGTCGCCGGACAACACCTCGCGGCGCTGCTTGCGCGTGGCCAGCAGGCGCAGCGCGACGTAGAACACCGGCGTCAGGAACAGGCCGAAGAACGTCACGCCCAGCATCCCGGCAAACACCGCCACGCCCATCGCATGACGCATCTCGGCGCCGGCGCCCGTGGACACCACCAGCGGCACCACACCCATGATGAACGCGAACGACGTCATCAGGATCGGGCGCAGACGCAGGCGGCTGGCTTCGATCGCGGCCTGCACCACGGTGCGCCCGTGATGTTCCAGCTCGCGCGCAAATTCCACGATCAGGATCGCGTTCTTCGCGGACAACCCGACCAGCACGATGAAGCCGATCTGCGTGAAGATGTTGTTGTCGCCGCGCGTCAGCCACACGCCGGTCATCGCGGCCAGCAGGCTCAGCGGCACGATCAGGATCACGGCCAGCGGCAGCGTCAGGCTCTCGTACTGGGCGGCCAGCACCAGGAACACCAGCAGCACGCACAGCGGGAAGATCCACACACCCGCATTACCGGCCAGGATGTCCTGATAGGTCAGCTCGGTCCATTCGAAGCCGATGCCCTTGGGCAGCGTCTCGGCAGCGATCCGTTCGGCAGCGGCCTGCGCCTGTCCCGACGAGAAGCCGGGCGCCGGGCCGCCGTTCATGTCCGCGGCGGTAAAGCCGTTGTAGCGGATCACGCTGTCCGGACCGAAGCTTTGCTTGACCCGCACCAGCGACGACAGCGGCACCATTTCGCCACTGGCGCTGCGCGCCTTCAGCTGCAGGATGTCTTCCGCGTGCTGACGGAACTGCGCATCGGCCTGCACCTTCACCTGATACGTACGGCCGAACTTGTTGAAGTCGTTCACATAGGCCGAGCCGAGGTACGTCTGCAGCGTCTCGAACACGTCGGTCACCGGCACGCCAAGCTGCTTGGCCTTGGTGCGATCGAGCTGCACGTCGAGCTGCGGCACGTTGACCTGGTAGTTGCTGAAGATGCCAGCCAGTTCGGGCGTGGCGCGCGCCTTGGTCATGAATGCGTTGGTCGCATCGAACAGCGCGTCGTAGCCCAGTGCGGCACGGTCCTCGATCATCATCTTGAACCCGCCGATGGTGCCCAGGCCCTGGACAGGCGGCGGCGGGAACACGGCGATGAACGCGTCCTGGATCGACGCATACTGCTTGTTCAGGTCCGCGGCGATCGCATTGCCCGACAGCTCCTTGCTCTTGCGCTCGTCGAACGGCTTGAGCGTGGCGAACACGATGCCGGCGCTCGGGCTGTTGGTGAAACCGTTGATCGACAGGCCCGGGAACGCCACGGCCGATTCCACGCCCGGATGCTTGAGGGCGATCTCGGACATGCGGCGGATCACGTCCTCGGTGCGGTCCAGCGTGGCACCGTCAGGCAGCTTGGCAAAGCTCACCAGGTACTGCTTGTCCTGCGCCGGCACAAAGCCCTTGGGCACCATCTGGAACACGCCCCAGGTGGCCACCAGCATCACAGCGTAGACGCCGAACACCGAGCCCTTGCGACGGATCACGCCCGTCACGCCACGGCCATAGCTTTCGGAGCTGCGGCCGAAGAAACGGTTGAAACGCGCGAAAAACTTGCCGAACACGCGATCCATGCCGCGCGTGAGCCAGTCCTTCGGTGCATCGTGGCCCTTGAGCAGCAGCGCGGACAGTGCCGGCGACAGCGTCAGCGAGTTGAACGCCGAGATGATCGTCGAGATCGAGATGGTCAGCGCAAACTGCTTGTAGAACTGGCCGGTCAGGCCCGTCATGAACGCCAGCGGCACGAACACGGCGATCAGCGTCAGCGCGATAGCGATGATCGGACCGCTCACTTCGCGCATCGCCTTGTAGGTGGCTTCCTTCGGCGAGAGCCCTTCCTCGATGTTGCGCTCGACGTTTTCGACCACCACGATCGCGTCGTCCACCACGATACCGATTGCCAGCACCAGCCCGAACAGGCTCAGCGCATTGATCGAGAAGCCGAACGCATGCATCAGGCCGAACGTGCCGACGATCGACACCGGCACGGCCAGCAGCGGGATGATCGACGCGCGCCAGGTCTGCAGGAACAGGATCACCACCAGCACCACCAGCGCGATGGCCTCGAACAGCGTATGCGTCACCGCCTCGATGCTGTGGCGCACGAACTGCGTCGGGTCATAGACGATGCTGTAGTCCACGCCTTCGGGCATGTTCTGCTTGAGCTCGGCCATGGTCTTGCGCACGTCGTCCGAGATCTGGATCGCGTTTGAACCCGGCGCCTGGAAAATCGGCAGCGCCACGGCGGACTTGTTGTCCAGCAGCGAACGCAGTGCGTATTCCGATGCGCCCAGCTCGATGCGCGCGATGTCCTTCAGGTACGTCACCACGCCATCGGGCGAAGTCTTGACGATGATGTCGCCAAACTCCTCGACGCTCTGCAGGCGGCCCTGCGCATTGACCGACAGTTGCAGGTCGGTGCCCGGCAGCGACGGCGACTGGCCGATCACGCCGGCCGCCACCTGAACGTTCTGCTCGCGGATTGCCCGCACCACGTCGGAGGCCGCCAGCTGGCGTTCGGCGATCTTGTCCGGATTGAGCCACACGCGCATCGAGTAATCGCCCGAGCCGAACATCTGCACCTGGCCCACGCCCTGGATACGCGCGAGGCGATCCTTCACGTTGATCAGCGCATAGTTGCGCAGATACGTCATGTCATAGCGATTGTTCGGCGAGACCAGGTGGACCACCATGGTCAGGTCCGGCGAGCTCTTGACCGTGGTGATGCCCAGGCGGCGCACGTCTTCGGGCAGGCGCGGCTCGGCCTGCGAGACGCGGTTCTGCACCAGCTGCTGCGCCTTGTCAGGGTCCGTGCCCAGCTTGAAGGTCACCGTCAGCGTCAGCGTGCCGTCGCTGTTGGCCTGCGAGTTCATGTACAGCATGTCCTCGACGCCGTTGATCTGCTCCTCCAGCGGCGTGGCCACGGTCTCGGCGATCACCTTCGGGTTGGCGCCCGGAAACTGCGCGCGCACCACCACCGACGGCGGTACCACTTCCGGGTACTCCGAGATCGGTAACTTGAACATCGAGATGGCGCCGATCAGGAAGATCAGCACCGACAGCACGCCCGCGAAAATGGGGCGATCGATAAAGAATTTCGAGAGATTCATCTTGGTCTCGGCGAAAGCGCTCCCCCTGGCGGTCCGCCGAAGCGGACGCCATAGGCAAATGCAGGGGGAAGGATGGCTGTTCTGTCTGTGAGGGCGCGGCGCTTAGCTGACCTTGGCCTTGTCGGCTTTCACGTCGTCCGCGGCCTGCTTGCGGTCCGGCGTGTTGCCGCGTGGCTCAAGTTCGCTGCGATATGCCATCGACACGGGCTTCGGTGCAACGGTATCGCCGGGGCGTACGCGCATCAGGCCATTCACGACGATGTTCTCGCCCGGCTGCAGACCCTTGCGGATCACGCGCAGGCCATCGTACGTCGGCCCGAGTTCGACTTCGCGATAGCCGAGCTTGTTGGCCTTGTCCACCACCAGCACGTACTTCTTGCCCTGGTCGGTGCCGATGGCGCGATCGTTGATCAGCACCGCCGGGTGCGGCGATCCGCCGCCGAGCTTGACCTTGGCGTACAGCCCTGGCAGCAGGCGCCCGTCCTCGTTGTCGAACACCGCGCGCACGCGGATCGTGCCGCTGCGCGTATCGAGCCGGTTGTCGATCGAATGGATCTTGCCCTTGTGCGGATTGCCGTCCTCGTTGGCCAGTCCCAGGAACACCGGCAAGTCGTTCTTGCCGCCGCCCGCGCCCGGCGCCGTGTAGCGCAGATAGCTTTGTTCGTCGACGTCGAAGCTGGCGTACACCGGCGAGACCGATACCACGGTGGTCAGCGGCGGCGACGCCGCGCCCGCTGCCACCAGGTTGCCCACGGTGATTTCGGCGCGCGACACCTTGCCCGAGACCGGCGCGACGATGCGCGTGTAGCCCAGGTTCAGCTTGGCCACTTCCAGCGCGGCCTGCGCGCCGCGCACGTCGGCCACGGTCTCGCTGGCGGTGTTGATCCGCTCGTCGAATTCGCGACGCGAAATCGCGTTGTCGTCGAGCAGCCGCTGCGCCCGCGCCTTTTCGGACTGGGCGTGCGATGCGCGCACCTGCGCGGCCGCCAGCGCCGCCTCGGCGCGCGCCACTTCGGCCGCGTACGGACGCGGATCGATGGTGAACAGCGGATCGCCCTTCTTCACGATCGATCCTTCGCGGAAATGCACGGTTTCGATCGTGCCGGAAACGCGCGGCCGGATTTCCACGCGATCCACCGCTTCGATGCGGCCCGAGAATTCATCCCATTCGGTGATGGTCTGGCCCACTGCCGATGCCACTTCCACGGCCGCGGCCGGCGGCGGCGTGGTGGCCTGCGCTTCCCCGCCGTGCCAGGGGCGCAATACCGAGGTTGCCACGCCCGCCCCAAGGATTGCCACGATGGCAAAGGCGATCAGCGTGCGTCGAGACTTGTCGTTCATCTTTCTTCACTCCGTGTTTTCGTCGGGTTTCTTCAACTGGAAAAGCAAAATTCCGGGCCGAACGCTTCCCGCCGGCGCAAAAGGCCGGAAAACGGGGAAATGCAAGGGTTCGTCCCGTCCGGGATGGACGGGGCTATGCCACTACAGCGGCCAGCCTCAAAGGGCGCTGGCTGGAGAATCCGTTACCGTCAATGCATGCCCGGTAGCGGCCGGCGTTCGGACCGGATTACGAGGCGTCGTCGGTGTTCGCGAAACTTTCGCGCAGGAACCGCGCGCCCTCTTTGACCCATGCCTGACACATCTCATGGGACTGTTCCACCCCGTCGCCGCAGGCGCCGGGCATGATCAGGGTCTTCGACGGGATGCCCGCCTTGACCAGTTTTGCAGCAAAGGCTTCGCCCTCGGCGCGCAGCGCGTCGCGTTCGGCCACCTGCACCAGCGTGGGCGGCAGGCCCGCCAGCCGCGAGGCCAAAGCCGGCGCCGCATACGGATGCACGCTCGCTGCCGGCGTCGGCAGATAGTCGCGATAGTTGCACGCCAGGCGTTGCAACATTTCCATCGGCACCTGGCCCGTGGTGGACGCATGCTGCAGGCACGGATCGGTCACCGGCCGAATCAGCCACTGCCCCGCGGGCTGCGGCAAACCGCGGTCGCGCAACATCTGCGCGGTGGCGATCGCCAGATTGCCGCCGGCTTCTTCGCCGACCAGCGCAAAGCGCAGTTTCTCGATCTTCAGCTTCTTGGCCTGCTTCAACGCCCACACCACGGTATTGACCGCATCTTCGGGCGCCGCCGGGAACGGGTTTTCCGGGGCCAGCGAGTAGCCCGGGGTCACCACCACGGCCGGGACCGACTCCGCCAGATCCCGCGCCAGCTCCTTGGCCGCTTCCACGCCGCCATCGACAAAACCGCCCGCATGCAGATAGACCAGCCACGGCAACAATGGCGTACCAGCGGCAACCGGCCAATAACCTGCGGGGTAACACACGCACACCTTGATTTCGCGCTCGCCGCTTTGCACCACGTGCTGCACCACGTACGCTTCGCCCTGTTCTGCGGCCGACGGTGCGGCGGAACTACGGGGATTCGTGGTCTTTGTCATGGTCTCGGGGCGACCGTCAAGGCCGTCTATGATGTATTGCGATGCAGCGAATTATGGTGATTGACAACGGTGGGATAAAGCGAGCTATTGCCAACGCACTGTTTCTGGGTTGGAATAATCGGCGAAGTGAAACCACACCGCTTGAAATGGATAGCGGAAATGTGATTCACTCCGGTCCTTCGGCATCTGCGCACTTGGGGAAACAGCGCAAACGCCGGCGCCCCCACACTCCACCCGTCCCCGCTCCGGCCGCCACTGGCGGACCGCCGGCAGCAAAGCCAGGCCGCGCACTTGACATGCAGCGGACCCAGTCCCGCCAGACAATCCTTCGGAACGTAGCCCCGGTCTTACTCCTTTCGAAAGCAACATCATGGATCGTCTTGTCTCAATGCAGGCATTCACTCGGGTGGTGGATGTCGGCAGTTTTGCGCGCGCCGCGGAGTCCCTGGACCTGCCCAAGGCCACGCTCACCCGTTTGATCCAGAATCTGGAAACGCACCTGGGCGTCAAGCTGCTGCACCGGACCACGCGGCGCATCAGCGTGACCACGGACGGCGCCGCCTATTACGAGCGCTGCGTGCGCATTCTTGCGGACGTGGAGGAGGCGGAGCAATCGCTCACGCGCCACAACAACTCGCCGCGCGGCACGCTGGCGGTCGACACCACGAGCGGGCTGGCGCAGCTCGTGTTGTTGCCGCAGCTGCATGACTTCGTCAACGCCTATCCCGAACTGAAACTCGAGCTGACCATCAACGGCAAGCCGATCGATCTGCTCAAGGAAGGTGTCGATGTGGTGCTGCGCGTGGGCGCGCTCGATGAATCGATGGTGGCGCGGCGCATCGGCCAGGTGCGCCTGGCGTTCTATGCATCGCCGATCTACCTGCGGCGCTTCGGCACGCCCAACGACCTGACGGAGCTGGCCCAGCACAAGGCCATCAACTTCCTGTCCAACCGTACCGGACGCGAAACGCCGTGGCCGCTGATCCGCGGCGGCGAGCGCACGGAAGTGCTGCTGCCATCGGTGATTTCCACCAACGACGCCGATGTCTATCTAGGTTGCGCACTGGAAGGCCATGGCATCGCCCGCATCTCGCGCGCAATGGCCGAGCCCTACATCCATAGCGGCCGGCTGGTGGAAGTCATGACCGACTGGCAAACCGAAGAACTGCCGATCTCGGCGATGTATCCGCAGAATCGGCATTTGTCGGCCAAGGTGCGCGTGTTCGTGAACTGGGCCGCGGAGATCTTTTCGCGGCATCCGCATTTCGGCACCGCGCCGCAGCAACTGGCGGCCTGACTGTCAGCACGCGCAAGGACAGCGGAACCAGAGCCGAAAGCGCTGCGCAAAAAATTGCGGAAAACGCCGGACCGGAGGCCGCCTGCCGTTGCAGCAGACGGCCTCCGCGCCCGCTCACTGCTTGCCGATGTCCTGCAGCAGGCGCGTCATCAAGTACAGGCGCGGCACGATCGAATCGAGTTCGACATATTCGTCGCGCGCGTGATAGCCGAAGCCGGACAGGCCGAAGCTTTCCAGCACCACCGCCTTGCCCGATTGCCCCGCATAGCCCGCATCGGTGCCGCCGCCGGTGCCCGGAATCAGGATCAGCGAACGATTGTCGAGTTCCGCGTAGATCTGCTGCGCACGCGCCGCCAGTTGCTTGGAGCGCGCGTCGGCCACATAGGCCGGACGCCCTTCTTCCATCGCCACCGAGGTCTGCGTATCGGGAATCAGATGGCCTGAGGCGACCTTTTCCTGCAGCGCGGCCTGCAGCTTCTGCGCGGCGCCCGGCGCCGTCACGCGGACATCGCCGACGGCGCTCGCGCTTTCCGGGATCTGATTCAACGGACCGGTGGTCTTGGCCTGCGTCCAGTTCATTTGCGCGCCCGGCACGGTGCTGGCCACGTCGCGCGTCTGCTGCATCTGGTAGGCCAGTTCCAGCAACGCATTGCGGCCGAGTTCCGGCGCGGCGCCCGCGTGCGACGCGCGGCCCTTCACCTGCATGGTCGCCGTGGCCGTGCCGGCCGCGGCCAGCAGCAGCGATTCCGACTTCGCCACCGACTTGGCCACGTTGGGCTCGCATGACAGCACCACATCGTGCTGCGCGGCCAGCGCGGCGATGGTATCGCCCGACCCACCCGAGCCGATTTCCTCATCGGGGTTCAACAGCACCGTGATCTGCGCATAGTCCTTCCAGCCCTGCGCCTTGAGGATCTCCAGCGAGTGGAGGATCACCGCGAGCCCGCCCTTGTCGTCCGCGATGCCCGGGCCGTACAGCCGGTTGCCGTCCTCGCGCAGCGGCTGCGTAGCGAGAATGCCTGCCGGATAGACCGTGTCCATATGGCCGATCAGCATGATCTTGCGCTTGCCGGTGCCGGTCAGCGTCGCCTTGACCATCGGCGCCGCGCTGGTCTTCATCGGCAGGCGCTCCACTTTCGCGCCCAGCGCCTGCAGGCGGCGCGACGTGTAGTCGGCCATGCGCGTCAGCCCTTCGATGTTGGCGCTGCCCGATTCGATCGACACCATGTCCTTGAGCGATTGCACGACCGCCGGCTGGGCGGCGCGCGCGGCGTCCAGCAGCGCGGCATCGGGCGCGCCGGGGGCGGCAGCCAGGGCGGCATGGCCAGCCAGCGTGAGCGCGGCGGCGGCGGCGAGGGCAAGGCGGCGAAGGGGGTGCGGCATGTTGTCTCCTGATCTTGTAAGGCCCTCCAATGTATCGCTTGCGGTATATCGCGTGGAGGTTCAATATCGCCAATCCAAATGCCAATCCCGCCACCATGTCCGCCATGTCCGCACCGGCGTCGCCGCTTCACGTCAGATTGCTGTGGCTGCCCAACGCCATGCCCGGCCCGCTATTTGGCGCCGTCGATGTGCTGCGCACCGCGGCGGGCGTGGCCCGGTTGCAGCGGCCCGATGCACCGGCCCGCCTGACCTGGGAGATCGTCGGCGCCAACGGGCGCAGGCTGCCCACGCCGCTGCCGGGACTGATGCCGGCCGGACCGCGGCGTGCGGTTGCGCGCGATGCGCAGGTGCTGATGGTGGTGCCCGCGCTGATGGCGACGAGCGCGCCGCACCTGGGCGAGATTGCCGCCGCCGAGACAGCGGCGCAGCGGCTGATGATGCGCCACGCGGAATCCGGCGGCTGGATTGCATCGACCTATACGGGCATGGTGTTTCCGCTGATGCTGGGACTTCTCGACGGTGCGCGCTGCGGCGCGCCGTGGATGTTGCAGAGCTGGTTCGCCCAGCGCTTTCCCGCATGCGATCTTTCCTCGGACGAACCGATCGGCGTGCACGGGCGCGTGTTTCACTGCGTGGCGCCGGCATTGCAGACCGAATTCATGCTGCGCGTGCTGGGCCATCTGCACGATCCCGATCTGGCGCAAACCGTGGCGCGACTGCTGCTGCATCAGCACGAACGGCAGCAATGGATGCCGGAACTGGTGTCGCAACGCTGGCTGGGCAAAACCGCGGACAGCCCGGTGTATCGCGCCATCGGCTGGCTGCAGGCTCATGTGGGTGAGCCCTATCGCCTGCGCGCGGTGGCCGAGGCGGCGGCCGTCAGCGAACGCACGCTGCTGCGTCATTTCCGCCAGGTGACGGGCCGCACACCGCTCGACTACCTGCACATGCTGCGCGTGGAACGCGCGCGCATGCTGCTGGAAGTCACGCTGCATGGCACGCAGTCGATTGCCGAAGCGTGCGGCTACAGCGATGCCGCCGCTTTCCGTCGGCTGTTCGCGCGGGCCATGCAGATGTCGATGTCGGAATACCGTCAGCGGTTCGCGTTGCGCACGCGCCGCCGCTACTGGCGCATGGAAGACCACGCCGCGCGCGCAGCGGACGCCCGGGACGGCGTCTAGCCGCCGCGCACGGCGGTGGTGTTTGCGCGCCGCTAGCTGCTCAACGCGATGTGGTTGATGACGTTTTCCACGCCGAGCACGTACCACACGTCGCGTTCGACCTGTCGGCGCGCGCCGTCGCTCGATGCGTAGCCATCGAGCGTGACCACGCGCCCTTCGGTACGCACGCGGATGCGCGCGTGATCGACGAACGGATCGGTTTCCAGCACCAGCCGGATCGCCTCGTTCAATTCGTCGTCGCTGTCGGCCTCGGCGGGCGCCACCACGATGTCGTTCACCACGCAGCGACAGCCGCGCGACCACCATGCCAGCACACCGGCCAGCCGCATATGCGACAGGCTGATCACCTGCCCGCTGAGCATCACGGTGCCGTCATGAACGGCCACCTCGATCCATCCGCTGCGTTCGCCCACCGCCTCGCGCACCGCCTCGAGCTGCCCTTTCACCTTTGCACAGAGTTTGCAGTTGCGGAAATCGATCGCATTGAGCAGACGCTCGCACACCGCCGCGCGCAGATCGCCGTCGCCCACGGCGGGGCCGCCATTGGAAATTCGCAGATGATCGATCACGGTGCTCACGCCTTCCACGCGGCGCAGTTGGGCCACCGCGCGCGTCTTGTCGACAATATCGGCGACATCGCCTTCCAGAATCAGTGCGCCGTCGGATAGCCTCAGGTGAATCGTGGGATGCAGTGCGTGGCCCTGATATGGCACACGTGCCAACGCGGCACGCGCCTGCGTCAGGACCGCTTCGTTACTCAGCATGATGTGGTCTCCCCATTTGACGTGGAGATGAGTGGAAGCGCGCCTCTGCCCGCAGGCACGCATGGCGCGGCGTGGCGCTGCCATACCGCCTAGGCATTATAGGAATGCGCGTGCCGATAGCCACCGGCAGGGCCGGAATGGCGTCGGGCCGTGTTGCCGAACGCGCGTTTGGCGCCGTCGCATCCGTGCCTCATTGATTTGCGCACCCCCCGAACGGGTGATGCGTAGGCCCTACCGATAGAGGGTGTCAGCCGCATCCGTTGCCAACGATACTGACCGGCCAGCGGCCAACAGAGCCGGAACAACCGAGGTCAGCACAATGATTACAGTTTCCTTAGTCGGGTATTTCCTCGTATTTCTTGCTGTCGTCATCATGGCCGCACGTTGGACCTACCTGAACCATCCCGCGCTGCGAGACGCCGATCACGCCTCGTGCGTGCGCGACGGGGCTTGCCCGCCCGGCAGCCCCGTGCCGCGCGACTGACCGCGCGCCAGCGCGGCATCGCGCGAGGGGGCGACGTGCAGCGCCGCCCCGCACAGCGATTCACGCGGATCAGTCGGCGTGGATGCCGCGCTCGCGGATCAGTGCGCCCCACTTGGCGGTTTCGCGCGCCAGGTGCTCTTTCAGTTGCGCGGGTGTGCTGCCGATCGGTTCGGCGCCGATGCCCGCCAGCCGCTGCTGCACTGCGGGCTTTTTCAGCGCCTCGACCATCGCCTTGTTGAGCGTGTCGACCACGGGTTGCGGCGTCCTGGCCGGCACGAAGGCCGCAAACCACGGCGACAACTCGTAACCGGGCACACCGGCTTCGGCCATGGTCGGCACATTGGGCAGCGCCGAGGACCGCTTGCTGGTCGTCACCGCGATCGGCGTCAGCTTGCCGCTGTCGATATGCGGCTTAGCCGACGTGATGCTGTCGAACATGTAATCGACCTGTCCGCCCAGCAGGTCGGTCATGGCCGGGCCCGACCCCTTGTACGGGATATGCAGCAGATCCACATGGGCCATCGACGTGAACAGTTCGCCGGCCAGATGGATCGATGTGCCGTTGCCCGCCGACGCATACGTGTACTTGCCCGGCTTGGCCTTGGCCGCGGCGATCACGTCGGCCACGGTCCGCGCCGGGTTCTTGGCCTTGTTGGCCACCAGCACGTTGGGAACTACGGCCAACAGCGAGACCGGCGCGAAATCCTTGACCGGGTCGTAGCTGAGCTTGCCGTACAGCGCCGGATTCACGGCCATGCCGTTGGCCACGATGATCAGCGTGTAACCGTCGGCCGGCGCGCGCGCGACCATTTCTGCGCCGATGTTGCCGCCCGCGCCGGGACGGTTTTCCACCACGATGGCCTGTCCCAGCGTCCGTGACATCTCTTCGCCGAGCGTGCGCGCGATATTGTCCATCGCACCGCCCGCGGGGAACGGCACCACCCAGCGGATCGGATGATCGGGATACGCGGCGTGGGCCGGCGCAGCGGCGAACAGCAGCGATGCGGACAACGCGAGGGCAGCCGGCACACGCGCCGACCATTGCAGCAAGGACATCTTTGTCTCCATTCCTGTTTTTTACGAATTCGGTGCGAGTGTCAGGCGGCGCGGCGGTAGTGCGCGAGCTTGTCTTCGTCGATGGCCAGCCCCAGCCCGGGGCCTTGCGGCAGATGCAACGCGAAATCCTTGTACGTGGGCCGCGCGACGACGATGTCGTCCTTCACCAGCAGCGGGCCGAACAGTTCGGTGCCCCAGGCCAGTTGCGGCAGCGTGCAGAAGCCGTGCGCGGCGGCAATCGTGCCCACCGCGCCCTCGAGCATCGTGCCGCCATACAGCGCGATTCCGGCGGCATCGCCGACGGCCGCAGTGCGCAGCATGCCGAAAATGCCGCCCGACTTGGCGATCTTCAGCGCAAACACGTCGGCCGCGCCCAGGCGCGCCAGTTCCATCGCGTCTTCCGGGCCGGTCACCGCTTCGTCGGCCATGATCGGCACCACGAACCGCGCGGCCAGGCGCGCCAGCGCGGCGCGGTGCTCGCGCGGCGTGGGCTGCTCGATCAGGTCGATGCCGGCGGCTTCGAGCATAGCGATACCCGTGGCGGCCTCGGCCTCGTTCCATGCCTGATTGACATCGACGGTCACGCGCGCGCGATCGCCGAGCGCGCGCTTGATGGCCGACACGTGCGCCACGTCGTCGCGCACGGCGCGGCGGCCGATCTTGAGCTTGAACGTGTTGTGGCGGCGTTCCGCAAGAAAGCGCTCCGCCTCTTCGATATCGCGCCCGGTGTCGCCACTGGCAAGCGTCCACAACACGGGCAGCGTGTCGCGCACGGCGCCGCCCAGCAGTGTCGCCAGCGGTACGTTGAGCCGCTTGCCCTGCGCATCGAGCATGGCCGATTCCAGCGCGGACTTGGCGAAGCGATTGCCGCGCGCCACCTTGTTCAGGCGCGCCATCGCCCCGTGCACGTTGGTCGCGTCCTGCCCCACCAGCGCCGGCGCCAGATAGGTGTCGATGGTCAGCTTGATGCCTTCGGGGCTTTCGTCGCCGTACGACAACCCGCCGATCGTCGTGGCCTCGCCGATGCCCTCCACGCCGTCGCTGCAGCGCAGCCGCACGATCACCAGCGTCTGCTGCTGCATCGTGGCCATGGCCAGCTGGTGGGCCCGGATCGTCGGCAGATCGACCAGGATGGCCTCGATGGCCGAAATCGTTGCTGTCATACCTTTTCCATGCAAAGACATATCGTGGAACGAGTATGTACCTTGACTAGACGTGCGTCCAAGACCGAAGATGTCTGAATTCATACCCGTTGGGTATGCCTGGATCGTCGCCACGCTTTTTCGCACACTGCTGAAAACCCGCCATGGAACTCCGCCACCTTCGCTACTTCCAGACCGTCGCCCAGGAACTCAATGTGACGCGCGCGGCAGAAAAGCTGCATATGGCACAGCCGCCGCTGTCGCGCCAGATCCGCCAGTTCGAAGACGAAGTGGGCGTGGCGCTGTTCGATCGCGTCGGACGCGGGCTGAAGCTGACGGAGGCAGGCCGGTTCCTGCTGGAACAGTCGTTGCAGCTGACCCAGCGGCTCGAAGAAACGCTTGAGGGCACCCGTCGCATCGGGCGGAACGAAAAGCGCTGGTTCGGCATCGGATTCGTGCCGTCGGTGCTGTATGGCGTGTTGCCGGAGCTGATTCGCGAATTGCGCGGCGACGACAGCCAGGTGGAAGTGGGCCTTACGGAAATGATCACCGTGCAGCAACTGGAGGCGCTGAAATCGGGCCGCATCGACCTCGCGTTTGGCCGACTCGCGTTCCACGATCCGGCGATCGTGCAGCAGGTGGTGATGGCCGAGACGCTGGTGGCCGCAATACCGGCCGCGACGCCCGTGCCCGGCGCGCCGCTCGACGCCGCTGCGTTGGCGCGCCAGCCGCTGATCCTGTACCCGGCGCGGCCGCGTCCCAGCTACGCCGATCATGTGCTGTCGCTGTTCCGCGCGCAGGGCCTGCAGCCGCGTGTGGTGCAGGAGGCCAATGAATTGCAGACCGCCTTGGGGCTTGTGGCAGCGGGGCTCGGCATCACGCTGGTGCCGGCATCGGTGCAGCGGCTGCACCGCGACGATGTGCGCTACGTGCCGATCGACGCCCCTGGCTTCGGATCGCCGGTGATCATGAGCTATCGCGCCGGGGACACGTCCGCGCACTTGAAGCGCGCCATCGCCTGGGTCAGGGCGCGCGGCGCGCAGGGCTGACGCATCGGCCGCCCTAATGCCGCCCTACGCCGCCTGCGCCGACGCCGGCCTCGATTTGGCAGCGATCCGGCGCGCTTCCTTGCGGCGGCCGTACCAGCCGCCCACCACCAGCAGCAGCGCCACCGCGACAATGTCGCCGCCAAGCGCCACGGGCCGCGCGGGCCGTCCGCCGGCGAAGCCGTAGGTCAACCCTTCGATGCCAACCGACACCACGGCGCCGAGCACAAAGCAGAACAGGCTGTGGCGTCCGATCTGGACCACCGGCCCCATGAAGCGCGCCAGCCATTCGACCCACCCCGCGCGGATCGCCAGATAGACCAGCCACGCCAGCCCCAGGAAGCTGACCACGCGCAGCGCGGCCAAACTCTGCTTGGGCAGCGGAAACACCATCGACGGCAGCCATGCCGGCAGCCACGCCTCGTACAGATGCGGGCGCATCCACAGATAGGCCGCCGCCATGCACAGCAACGCCACCACCAGCGCTCCGATGGTGAACGCGCGGCGCACGATGGCCTGCTGGGGCAGCACGAAATCGGGCCGCAGGCGCGCCAGCAGACCCATGCCGAACATCAACTGCCAGGCGAACGGATTGAAGCTCCAGCCGCGCGGTTCGCTGCTGGGCAGCAACGGCAGCAGCGTGGGCGACATGATCCACAACGCCACGCTCGCGCACGCGAAGGCCAATGGCTGTGCGCGCGCCCAGCGGATCGACAGCGGGGCCAGGCCGATAAACACCGCGTACATCGGCAACACGTCGGAGACGAACGGCTGACGCACCAGGCCGATCACCTGCAGCAGCGTGGCCAGCGGCTGCGCCATGAAGTCGGGCGCTTCGGTGGCGCGCACGGCCGGCGCGGGCACCTTGCATAACGCCAGCACCAGACCGAACAGCAGCATCAGCACGCCAGTCAGCACGAAGGCCTGGTAGATCTCCCAGCTGCGGCGGCGCAGACGTTTGCGCGCGGCGCTGGCGCCGTCGCGCGCTTCCATCGCCAGATAGGCCGCGCCGGCCGAATAGCCGGCCAGAAACACGAACACCTCGGCGGCGTCGAACAGTTGGAAATTGCGGATCGTGTAGTCGGCCAACACACTGCCGTTGACGTGATCGACCACGATGAAAAGCAGCGCGATGCCGCGAATCAGATCGACCTCGGTGCGCCGCTGGTTATTGTTCACTGCGTTCACTGGCGTACATCCCAAACGGTGCCCGCGGCGAGACAGCCGCGCGGCAACTCAATGGGGACGAATTTTACCGTGCTATCAGGGTTTACCTTGTATGGCTATGTGTCAGTGCGTTACAGGCGCGTGAAGCGACCTAGCGGTTGCGGTATCAAGTGCTGTACGCCTCATGCACCAGCGACAGCATGCGGCGTCCGGCCGCCACCACCGACTTGTCGTGCGTGGTCTGCGAGCGCACGATCATGCCCTCGACGCAGATCAGCGCCTGAGCGGCCACGGCCTGCGGATCGGCCAGGCCCAGCTCGCGGGCGATCGCCGCGATGAAATCATGCAGCGACGCCTTGTGCGCCACCGCCTGCTCCAGCAGACGCGGATCCTCGCCCGCGCCCCCGCCGGTTTCGGCCACCATGTTGATAAATGAGCAGCCCCGAAAATCGTCGCTGCCGAACCACTCGCCAAGCGTATCCGCCAGCACATCGAGGTTGCGCCGCCGCGTCAGCCGGGCGCGCACGCCGGCCTCGAACCAGTTCATCCAGAATTCGTGGCGGCGCTGCAGATACTCGAAGATCAGGTCGTTCTTGGACGCGAAATGCCGGTACAGCGACATTTTGGCCACGCCGGACTCCGCAATGATCCGGTCGATCCCCGTGGCGCGATAGCCGTCGCGATAGAACAAGCGGGCGGCGGTATCGAGAATGCGGTCGCGAGCGGAAAGCGTGGGCATGGCGGGACAAGCGGGTTGGCACATTGACCCGGCCATTATAGTAGACAGATCTGTCTTACCCGCAGAATCCCCGCCGTGTGCCGATGCGCGCAGTCGAGTGCGTCGGCCCGAAAAAAGGCCGGGAGCGATGGGTTCGCGCCCGGCCTTTTTCGATAGAAGCGGCTTGGGCCTTGCTGGCGCAAGGCTCGCGTCAGGCCGCAGCCTGCAACTGCGTCAACTGCGCCTCGGCGTCGCGCAAGGCGGTGCGCAAGCCCTCCTCGACCACCGGGTGGTAGAACGGCATAGCCAACATCTGCGCGATGGTCAGGCCCTGCTGATACGACCACGCCAGCAGATGCGCGATATTTTCGGCGCGTGGGCCCATCCATTCGGCGCCGAGGAAGCGCCCCGTGGCGGCATCGGCATAGACGTGCATCAGCCCGCGATTCTTCAGCATCACGCGGCTGCGGCCCTGGTCTTCGAAGCTAACCTCGCCGGTGACGAAACTGCCCGGCGACAGATCCGCGAAGCGCTTGCCGACCATCGCGATCTGCGGATCCGAAAACACCACGCCAAGCGGCGCGCGGCGGGCCAGCGGGCGCACATCGGGCCAGTTCGCAGCGTTCTCGCCAGCGATGCGGCCTTCGTCGGCGGCTTCGTGCAGCAGCGGCAGCACATCGTTGGCATCGCCGGCGATAAAGACAGGCGCGTCGCCACACTGCAACGTCGCGGCATCGAACACCGGCACACCGCTGGCATCGCGTTGCAGCGCGGTATTCTCAAGCCCCAGCCGATCGACGTTCGGGCGGCGCCCCGTCGCGGCCAGCACGTATTCGAAGCGCTCGGTCACGGGCTGCCCCGCGGCATCCTTGAACGTGATCACGGCTTCGTCACCGTCGCGCTGCATGCCGGTGACTTCCGCATCGGGCATCAACGCGAATTCGCGATTGAACGCCGCGGCGGCATAGGCGCGAATCGCCGGATCGCTGAGCGGCCCCACGCCGCCGCGTACGCCGAATACGCGCACCCGCACGCCCAGCCGCGACAGCGCCTGCCCCAGTTCCAGACCGATCACGCCAGGCCCGAACACCGCCACGCTCTTCGGCAGGTCATCCCACGCAAACACGTCGTCGTTGACGATCAGGCGGTCGCCAAACACTTCGAACGCGGCCGGAATCGCGGGACGCGACCCGGTGGCGATCACCACGCGCGCCGCGCGCACCACGGTGTCATCGCCCACCTGCAGCACGGTGTTGTCGATGAATTGGGCAAACCCGCGCAGACGGTCCGCATCGGGAATGTTTTCCACGCCACGCACCACGAAGCCGACGAAGCGGTCGCGCTCGCTGCGCACGCGCTGCATCACCTCGCGGCCATCGATGCGGATATTGCCGTCGACATGCACACCGAATGCCGATGTGTGGCGCGCCTCGTGGGCAGCTTCCGCGGCGGCGATCAACAGCTTCGACGGCATGCAGCCGACGCGCGCGCAGGTGGTGCCATACGCGCCGCCTTCGATGATCACGGCGCGCTTGCCGGCTGCAATCGCCGCGCGGTACGCAGCCAGCCCGGCGGTACCGGCGCCAATCACTGCCACATCGGTCTGAATCGTCTTCATGTGCGTTTCCTGTTCAACTTCTGGATCAATTCAATCAACGGACGGGATGGCACCGCGCTGCAAACCATCGCGCAGGACGGTGCCATCGGATCCGGCGACTGCCGGGTGCTTCGCCGCGCCGCGGCGCGGGGAGATGCGGGGGAATCGGGTGCCCAGGACACCGGCCGGGGGAGCCGGGCCCGGGCGGGGGAATCAGCGCGCCAGGTATTGTTCGAGCGCTTCGGCGCCGCCAATCAGCTTGCCGTTGATGAACACCTGCGGGGCGGTCATGTTGCCCGACACCGCGCCCAGCACCTTGCCGCGGATCTTGTGTTCCAGCGGCACGTCGATGTATTCGAAGCCGTTGTCCGACAGCAGTTGCTTGGCCTTGGCGCAGAACGAACAGCCAACCTTCGAGAACACCACCACCTGGTCGGGCTTCCTGGCGTTCGGCGCGATGTAGTTGAGCATCGTGTCAGCGTCCGACACCTTGAACGGGTCGCCCGGCTCTTCCGGCTCGATGAACATCTTGTCGACCACGCCGTCCTTCACCAGCATCGAATAGCGCCAGCTGCGCTTGCCGAAGCCGAGGTCGGTCTTGTCGACCAGCATGCCCATGCCGTCGGTGAATTCGCCGTTGCCGTCCGGAATCATGACGATGTTCTCGGATTCCTGATCCTTGGCCCATTCGTTCATCACGAACGTGTCGTTGACCGACACGCAGACGATCGCGTCGACACCATGCTTGGCAAACACGGGCGCCAGTTCGTTGTAGCGCGGCAGGTGGGTCGACGAGCAGGTGGGCGTGAAGGCGCCCGGCAGCGAGAACAGCGCGACGGTCTTGCCATCGAACAGTTCCGCCGTCGTCACATTCTTCCACTCATTGTTTTCACGCACACGGAACGTGACGTTGGGGACGCGCTGACCTTCACGGGATTGCAACATGGGTAAGACTCCTTGGGGTGAGTGAGGCGCCACGTGTTGTGGCGATGGAGTGCATTCTCCCGGTCTCAATGTGATTCGTAAAATTCATTGTTTCAACCGACGCGATTGAGAATTACTATTATCAGGTGGCGTGTTTCGATTGATAAATCCTATCAAGTCGACAATGCGTCGCTTCCACCGCAAGGGCGTCAATCGCTATCATGCGGGCACACAAAAACCATCGAGGGACAACACCCCATGACCCGCCTGCCCGTACGATTTTCAGCACGACTCCCAGTGGCGACCCTGCTGGCCACCGCGCTGTTTGCCGTCCAATTTATCGCCCCGCTCGCCTCGGCGTCTCACGCTGCGACCATCGCCAAGCCCGAGCTCGACCAGCTCGTGGCCAGCGCCACGGCCCACCCGCCTGCCAGCTTCCAGTCGTTCCTTGACGCCGCCGTAAAGGCCGATCCGCGCCTGGCCGCATCCGTGCGCGCATACCGCGCCAAAAAACCGCTGCAAGGCGACGACCTCACCAACATCGGCCGGCTGCTGGGCATCTACAACCGCGTGCACAACCATCAGGCGGTGCTCGACAGCATCGGCGAAATGGTGGCGCTGCGCACGGTGCGCGACGACAAGGTGCCGCAGCACGAAAACCCGGCCATCGTCGACTTCGGCAAGCTCGTGGAACGCATGGCGCGCGATTTCGGCCTGCAGTTCCGCAACGTGGACAACCGGGTGTTCGAAGTAACGCTGCCCGGCCAGGGCAAGGAAACCTTCGGCATCCTGACGCACGCCGATGTGGTGCCCGTGGTGGCCGACGAATGGGTGCTCGACGACGGCACGAAACTCGATCCGTTCAAGGTCACGCGCGTGGGCGACTACCTGTATGGCCGTGGCACCATCGACGACAAGGGATCGATCGCGGCGGCGCTCTATGCGATGAAGACCGTGCGTGAAAGCGGCGTGCCGCTGGCGCGCACGATCCGCCTGATGATCGAGACCACCGAGGAAACCGGCGGCGACGGCATGAAGTACTACCGCGAAAAAACCGCGCTGCCCGAATACAACATCGTGCTCGACAGCAAGTATCCGGCCGTCGTGGCCGAGAAGGGATCGGGCGCGCTGACGGTGCGCTTCGCGAACCAGGCGGTCGACGGCAAGCAGCCGGCCATCGTGGCGATGAGCGGTGCCGCATCGGCCAACGCGATCCCCCAGACCGCCACCGCGCGCATTGCCGGCGGCGATCCCGATGCGGTCGCGGCCGCGCTGGACAAGGCACGCGCCGGCTTTATCGCCCAGCACGCCGCGCAGGGCCGCTTCACCATCGCCATTGCGCGCAATGGCGATGCGGTCGACGTCAAGGTCAATGGATCGTCGGCACATGGCTCGCGTCCCGAGGAAGGCGTGAATCCGCTGCCGCGGCTGGCCATGTTCCTGCAGGCGTCGGGCGTGACGTTTGCCGACAACCAGTACGCCCGCGCCACGCGCTACCTGACCGACCTGTACGGCACCGGCTACCTCGGTGAACGACTCGAGGTCGGCTATCGCGATGACTTCATGGGCCCGTTGACGATCTCGCCGACGCTGATCCGCGAGCGGGACGGCAAGCTTGAAGTCACGGCCAACGTGCGCATGCCGCGCGGATCCACGCCGGACGCCCTGCGAGCAAGCATCGCCAAGCGCATCCAGGCGTGGGCCGCATCGACCCACACCGCGCTGGAAATCGACCATGTTCAGGGCGACTGGATGGCACGCGATCCCAAGGGTGCGTGGCTGGCAACACTGCTCAGCGTGTACGGCGACACCACGGGCCTGGAGGCCAAGCCGGTGCCGACCGCCGGCAGCACCACAGCCAAGCTGATGCCCAACGCGATCAACTTCGGGCCAGCGATGCCGGGCAAAAAGTACACCGCGCACAACGCCCGCGAATACAAGGAAGTTGCCGACCTGAACCTGGACATGCAGATGTTCACCGAGATGCTGGTGCGCGTGGGCAATCTGAAATCCATGCAGTAACGGCGCCCGGCGCGTCCCTGCGCCGTCGCCTTCCGGAACCTTCCGCAGCCCCGACATGCCGCACGCATGCGGGCCTGCCTGGCCTGCGCAGCAAGCTGAGGACGCGCCGCGTCACAGGCCCAGATCGCTCAGGCCAGGGTGATCGTCGGGGCGGCGTCCCAGTGGCCAGTGATATTTGCGATCGGCCTCTCGGATCGGCGCGTCATTGATGCAGGCAAAGCGGCGACGCATCAGCCCGTTCTCATCGAATTCCCAATTCTCGTTGCCGTACGACCGGAACCAGTTACCCGAGTCGTCGTGCCATTCATAGGCGAAGCGCACCGCGATGCGGTTGCCGTCATGCGCCCATAGTTCCTTGATCAAGCGGTAATCGAGTTCCTTCTGCCATTTGCGCGTCAGGAAGGCGACGATCTCGTCGCGGCCGTTGACGAACTCGGCGCGATTACGCCACGCGCTGTCCGGCGTATAGGCCAGCGAAACGCGCTGCGGGTCACGCGTATTCCAGCCATCCTCGGCCGCGCGCACTTTGGCGGCGGCGGTCTCGCGCGTGAACGGGGGCAACGGCGGACGAACTTCGGCTTGGGTCGACATCGGGACGGCTCCTTGCGGGATGAAAAGACGAGTCAATGTTGGGATCCGATCCGGCCGCATCGCCCAATCACACCAGAGAAAGACATCATGGGCCGCGCAGGTAGACAGATCTGTCTCATAGTGTTGGGTAGACAGATCTGTATGTCAAGAAAAACGTGTCGTGGCGCGCCGAGCGCCGCGGGCAACGCGGCCCATCGAATCCCTCAAAGGCGCTGGCGATCGAAGCCCGATTCGCGCGCCAGCACGATCGCCTGGGAGCGGTTCTCGACTTCGAGCTTCGAGAAAATACTGGTGATGTGATTGCGCACGGTCTTTTCGCAGAGGCCCAGGTGCGCCGCGATCTGCGCGTTGTCGCGGCCCTGTGCGATCAGCACGACGATGTCGCGCTCGCGTCGCGTCAGCGTGCCGAACGCGGGGTCGCTCTGCGGCTCGGGCGCGGGCAGAAACGCGCGCACTTCGTCGATCCAGCGCTGCCACGCCGGTTCGGTTTCCAGCAGCAAATGATTGCCGCTGTCGAGCGGCACAAAGCGCGCATTGGGAATCATGCTGGCGATCAGACGCCCTTCGTCGAACGGCACGCGCGCATCGCGTTCGGCATGCAGCACCAGCGTCGGGCAGGTGACCTGCGGCAACAGCTCCACCACGTCGATATCGTTGAAGATGCGCATGAAGCGCGCCGCGTTCGCTGGCGACGTGGACACGCGCTCGAGTTCGTTGAACCAGCGATGTTGCTCGGCCGTGCCGCCGGGGATGAACTGCGTGGTGAAGAACTGCCGGAACGCAGGGTTTTCCTGGCCCCAGCCGATTTCGGCCAGCCGGATCATCAGTTCGGCCTCTTCGCGCTTGTCGGGCCCCGGATCGCGCTTCAGGCGCCCGCGCGCATAGCCGCCGTGCAGGATCAGATGACTGACGCGCTGCGGATGCGCCACCGCATACGCCACGGCAATCGAGGCGCCCTGCGAGATGCCGAGCAGCGCGAAGCTGTCGACGCCCATCGCGTCGACGATGGTTTCGAGATCGCGCAGCCAGGCGTCGAACGACAGGTCGTCGACGTGGCGGTCCGACAGGCCGCAGCCGCGTTCGTCGTAGCGGATCAGCGTATGCCCGTCCGACAGCGCGCACAGCATGTGGCTCCAGACCGGGCTGCCAACGTCGAACTCCAGATGACTCATCCAGTTCGCGGCCTTGACCAGAGGCGGTCCGCTGCCCGTGATCGCATACGCCAGGCGCACGCGGTCCAGGCTGGTGCATAGACGGATCTGCTGCTTGAGCATCGGCATGGGTGGGTCGTGCACGGGGCAGGATACGAGTGCCGCAGTGTGCCGCTGGTCTGCGTCAGGCAGAGGCTCACCGCGTGCAGTCGTGCCGGGCGACTCACCTATCTTAGACAACGTTCCCCACCGGGCGGACATCGACGCTGCGAGTCCGTGCCGCAAAGTGCGGAACGCCAGACGCGGCGCATGAGGGACGCGCCGGATGCGGTACACCACGATGGCGCCTCGCAAGAATGCATGGCGGCCGTTGCGCCGCACGTCGTGCAAAACGCAACGGCCGCTTCGTCACTGCGATGGATCGATATCAGGCTGCGCGCAATGCGCATTCGCCTGCGCTGCCAACGTTACGCGCGCCGTCGGCGTAGGGATCGCGCGGGCCGATCCGGCCACCGCCGTCGCTATACGGATCGCGCGGTCCCATTCGCGCGCCGTCGGTGTACGGATCGAAGGCGCCCTGCCTGCACGCTGACTTGCTCGCGTGCTGCGCCGATCCGTTGGATGGAATGAACACTTCGCTCCATGCCCCGGCTTGCGCAGCCTGCGTGAGGCCAAAGGTCATTGTGGAAGCAATAAAAAGGGTCCTGGCAAGATTCGTACACATCTCGAAAACTCCAACATGAACTCCAATCGAAAACAAAAACGGACGGCAGTGCCGATCCGTGGAGTCATTGTCGGCAGCAATGCGCGATGTGGCCTGAGGCGGACGTCCCGGTTCGCCAGGTATGCGGGCAAGAAAGTCCCATGCACATAGGACGACGGTCCCGTGCAGCGAAAAACGACCGGCGCGCGCGGCGTGTCCGCGTGGCGCATTGCAGGCGGGGAACGGTTGCCGATCGCCATGTCAGCGTAGCGCCGCGCGTAAACCCTCGCCAAGGACGCATGTCCCGCCTGTCGGGCATCGCCGGCAAAGAAAACGATTGCATTCGGGACACTGGTCTCACGCATCGATGGCGTGATCGGCCCAGTATCGGGCCCACGTCCTCCCTGGGACGTCTTTCACGTATCGAGGAGTTTCGCAATGCAAGCTGTATCCCTTTCTGCCGACACACAACGCTATGCCCGTTGCATCGCCGCATCCCGCCGCATCCGCTGGGACATCGACCAGGATGTGATCCGTGGCCGCACGCTCGACCTGGCGCACAAATTCCTGCCCGACGGTCTTTCGCTGGTGGACGAACTACCGTTCCTGAGCGCATCCGAACAGCGCTTCCTGAGCCAGGTGCAGGGCCGCACCTACGCCAACATGTTCGGTCTGGTGGAACGCTTCGTCAGCGCCAAGGTGCTGGACCTGACGCGCCAGCATGCGCTGGGCGATCAGGTTGCGCTGGAGGCATTGATCCGCTTTTCCGATGAGGAACTGAAGCATCAGGAACTGTTCCGCCGCATCGAACGGCTGGCTGCGCAGGACATGCCCGCGGGCTACCGCTTCGAGGCGCAGCCCAACGATGTGGCCGGCTTTGTGCTGGGCAAACGCACATGGGCCGTGCTGGCCGTGATCTGCCAGCTGGAACTGTTTTCGCAGGCGCACTATCGCGCCAGCATTGGCATCGCACCCGATTTGTCGGCACTGTTCAAGGACGTGTTCCTGTATCACTGGCGCGAGGAATCGCAGCACGCAATTCTCGACGAACTCGAATGGATCAGCGAAAACGCGCGCGTCAGCCACGCCGAGCGCGACGCCGCGGTCGACGACATGATTGCCATCGTGGGTGGATTCGATGCGGTGGTGCAGGCGCAGGCGCGCGCCGACACCGAGTACTTCATGCGCGTGATCCGCGGGACGCAGGACGCGCCGCGTGCGGTCGAGGTGGAGGCTGTGGTGCTGAAGGCGTATCGCTGGACGTACATCGTGTCCGGCATGTTCGAGCCGCGCTTCTGCCAGCTGCTGGATGCGATGACCGACGATGCGCAGAAGGCCAGGCTGCAAACGGCGATGTCACCGTTGATGTACGCGGTGCCCGCCAGCGGCGCGCCGCAACCGGCGATGGCGGCATAGCGCGATTGGGAACACGGGAACCGACCGGCGGCGCGTGGCACGTCCATGCGCCGTCATCGAACGATGGCCCGCGCCATACGTCACCGACGCCCGCGGCCCGCGCCGATGACCGATCCAATCGCCGCTCAATGCCGCCATGTCACGCCGGCTACTCCGGCGTGATGCCGGCCTGCTTGATCTGCGCAGCCCAGCGCACCATTTCCTTGCGCAGCATCGCGTCGGCCTGCGCCGGGCTCATCGTCAGCGGCTCAAAGCCTTCCTTGATCAGGCGCGCCTTCAGCTCGGGCTGCGCCAGCGCCGCGTTGAGCGTCTGATTCAGCCGGGCCAGCACATCCTTGGGCGTGCCAGCCGGCGCGCTGACGATAAACCACGTCTCGAACACGTAATTGGGCAGACCCGCTTCGGCCATCGTCGGCACATCGGGCATCAGCGGCGAGCGCCGCGGTCCCGTCACTGCCAGCGCGCGCAGCTTGCCGGCCTGCACCTGGGGCAGCGCCGCCGAGAGCACCGGAAAACTCATCTGCACCTGGCCGGCCATCGTGTCGACCAGCGCCGGACCGCCGCCCTTGTACGGCACGTGCATGATGTCCGCGCCCGATTCGCTCTTGAACAGTTCGGCGGCCATATGGAACGTGCTGCCAGACCCGGCCGAGCCGAAGCTGAGCTTGCCCGGCTGCGCCTTGGCCAGCGCAATCAGTTCCTTGACGTTCTTGGCCGGCAACGCGTTGTTGACCACCAGCACATGTTGCGACGTGCCCATCGTGCCGACCGATGCGAAGTCCCTGGCGGTATCGAAAGGCAACTTGGCGAACAGCGCCGGATTCACGGCCAGCGCCACGTTGTTGATTGCCAGCGTATAGCCGTCCGGTTTGGCCTTGGCCAGTTGATCCATGCCGATATTGCCGGACGCGCCCGCGCGGTTGTCGGCCACCATCGGCTGGCCCAGTTGCCGGCCCCAGGCGTCCGTGATCAGCCGGCCCGCGATGTCGACGCTGCCGCCGGGCGCAAACGGCACGATCAGGCGGATCGGGCGATTGGGAAACGCCGCGGCATCCGCGCCGGAGGCGGCGCTGGCAACCGGTGCGGCGAGCGCGGCGGACATGGCGGCGATGACAATGCCGACACGCTGCGCCAGACGGGCGAAAGGAATGTTCATGGGTTGTCTCCTGGCGGGCGCGCCGGGCTCGGGCCCGGTCGAATGCCGTGTGGTTGGAAGTTGCGCGGCCAGTGTACCCATGAGGCAAAGCGCAAGGATGTCGCGCTTTGCACGACATTGATGCCGTCAAGTCACGAATCGCCGCATCTCACGAGCGGCGTCATGCGCGGCGCCGCCCGTCGCGCCGGGCTCTGTCGCCATGCCGCGCGCGCACGATTCACCGCGCCGCCAGCGGCCCCGTCACGCCCGCGCCGCTGAGAGACTCGCCAGATAGCTGTGGATCTGCGCCACCACGGCCGCGCCTTCGCCCACTGCGGCGGCCACGCGCTTGGTCGATCCCGAGCGCACATCGCCAATGGCGAACACGCCCGGCACGCTGGTTTCCAGCGTGTAATCGGCGCGCTCCGTGCACGATTGATGCGCGTCGTAGCCGGTCCGGATAAAGCCCTTGTTGTCGGTTTCCACGTTGCACGAGCGCAGCCATTCGGTGTTTGGCGCGGCGCCGATGAACAGAAAGACGTGGCGCATCGGCACCGCCACGCATTGATCGCCAAGCTCGCGCTCCTTGTAGCGCACCGTGGATAGCCAGCCCTCGCCTTCCATCGCGGTGATCTGCGCGTGCGTGTGCAGCCGCACGTTGGGCAGGCTGCGCAGCCGGTCGATCAGATAGCGCGACATGGTGGCCTCCAGCCCCGCGCCGCGCACCAGGATGTGCACCTCGGCCGCGTGCGAGGCCAGGAACACCGCCGCCTGCCCCGCCGAATTGCCGCCGCCCACCAGCATCGCGTGTTCGTCCTTGCACAGCTTGGCTTCCACCGGCGACGCCCAGTAGTACACGCCGCGGCCTTCGTACTTGTCGAGCGATTCGATGTCGGCGCGGCGGTATTGGGCGCCGCTGGCGATCACCACCGTGCGCGTGGGCACCTTGCGTCCGTCCGAAAGCTCGATCTCGATCGGATCGTTGCCGCAATGCAGCGCGCGCGCCTCGAGCGGGATCGCCAGGTGCGCGCCAAACTTGAGCGCCTGCACATAGGCACGCCCGGCCAGCGCCTGCCCGGAAATACCGGTGGGAAAGCCCAGGTAGTTCTCGATGCGCGCGCTGGCGCCGGCTTGTCCGCCCGGAGACCGGCAATCGATCACCGCCACCGAGAGCCCCTCCGATGCCGCATACACGGCGGTAGCCAGCCCGGCCGGCCCGGCGCCCACCACGATCACGTCGTACACGTGATCGCGCGCGAATTCCGGCACCAGGCCCAGGCAGCTGGCAAGCTGCCCTTCGTCGGGCGCGCGCAGCACGCTGCCGTCCGGACAGATCACCATCGGAAAATCGCTTTGCGGCGCGTGGCTGATATCGAGCAGACAGGAGCAATCGGGTTCGGCGTCGATGTCGATCACGCGGTACGGATGCCCGTTGCGGCGCAGAAACGCCTGCAGCGCCAGCAGCAGCGGCTGCGTGCCCTTGCCCACCAGGATGGGACCGCCGCCGCGCTCGATCAGGCCAACGCGCCGCAGGATCAGCGCGCGCATGATGCGCTCGCCCAGATCCGCCTCGGCCACCAGCAGCGCGCGCAGGCTGGCCGGCGGAATCACCAGCACCGTGCAGTCCTCCAGCGCCAGCGCATCGACCAGCGCCGGCTTGCCCGTCAACTGGCCCACCTCGGCCAGGAACTGGCCCGGGCCTTCCTCGGTGATGGCGGAGGAATGGCCAAGGCCATCGCGCTGGTCCACCCTGGCGCGGCCGGACAGGATCACGTGCATGCCGCGTCCCGCATCGCCGATGCGGAACAGGAATTCGCCCGCCTTCCATGTGTGGATCGCGCCGAAGCGGCGGATGCGGTCGATCTCGGCCGGCGTCAGCGTGGGAAACATCTGATGACTGCGCGATTCGAGCATCGAGTACGGCGCGTCCAGGCCGGCAACGGGCTCCGGTGGCTGCGTCTGCGAAGTTTCAGGATGGGCGTCGAGTTCCGACGTCGCCTGCGTCATCTCCATGCGTTTTCCCCCGCTGCGGTAAAAGTGCCGGCCCATCTGGGCCGGACATGGCCGGTCCCTGCCATGGTGCATCGATCGGTGCGAAGCGCGCGCGCCATCGTCATGCGCCGCGCGTGTGCGCTCGAAAAGGATAGTCGCCGCACCCGCGCCGCCACAACATCAAGTTGCCTGCACAGCGTCGCCGGGCGGTGGTCGTCCTCCAAAGATCGCCCCGTGGCACTTGTGCAGAGGGCTTGCGCGACATCATCGAGTCGGCGCGGGTCTGCCGGTATGGTGCTGGCCTCGACTTGCGCGGCGCTGGCCGCAGTGGCGCCACGCTCATGAAAAAACCGACTGTTATCGAGAGCTTTAAATCATGGTGAGAATATTAAGCGGTAGCTACACTGTGCTTCGCGCCGTCAAGACGCGCAGTCCGTCATCGACCGACATGGCCCCTGGCGGCAGACCAGACAGCCCCCAGCAAGGAGACTAGATGTACCCCGATCGCATCCGCCTGGCCGCACTCCAGGACAAGATCATGTCGGCCGACGCCGCAGCCGCGCTGATTCAGGACGGCATGACCGTAGGCATGAGCGGCTTCACGCGCGCCGGCGACTGCAAGGCCGTGCCGCTGGCGCTGGCGCGCCGCGCCGCCGCCGATCCGCTGCAGATCACGCTGATCACGGGCGCCTCGCTGGGCAACGACACCGACAAGATCCTCTCCGAAAGCAATGTGCTGGCGCGGCGCCTGCCGTTCCAGTCGGACGCCACGCTGCGTCGCAAGATCAACGACGGCGAAGTGATGTTCATCGACCAGCATCTCGGCGAAACGGTCGAGTTGCTGCGCAGCGGCCAGCTCGCGCCCGTCGACATCGCCGTGATCGAGGCGGCGGCGATCACCGAGACCGGCGGCATCGTGCCCACCACCTCGGTCGGCAATTCGGCCAGCTTCGCGATGATGGCCAAACAGGTCATCGTCGAGCTGAACCTCAATATGCCCATCGGCCTGGAAGGGCTGCACGATATTGCCTTCCCGGTGCAGCGGCCGTATCGCCAGCCGATCCCGTTGATCGCCGTGGAGCAGCGCATCGGCCTGCCCTACATTCCCGTCGATCCGTCGCGCATTGCCGCCATCGTGATCACGCAGCGCGACGACAGCCCGTCCAACGCGCTGCCGCCCGACGACGAAACGCGCCAGATCGCCGGTCATCTGAACGCGCTGCTGGCGCGCGAAGTGCGCGCCGGACGCCTGTCGCCTTCGCTGCAGCCGCTGCAGGCCGGCATCGGCACCATTGCCAACGCCGTGCTGCACGGGCTCGCCGAATCGGACTTCCACGACCTGACGATGTATTCGGAGGTGCTGCAGGACAGCACCATCGCGCTGATCGACGCCGGCAAGCTGCGCTTTGCGTCGGCATCGTCGATGACGTTGTCCGCGCCCGTGTACCGCCGCGTGCTGGACGATATCGAGCACTACAAGCACAAGCTGATCCTGCGCCCGCAGGAAATCAGCAATCATCCCGAAGTACTGCGCCGGCTGGGCCTCATCACCATCAACACGGCGCTGGAGTGCGACATCTACGGCAACGTCAATTCCACGCATGTCGGCGGCACACACATGATGAACGGCATCGGCGGCTCGGGCGATTTCGCGCGCAACGCGTACCTGTCGGTGTTCGTCACGAAGTCGGTCGCCAAGGACGGCAAGATATCGAGCATCGTGCCGATGGTGTCGCACGTCGACAATAGCGAACACGACGTCGACATCCTGGTGACCGAACACGGCCTGGCCGACCTGCGCGGCCTGGCGCCGCGCGAGCGTGCGCTGCAGGTGATCCACAACTGCGCGGACCCGGCGTATCGTGACGGCCTGCTCGATTACTTCCGTCGTGCCTGCGTGCGCGGCGGGCAGACCCCACATCTTCTGGAAGAAGCGTTTGCGTGGCACGTGAACTACCGCGAGCACGGCACCATGCAACCGGCCACGCACGCGGCCGCCAACGAGGCACTGGCCGCCTGACATGCGGGTCTGGGCCATCGGCGGCCCGGCGGGCTGGCTGATGGGCTGACGGGCCCGCCCCCTGGCGGCACGCCGCTTCCGTCCAACGCCGCCACCCCCGCCCCGCGCACCGGCTCGTCTCCCGCCGAGCGCGCCATTCCCTTCCTCCCCCTTCCAGCGCTCCCCGGATCGGCCCCGCTCGGCCGGGTTGAGCCCATCGTTTTGTATCGCTCTGTCTAACGCGCCGCCCGTCGCTACACAACGATACAAAAACCGTGCTTTCCGACACATGGCGCTCCAGAGGCGCTTCTAGACTCCTGTCAACCGCGGTTCCGCCGCACCTACGCAGTCAAATTCACGCACCCGGATACGACAGGAGAAACCATGAGCAACAAGATCGATCTGCCCCGCCGCAGTTTCCTTGGCACCGCCAGCCTGGCACTGGCCGCCGCGCAGTTTGGCGCGCTGACTTCCGCCCACGCGCAGAGCGTGGCCAAGGCCGCGCCGCTGGCCACGGTCAAGCCCGGCACCCATTCATCGTTCGGCACGATCAAGCAGGTCCGGGCCGGCGTGCTCGACGTGGGATACGCCGAACTGGGTCCCGCCGATGGTCCGGTGGCGCTGCTGCTGCACGGCTGGCCCTACGATATCCACGCGTTCGTCGACGTGGCGCCGCTGCTGGCGCAGCGCGGCTACCGCGTCATCGTCCCGCATCTGCGCGGCTACGGCACCACCACGTTCCTGTCGCCCGATACGATGCGCAACGGCCAGCCTTCGGCCATCGCCGTGGACATGATCGCGCTGATGGACGCGCTGAACATCCGCAATGCCGTGGTGGCCGGCTTCGACTGGGGCGCGCGCACCGCCGACATCATGGCCGTACTGTGGCCCGATCGCTGCCGTGGCCTGGTGTCCGTCAGCGGCTACCTGATCGGCAGCCAGGCTGCGGGCAAGCTGCCGCTGCCGCCCGAGGCCGAACTGCAATGGTGGTATCAGTTCTACTTTGCGACCGACCGCGGCGCCGCCGGCTACAAGAAGTACACGCACGACTTCGCCAAGCTGATCTGGAAGCTGGCGTCGCCGCAGTGGAAGTTTGACGATGCCACGTTTGCCCGCAGCGCCGCATCGCTCGACAACGCCGATCATGTCGCCATCACGGTGCACAACTACCGCTGGCGCCAGGATCTGGTGGCGGGCGAAGCGCGCTTCGACGACATCGAAAAGAAGCTGGCCACCGCCCCGACCATCAGCGTGCCGACCATCACCATGGAAGGCGACGCCAACGGTGCGCCGCATCCGGCGCCGAGCGCCTACAAGAGCAAGTTCACCGGCAAGTACGAACACCGCGATATCGGCGGCGGTATCGGCCACAACCTGCCGCAGGAAGCGCCCACGGCGTTTGCGCAGGCCGTGCTCGACATCGACAAGCCATGATCCAGCGCTTGATGGTATTGGCCGCGCTGGCGCTGTCCGCGCTGGCGTGCGAGCTGGGCGGCGGCCGCTGCGCGTGGAAGGGCGCGCCGGCGCGCTATCGCGTCGAGGATGCCGTCGGTCCGGACGCTGCAGGACGGCAGCCGCGCGACCGGCGCTGATAGCGCGTGCGCCTCATCGCGGCACTGCCGGGCCGCGATGCGGCGCGGCATTTTCAGGCGCGTGGCGCACCGTCAGATGGGTTGCGATGCTTGCCAGAATCGCGAGTGCGCCAAGCGTGGCGAGCAGGGTCGAGAGCATGAACGTCTCCGTCGATAGATACCACGACGTGCCCGCACCGCTCAGCGGTGCAGCCACATCGGCGCGTAGGTCTTCACAAAAAACGCCAGCGTGATGCCCGACGTCGCCAGCAGCGTGATGGCGCGAATGATCGCCGGCGACGTGCGCCGCCCGACATGCGCGCCGCCATAGCCGCCGATCACGGCGCCCGCCAGCATCGCCAGCGTTTCGGGCCAGCGCACCGCGCCGGCAGCGATAAAGGCGAGCACGGCCACCGAGTTGGCAGCACTGACCAGCAACGTGCGCGGCGCGTTCAGATGCTTGAGATCGCGGCGATCGAGCAGGCCCCACATCGCGATCATCATGATCCCCACCGCGCCGCCAAAATAACCGCCGTAGATGCCAAGCGCGAACTGGATCGCCAGTACCGCCCGGGCATCGACGCGCCAGCGCGAACGCAAGGCCTCGCCAAGCCGCCGTCCGAAGGCCAGCGCCAGCGACGCGATCAGCAACAGCCATGGCAGGACAAACGAGAACGCCGCCGACGAGGTGCGCAACAGCAGCACCGCGCCGACCAGACCGCCGCACAGCGTGGCGATCAGCAGCGCGCGCAGCGACACCGCGCCAACCGGCCCGAGTCCGTCGCGATAGGCCCACGCGCTGGCCAGCCCGCCCGGATAGAGCGCCACGGTGCTCGACGTATTCGCCAGAACCGGTGGCACACCGGCAGCAATCAGGGCCGGCAGGCTGACAAACGAGCCGCCGCCAGCCAGCGCATTCATCGCGCCAGCCAGCAAACCCGCTGAAAAAACGAGAGAAATCGGTTCCATGGACGAAATGCTAGTCACGCGCCTGGCGTTTCACAATCTGGCATTTCCGGTGCTAGAGTTCGGGACAACCGAAACCAGAGAGCCCTGCCGTGCGCTTCGACCTGACCGACTTGCGACTGTTTCTGAGCGTGGTGGAATGCGGCAGCCTGACGCACGGCGCGCGGGCGATGCACCTTGCGCTGGCATCGGTCAGCGAACGGATCGCCGGCATGGAGTCGGCGCTTGGTGCGCCCTTGCTCGAACGGAACCGGCGCGGCGTGCGCACCACCGCCGCCGGCGATGCGCTGGTAAGACATGCGCGCGCCATCCTTGGACAGGTGGAGCAGATGCGCGGCGAGCTGCGCTCGTACGCCACCGGTCTGCGCGGACGCATCCGGCTACTGTCGAACACGGCATCGATGGCCGCATTCGTGCCACCGCAGTTGTGCCGATTTCTGGCCAGCCACGCCGATTTGTCGGTCGATCTCGAAGAACGGCCCAGCAGCGAGATCGTGCAGGCGCTGGTCAGCCGGCGCGCGGACCTGGGCATCGTGGCCGACATCACCGATCTGGGCAGCCTGCAGACGCATCTGATCGCGCAGGACCAGCTGGTGGTGGTCGCCAGCCGCGCGCACCGCATTGCCGCGCTGGAGTCGGTGTCGTTTGCCGACATCCTCGACGAGCCGATCGTCGGCATGGCCGACACGGCGCTGGAAACGCACCTGGCCGAGCGCGCGTCGCGGCTGGGCCGCCAGTTGAACTACCGCGTGCAGTTTCGCAGCGTCGAACATGTGGCGATGCTGGTCGAGGCTGGCATCGGCATCTCGATCCTGTCTCATGCCATGGGCCATTCGCTGCGCCGCGACCTGGCCATCGTGCCGCTGGCGGAGCCCTGGGCGGCACGCCGGCTCTACCTGTGCGCGCGCGATTTCTCCGCACTGACGCCCCACGCCGATTTGCTCGCGCGTCAACTGATGGCTGGCGACATGGCCGACCTCTGACGTTTGCGCCAAGGCGAGGGGTGGGATCCAATATTCAAATATTTTGAATATTAATGTCAGCAGTGACGCACTTTCACGGCACCGGGGGGCGATATATTTCTGGCCATCCAAGGCGCAGCGAGAAAAGACCAGCGCGCCCATCGCCCCGGAACATCAAAATGATTGAATCGCTATCCCGCCGCCCACGCCTCACCCCGCGCCGCGCGCACTTCCAGTCCGCCGCCTTCGCATTTGTCAGCGGCTTTTCCGCCCACGCCCATACTTCGTCATCGCTGGGGCTGCTGGCCGGCACGCTGGCCGTCTGCGTGCTGGTGGCACGCTCGACGACCAAGCGTCGCGACATCCCGGCGATGACCGCGGCTGCTATGGTGTAAAGGCCGGCCGCGGCCCGCCCGATGCCGCGCCACCGATTGTTTCGATTCCGGAGATTGCCAGATGGACAACCCTTTTCACCCATTTTCCGACCTGTTCGCCCAGCTTGGCCTGCCGTCGGACGAGTCCGCCATCCGCGCGTTTATCGGCAAGCATTCGCCGCTACCCCAGGATGTGGAATTGTGGGAAGCGCCATTCTGGACGCCCGCCCAGGCCCAATTGCTGCGCGACGAATTCATCGAGGACGCCGACTGGGCCGAGGCAGTGGACCAGTTGAACCTGGCGTTGCGCGCGCCGGCTTAAGGTCGCCACAGGGCCACGACAGGGCACGACAGCGGCTCGCTCCCCCTTTTTGCGGGGCCGGAAGTGGCCTATGCTCTCTCGCACCACTACTGATCGATGATCGGGCGGGCGAGCGCCCTGTGACGAAACCATGGAAAAGACCGCATTCGTATTTGCCGGCGGCGGCAGTCTGGGCGCCATCGAGGTCGGCATGCTCCGCGAGCTGGTGAGTTGGGGCCTCAAGCCCGATATGGTGATCGGCGCGTCTGCCGGCGCCATCAATGGCGCCTACTTTGCCTGTCATCCAGACCCCGAAGGTACGGCCAAGCTGGAATCGCTGTGGCGCAGCATCACGCGCGCCGAAGTGCTGCCATGGTCGTGGCGCAGCATGCTGGGCATGATCACCGGCAATCGCGGCCATCTGGTGGAATCGCTCGGGCTCAAGCGGCTGCTGAACCGCCATTTCGGCGAATCGCGCGTCGAGGATGCATCGATCCCCTTGCACGTAGTGGCCACCGACATGCACACCGGCGAAGAAGTGGTGCTGTCGTCGGGCAATATCGTCAGCGCGGTGCTGGCCAGCGCGGCCATTCCGGGCGTCTTTCCGCCGGTGGAAATGGATGGCCGCAAGCTGATCGACGGCGGCGTGGCCAATAACACACCGGTTTCCACAGCCGTGCGCATGGGTGCCACGCGCATCATCGTGCTGCCCGCCGGTTTCGCCTGCGCCGAGCGTCGGCCGCCACGCGGCGCGATGGAGCACGCTTTCAACGCGCTGTCGCTGCTGGTGGCGCGGCAACTGGTGCACGATCTGGAGCGCTGGCAGGATCATGCGCATATCGCGGTGGTGCCGCCGCTGTGTCCGCTCGATATCTCGCCCTACGACTACAGCCGCTGCGGCGAACTGATCGATCGCGCGGCGGCGGCGACGGTAGCGTGGCTGCGTGCTGACGGCCTATCCAGCCGCCGCGTGCCCGGTGCACTGGAACCGCACGATCACGATGCCGAGCATCCGGCCTGCAGCGCCGATATCGCGCTGCCGCAGACAGGCGCCGCGCACACGCATCCGGGCCACGACCACGGCGCACACAGCGGCATGCGCTGAACGTTCGACTTCGCGCATCGGCCGGCGCGGTCCTCGCCGATCGCCATCGTCCCTGCCTGTTGGCCGGGACCCAACCACTCGCCGGCCGGTGTTGGCCCCGACCGGCGCCACCCGCCGTTTTCCGCTCCGGAAGTGACCGTCGCCGCGCGCCGGCCGCCATTTCTGCCGTGGCATGTTCTCTGCAAATAGACGCATCGAGCGCGGCGCCGCGATGCTCGTCTTGATACCCGAAGCCAACCTTCCCGGCTTCATCCCGGAGAACTGCCATGTTGATCCCGCCCCAATTGCGGCCGGGCGTCGTTGCGCCGCCGTGTCCCTCGCAAACCCGCGTCATCCGCCACCGCATTCGCGGTTTTGTGCTGCTGTTGCGCGTGCTGTTGCTCTGTTTTCATACCGCGGCGCACGCCGACAAGGCACTGCCCCAGCCCCCCGATGCGCAGCGCCCTGCGCCCAGCTTTTTGGAAACCGCCGCAACGGACTTTGCCAACAGCCATCCGTTTCACGCCGTCGAGGGCATTGCACCGCTGCGCGAAGCGCGCGCCATGCGTCCCGCGCCCGAGCCGGCCCGGCCAGCACCCGCATCGGTGGGCGCCGGCGCGCCAGTGCAGGCGACCATCCGCCGCGTGAACGCGCCGTGACATGACGGCCAGCCGTCTGTCGATGCCGGCCGACGTGCCGGACGCGCCGCCCGCGCCGGCTTGAGCGCGATGCAGTCTTTACATGCAGCCGCGCAACGCTTGCATGGCGTCGGCGCGCCGGAATCCCCCGCAGTCGCCGTCTGGCAAGGGATTGCGCCCACGGTATGGAATTTGCGCTGACTTTGAACTTGCCGGCATTTGCGTGCATGGCGCTATCGAACTGCCGATATCGCCGCATTCCGCGCGTCTGGCAAATCTTCAACCTCAGCAGCAAGCATCAGGAGCGCAACATGGGTGACTACCACAGCGAGCGCTATCGCCGGGACACTCCCTGGCGGGCCGATGAGAGCCGGCGCAATGACGATCTTGGCGATCCATGGGATGACGACCGTGGGTCGCGTTGGCTAGATTCGGACGATTGGCAACCCGAATCGTATGGCGACGAATGGGACGATGCCCAGCGCCGCCAGCGCCTGACCCCGGGACAGTTGAGCGAGGGCGGTCCCGCACCGGGCGGCTATCGCCGCGAGCACGATGACGATCGCGGAAACGGCTGGCAGCGGAGTCGACGCGAGCAGCGCACGGGCAGCGACCTGCGCTACGGCCTGAACGGCGGCGACGACGCATCGCCCGAGCGTGACGAGGACTGGCGCGTGCGCGAGCAATATCGCAGCCGCCAGTACGCGAGCGAGTATGGAGACTATGGCGATCTGGGCGGTTATCGCCGCGGCGCGCAGCAATCGCGCAACGCGGGCCGCGACGGCGGCCAAGGCTTCGGCAATGCCGATCAGGCATGGTTGCGCAGCGCCGCGCAGCGCGAGCCGCGCCACAGCGGCCACAACGCCTACTTCAACGACCTGCGCAGCGACACACGTTACTGGACCGAGCCGCGCGACGAATGGGGCGAATCTCGTCCGCACTATGCGCAGAGCTATGGCCGCGACTATCTGGGCGGGCGCGGATACGACGAAGAACTGGGTTATTCGCCTCGCTATGGACAATCGGCGCGCACCGAACGCTGGCGCGACGACCGCGACGATCGCGATGAAGATCACGGCATGCTGTACAACATCGGCCACCGTATCGGCCAGGCTATGAGCGAATGGTTCGGTTCGGACTCGGACTCGCACGAAAGACGCAGCGGTCCGCGCGGCTATACGCGCACCGACGAACGCATACGCGACGAAATCTGCGAGCGCCTGACCTTTACCTCCGGCGTCGATGTGCGCGACGTCACGGTCGAGGTCGAAAAGGGCAAGGTCACGCTGGGCGGCACCGTGCGCATGCGCAGCCAGAAGTACGACATCGAGGACATGGTCGACAACACCTTTGGCGTGACCGACGTGGAAAACAACATCCGCGTCCAGCGCCAGGACGTCGATGCCGCGACCAAGGACGCGGGCGGCTTCAACGGCTGGTAACCGCCCGCCATCGACTTGACGCTTCAGTCTCGCCGGTCATCGCACGATGACCGTGCGGCGGTGGCTGGCAAAAACTCCATCCCTCGACGAGCGCCCCGGGTCCTGCGGACCCGTGGGCGCTTGCCATTTCATGCTTCGATCATGCGGCCACGCGGTACACGCTGACCGTCTGCTCCATGCGCTCGGCCTGCTCCTGCAGCGCCTGTGCCGCGGCCGCGGCCTGCTCCACCAGCGCGGCGTTCTGCTGTGTCACCTGATCCATCTGCGTCACGGCCTGATTGACCTGCGCGATGCCGCCGCTTTGCTCGTGCGATGCGCGGCTGATGTCCTCCATCATCGACGTGACGCGCTGTACCGCGTTCACCAGGCTATCCATCGTCAACGCGGCCTCGGATGCCAGCGCCGCGCCACTGGTCACGCGGCCGGCCGACTGCGAAATCAGCACGCGAATCTCCTTGGCCGAGTTGGCCGCGCGCTGCGCCAGCGTGCGCACTTCTCCGGCTACTACCGCAAAGCCACGGCCCAGTTCGCCGGCGCGCGCGGCCTCCACGGCCGCATTGAGCGCGAGGATGTTGGTCTGAAACGCGATGCTGTCGATCACGGCGATGATATCGACGATACGGCGCGAATCGGCTTCGATCTCGCTCATCGTCTCGCGCATGCGCACCACCGACTGGCCGCCGGCCACCGCAATCGAGGCGGCCTCCCCGGCTAGCGTGCTGGCCTGGCTGGCGTTGCCAGCGTTCTGCTGCACGATCGCCGTCAGTTGCTCCATGCTCGCCGCGGTCTGCTCCAGCGATGACGCCTGCTCCTCGGTGCGCTGCGACAGGTCGACATTGCCCTGCGCAATCTGTCCGGCTGCCACCAGCACGCTTTGCGCGCTATCGCGCGTGTTGCCGATCACGTCGCGCCATGCCTGCACCATCGACATCAGGTGACGCTTGATGTCGGCCAGTTCGTCCCGGCCGCGAGCCTCGATCTGGACGCTCAGATCGCCGTCATTGATGCGCGCCACCAGTTGCGCCACGTCGTGCACGTCTTCGCGCATGCCGCGGCTGAAGCCCGCGAACAGGTACAGCGCCCCGCCGACCATCAGCAGCGCAACGACCGCCAGCGCCAGCAGCTTGTGCTCCTCGCGCGTGACACGCTCATCGAGCATCAGGCGCGCCATATCGGTGAACTCGCGGCTGACCGTGGACACCGCCTCGATTGCCGCGGTGCCTTCGGCAAAATAGGACTTGGCGTCGATCGTGATGCCACTCGAACCGAGCATGCTGACCTTGAGCGTGCGATAAAAATTGTCGATGGCGCCCAGTTGCCTGGCGGCAGCCTGCAAGCGGTCGCGCTGGGCAGGTGTACTGTGCGCAACGCGCGCGATGTCGCGGCGCACCGTTTCCAGCCCATCCTGGATCTGCTCGGCCAGCGCCGCCAGCTCCGCCTGTTGCGCCGCGTCGGAGAATCCGCCCTGGGCAATGATGCCGGCGCCGCGTCCGCGCGCCAGCGCGCTGACTTCCGCAAGTTTCGGCATCGGCCCGACCATCAGGCTGACCAGATAGTACGAGCCCGCTTCGGGATCGAGCGCCAGCGACGAACGGTCGGCCACATCGCCAATGAACAGCCGCGTCTGCTTGACCAATGCCGTATGGCGGTCGAACAGCGGGGCAGCCGGCGTATCGAGGCCGAGCTTGCGGATCTGCTGCCACGCATCGTCGAGCTTGCGCGCGTCGGGTGCGACGTCGAACGTGGTCACCGCGGACGCTTCGGCAAGCAACGCGCCCAGATGCTGCGCGGCCTTGCCGTCGGCCGCATCGAAGGTCGGACGAAACGCCGCGTTGCCGAGCAGCACGCCATTGGCGGCGCCGCGGCGCACCTGCGTTTCCCGCATGAAATCGAGCGCGCGGCTGACCAACGTCAGACCGCGTTCTTCATCGCGGGTGTCACGGATCGACTGCACCGACTGGTTGAAGACGGCGTAAAGCGCGCCGCACAACGGGACCAGGAACAGCACGGACAACAGCAACAGCTTGCGCGTGATGGTCAGGCGAGCCATCAGTCGGACTGCGGGATTCAACAATGCGGCCACGATATTCCTTTGTTTCAGGGAGTCTCAATGCCCGCTGTAACGGCGTCGATTCCGCGAAATGAAGCCGTTTTCCCCGCTATTTCCCGCTATTTTTTCTTGCGCACAAACGCGGTGCGCAAGTTGCACAGCACCGGTGCGCAGCGCACAGCGATCGCGCGCGCAATGCACCTTTGCGCGCGCGTCGCAAGCCCCTCATGCAGTGGCGCCGCCATCGACGCCGATCGTCTGGCCAGAGATGTAGCGCCCCGCCTGCGACGCGAGCAACACCGCGACGCCGGCCACGTCCACGGCTTCGGCGATGCGTCGCATTGGAATGCCGGCGGCCAGCGCCTTTTCGCGTTCCGGATCGCCCCACAGTGCGTCGCGAGAGAAATCGGTGCGCACCGGCCCAGGGTTGATGCTGTTCACGTTGATGTTGTACGGGCCCAGCGTCTGCGCGAGATTGCGCATTGCCAGATCGGTCGCGCCCTTCGAAATGCTGTAGAGCGCCAGCCGCGCCGAGCCACGTCGCGCGGCAATGCTCGACATGAAGATGATGGAGCCATCCTGACGTTCGATCATTTGCGGCGCCAGCGCGTTGACCAGCACCAGATTGCCGCGCACGTTGCCCGCCATGACGTCGTCGAACACCTCGGGCCCCTGCTCCAGCATCGAACCGGCCACGCCGCTGCCCGCGGCATTCAGCACCAGCGCATCGACACGCCCGAACTTCTCCAGCACCTGCGCGGCAAACGCGCGCACGCTCTCCGTGCTGGCGATGTCGCAGGCAATGCCGGTGGCGTCGATGTCGGCGTCGCGCAGCTTGGCGGCGACGGATTCGGACACCGCAGCGTCGCGCCCGGACACCACCACGCGCGCGCCCGCCTGGCCAAGCGCACGCGCCATTTCCAGGCCCATGCCTTTGGTGGAGCCGGTTACCACGGCCACGCGGCCGGACAGATCGAAGAGTTGAAACATGACAGGTTCTCCATCGAGATTGGGATAGCAGCGGAACATCGGGCAACGGAGGCGGCCCATGATGCGGCCTGTTTTTATATGACAGACAACATCTATTGAATAAAGTATGGATGTCATCTAAACTCCGGTCAAGGACGAATCACCAGATCAGCAGGAGAAATCGGAATGGCGCGCGCATCACGGGCAGTTGCCGAGCAGCACAGGACGGCCATCGAGGAAGCGTCGGCGCGGCTGTTCCGGCAGCATGGGCTGCATGGCGTGTCGGTGGCCCAGATCATGGCCGATGCGGGACTGACCCACGGCGGTTTCTATGGGCACTTCGCATCCAAGGACGACCTGGCAGCGGTGGCGTGCGCGCGGGCGTTTTCCAGTTCGAATGCGCGCTGGCAGCATCTGGTGGCGAAGGCCGATGGCGACCCGCACGCCGCGCGACGCAATCTGGTCGATCTGTATCTGAACGAAGCGCATCGCGACGCCGCGGGACATGGCTGCCCGGCGTCGGCGCTGGTCGCCGATATCGCGCGCGAACCTGCCGGCAAGCCGGTGCGGCAAGCCTATCTGGACGGTGTCAAGCAGTTGCTGTCGACCTGGAAAACCACCGCGGCCGAAGGCCCAAGCGACGAAACCGACCGCGCCGCATTGCTGGAGATGGCGACGCTGGTCGGCGCCATCACGCTGGCGCGCGCCACGGCTGGCGATGCGATTTCCGACGACATTCTCGCTGTCGCGCGCGGCTGGCTGCTGGAGCGCGACGGGCGCGAGGGCGACCGCGCCACCGACGGCACCACGGACAGCCGCGCCGTCACCCCATCCGCACCCGCCTGATCGACCGAAAATCGGGCCCTCACAAACCTCTGACCACTTCCACCACAAGCCCCATGTTTGCCCAAGCCCTCTCGAGCCGGCTCGACCGGCGCGGCGTCCATTACGCGTGGATCGTCGCAGCCATCACGTTCTGCGTGATGCTGACCACCGCGGCCGCGCTCGGCCTGCCCGGCGCGTTCCTCAAGCCAATGACCACAGAAATGGGCTGGAGCACCGATCAGGTGTCGTCGATCCTGGCGTTCCGTTTTGCGCTGTTCGGCCTGATGGCGCCGTTCTCGGCGATCCTGATGGAGCGCTTCGGCGTGCGCCATGTCGTGTGCGCGGCGCTGGCGCTGATTGCGGGCGGCATGGCGCTGGCCACCGTGTCCACGCAGCTCTGGCAGTTGTTCATCGCGTGGGGACTAATGCTTGGCGTCGGCTCGGGCCTGACCGCGCTGGTGCTGGCCGCAGTGGTCGCCAATCGGTGGTTCACCGCGCGTCGCGGTCTGGTGATCGGGCTACTGACCGCCAGTTCCGCTACGGGACAACTGGCCTTCCTACCGGTGGCCGCGTGGCTGATCGAACATATGGGGTGGCGCGTGGCCGTGCTGCCGGTGCTTGCCGCGTGTGGCGCATTGGCGCTGGTGGTGCTGGGGTGGATGCGCAACCGGCCGTCCGACGTGGGCCTGGCGCCGTTTGGCGAGTTGCCGCCGCTGGCATCGGCCCCGCAGCCGCCGGCTGCCGCGCCAGCGCCGCTGTCCTGGCGCGGCCCGTTCGTGGTGTTGCGCGATGCCGCGCGCACGCAGACGTTCTGGATTCTGGCGGGCACCTTCTTCATCTGCGGGCTCTCTACCAACGGCCTGATCCAGACGCACTTCATATCGCTGTGCGCCGATTTCGGCATGTCGGCCGTACCGGCTGCGTCGGCGCTGGCGAGGATGGGCGCGTTCGACTTCATCGGCACCATCCTGTCGGGCTGGCTGTCGGACCGCTACGACAGCCGCAAGCTGCTGTTCTGGTACTACGCGCTGCGCGGGCTTTCGCTGTTCTGGCTGCCGCACTCGGAGTTCACGCTTTACGGCCTGTCGTTGTTCGCGATGTTCTATGGACTGGACTGGATCGCCACCGTGCCGCCAACGATCAAGCTGGCGGGCAGCACCTTCGGACGCGAGCGCGCGCCAATGGTGTTTGGCTGGATCTTCGCCGCACACCAGATCGGCGCGGCGACTGCGGCGTTTGGCGCGGGGCTTTCGCGCACGTTCTGGCTGACCTATTCGCCCGCGCTGTACGTGGCCGGCGCCGCGTGCCTGGTGGCCGCACTGCTGGCGCTGATGGTGCGCCGCGTCAGCCCGGCGGGGGCGCCGCAAGGTCCGCAGCCGAAGCCGCAGGCATGATCCACTGGCGTTCCCGGCTTTCCGCCAGGAATGCCTCGATCAGTGCGGCGGTCGGCGCCCGCTTGAGCGCCGACTGCCGCACCAGCGCGCCAATCTCTCGATAGAGCGGCGCGCCGGGCATCGGCACCTCCTGGATATTGGTCGTCTGCCGCAACGGCACCAGCGCCGATGGAATGATCGCGCAGCCCAATCCCTCGCCAACCATTTGCAGGATCACCGCGGGCTCGTCCAGTTCCATGCCCTCGCGCACCCACAAGCGGTGCCGGCGCAGGTAGCGATCGACCAGTTGGCCGCCGGTGGAATGGCGGTTGTAGCGGATAAACGGCACGCTCTGCAGCAGCGTTTTCAGGTCGGACGGCGCGCCTGTCGGTGCCACCGCCACAAAGCGCTCCTGAAGCAGCGGCACCCACTTCAGGTCGGTTGGGATGCCCAGGCGCGGCTTCACCAGAACCGCGATGTCCAGCTCGCGTGCGTCCACCTGGGTCAGCAATTGCGTCGACATGCCCGGAACGATATTGACGTGCGTATCGGGATACGCGACGCGAAAGCGCTGCATCGCGCGCGGCAGCAGGCTGGCCTGCACCGTCGACACCGCGCCCAGGTCCAGCGGCGCCGTATCCCGCTCGCGCGATCCCTTCATTGCTTCGTAGATCGACACGATGCGCGTGGCGTCGGCCAGCATCTGGCGGCCCTCTTCGCTCAGCGTTACCGATTTGCCGGAGCGCTCGAACAGCGTGCAACCCAGATCGTCCTCGAGCCGGCGAATCTGCGTGCTGACGGCGGACTGGGTCAGCCCCAGCCGCGCACCGGCGGCAGAAAACGAGCTGGTCTCGGCGGCAATCAGAAAAGTCTTGAAATAGCGGATCACGGTAGGGGCAAGGGACGGGTCGCGGCGCCAGAAGGGTGTCCCCCGGCTCCGCGCCAAGCGCCAAGCGCCAGAGGCGCAAGCATCGAAATTTTCGATGCTCAGTCAAAAAATGATTCGTTTCATATTACGAGTTCTGCTGATTACAATCAACGACACCGTGTTTGACTGCTTTCACGAGAGACTCTGAAGCCATGAGCGCCACCCCACTGTTCCACCTCGCCTTCCCCGTTCACGATCTTGCCGCCGCGCGCCAGTTCTACGGCGACCTGCTGGGCTGTCCCGAGGGCCGCAGTTCCGACGCCTGGGTCGATTTCGACTTCTACGGCCATCAGGTCGTGGCGCATCTGTCGCCGGACGAGTGCGGCCATCGCGCCACCAGTGCGGTGGACGGTGACAACGTGCCGGTGCGGCATTTCGGCGCGATCCTGTCGATGGCCGAATGGGAACGTCTGGCCGACAAGCTGCGCGCCGCCGGCACGCAATTCGTGATCGAACCGCATGTGCGTTTCAAGGGCCAGGTAGGCGAGCAGGCCACCATGTTCTTTCTCGACCCATCGGGCAACGCCCTCGAATTCAAGGCGTTTGGCGACCTGAGCCAGGTCTTCGCCAAATAATCCGCAGGTTTCACCGCCCCACCGTTCCACTGAAAACCAGAGCAAGCCATGACCGATTTCGTGATCGACCCGCCCGCGCAGCCCAGCGTCGCCGTTGCCGGCAGCACCGCCCGCTTTCCGATTCGCCGCGTATTCTGCGTCGGACGCAACTACGCCGCGCATGCGCGCGAGATGGGCAAGGACCCGGATCGCGAGCCGCCGTTCTTTTTCACCAAGCCCGCCGATGCGGTGGTGCCGGCCGAGGGCACGGTGCCCTACCCCCCGCTTACGGAAAACCTCCATCACGAGATCGAACTGGTGGTGGCCATCGGCAAGGGCGGCGCCAATGTCAGCGCGGCACAGGCGCTGGATCTGGTGTGGGGCTATGGCGTCGGGGTGGACCTGACGCGCCGTGACCTGCAGGACGTGGCCAAGAAAATGAGCCGCCCCTGGGACTGGTCGAAGTCGTTCGACGCTTCGGGCCCATGCGGACCGCTGCAGCCGGTGTCGGCGGTCGGCCATCCGTCGAAGGGCGCGATCTGGCTGAACGTGAACGGTGAAACGCGCCAGAAGGGCGATCTCGACGAGCTGATCTGGCCCGTGGCCGATGTCATCGCCTACATCTCCGAAGCCATGACCTTGCAGCCGGGCGATCTGATCTTCACGGGCACGCCGGCCGGAGTGGGCGCGTTGAATCCGGGAGACACCGTGTCAGGCGGCGTTGAAGGTGTCGGAGAGATCACCTTCACGATCGGCAAGCGCTAGATTCCGACTTTTACGGCAGCCGCGTATCCCTAAAAAGCGCTGCGCGCCCCTGTCGGGGCCAGCGCTTTTTTTCAATAAATTCATAAACTTGCGAGGGATCTGAGGCGCGCGTAGCACCTTGCTCCACCCTTGCACATCGAAATTTCTCCAAATTTCCCTTGCCTATCTATCTAGTAGTAGATAATATTCAGGCCATGGACAGCGACATGCAGCAAACAGCAAGACGCGGCAGACGTTGATCCACGCAACAGAACCATGCAATACAAGTTGTTTGTCAGTACCGGTAGGCGGTCTTTTTTTTAGCCCCGACTATCTATCTAGCAGTAGATAGCAGCATCGGAAAGACGCCTGAAACGCAGCACAGACATCGGCCCCGCGATCCATACAGAACCGAGTCGCCAGGCCCATAAGGAGAGCATCATGAACGCCAAGAACATCCTCACCGCCGCCGCCCTCGCCGCCGCTTTCGTGACGGGCGCCGCCCAAGCCGCTCCCGCCGCCCAGAAGTCCGGCGAAGTCTACGGCTACAGCTACCGCGTGAATGACCAGCGCAACGCCTTCACCGACGGCGCACGCCAAGGCAAGTTCGACGCCTTCAGCGAAGGGGCACGCGTCGGCAAGGCCGATCCGTACAGCGATGGCGCGAAGGTCGGCAAGTTCGATCCGTACACCGACGGCGCCCGCATCGTGGCCGGTCTGGACCGCACCGGCGTGTCGGCAGAACCGTCGCGGAAGTTCGATCCGTACACCGACGGCGCGAAGGTCGGCAAGGCTGACCCTTACACCGACGGCGCCCGCATCGTGGCCGGCATGGACCGCACCGGCGTGTCGGCAGAACCGTCGCGCAAGTTCGATCCGTACACCGACGGCGCCAACGCCTGAGGCCGACAGGTTGCGACCCATTGCATACGGGCCGCAACCCCAACGACACCTGGAGTTTCATCATGACCTTGCGTGACAGTGCCCTGATACTGGGCGGCTGGCTCGTGCTCTGCCTGACTAGCGGGGCAGTGCTCTCGCTCGTTGCGCAGTCGTCGTCCCTGTAAGGGGCGTACGGCCAAAAACCGGAGGATCTCCGCCACAAGGCGAGAGATAGTTGCCATGAAAACGCATACCGTACGCGATCAACTGCTTGAGCACGCCTCCGTGCTGATTCGACAACGTGGTTACAACGGCTTCAGCTACCGCGATCTGGCGGAGCTGGTGGGCGTGAAGACCTCGAGCATTCACTACTACTTCCCGGCCAAGGACGATTTGGTGCTGGAAGTGGTGCGTCTGTACCGCGAACGCGCGCAGACGCGCCTCGCTGCCATCGACACCAGCCTGCCGCTGGTCGAACAGGCGCATCGGTATGTCGATCCGCTGCGCAACGGCATCGAGCTGAACCAGATCTGTCTGGCCGGCATGCTGTCCGCCGAAGTGCTGGCCTTGCCCGATTCGATCCGCAGCCTGCTGCAGGGGCACTTCCAGATGAATGAAGTGTGGATCGCCGGACTGCTGCACCGTGCCGAAATCGCGCGTGGGCAGCCGTATCCGGTGCCGCCGCCGGCGCTGGCCAAGGTGCTGTACGGCGCGATCCAGAACGGCATCATCACCGCGCGCATGTCTGGATCGACTGACCGTCTCGACGCAGCTGCGGACATGCTGGTGGGCGCGGTAAGCGGCAAATATTGCCTGAGCCGCGAAAGCGAAGCCGTGGCAGCCTGAAGATTTTTGCGGCGCCCCGGTTCAGGCGCCCGACGTCCGTCGTACCGCTCTCGCGGCGGACGTCCCTGATTTCTCCGACGCCGGGATCATTCCCGGCGCTTTTTTTGCCCGGATCATGTGGCGGCGGATTTCCTGGCAGAGACTTTTTTGGCCGCGGTTTTCTTCGCTGCGGTTTTCTTCGCTGCGGTTTTCTTTGCTGCGGGTCTTCTCGATGTCGCTGTTTTCGTCGGCGCTTTCGTCGCCGCTTTCCGCCCCGCTTCGCCCTGCCCCGCGCCTGAGGCGTCCACCTCGATGCGGACCCACGCCGGCGCGTGATCGCTGGCTCGTTCCTCGCCGCGCACCCATTTGTCGACGCCGGCATCGATCAGGCGCACCTGCGGCCCCAGCAGCAAATGGTCGATGCGCAGTCCCGAATTGGTCTGCCAATGCTGGCGAAAATAATCCCAGAACGTGTAGATGCGCTCGTCCGGATAGCGCGCGCGCAACGCGTCCGTCCAGCCCTGCGCCAGCAGACGCCGATAACATTCGCGGCTTTCGGGCTGCAGCAGCGCATCCTTGAGCCACGATCGCGTGTTGTAGATGTCGTCGTCGGTCGGCACCACATTGAAATCGCCCGCGATCACCACCGGATGGCCGCTATCGCGCAGCGTCGCCGCATGGGCGATCAAGCGCTCGAACCACGCCAGCTTGTAGTCGAACTTGGGGCCCGGCTGGGGATTGCCATTGGGCAGGTACAGGCAGGCCACCAGCACGCCTTCGACCGCCGCCTCCAGATAGCGGCTCTGCGAATCGTCGTCGGCGCCCGGCAGGCCGCGCCGAACTTCCACTGGGTCGGCGCCCTTGGCCAGAATCGCCACGCCATTCCACGACTTCTGGCCGTGCCAGATGGCGCCGTAACCGGCCGCACGGATCTCGTCGATCGGAAAGCCTTCGTCCACCGCCTTCAACTCCTGAAGACACGCGACGTCGGGCGATTCGCGCGCCAGCCACGTCAGCAGTGCCTGCAAGCGCGTGCGCACACCATTGATATTGAATGTGGCGATCTTCAGTGACTGCATGGCATGGCTCCGGGGTCGCGTCGGTATCCATCTTAAATATCTGCGCGGGGATTTCCTGTCGGTGTCCGATCACTGTATATTTATACAGTTCCGCCGCTCCCTCCATTTTTGCGACTTGTCCGCCACCTCCGTCTCCCTTCCCACGCCGCGCTACACGGTTGCCGTGCGAACGCTTTGCGAATTCACCGCCAAGGCGGGGGATCTCGACCTGCGTTTCACGCCGTCGCCGACCGGCCAGGAAGGCGTGGCCGGGCACGGCGTGGTCACCAGCCGGCGCGGTCCGGGCTACGAGGCGGAGGTTGCGTTGAGCGGCGATTTCAATGGCTTGCGCGTACGCGGCCGCGCCGACGGCTACAACCCCGTGACCAACCGGCTAGAGGAAATCAAGACCGTGCGCGGCGAGAAGGTGGCGGTGCCGGCCAACCATCAGGCGCTGCACTGGGCGCAGGCAAAGATCTACGGCTGGCTGCTGTGCGATGCCCGCGGCCTCGCGCAGATCGACATCGCCGTGGTGTATTTCGATATCGTCAGCCAGCGCGAGCGCGTGCTCAAGGAGCGCTTCGACGCGCCGGCGCTGCGCGCGTTCTTCGAGGACAGTTGCCAACGCTTCATGCAATGGGCCGAACGCGAACTCGCGCATCGCACCGGCCGCGACGCGGCGCTGCAGACGCTGGCGTTTCCGCATGCCACGTTTCGCGACGGACAGCGCCTGCTGGCCGAATCGGTCTACAAGGCCAACGCGTCGGCGCGCACCTTGCTGGCGCAGGCGCCCACCGGCATCGGGAAATCGATCGGCACCGTGTTTCCGGCGCTCAAGGCCATGCCGGCGCAACGCATCGACAAGCTGTTCTTTCTCTCGGCGCGCTCGACCGGCCGCGCCGTCGCCCTGCATGCCACCGCGCAATTGCGCGGCGATGCCGCGCGCACGCCGCTGCGCGTGATCGAGCTGATCGCCCGCGACAAGGCGTGCGAACACCCGGACCTTGCCTGCCATGGCGAATCGTGTCCGCTGGCGCGCGGCTTCTACGACCGCCTGCCCGCCGCGCGCGATGCGGCCAGCGCCGCGCCACTGCTGGACCGCGGCACGCTGCGCGAGATCGCCGCCGCGCACCAGATCTGCCCCTATTACCTGGCACAGGAAATGATCCGCTGGAGCGATCTGGTGGTGGCCGACTACAACTACTATTTCGATCGTAGTGCGATGCTGTTTGCGCTGACGGCCATGAACGAATGGCGCGTCAGCGTGCTGGTCGACGAAGCGCACAACCTGGTCGAGCGGGGACGCGCGATGTACACGGTCACGCTCGATCACGCCGCGTTTCGGGACGTGCGGCGCGGCGCGCCCGCTGCGCTCAAGCGGCCCATGGACAAGCTCTACCGCCAGTGGAACGCGCTGGCCAAGGCGAGCGACGACGCCTACGAAACGCGCTACGAAGAGCCGCCCGCCTTTGTCGAGACGCTTACGCAGCTGTGCAGCGCCATCGTCGATGACATGAGCGAACATCCGCAACGGCATGACGCCGCGCTGGAGCGCTTCTATTTCGACGCCATGCATTTTCTGCGGCTCGCCGAACAACTGACCGAATACGGCGGCAAGCACTCGATCTTCGACATCACGCGCACGCCGCGTACGCGCGCGGGCGTCGATGCGGCGCTGTGCGTGCGCAACCTGCTGCCCGCGCCGTATCTCGCGCCGCGCTTCGCGGGCGCGCATTCGACCACACTGTTTTCCGCCACGCTGCATCCCACCGACTACTACCGCAACCTGCTCGGGCTGCCCGCCAACACGGTGTGGATTGAAGTGCCATCGCCGTTCCGCGCCGATCAGCTCGACGTGCATGTGGCGCGCCATATTTCCACGCGCTACGGCCAGCGGCAACGTTCGCTGCCGGCGCTGGTGGGACTGATGGCCGAACAGTACGCGCGCCGGCCTGGCAACTACCTAGCGTTCTTCAGCAGCCACGACTACCTGCAACAGGCGGCGGCGCAGCTGGCGGCGCATCGACCCGACATCCCGCTATGGTTTCAGGCGCGCGGCATGACCGAAGCGGGGCAGGCGGCGTTTCTCGACGCGTTCGCACCGGGTGGACGCGGCATCGGTTTTGCGGTGCTGGGCGGCGTGTTCTCCGAAGGCGTCGACCTGCCGGGCGATCGCCTGATCGGCGCGTTCGTGGCCACGTTGGGGCTACCGCAGATCAATCCGGTCAACGAACGGCTGCGCGAGCGCATGGAGGCCGTGTTCGGCCAGGGCTACGACTATGCATATCTGTATCCGGGGCTGCGCAAGGTGGTGCAGGCGGCCGGCCGCGTGATCCGCACGCAGCAGGATCGCGGCGTGGTGTGGCTGATCGACGACCGCTACGCGCGCGCCGAGGTTCAGGCGCTTTTGCCGGCATGGTGGGAAATTTCTGCCATGCCGCCGCGCCACGCCAATCCGCTGGCACTGGCAGAATGACGCCTCGGGCCGCTGGCACGGCATTCGCGTGCCAGCCCATCAGACATCCGCGCATCCCATATCGACGGAGCCGCCAAGCCATGAGCATGACCCATACCTTTGCCGCAACCGAACCCACGCGCAGCGAGATCGATAGCCTGCGTGGCGCCACCGTGCTGGAATTCGGGACGCCGTGGTGCGGCTTTTGCCAGCGCGCGCAGCCATTGATCGAAACGGCGTTTGCCGAGCATCCCGAGATCGATCACATCAAGGTCGAGGACGGCAGCGGCCGGCCGCTGGGACGGTCGTTCCGCGTGAAGCTCTGGCCTACGCTGATTTTCCTGCGCGATGGCCAGGAAGTAGCGCGCGTGGTTCGCCCAAACGACAGCCGCGAAATCGTCGACGCGATGCAAGGCATCGCCGCCTGAGCGCCGGCGCAGCGCCATGGCGCGCTGCCGGTTACGTAATCCACGCGATTCGCTCCGGCCCGCGCCGATGGTGGATGCAAGCGACCAAGGCTGCGCCCTCACGGCTCCAGCGGCATCGCGCTGGTGCACTTGATTTCGTCGAGGCAGACGCTCGATTTCACGCCGCTCACGCCCGGGATGCGCATCAGAGTGTCGAGCAGGAAGTCCGATAGCGACTTCAAGTCCTTCGCCACCACCTTCAGCACGTAATCGATATCGCCGGTCACCGAGAAGCATTCCTGGATCTGCGCCAGTTCGGCCACCAGGCTCTTGAATTTGGACAGGTCGCGGATGTGGCCGCGCTCCATCGTCACGTGAATGAAGGCCGTCACCCCAAACCCCAGTGCAGTGCTGTCGAGCCGCGCCTCGTAGCGCTTGATGATGCCGCCCTCCTCCAGGCGCCGGTGCCGCCGCAGCGTCTGCGCCGGCGACAGGTTGATCGCCTCGGCCAGCTCCAGATTGGACGCACGGCCATGTTCCTGCAGCACGCCCAGCAAGCGGCGGTCCGTACGGTCCAGCTCGGTTTGATGCATCCTGATTTCCTTGAATAGCGATTCTGCGAAATTTTATCTCATATCCAAGGGTTTCCCTGCGTGCCTTACGAAATCCTATTTAGCGGCGCGGGTTCTACAATTTCCCCACGATGAGCCGCGGCACAAGCGTCTACCTCGCCACATCCGCCCCGGCCCCGCCGAAATATTATTTCTATTGCTACTCGCCCCCGCGCGCACTGACCATGGCCGATCTGTTTGAAAACCCGATGCAATTGATGGGCTTCGAATTTGTGGAATTCGCTTCGCCCACGCCCAACGTTCTCGAGCCGCTGTTCGAAAAAATGGGCTTCTCGCTGGTGGCACGCCATCGTTCAAAGGACGTGGTGCTGTATCGCCAGGGTGACATCAACTTCATCGTGAACAACGAGCCGCACAGCGAAGCCGCTTATTTCGCCGCCGAACACGGCCCCAGCGCCTGCGGCATGGCTTTCCGCGTCAAGGATTCGCACAAGGCCTACAACCGCGCGCTGATGCTGGGCGCCCAGCCGATCGAGATTGCAACCGGTCCGATGGAACTGCGCCTGCCTGCGATCAAGGGCATCGGCGGTGCGCCGCTGTATCTGATCGACCGCTTCGAAGACGGCAAGTCGATCTATGACATCGATTTCGAATTCGTCGAAGGCGCGGACCGCCGTCCGAAGGGCCACGGCTTGAAGGTGATCGACCACCTGACGCACAACGTCTACCGTGGCCGCATGGCGTACTGGGCCAACTTCTACGAACGCCTGTTCAATTTCCGTGAAATCCGCTACTTCGACATCCAGGGCGAGTACACGGGCCTGACCTCGAAGGCGATGACCGCGCCGGACGGCAAGATCCGCATTCCGCTGAACGAGGAGTCGTCCAAGGGCGCGGGTCAGATCGAGGAATTCCTGATGGCCTTCAACGGGGAAGGCATTCAGCACATTGCCTTCCTGGTCGACAACCTGATCGAAGTCATCGACAACCTGCAGATGGCGGGCGTCGAGCTGATGACCGCGCCGAACGACTACTACTACCAGGCGCTGGACACCCGCCTGCCCGGCCACGGCCAGCCGGTGGACCAACTGAAGTCGCGCGGCATCCTGCTCGACGGCACCACCGAGAACGGCAAGCCCCGCCTGTTGCTGCAGATTTTCTCGAAGGGCGTGCTCGGCCCGGTGTTCTTCGAATTCATCCAGCGCGCCGGCGACGATGGCTTTGGCGAAGGCAACTTCAAGGCGCTGTTCGAATCACTCGAACGCGACCAAATCGAGCGCGGCACGCTAAAGGTATGACCGCAACGGCCTGAAATTTTCCTCAGGCCAGCAGATTCTTCCGCTTTCCCCTGGTTGAGCCGGTATCCTTTCGGGTTGCCGGCGCAAACCCCTGCTGCCGGCGCTACCCGCGCTGGCGCATTTTCAAAGCGCCCACCCTGCAGAGGCTGTAGAGGCGCGTAGCCATTCCACGAGAATGGGTAGAGGACAGACACACTCCATGCATACTTCCGACCATACAGGCACGCTTCAGCGTGGCCTCAAGAATCGTCACATCCAGCTGATTGCGCTCGGCGGCGCCATCGGCACCGGGCTGTTCCTGGGCATCGCCCAAACCATCAAGCTTGCGGGTCCTGCCGTGCTGCTCGGCTACGCGGTGGCCGGCATCTTCGCGTTCTTCATCATGCGGCAACTGGGCGAGATGGTGGTGGACGAACCGGTAGCCGGATCGTTCAGCTACTTCGCCGACAAATACTGCGGCCACTTCGCCGGCTTCATGTCCGGCTGGAACTACTGGGTGCTCTACATCCTGGTCAGCATGGCCGAGCTGTCGGCCGTCGGCCTGTACGTCCAGTACTGGTGGCCCAACATCCCGACGTGGATGTCGGCGCTGGCCTTCTTTGTGATCATCAACGGCATCAACCTGGCCAGCGTGAAGTCGTTTGGCGAGATGGAATTCTGGTTCTCGATCATCAAGGTGGCGGCGATCGTCGGCATGATCGCCTTTGGCGGCTATCTGCTGGCGTCCGGGTCGGCCGGGCCGCAGGCCAGCATCGCCAACCTGTGGCAGCACGGCGGCTTCTTCCCGAACGGGTTCGGCGGCCTGGTGATGGCGATGGCGGTGATCATGTTCTCGTTCGGCGGGCTCGAACTGGTGGGCATCACCGCGGCGGAAGCCGACAACCCGGGCAAGAGCATCCCCAAGGCTACCAATCAGGTGATCTACCGCATCCTGATTTTCTATGTCGGCGCGCTGGCCGTGCTGCTGTCGCTGTATCCGTGGCAGAACGTCGTGACCGGCGGCAGCCCGTTCGTGCTGATCTTCCACGCGATGAACAGCGACGTGGTGGCGACTGTGCTGAACATCGTGGTGTTGACCGCCGCGCTGTCGGTGTACAACAGCGGCGTCTACTGCAACAGCCGCATGCTGCTGGGCCTGGCCCAGCAAGGCAACGCCCCGCGCGCGCTGATGCATGTGAACCGCCGCGGCATTCCGCTGACCGCGCTGGGCGTATCGGCCCTGGCCACTGGCATCTGCGTGCTGGTCAACTATTTCATGCCCGGCGAAGCGTTCGAATTGCTGATGGGCCTGGTGGTATCGGCGCTGATCATCAACTGGGCGATGATCAGCATCATCCACCTGATGTTCCGCCGCGCCAAGCGCGCCGCGGGCCAGACCACGGCATTCCGCAGCCTCGGCTATCCGCTGACCAACTACCTGACGCTGGCCTTCCTGGCGGGCATTTTGGTGGTGATGTTCCTGACACCGGGACTGCGCGTTTCGGTCTACCTGATTCCGGTCTGGCTGGCGGTACTTGGCGTAAGCTACGGCCTGCGGCAGAAAAACGCCGGTGCGGCGCAGCCGGCCGCCAGCGTGCAGGCGCGGTAAGCGTCGCTCGCATCGGCCAATCCTGCGCCTCTGCACAGCGCGGCCCGCCTGCATGACGGGCCGCCGCCCCCTTGAACTCTCGAAGCCCCCACGCACTCATGTTCGAACACATCGAAGCCTTCCCCGGTGACCCGATCCTCTCGCTGAACGAGGACTTCCAGCAAGATCCGCGTACCAACAAGGTCAACCTCAGCATCGGCATCTACTTTGACGACGAAGGCCGCCTGCCGGTGATGCAGGCCGTGGCCGAAGCCGAGGCCGCGCTGCTGTCCGACATGGGCCCGCGCCCCTATCTGCCGATGGCCGGCATCGCCGCCTATCGCCAGGCCGTGCAGGCGCTGGTGTTCGGCGAGGACTGCGCCGCGCGCGCCGAAGGCCGCATCGCCACGCTGCAGACGCTGGGCGGATCGGGCGCGCTGCGCGTGGGCGCCGACTTCCTCAAGCGCTATTTCCCCCGCGCCGAAATGTGGATTAGCGACCCAAGCTGGGAAAACCATCGCGTGGTGTTCGAACGTGCCGGGTTCAAGGTCAACACCTATCCGTACTACGACGCCGCCACCGGCGGACTCAAGTTCGACGCGATGCTCGCAGCGATCGAAGCCATTCCGCAAGGTGACGTCGTGCTATTGCACGCCTGCTGCCACAACCCGACCGGCGTGGACCTGAACGAGGACCAGTGGCGCCAGGTGATTGGCGTGCTCAAGGCACGCAAGCTGCTGCCTTTCGTCGACATGGCCTACCAGGGCTTCGGCACGGGCCTGGACGATGACGCCTTTGCCGTGCGCGAACTGGCGCGCCAGAACGTGCCGTGCCTGGTGGCCAATTCGTTCTCAAAGAATTTTTCGCTGTACGGTGAACGCTGCGGCGGTCTGAGCGTGGTGTGCCAGAGCGCCGATGAAGCCGGCCGCGTGCTGGGCCAGTTGACCGGTGCCGTACGCGCCAACTACAGCAACCCGCCCACGCACGGCGCGCGTGTGGTGGCCCGCGTGCTGACCACGCCGGCGCTGCGCAAGAGCTGGGAAGAAGAACTGGCCGCGATGTGCCAGCGCATCGCCCGCATGCGCCACGCCATCCACGACCAACTGCGCGCGCACGTCAGCGGCGAAAAGCTGTCGCGCTACATCACGCAGCGCGGCATGTTCACGTACACCGGACTGTCGGCCGATCAGGTCGATCGCCTCAGGAACGAACACGGCGTGTACGTGCTGCGCTCGGGCCGCATGTGCGTGGCCGGACTGAACGAGCGCAACGTAGGCGTGGTAGCCAATGCGATCGGCCAGGTATTGAAAGCCTGATTCCGCCCCGACGGATCCGCACGCGAAGAACCGCCCCACCGGGGCGGTTTTTTGTTGCCTGGGGAAAGTCGCGTCAACGCGCGGGACGTGCCTCGGGCTGGCTCACGGACGTTGCGCCCCTCTGCCGGCATCCGCGGTACGTCACTTTGATTCCGATGCGCTTCGACACGCCTTGGATAGCGTGAGCCTGCTTCACGCCTTGCCCAATGGCGGCCGCGACAGGTAGCCCGCCATATTGCACAGCTTGCCAAGTTCATCGGCCGCCTCGCACAACAGAGCCGAATATTCGTGGACTTTCGCGGCGGTCAGGCGCGTGCGCGGGCCCGCCAGGCTGATCACGCCGACACATCGGCTGCCGCGTCTGACCGGCACCGCCACGGCTGCCATGCGCGCTGCAAACACCTCGTCGATCATGGCGTAGCCGCGCACACGCGCTGCGTGCAGAAAACCAAGCAACGCCTTCAACGAGGTCGGCGCGTTGGGGCCGTACTCGTTTGGCTGGCCGAAACCCTGTTTCATCACCAGCGCCACGGCTTCCTCGTCCGACATCGTCATCAGCCACGCATGCCCCGTGGACGTACACGAAAGCCGCGCCGCAAGTCCCATGTCGGGGTCGTAGCGAAAGCCGGTGCGCTGTCCATCGGCTTTCGCCACCCAGATGATCGCGTCGCCATCCACCAGCGCCAGCCGCGCCAGCTCACCGGTCTGCGCGGCAATCCTTTCGATGATGGGCTGGGCGATGTCGGCAATACCGGTCAGGCTCAGGAATTCCAGCCCGTTCGATGTCATGCGCATGGTGAGGATGTAGCGGCTGTGATCGGGAATCTGCCGCACGTAGCCGCTCTCCGCGAGTTCGCCCAGCACCCGGTGGCAGGTGCTGCGCGGGACCTCCAGCGCGTCGGCAATGACCGCAAGCGCGGCGCCCTCGCCTTGGGACGCCAGGAAATCGAGAATCTTCAATCCGGTCTTCAACGACATATTTCACAATATGGAATGTTATTCCGGTCTGGAACGCCGCTTCGCGAGCGGTCGAACAATAGCAGTGCACGTAACCCGGAGCAATCGGGAACGATATCCACAAAAGAAAGGGGGAGACACCATGTCAGTCATTACTGACTCCAACATCGCTACGGCCGATGCGGCCGATCCGCGGCACGCCATGGCCCGGCGCGCCGTTGCCGGGGCCACCATCGGCACTGCGCTGGAGTGGTTCGATTTCGCGCTGTACGGCGTGGTCGCCGCGACGATCTTTCCGAAACTGTTCTTTCCGACGCTCGATCCGACCGCATCGCTGCTGGCCTCGCTGGCAAGCTTCTGGGCCGGCCTGGCCGCGCGCCCGCTGGGTGCCATCGTGTGCGGCATTCTGGGCGACCGGTGGGGACGCCGCAACCTGATGCTGATTACGGTGTCGGTGATGGGCGTGTCGTCGTTCCTGATGGGCCTGCTGCCCACCTATCAGCAGGTGGGCATCGTCGCGCCGATCCTGCTGGTCAGCCTGCGCATCGTCCAGGGCTTTGCGCTCGGCGGCGAATCCACGGGCGCGCAGTTGATGGCCGTCGAACACGCGTCGCCCGCGCGCCGCGGCATTTATTCCGGCCTGCTCGGCATCTGTTCGCCGCTCAGCCAGATCCTGGCCAATATGGCGCTGTTCGCGCTGGCCGCCATGCTGTCGGCAGAGGACTTCGAAACCTACGGCTGGAGAATTCCATTCCTGGCCAGCTTCCTGCTGGTTATCCTTGGCATCTACATCCGCATGCGGGTCAGCGAAACGCCTGCGTTCGAAGCGCTGCGCAAGCAGGCGCGCCAGCAGGGCCAGCGCGTGCGCGGCGGCAATCCGCTGGGCGTGGTGCTGCGCCACCACTGGAAGACCGCGCTGCGGCTCACGCTGTTCTTCTGCGGCCCGGCGGCGTTGTTCTACCTGATCGTGGTGTTCTCGCTGAGCTACCTGACCAAGAACCTCGGCGTGCCCAAGCAGACCGGCTTCATGCTGTTGATGGTGGCCAATGCGTGCGCCATCGTCGGCGCACTGGCCGGCGGCTATCTCAGCGACCGCATCGGACGCAAGCGCGCGCTGCTGGTCGGATCGTTCTGCACGCTGGTCTGCTGCCTGATCTATTTCCCCGTGCTGAACCAGGGATCGCTGGGGATGACCATGGCCGTGATGGGCGCGTTCCTCGGCTTCACGCAGTTCCAGAGCGGCATCCAGCCGGTGTGGTTTGCCGAGTCGTTTCCCACCGAGGCACGCTACACAGGATCGGCGCTGTCCTATTCGGGCGCCAACCTGCTGACCGGCGGCCCGATGCCGATCGTCGCGGTGGCCTTGCTGCAGGCATTTCACGGCTCGCCGTGGGCCATCGTGGCAGTGTGCGGGTCGCTCAATCTGCTGTCGTTCGTCATGATCGCCACCTCCCGCGAGACCCGCGGCACCAGCCTGGAAAGCAGCCACTAAACGGCAGGCGCCGCCACCGTCACCAAGTCCTCTCCATGAAGCGAAAACTCTACATCCTCAATGGTTCGAACCTGAACATGCTCGGTATCCGCGAGCCGCACATCTACGGCAGCACCACGCTCGGCGATATCGAGCGGCAATGCATGGCGATGGCCGACACGTTCAAGTTCGACTGCGTGTTCCGGCAGACCAACAGCGAAAGTGAGCTGATCGGCTGGATCCAGGAAGCGTATTTCGAGGATGCCGCGCTGATCATCAATCCGGCGGGCTTTTCTTTCGGACGCATTCCCGTGCTCGACGCGGTCAAGCTGATCCGCCGCCCGGTGGTCGAGGTGCACATCAGCAATATCCACCGGCGCTCGGAGGAATATCGCCACTCGACGATCTCCGTGGCGGCCACCGCCGTGATCTGCGGCGCGGGCGCCCATGGCTATCTGCTGAGCATCCGCGCGATCGACGACCTGTGGGCCGCAGCCGAACGGACGCAGCAGGCTGAATAGTCACCGCAGGAACCGAGGGCGCACGGCTCTCGCACTCGCCGCGTCACTGTTTCCCGTTCGGGCCTGCGCGCTGAGCTGGCCCGTCAGTGGCACGGCGACCCGTTGCAGCGTCGCGGCGTCTAGTCCGGCTTGATGCCGGCGCGCGCCACGATCGGCTTCCAGCGCTGCTGTTCCGCGACGATGAAGCGCGCGAATTCTTCCGGCGTGCTGCCCACCACAAGCGCCGCGTCCGCACTGAGGCGCTCGACCGACGCGGGACTCTTTACCGCCTTGACGGTGGCCTCCGCCAGTTTCGCGGCGGCCGGCTGCGGCAGCGATGCCGGCGCCAGCAGGCCGTACCACTGCGTCATCTCGAAGCCCGGATAACCCTGCTCCGCCACCGTCGGCACATCCGGCAGTTGCGCGATGCGTTGCGCGGTGCCTGTGGCGATGCAGCGCACCTTGCCCGTCCTGATGAACTGCAGGATGGCGGGCGCGCCGATTGCGGCGGCATCGAGCCGGCCGGACAGCAGGTCGGTAATCTGCGGGCCGCTGCCGCGATACGGCACATGGGTGATGAAGGTGCCGGTGCTCGCCTTCAGGTATTCGAAGGCCAGATGCCCGGCGCTGCCGTTTCCGGCCGACCCGTAGTTGAGCTTGCCCGGCTTGCTCTTGGCCAGCGCCACGAATTCCTTGAGATTCTTTGCCGGCACGTCCGGGTGCACCACATACAGGCTCGGCACCTTGGAAAGCAGCGAGATCGGCCGGAAATCCTTGTTCGGATCGTATGGCAGTTTCGGAAAGATGTACGGGTTGACTGCCAGCGTGCCGATGTGGCCAAGGATCAGCGTGTGGTTGTCGTCAGCGCGCGCCACTTCGCCCATGGCGATATTGCCCGCGCCGCCCGGCTTGTTTTCCACGAACACCGATACGCCCAGCAGCCTGGTCAATTCCGCCGCGGTGGACCGCGCCACGATTTCGGAACTGCCGCCCGGTGCGAACGGCACCACCAGCCGGATAGTCTTGGACGGCCAGGCCTGCGCACGCGCCAGCGTGGGGACAAGCGCCCCGCCGCCGAGCGCGGCCATCATGCCCAGCAGGTGGCGGCGATGGGTGTCATGGGGTCGATCTGTGGACATGGGTCTCCTCTCTGGTTCGAATGCTCCGCGCGCGCCAGTTCGGTGCGCGCAGACGTTGTGTTTTTCGATGCCGTGCTTGCGAAATTGCGGTCGATGGCGGGGTTCGGTGTTGCCACGTCCAGTGGTGCGCCTTGGCGGGATGCCTGCGGCAGCCGCTCACCTGCCGACGCGGTGATCGGCCCCGGTCTCACCTATTCCGGCTTGACGTTGCCGTCCTTGATCACCTTGGCCCACAGCCGCGTCTGGGTGTCGATAAAGCGCGCGGCTTCGGCCGGCGGGGCGGCCACCACTTCGCCGCCCAGTTCGGCCACACGCTGGCGGATTTCCGCGCTGGCCATCACCTTCTGCAGGGCGTCCGACAGCCGCGTCACCACCGCTTCCGGCGTGGCGGCGGGCAGAAACGCGGCGTTCCACTCATAGACTTCGTAGCCCGCCACGCCCGCCTCCTGCATGGTCGGCACATTGGGCAGCGCCGATGTGCGCGTATGGCTGGTCACCGCCAGCGGCCGCAGCTTGCCCGCCTTGATGTGCTGCAGGCTGGACGCGACGTTGGCGAAGAACAGCGGCACCTGTCCGGCGATCACATCGGTCATGGCCGGGCCGCCGCCCTTGTAAGGCACGTGGAGCAGATCGACATGGGCGCGCTGCTCGAACAGCACGCCGGAAAGATGCTGCGCCGACCCGTTGCCCGACGACGCGAATGCCACCGTACCCGGCTTCTGCCGCGCCAGCGCCAGCACGTCCTGGACGTTGGCCACCGGGAAGCCGGGATTGGCCACCAGCACATTGGGATAGCGCGCCAGCACGCCGACCGCGCGAAACGCCTTGGCGGGGTCGTAGGGCAGGCGCGGATAAAGGCTCGGATTCACCGCGTAGGACGACGCATCGACCATCAGCGTGTAACCATCGGGCGCGGCCTTGGCCACGTACGACGCGCCGATCTGTCCGCCCGCGCCGGGCCGGTTTTCCACGATCACGGTCTGGCCGAGTTCGCGGCCCAGGCCCGGCGCGATCAGGCGCGCCATCAGGTCGGCGCCGCCCCCGGGCGGATAGGTGACGACGATCGTCACCGGGCGCGTGGGCCAGGGCTGCGCCGCGTCGGCGGCGTGCAGCGCGGCCGGCTGCGCGGCCACGGCAGCCAGGGTGAGGGAAATCAGGTAGCGCATCGAAAAAGTCTCCGTCGAATCGAATTCTGTTGGGGCGGGCAAAGATCAGCGGATCTCGGCCGTGTAGCGGAAGGCATAGGCATCGCCCCGGGTCAGCCGGTATTCGACGCAATGGCCCTGGATATCGAACGCCTGGCGCGTGACCATTGCACAGGGGTGAGAGGCCGGCAGCGCCAGCAGGTCGGCCTCGTCGGCATCGAGCAGCCGGAAGGTCACCTCGTCCATCGCACGGTGCACCGTGATGCCGCAACGCTGGCTCAACAGCGGATAGAGCAGTGCGCCCCACTCGGCCGACGGCGTGTCCTGCAGAGCGGCACAACGCGGCAGCGGCAGCCAGATCGATTCGAGCAGACGCGGGGTGTCCGCCACCCAGCGACGCCGGCTGATGGCGAGACCGCGTGCGCCTGCTTCAAGCCCGAAGCGCGCTGCCATCGCCTTGTCCAGGCGCACGCTGCGGCACGACAGGATCTCCGAGCGCGGCACCGCCGTGGGCGCAGCGTCGGCATCGGCCTCGGAACGGAAGCGGAAAAAACGCATCATGCTGGCGCCCGAGAGCCCGGTGCGCACGAACGTGCCCTTGCCCTGCACCCGTTCCAGCAGACCCTGCCGCACCAGCACCGCAATCGCCTGCCGGATCGTGCCAAGCGCGATACCGAACTCTGCCGCCAGCGTGCTTTCGGCCGGAATGGCGCTGCCCGGCGACCATTCGCCGATGACGATCTTGTGCTGCAATTGCGCGGCAATCTGCCCGTAGCGGCTCATGCCTGCCGCGGCGGCGACCGATTGGGCGATGGCATTGTCTGGCATCTCGTGTCCGTGTTAGATTGCACTCCTATAGAGGACTAGAGTACCCGGACACGCACGGGCCGCCATATCGGGGCTAACCCGCACACAGGAGAATCGTGTCGATGACGACAACCGAGACGCTGGTGGATTGCCACTTTCATGTGTTCGATGCCGGCGTTGCCGTGGCGTCGGCGCGTTATCGCCCGCCGTACGACGCGCCGCTGGAGGGCTGGCTGTCGATGGCCGGCACGGTGCGCGGCCCGGCGGCCGATCCCTATGGCGTGGTGGTGCAGACCAGCTTTCTTGGCACCGACAACTCGGCGATGCTGGCCGCGCTGCGGCGCATGCCGGAGCGGCTGCGCGGCGTGGCGGTGGTCGATCCATCGGCGCCGCCCGCCGAACTGGCCGCGCTCGATGCCGCCGGCGTGCGCGGCATCCGCCTGAACCTCTTCGGCAACGCCGGCTGGCGCCGTATCGACACCGCGCCGTGGCGCACGCTGTTTCAGCGCATCGCCACGTTGGGCTGGCATGTCGAGATCCATACCAACGACGGCGATGGTGCAAGCGTACTAGCCGTTCTCGATGGCGCGCTGGGCAGCACGCCCGTGCCGGTCGTGCTCGATCATTTCGGCCGCCCTGGCCCGCTGGGCGTCGATGACCCGATCTTCGACACGGCCCGCGCCGTGGGCGCGCGACGCCCGCTGTGGGTCAAGATCAGCGCGCCATACCGCCTGGCCAGCCCGGCCCAGTGGCCAGCACTGACGTTGCAGTGGGCGCAGGTGGCCGGCACCGATCATCTGCTCTGGGGCAGCGACTGGCCGTGGACCAACCACGAAGGCGCGGCGCGCGCCGACGAATGCCGCGCGGCGATGGCGTGGCTGGCGCAACAACCGGAACTCGATGAAGCCGTGCGCTGGCGCAATGCCGCCACACTCTACGGATTTGCGATCTCGGGCTGAGCCGCGGGCACGGCAAGCCCCGGCGGCAAATCGCCGGATCGTTTTGTGTGCGGGTAGAATGCGCAGCGCGGCGCGCCCTGGCGCGCCAACCGTGATTGCAGGTGCCGGCGACTATCGCCGGTTAAACGGGAAACAGGTGCGCCGCCCGACGGCAATGCCTGTGCTGCCCCCGCAACGGTAAGCAGGTTGGAACTGTCATGCCGGTCCATCGGACCGGCGGCCACTGCGCCCGCAGCATCGGCGTGGGAAGGCGACAACGTTCCCGAAAGCCCTCGTGCTTCAGCCTGCCAGCCCGGATACCGGCCTGTTGTCATCATCGCCACTTCATGCCCGGGCGGGGTCGTCCGGCTTCACGATGAAACACAACTCGTCTGCGCATTCCACTGGCCGCCCGCGCCCGGCCAACCCATCGACGCGCGCCGCGCGCGCACGCCGACCGCGCATGTTTGCCGCATCGCTCGGCACCGTCGCCAGTCTCAATGCACCTTGCGCGATTGCGGAGGAACTCTCCGAATCGAAAAACAAAGCGCTGCCGCCCGTGGTGGTCAGCGAAACAGCCAGCGCGCCGGGCCTGGCGCTTTCCACGCCGGCGTTCACCGGCAGCCGGCTGGGCCTGACGCCGCTGGAAACGCCAGCCAGCGTGGAAGTGCTGGACGGCGAGACGATTCGCGCGCGTGGCGATCAAAGCGTGCGCGAAGCGGTGACGCGCGCCACCGGCATCACTGGCAATCCGGCGCCAGGCAATGGCGGCACTTCGCTGACCGCACGCGGTTTCTCGGGCCAGGGATCGGTCATGCAATTGCTCGACGGCACGCGCATGTACGTGGCTTCGGGCACCCTCACGTTCCCGTTCGACACCTGGTCGGTGGACCGCATAGAGGTGCTGCGCGGGCCCGCATCGGTGATGTACGGCGAAGGCGCAATCGGCGGCGTGGTCAACGTCGTGCAGAAGAAGCCGATCCGCGGCCCGATCGAGAACGAACTGCAGATCACTGGCGGCACCGAGAAGACCGCGCGCGTGGCGTTCGACAGCGGCGGCAAGGTCAACGACAACCTGTCGTATCGATTTGCCACCGCCTACAACCGCTCGGCCGGTTGGGTCGATCGGGGCGATTCGAACAACCTGATGGTGTCGGCGTCGGTGCGGCTCGATGTCAATCGTGATTTCAACCTGACGCTGTCGTATGACGATGGCACGCAGCATCCGCAGCAGTACCTGGGCACGCCGCTGGTCAATGGCAGCCTGGACACGTCGCTGCGCAAGAAGAACTACAACGTCGGCGATGCGCAGATCAGCTACCGCGACCGCTGGACGCGCCTGAACGCCGAATGGACGCCCAACGAGCGCGTCACGGTGCGCAACCAGTTTTACTACCTGACCAGCCATCGGCACTGGCGCGACAGCGAAACCTATACCTTTCTGCCGGCGACATCGCAGGTGCGCCGCACCGACTATCTGGAAATCCTGCACGACCAGGAACAGGTCGGCAATCGCGCCGACATGACGGTCAAGAGCAGGTTGTTCGGCATGGACAACGCCACGACAGTCGGTTTCGACATCAACAAGATCAACTTCACGCATTCGAACAACTCGCCGTATGGCGGGTCGTCCACGGTCAATGCGTACGACTTCGACCCGGGCCTGTTCTTCAGCCCGCCGGGCGTCGTCACGTCGCCGCGCCTGCGCACCAACACCACGCAGTACGCGCTGTTCGGCGAGCATCGCATCGCCTTTACACCGCAGTGGTCGGTGATCGGCGGCGTGCGCTTCGACCACGCGGTGCTGTATCGGACCGACCTGGTGGCCAACACGGGCTGGGAGAAGACCTTCGCCAACACCACGTGGCGCTTGGGCACGGTGTACCAGTTCACGCCGAACCTGTCGGTCTACGCGCAGTACGCGACGGCCACCGATCCGCTGGGCGCGCTGGTCACGACGTCGGACGCGCAACGCGGCTTCGATCTCGCCACGGGCAAGCAGTTGGAAGTGGGCGTCAAGCAGGCATTCTGGGGCAAGCGCGGCGAATGGACGTTGGCGGCCTACGAGATCCGCAAGAACGATCTGCTGTCGCGTGATCCAGTGAATCCCACCATCACGCAGCAGGTTGGCCAGCAATCGTCGCGCGGGCTGGAGGCATCGGCCAGCGTCGAGATACTGCGGGGACTGCGCGTCGACGTGAATGGCACCGTGCTGCGCGCCCGCTATGACGACTTCACCGAATCGGTCGGCGGCGCTGCGGTGTCGCGCGCCGGCAATGTGCCGACCAGCGTGCCGCAGCAGGCCGCCAACGCGTGGCTGAGCTGGAACTTCATGCCGCAGTGGACCTTCGCCGCGGGCCTGCGCTACGTGGGCGGCCGCTATGCCGACACCGCCAACAAGGTGCGCGTGCCGAGCTATACGACCGTCGATACCGCGCTGTCGTGGCGCGTATCGAAGCAGACGGCGCTGACGCTGCGCGTGTACAACCTGTTCAACCGCGACTACGCCGAATCGGTCTCCAACGGCGGCCAGCAATGGCTGCTGGGCAGACCGCGTGCCGCGGAGCTGTCGGCGAACCTATACTTCTGAAGCCGCATTGCCGGGCCGACGCTTGTCGCCCCACTATCCTCCATTCCTCGAAAAAGACGATTCCATGCAAACCGCAAAGATCCCAGCGACCATCGTTACCGGCTTTCTCGGCAGCGGCAAGACCACCCTGCTGCGCCATATTCTCGACAATGCCAATGGGCGTCGCATTGCGGTCATCGTCAATGAATTTGGCGAGCTTGGCATCGATGGCGAGATTCTCAAGGGTTGCGGCATCGGCTGCGATGACCAGGGCGAGCCCACCGGACAACTGTACGAGCTGGCCAATGGATGCCTGTGCTGCACGGTGCAGGAAGAGTTTTTCCCGGTGATGGAGCAACTGCTCGAACGCCGCGACCAGATCGATCACGTGCTGATCGAGACCTCCGGCTTGGCGCTACCCAAGCCGCTGGTGCAGGCGTTTCACTGGCCCAGCATCCGCAATGCGTTCACCGTCGATGCCGTGGTGACCGTGGTCGACGGCCCCGCCGCTGCTGCCGGACAGTTCGCCGCCAATCCGCTGGCCGTCGATGCGCAGCGCCGCGCGGATCCGAACCTCGATCACGAATCGCCCCTGCATGAACTGTTCGAGGATCAACTGGCCAGCGCGGACCTGGTGATCCTGAACAAGACCGACCTGATGGACACCGCGCAGATCGCAGCGGTGGAAGCCCTGGTGCGGCCTGAGATCCCGGCCGAAGTGAAGATCGTCCCGGCGCGGGCCGGCTCGCTCGATGTCAACAGCCTGTTGGGCCTTAACCGCGCATCGGAAGAGACGATTCACCTGCGCGTCGATCATCATGGCAGCGCCGACGACCCGGACCACGCCGATCACCATCACGACGAATTCGATTCGGTGGTGGTACAGGCGGGCACGGTCGAGCGCGACACGTTGATCGCCGCGCTGCAGGCGCTGGTGGCACAGCACACGATCTATCGCGTGAAGGGTTTTGCCGAGCTGCCGGGCAAGCCGATGCGGCTGGTGCTGCACGGTGTGGGCCAGCGCTTCGACAGCTATTTTGACCGCGCCTGGCGCGCCGACGAAGCGCGCGGCACGCGCGTGGTGCTGATCGGTCAGGATCTCGATGGCGCGTTGCTGCAGGCTGCGCTGGAGCAGGCGCTGCGCGGTTGATCCGCAGCGACCCGGCGCGCTATCTGTCGCGCGTGACGCTGACGCCGGCATCGACCGTGCCGTAGACGGTCACGCTCGATTCCCGGCCGTCCGGGCCGGGCGCCGTGGCGCATCCGGCAACGGCGCCCAGCACAAGAAAAGCGACGCCGACGAGTGCGGCTTTTCCCACCACCGCTCGCCGTGTGGCATGACGCATGACCCTACACATCGCATTACGCATAACATTCCCTGACGTTTCCTGATTGCGCTTGGAGCCGCGGCCGGCGCGTTAGTTGCATGATTGGCGACAACCAACGCCCGCCCATACGCGCAGCATCGATATCGATCCGCCGCTGCCGCGAAGCTTCGCTATATTTGTCGGAGCCGGATCGTATTTGCGGTTCTGGCTTATCTAACGATGTCCCGCAATGTGGACAGCAGCGTCGCCGGTACTGCGATGCATGCCGCGTGAGCAACTTTTCAGGAGACAGGAATGACCAGCAAGAACACGATCTGCCTGTGGTTTGAGCGAAACGCCCTGGACGCCGCGAATTTCTACGCCAAGACATTTCCGGACAGTTCGGTCGGCGCCGTGCATCGCGCGCCCGGCGATTATCCCGACGGCAAGGAAGGCGATGTGTTGACGGTGGAATTCACGGTCGTCGGCATTCCGTGCGTCGGACTGAACGGCGGCCCGCATTTCAAGCACAGCGAGGCGTTCTCGTTCCAGATCGCCACCGACGACCAGGCCGAAACGGACCGTTTGTGGGATGCCATCGTCAGCAACGGCGGCCAGGAGAACGCTTGCGGATGGTGCAAGGACCGCTGGGGACTGTCATGGCAGATTACGCCGCGCGCGCTGACCGACGCCGTGATGGGTCCGGACCCCGCGGCCGCCAAACGCGCGTTCAACGCGATGATGACGATGAAGAAGATCGACATTGCCACCATCGAGGCCGCGGTGCGGGGCTGACGCCAGCCGCTTGTCCGCATGACGGCGCGCCGCCGCGTGGCACGCGCCAGGCCATGCGCACGGCGGTGATCGGCGCCTCAGTCGTCGCTGCGGTAGCGCGCGTCGAGTTCGTCGTATTTCGGTTTGCCGACCAGCCGCTGACGCTCACCAAATGGCGCGACGATTGCGGGATCCTCGTCCATCTGGCCATTTGCCTGCAGCAGGTCCAGCGCCGTCTGCATGCCACGCACCGCGCCTTGCAGTGCGGCGTTGGCATAGAGCACCAGGCCATAGCCCAGTTGCTCGAGCGCATCGCGGTTCTGTACCGGCGTCTTGCCGCCGATCACGATATTGATCAGCAACGGCGCATTAAACAGGTTGGGCAGCCGCTCGATATCGGCCACATCCTCGATCGCTTCAAGGAACAGGATATCGGCGCCCGCCTCGGCAAATCGGTAGCCGCGTTCGATCGCGTCCTCGATACCATGCACGGCCGCCGCATCGGTGCGCGCGATGATCTGGAAATTGGCGTCCTCGCGCGCGTCGGTGGCCGCGTGGATCTTGCCGACCATCTCGCCGGCGCTCACCACCTGCTTGCCCGAAAAATGGCCGCATTTTTTCGGCATCACCTGATCTTCGAGCTGAATCGCGTCGGCGCCCGCGCGTTCCAGCGTGCGCACCGCGTGATGCACATTCAAGGCATTGCCGAAGCCCGTATCGGCGTCGACGATCAAAGGCAGCGTCACGGCGTCGCGCACGCGCGCCGTATGCTCGGCCATGTCGCTCAGGCCGACAAAGCCCAGATCGGGCAGTCCGAACGACATGTTGGTGACGCCCGCGCCGGTCAGATACACCGCTTGAAAACCCAGGTCCTCGATCACGCGCGCGCTCATCGCATTAAACGCGCCGGGCACCAGCAGCGCCTGCTTCGCGGCAATCCGCTGCCGAAACGCCTGACGGCGGGAAGATGCAAGGGAAGTCATGGGGGCTCCTGTACGGCGGAATTCGCGGCGAGTTTGCGTGGAAGATCCCGCCCGGCGGCGGCGTGCCGTCGTCGAAGAGTACACCCGATCCGCGCCCTCGACGTGACAACGCCAAGCACGATGACGACGGATTCATTAACATGAGCGCTTTCGCCACAAGAGACCGACGAACCCCATGAGCGCCCTGTCCTCGTTTCCGATCACCCGCAAATGGCCGGCACAGCATCCGGACCGCCTGCAGTTGTACTCGCTGAACACGCCCAACGGCATCAAGGTGTCGCTGATGCTGGAAGAAACCGGTCTGCCGTACGAGCCGCACCTGGTCAGATTCGACCGGAACGACCAGACCTCGCCGGAATTCCTGTCGCTGAATCCGACCAACAAGATTCCCGCGATCATCGATCCCAACGGCCCGGGCGGCAAGCCGCTGGCGCTGTGGGAATCGGGCGCGATTCTGATCTATCTGGCCGAAAAGACCGGCAAATTCATGTCCGCCGATCCCGCCTTGCGTTACGAGACGATCCAGTGGGTCATGTTCCAGATGGGCAGCATCGGCCCGATGTTTGGCCAGGTGGGCTTCTTCCACAAGTTCGCCGGCAAGGACTACGAGGACAAGCGTCCGCGCGACCGCTACGTCGCCGAAGCCAAACGCCTGCTGAAGGTGCTGAACGAGCGGCTCAAGGGCCGCCAGTGGATCATGGGTGACGACTACACCATCGCCGATATCGCGACCCTCCCGTGGGTGCGCAATCTGCTGGGCTTCTATGATGCCGGCGATCTGGTGGGCATCGACAACTTCCCCGAGGTGCAGCGTGTGCTCGCCGCATTCGTAGCGCGCCCGGCCGTGCAACGCGCGGTGGATATTCCCAAGCGGCCCGAGTAAGCCGCCGGTCCGCATTTTCCAGCTGCAATACCACGCATCTATGCGGAGAAGCCGAGCAGCGCGCTGATGGTGCCGGCTTCGTCGCGTACCGCGTTGGCAATCGGGCCGTCCAGCGCGGCATCGAAGCCGCCCGTGGCGCCCAGCGCGGTCAGCACGGCGCAAACGCGCCCCGTGTAATCGCGCACCGGCGCGGCTACCGCGCTGATGCCCTTCAAATTGGTATCGCGCACCGCGGCGCAGCCGTGCGCACGCACCACGTCGCGCAGCTTGCCCAGCGGATCGTCGCGATCGAGGCCGGTGCGCTGCTCCGGCGTCAGCGCATCGAGTTCCGCCTGAGCCAGCGCCTGCACTGTCGAATCGTCTAGCAAGCCCAGAAAGACGCGTCCCGTGGCCGACCACAGCAGCGGCATCACCGATCCCACGCGCGCATTCACGATCACCGGCAAACCCGGTTCCTCGATCCGCACGATGGTGGGGCCCTTGTTGCCCATCACCGCAATAAAACAGGTCACTTCCAGGCGCTCGCGCAGCCGCACCAGCGACGCTTCCGCCAGCCGGATCGGGTCGGCCTGCCGCATCGCCGCCAGACCGATCTGCAAGGCCTCGATGCCCAGGTGGTACTGCTGCGTGCCGGCCTCCTGCGCGACAAATCCCGCTTCGATCAGGCTGACCAGATAGCGATGCATCTTTGCCGGGCTTTCATCGATCTGCGCGGCGATGGCGGTCAGGCTGGCGCGGCCGCCCAGGCGCGCCAGCGCCTTGAGCACGGACATGCCGGTTTCGGCGGCCTGCACGCGTTGACGTCGTTCGCGCGGACGCGCAAGGCCGGGGGCGTCGGCCGGGTCGGATGGAGTCGTCATGGGCGCTGAGGTTAACCCTCATTCAACGATTACGCAATGCGTATATGATTTACGCAAAACGCGCCAAACACCATCCGGCCAAATACCAAGGAGACAATCCAATGCCCCGCTTCCAGCCCGCCGCGCTGCTGGCCGTGTCGTTTGCCATGGCGCTGAGCGCCGCCACGGCACATGCCGCCGACGCCTATCCATCGAAACCGATCCGCTGGATCGTGCCGTATGCGGCCGGCGGCGGATCGGACTTTCTGGCGCGCACGATCGGCCAGGGGCTGTCGAGCCGCGTCGGCCAGCCGGTGGTGGTCGACAACAAGCCGGGCGGCAACACCGCGATTGGCGCGTCGGAAACCGCTCGCGCGAGCGCCGATGGCTACACCGTGCTGTCGGCCGACAACGGCACACTGGTGTTCAATCCCGCGCTGTACAAGTCGCTTTCGTACAACCCGACGCGCGATCTGGCGCCCGTGACATTGCTGGGCCGCTTTCCGATGATCCTGGTGGTGGGCCCGGGCACGCAGGCCAAGACCGCGCAGGAATTCATCGCGCAAGTGAAGGCCACGCCGGGCGGCGTCAATTACGGTTCGGCCGGCGCGGGCAGCCCGCACCATCTGGCCATGGAACTGCTCAAGGTGGAAGCCCACCTGACCATGACGCACGCGCCGTACCGCGGCGCGGCGCCGGCGTTGTCCGATGTGGCGGCGGGCCAGATCCCGGCCATGATGGTCGACTACGCCGCGGGCGCGGGCTTCATCAAGGGCGGCAAGGTGCGTCCACTGGCCGTGGCCAACGCCACGCGCCTGCCGCAGTTGCCCGATGTGCCGACCTTCGCCGAACTTGGCTACAAGAACGTGCAGGCGGCCGCGCTGGTCGGCATGGTGGCGCCCGCCGCGACGCCGCCCGACGTGATCGACACGCTGAACCGGCAGGTGGTGGCATCGCTGAAGGATCCCGCCATCAACAAGAAGCTGGTCGACTTCGGCGTGGAACCGGTTGGCAACTCGCCGGCGCAGTTCAGCGAACTGCTGCGCGCGGAAACGGCACGCTGGACCCGGCTGATTGCCGACCTGAAGATTTCGCTCGACTGACATGACATGCCGCGCGCGGCGCCGCCCTGCTGCCGCGCCGCTTTGCCGTTCCGCTGTTGGAGTTCCGTATGTCCCAAGCTTTCCCTCCTGCGCAGCGCGCGGGCTGTCCCGTCGACCACTCGGGCCTGCGCGCGCCCAATGGCTGTCCGGTCAGCCACAATGCGGCGGCGTTCGATCCATTCGAGGACGGCTACCAGCAGGATCCGCCCGATTACGTGCGCTGGTCGCGCGAGCAGGAGCCCGTGTTCTACAGCCCGAAGCTCGGCTATTGGGTGGTCACGCGCTACGACGACATCAAGGCGATCTTTCGCGACAACATCACGTTCAGCCCCGCCATCGCACTCGAAAAAATCACCCCGACCGGTGAAGAGGCCAATGCGGTGCTGGCGTCGTACGGCTACGCGATGAACCGCACGCTGGTCAACGAGGACGAACCGGCGCACATGCCGCGCCGCCGCGCGTTGATGGAACCGTTCACCCCTGCCGAACTGGCGCATCACGAACCGATGGTGCGGCGCCTGACGCGCGAATACGTGAACCGCTTTATCGACGATGGTCGCGCCGATCTGGTGGATCAGTTGCTTTGGGAAGTGCCGCTGACCGTGGCGCTGCATTTTCTTGGCGTGCCCGAAGAAGACATGGATCTGCTGCGCCAGTATTCCATCGCGCATACGGTGAACACCTGGGGCCGCCCGAAACCCGAGGAACAGGTGGCCGTGGCGCACGCGGTCGGCAATTTCTGGCAACTGGCGGGGCGCATTCTCGACAAGATGCGCGAGGACCCTTCCGGGCCTGGCTGGATGCAGTACGGCCTGCGCAAGCAGCGCGAACTGCCCGAGGTGGTGACCGACTCGTACCTGCATTCGATGATGATGGCTGGCATCGTGGCCGCGCACGAAACCACTGCCAATGCATCGGCCAACGCGATCAAGCTACTACTGCAACATCCCGACGTGTGGCGCGAGATCTGCGAGGATCCCGCGCTGATCCCCAACGCGGTGGAGGAATGCCTGCGCCACAACGGCTCTGTGGCCGCCTGGCGACGCGTCGTCACGCGCGACACCACTGTCGGCGGCATTGCGCTGACGGCGGGCAGCAAGCTGCTGATCGTGACCTCGTCGGCCAACCATGACGAGCGCCATTTCGCCGATGCGGACCTGTTCGATATCCACCGCGACAACGCCAGCGATCAGCTCACCTTTGGCTACGGCGCGCACCAGTGCATGGGCAAGAACCTCGCGCGCATGGAAATGCAGATTTTCCTTGAGGAGCTGACCAGCCGGCTGCCGCATCTGCGGCTGGCCGAACAGCGCTTCACCTATGTGCCCAACACATCGTTCCGCGGTCCCGAGCATCTCTGGGTCGAATGGGATCCGGCGCAGAATCCGGAGCGCGTAAATACCGCCGTCCTGGCGCCGCGCGACGCGGTGCGCATCGGCGAACCGTCCGGCGCGTCGATGGGCCGCACGCTGGTCGTGCAGGCGCTGGAGCGCGCAGCCGACGATGTGCTGAAGATCCGGCTCGCCGCGCCGGATGGCCGCGCGCTGCCGCGCTGGAGCGCCGGGTCGCATATCGATGTCGAATGCGGCAATAGCGGCATCTCGCGGCAATATTCGCTATGCGGCAATCCTGACGATCTCGGCGTATTCGAGATCGCCGTGCTGCGCGAAGCGCAAAGCCGCGGCGGGTCCGCGTGGATTCACGGCAACCTGCGCGTGGGCGATCGCGTCAAGGTGCGGGGCCCGCGCAACCACTTCCGGCTCGACGAGACCTGCCGCAAGGCGATCTTCATTGCCGGAGGCATCGGCATCACGCCGGTCAGCGCCATGGCGCGGCGCGCGAAAGCGCTCGGCATCGATTACGTGATTCATTACTGCGGCCGCTCGCGCACGGCGATGGCGCTGCTCGACGAACTCGCCGCGCTGCACGGTGCGCGCTTGCGGGCGCATGTACGCGACGAAGGCCAGCGCGCCGACTTCGCGCAAATCCTCGGCACGCCTAACGGCGACACGCAGATCTATGCATGCGGCCCGGCGCGCATGATCGACGCGCTTCAGGCGTGCTGTGCGCACTGGCCCGAAGACAGCTTGCGCGTCGAGCACTTCAGCTCGACGCTGGGCGCGCTCGATCCCGACCGCGAACAGCCATTTACGGTGGAACTGAAGGATTCGGGCCTGACGCTGGATGTCCCTGCCACGCAGACACTACTGCAGGCGCTGCGCTGCGCGAATATCGACGTGCAAAGCGACTGCGAGGAAGGGCTGTGCGGGTCGTGCGAGGTGCGCGTCCTGGCCGGCGACGTTGATCATCGCGACGTGGTACTGACGCGCGCCGAGCGCGACGCCAACGACCGCATGATGTCGTGCTGCTCGCGCGCGATGCGCGGCGGCAAGATCGTGCTGGCGCTCTAGCAAGCGCGGCGGCAAGCGGCGAGGCGCCTCGCCGCCGCACAGACAGCGCAACGCCTCACGATTTGCGCGCCTTGCTTGCGCGCTTGCGAATTGCGGGAACCGCGCGCACCGGGCGTTTGCGTTGTGCATCGGCAAATTCGCGGATCAGTTCCACCAGCGCGCGCATCCCGGCCGAAGCATGGCGACGGCTGGGATAGTAGAGACACAGCCCGTCCAGCGGCGGTGTCCAGTCCTCCAGCACGCGCACGAGCGTGCCGGCCCGCACATCGGCGTCAACGTTCCATTCGGTCAGATAGGCCAGCCCAAGGCTGGCGCGCACCGCTTTCAACATCAGGCCTGCATCGTCCAGCGTCAGCGCGCCATCGCCGTCAAAGCGCATGACCTCCCCATGCCGTTCGAATTCCCAGTGGTAGATCGCGCCGCTCGGCATGCGGCTGCGGATGCAGCGATGCGCCTTGAGATCGGCCGGCGTGCGCGGCTTGCGATGGTCCGCAAAATATGCCGGGCTGCCGACCACGGCAAAGCGCTGGCGATCGCCAAACGGCACCGCGATCATGTCCTGCGGCACGGTGCCTGCCAGGCGGATGCCGGCATCGAATCCTTCCACGACGATATCGACCAGCTTGTTTTCGGTAACGATGTCCAGCTTCATGTCGGGATAGCGTTGCAGGAACGCCGCGAACACCGGCATCACCTGATGCGCGGCGCCTAGCGACGTATTGATGCGCAGCGTGCCCGACGGCGTATCGCGAAAGTCGCCGGCCTGCGCCATGGCCTCGCGGATCGAGGCCAGCGCGGGCGCCACGCTGCCCACAAACGCACTGCCGGCTTCCGTGAGCGCCACGCTGCGCGTGGTGCGATGGAACAGCCGCACGCCAAGACGCGCTTCCAGCGCGGCCACGGCATGGCTGAGCGCCGAGGTGGACACGCTCAGTTCATTCGCCGCCGCCCGAAAACTGCGATGGCGCGCCACCGCCAGCACCGATTCAAGTTCAGCCAGACCCGAGGTTTTCATTGTCCGATATTGCTCAATAGAACGTCCCGAATTGTACGTCTAGTCAACGCAATCGGCGCGGCCTATCTTGTCATCGAGACCACCAGATACCGGCGCATCGCCGGGCACATCATGCAAATCATCGACAAGATCTACCTCGACGGCGCCTTTGTCGAACCGCACGGCACCGAATGGTTCGACCTGTTCAATCCGGCCACCGAGCAGGTGACAGGCCGCGTGCGACTGGCCGACGCCCTGGACGCGGCGCGCGCCGTGGACGCTGCCCGGCGCGCTTTCACGACGTTTTCCCGCAGTTCCCGCCAGGACCGTCTGGACATGCTGCAGCGCATGCACCGCGCGCTGGCGGCCAGGGAAGCGGACCTGATCGAGGCGATCGTCGAGGAATATGGCGCGCCCGCATCACGCGCGCGATGGATGGCGCGGCACGCCAGCGACGTGCTGCTGGACGCTGCCAACGTGCTGCAGGACTATCCGTTCACGCGGCGCGCCGGCAGTGCGGAAGTCATCATGCAGCCGCTCGGCGTGGCGGGGCTGATCACGCCGTGGAACAACGATGCGGGTTTCATCGCAGGCAAGCTGGCGGTGGCGCTGGCCGCAGGCTGCACCGCCGTGATCAAGCCCAGCGAGATGAGCGCCATGCAGACGCGCATCGTCACGGAGGCGCTGCACGCGGCGGAACCACCGGCCGGCGTGTTCAATATCGTCACGGGCCGCGGCGAAACCGTGGGCGCCGCCATCGCCACGCATCCCGACGTCGCCAAGCTGTCTTTCACGGGCTCCACCGCGGTGGGCAAATCGATCCTGCGCGGCGCAGCCGAAACCTTGAAGCGCACCACGCTGGAGCTGGGCGGCAAGTCACCAGTCATCGTGCTCGACGATGCAAATTTCGACGAGGCCGTGCCGCTGGCGCTGCACGCCGGCTTCATGAACAGCGGACAGGCCTGCATTGCCGGCACGCGCATCCTGGTGCCCGCGGCGTCGCTGCGCGCTTTCGAAGCGCACGTGGTGAAAGCCGTCGCCGAGTTTCGTTCGGGGGATCCGCGTGATGCGGCAACCAGCATCGGCCCGATGGTCAGCCAGAAACAATGGGATCGCGTGCAGCGCTATATCCGCATCGGGCTGGAAGAAGGCGCGCGTCTGATCGCTGGCGGCGTGGGACGCCCCGACGGCATCGATGCAGGATGGTTCGTGCGGCCGACCGTGTTCAGCGACGTCACCAACGACATGGCCATCGCACGCGAGGAAATCTTTGGCCCGGTGCTGTCGATCATCGCCTATCACGACACGGAGGACGCGATACGGATGGCCAACGACACTGCCTATGGCCTGCAGGCCTATGTGTTGTCGTCGAACACCGCGCGGGCGCGCGAGGTGGCATTGCAGATCGAAGCCGGGCGCGTGCTGGTCAACACGCTGCGTCATGAACCCGCGGCACCGTTCGGCGGATTCAAGCAATCGGGCATCGGCCGCGAATACGGCACCTTCGGCCTGGAGGCGTTCATGGAGCCGAAGTCGTTGCTCGGCGTGGCCTGAGACGGCCGGGCGCGGCGGCGGTGCGTTGCGCGCGTGGGCGCCGCTAGACCGCGCCGACGCAGTCGATCTGTGCCTGCAACTCGTCCGTCTCGACCGCTTCGGCCATGCTGGAGCCGAGCACGAATTGGTCGCGACCGCGCTGCTTGGCCAGGTAGAGCGCGCGGTCGGCATCGGCGAACAGGTTGCGCCAAAGCCCTTCGCGGCTGGGCGGGCCGCCATGCAACTGCGCGATGCCGATGCTGACGCTGGCGTGGCCGCCCCCGCCCGGCAACTGGATGGCGCGCACCTTGCGCAGGATGCGGTTGGCCAGTGCGGTCGCCTGGTGCTCGTCGGTATGAGGGCAGAGAATGCAGAACTCCTCGCCGCCGTAGCGGGCGGCGATATCGGACGCCCGCCGCGAATTATCGAGCGCGGTGGCAATTTCGCGCAGCACGCTGTCGCCAGCGTGATGGCCGTGGCGGTCGTTCACCAGCTTGAAATGATCGACGTCGATCACCAGGCACGACAGCGCGTCACCGTCGCGCTGCCAGCGCGCCACCATCGCCACCGCCGTCATGTCCAGCGCGCCACGATTGAGCAGGCCGGTCAGCGCATCCAGGCGCGCACCGTTTTCGTTCTGCGCGATGATCTGCTCCATCGCCATCAGGCTGAAGCCGAACAGGCCCAGCAACACGGCCACCATTGGCGCCAGCGGCCAGATGCTGGAGCTGGTCTGCAGGAAGAACGGCGTGATGGCAATGCCCTTGAACGCCGCTCCATAACTGAGCGCGGCCACCTGCGAGCCAAGCAGCACGAGATGCGACGCCAGCACCAGCGGTCCGCCGATGCTGGTGCGCCCGCGCTTGCTGCCCAGCATGGTGACGATGGTGGCAAACGAGATCATCGCCAGCATGCCGTAGGCCACGCCGTGCACCAGCAGCCGGCCATCGGACACGCCCGCCATCAGCACCATCAGCACGAACGCCACAATACCGATGCCGCGCAGCAGCGCGGCACGATCGGGCAGACCGTAGTAGGCGCGCACGCCGCGATAGATCGTCAGGCGGCCGATCAGATAGAAACCGGCCCCCAGCGCGGCAAGCTGCAGCGATCCGTCGGCGGCGCCGGCGGCCACCACCAGACCGGCGCCGGACGCCACCACATGGCCGGTGGCCCACAGGCGACCCGCGTCGCTTGCGCGCAGCGCAAGGACCAGCCCCGCGGCCATGACCAGGGTGCTGGAGAAAACCACCATCATGACGACCAGAATGGTCTGCTGAGCCAGGTGCACGGGAATTGAAATCCTCTAAAGCTACCGGAGGCGGCTGCCGTTATCCACGTTAACCCTTAACGGGCGACCCAACGGGGCAACGGCTGTTTGATCGGCGCGAAAGCTCGCATCATAGCCCGCGTCCGGGGGTGCGGGCACCCCCGACAAGCCGGGTACACACGCGCCGTAACAGATTGAAATAGAAGGAAAAGCGCGGCGGCGACAAAAAGCGCGGCGGGCATCGCACGGCGGACGCCGCTGGCCGCCGCTACCAGCTCAGTCGTCGTGCGGCAGCGCGAGCGGCTGGGCAGAATCGCGCGTGGCGTCGTGCGTTGCGCGAGCCCCGGCCGGCGCGGGCGCCACGTCGGGAAAGCTGCCGCCCAACTCAAGCGTGAGCGCGCGCGCGGCGTCGAGCACCTGCTGGCGAAATGCCGGGGAAAAACGCGGCGTGGGACACGTCAGCGTCAGCGCCCCCTTCAGTTCGCCGCCGGGGCCGAACACCGGCGACGACACGCCGGCGATGTCCGGACTGCGATCGCCGACCAGCGCAATCACGCCTTCATCGCGGATGCGCTGGTAGATCTCTCCGCGCGCGCCTGCAAAAGCGCGCAGCACGCGGCCGCCCGCGCCGCGGTTGCGCGGCAGCAGGTCGCCGGCGCGGATATGGTCGCGCACCGGCTGCGGCGAATCCACGCGATACAGGCACAGCCGATGTTCGCCCTGTTCGACATGAAACGCCGCCGATTCGCGCGTGACGCGCACCAGTTCGCGCAGCGCCGGCATCACCACCTGCTCCAGCGAAAACGCCGCCGCGTACACCGCGTTCAGCCGCGCAATCTCGGAGCCCAACGCATAGCGTCCGTCGGGCAGGCGCTGGATCAGCCGCGCATGTTCCAGCGATGCCAGCAGCCGCAGCAGCGTGCTCTTGTACAGGCCGCTGCGCTGTGCCAGTTCGGCCAGGCCCAGCGCGGCATCGCCGATCCGGAACACCGACAGCACGAACAGCGCCCGATCGACGGCGACGGCGCCCCCTTCTGCGGCGTGCTTGTCGGCTTCGGAGATCTGGGCGGCTTTGCGGGGCATCGAGACATGGCCGCAAATCGGCGGCAGTTGGGCAATCGGGAACGGGCACTCACCGTATAGAACGGCCTGGGGGTTGTCAATGGAACGGCAACGGCACGCCCGGCACACGCGCCGCGGACATTGCCGGTATGATGTCGCCTTCCGGGTTTTCCCTAGGTTTTCATTCCTGAATGCGAAAGCCCGGCCACTTGCGCGCCCCCAAATCACGATGTCTTCCCCAAGCCTTTCCCCGGCGTCGCCGCCGCATGGCGAATCCGCCACTGATAATGTGACCCGCCGTATCCTTGCCGTGGTCGCCTTCAACTTCATCGCGTATCTCGCGGTGGGTCTGCCGCTGGCGGTGGTGCCCGGCTTCGTGCACGGCGATCTCGGCTACAGCGCGGTGCTGGCCGGACTTGCCGTCAGCATCCAGTATCTGGCCACGCTGCTGAGCCGCCCGTGGGCCGGCACGCTGTGCGATACGCAGGGGCCCAAGCGGTCCGTGCTCACCGGCCTGATGCTATGCACCGGCAGCGGCGTGCTGACGCTGATCGCCGCGTTGTTTGCCGGCAGCCACTGGCTGGGACTGACGTGGCTGCTGGCGGCGCGGCTGATGCTGGGCGCCGGCGAAAGCCTGGTCACCACCGGCACGATCGCGTGGGGCATCAGCAGCGCCGGGGCGCGGCACACCGCCAAGGTGATCTCGTGGAACGGCATCACCACCTATGGCGCGCTGGCCGTGGGTGCGCCGGTGGGTGTGGTGCTGGCCGGATTCGGCGGGCTCGGCACGATTGGCGTGGTGACGGCCGTGATCGCTGGCGTGGCGTTGCTGCTGGCGCGGCGCCGCCCGCCCGTGCCGATCCTCAAGGGCGAGCGCCTGCCGTTTCGCCGCGTGTTTCGCGCCATGACCCCGTTCGGGCTTTGCCTGGCGCTGGGGTCGGTCGGCTTTGGCGTGATCACCGCATTTATTACGCTCTATTACGCCAACCATGGCTGGGACCACGCCGCGCTGGCGCTGACGGCGCTGGGCACCTGCTTCGTGCTGACGCGACTGGTGATGGCCGATGCGATCGGACGATTTGGCGGCTATGCGGTCGCGCTGGTGTCGTTTGCCGTGGAAGCGGCCGGGCTTGCCATCATCTGGATGGCTCATGCGCCATGGCAGGCGCTGGCCGGCGCCGCGGTGGTCGGGTTCGGCTTCTCGCTGGTGTTTCCCGCACTGGGCATGGAAGCGGTCAAGCGCGTGCCCGCGACCAACCGCGGCTCGGCGCTCGGCGCTTACGCACTGTTCCTCGATTTCGCGCTGGGCCTGACCGGCCCGGTGGCCGGCCTGATCGCCAAACACGGCGGCTATCCGGCCGTGTACCTGTTTGCCGCGCTCAGCGCGCTGGCCGCGTTGGGATTGAGCCAGGTGCTGGCCGTGCGCTACCGCGCCCAGTTGGCGCCTGCCGCCTGAGCGATGGCGTTGGCGGCTACAGGCGCTGGCAACAGTAGGCTTCGGTGCTGTACGGGAACGACACCTCGTCGCGGCCCTGCAGCGCCGGATCGGTGGCGATCACTTCGCGCAGCCGCGCGCGCACCGCATCCTGCTCAGCCTGCGGCAACGACGCGATAAAGCTCACCGACATCACGCGATCGACGATCACATGCTCGGGCGAGCCGTTGTGGGTATAGGGCAGGCGCGTCAGCGCGAGCGGCCCGAACCCTTCGGCCGGGAACACCTTCTTCCAGTCGCCCTTGTAGAAGCGCGGCGCATCGCCCTCGTACGGCGTCATGATTGCGGTGAGCTTGGCCACCCACGGATACGATTCGTCGCGGACATTCCAGACCAGCCCCAGCCGTCCGCCCGGCTTCAGCACGCGGCGGATTTCCTGCATCGCCGCGGCGTTGGCAAACCAGTGGAACGCCTGCGCGCAAACCACCGCATCGACGCTGGCATCGGGCAGCGGCATCGATTCCGCGCTGCCCGCCAGCACCGTCACGTCAGGCAGTCGGGATGACAGTTGCGCGCGCATGGCGTCGACCGGTTCCACGGCGATAACGCTGGTGCCGGTGGGCAACAGCAGGCGCGTGAACTTGCCGGTGCCGGCGCCCAGGTCGACCACGCTTCGGCCCTCGGCCAGGCCCAGCGTATCGCGCAGCCAGCCGCCCAGCTCGGCGGGATAATCGGGACGCCCGCGGGCGTAGGTATCGGCCTGGGCGGAGAAGCCCTGGGCCGCGGCATGATGGATTGTCGTCATGGCCCGTCACGATACGCCGGCTTCATGACTGCGGCAAGCCACGCTGCCGCAATCGCTCGGCAGTTCGATCACTCAGTGCTGCACGCCCCAGCGCCGCACCGTCAGGCGTTCCAGCGTGGTGAACACCAGCCCTTCCACGGCCAGCCCGATCAGGATCACCGTGGCCAGCCCGGCAAAGACCCGATCGGTGTAAAGCTCGTTGCGATTCTGGAAGATGTACCAGCCCAGACCGCCCTTGCCCGACGAAGCGCCAAACACCAGTTCGGCCGCGATCAGCGTGCGCCAGGCAAATGCCCAGCCGATCTTGAGCCCCGAAACGATTGCCGGCAGCGCCGCCGGCACGAGGATCAGCACGACGTAGCGCAGCCCGCGCAGCCCGTAGTTGCGGCCCGCCATGCGCAGCGTTTCAGGCACGCCGCGAAACCCCGCATAGGTGTTCAATGCCAACGGCCACAGCACCGCGTGCACCAGCACGAAAATCAGGCTCTTGCTGCCCAGGCCGAACCAGAGCAACGCCAGCGGCAACAGCGCGATCGCGGGCAATGGGTTGAACATCGCGGTCAGCGTTTCGAGCAGGTCGCGGCCGATGCGCGTGGACACGGCCAGCGTGGTCAGCACGAATGCCAGCACGATCCCGGCGGCATAGCCCTGCAGCAATACCGATAGCGACACCACGGCCTTGCCCGGCAATTCTCCGTCGACGATGGCATCGACAAACGCGCGCGCCGTGGCCATGAACGTCGGCAGCAGCAAATCGTTGTCCTGCACGCGCGCGGCAATCTCCCAGATCAGCGCCAGCACGATCAGCAGCGCGCCCTTGCGTAGCCAGCCCAGCTCCCACAGCCGCCGATGCCACGGCAACGCCTGCGACAGCGGCTGTGCGGTGAACGGTTCCAGTGCGCGCTCGTACTCGGCGCGCAACGGTGCTTGCATCGTGCTCATGATCGGTGCCCCGCGGCGTGAACGGTGGGTTGCGGCGCGTGCGCGGCGTCGGTCTCCGTCGCTGCCAAAACGCCATCGGCAGGCTGCTCGAACAGCATCTGATGGATGCGCTGCGCGGCGGCCTGGAAATCGGCGCTGCCTTGGCTGGCCAGCGAATACTGATGACTGTTGAGCTCCGCGCGCACGCGGCCCGGATGCGGCGACAGCAGCAAAATGCGGCTGCCTACCACCAGCGCTTCCTCGATCGAGTGCGTGACGAACAACAGCGTGAACGCCGCGTCCTCCCAAAGCGCCAGCAATTCCTCCTGCATGCGCCGGCGCGTCAGTGCGTCGAGCGCGGCAAACGGTTCATCCATCAGCAGCACCTTCGGCCGCATCGCCAACGCGCGCGCAATCGCCACGCGTTGCTTCATGCCGCCGGACAGCGTGTGCGGATAGGCGTCGGCAAATGCGGACAGGCCAACCTTGTCGAGAAAATGCAGCGCCACGTCCGCGGCTTCGGCCTTCGACAATCCGCGCGCGTGTCGCAGCGGGAACATGACGTTCTGCTTGACGGTTTTCCACGGCGGCAGTTGATCGAATTCCTGGAACACCACGATGCGATCCGGACCGGGCGCATCGACACGCTGCCCTTCGAGACGAATCTGCCCTTCGGCCGGCGTCACAAATCCTGCCACCGCCTTGAGCAGCGTGGATTTGCCGCAGCCCGACGGGCCCAGCAGCACAAAGCGGTCGGCCGCATGCACATCGAAACTGACGCGATGCGTGGCGCGCACCACGCGCTGCGGCGTGCGATATTCCAGCGACACCTCGTCAACCTGCAGCAGCGGCTGCGGATGCGACACGACACGCAGATGCGCGCCGCCGTGATTGCCGTCGGCCATCTCAACTCCCCTGCGCGGTGACGGGATCCTGGAAGAAATAGTCCTGCCAGGATTTCGGCTGGTTCTTGATCGCGCCGACGCGATGCATGAATTCCGCGAGCGGATAGGTGTTCTGCGGCGCCACCTTGAACTGGACCTGCGGATTCTTCAGCACCTTCACCAGCAGCGTGCGATCGATTTTTGCCTGGTTGACGCGGATATAGAGATCGGCCGCCGCTTCGGGATTCTTGCTTGCAAATTGCGCGGCCTCGGCCAGCGCATCGACGAATGCGCGGTACGTCTTCGGATTGTCATTGCGGAATTTCTCGGTGGCGTAGAGCACCGTTGCCGAGCTGGGACCGCCAAGCACATCGTAAGAATTGAGCACGATATGCGCGTTGGGATTTCCCGCAAGCTCCTGTTCCTGGAACGGCGGATTACCGAAATGCGCGGTGATTTCCGTGCCCCCCGCGATCACTGCCGCCGCCGCGTCGGGATGCGGCACCGCCACGGTCCATTTGTCGAGACGATTGAACTCCTTGTCGCCCCACTGCCTGGCGGCGGCTAGCTGGAGCACGCGCGATTGCACCGACACGCCGACCGCCGGCAATGCGATGCGGTCCTTTTCGGTGAAATCGGCAATCGATTTCACCTTGGGATTATTGCTGACGAGGTAGTACGGATAGTTGCCAAGCGACGCCACGCCCTTGACGTTCTGACGCCCGCGCGTGCGGTCCCACAGCGTGAGCAACGGGCCGACGCCGGCGCCGGCGATATCGATCGAGCCCGACAGCAGTGCATCGTTGACCGCCGCGCCGCCCGACAGCTGCGTCCACTCCACCTTGATATCGACGCCCTGCTGCTTGCCGTGCTTTTCGATCAGTTGCTGGTCGCGCGCCACGTTGAGCAGCAGATAGACCACGCCGAACTGCTCGGCAATGCGCAGCCTGCCTTCGGCATGGGCGGCGCCGCTCAGCGCGAGGCCAGCGGTCAGAACTGCCAGCGTGGCGCGGCGGGCAAAGGTGTTGGCCGTGTTGGCGAACGAAAACAGGGGCATGCAGTAGCTCCGGTGCGAGTCAGTCGGTATGCAGAAAATTGCAGGCGTGGCCGCCGAGGGCGGGCCTTAGAACGGCGTATCGCCCTCGATCGTCGTGCGGTACATCACGCGGCGCAGATCATCGGGTGTGCCGCCGGCAAGATGCAGCAGCGAGCGGTTGTCCCAGAACACCAGATCGTGTTCGCGCCATTGATGCCGGTAGACGTGCGCGGGCTTCACGCTGTGCGCAAACAGTTCGTCCAGCAGCGCGCGGCTTTCCTCGTCGGGCAGGCCGATGATGCGGGTGGTGAAATGCTCGCTGACAAACAGCGCCTTGCGGCCCGTTTCCGGATGGGTGCGCACCACGGGATGCACCACTGGCTTGACCTGCGCAATCTGCTCCGGCGTCAGGTTCGGACGCCACGGACTGCGCTTTTGCAGCTCCGCGTAGCGCGCCAGATAGGTATGCTCGGCGCGCAAGCCTTCCACCTTGCGTTGCAGCGCCGGCGGCAGCGTCTCCCATGCGGTGTGCATGTTGGCAAACAACGTGTCGCCGCCCTGCGCCGGCAGTTCGATCGCGTGCAGCAGCGACCCCAGGCTCGGCTTTTCCTTGTACGAAAGATCCGAGTGCCAGAAATGTCCGGCATCGCCGAGCCCGATTGGTTTGCCGTTCTCGACCACGTTGGAGACGATCAGGATCTCCGGATGGTTGGCCAGCTGGAACTGGTGCAGCACGTGAATCTGCAATGGCCCGAAGCGCCGGCTGAAGGCCACCTGCTGCGCGGGCGTGATGCGCTGGTCGCGGAACACGACCACATGGTGATCCAGATGCGCGCGATGAATGCGCTGGAAATCTGCGGAGGAAAGGGGCTGATTCAGATCGAGGCCGACCACTTCCGCGCCGAGCGCGGCGTCGAATGGACGGATCTCGAAATCCTGAACGGTATCTGCAGCGGCAAAAGTCATGACAGTCACAGGCTCTGGGGGAAGCACAAGCCTTGCACTGTATGGACGCCGCATCGCGCGCGCAACGAATCAAATCGTGCGCCGTTATGCGCTGTGCGTATATGGCTGCGTGCACCGCGCCCCGCGTCGGCGTGCGGCACCGCACGCCCGTTCCGCGTTGGCGTGCCCTATATTGCATGCAGCAGCGTCCACAAGATGCTGCGCCGCACAGGACACAGCGAACCACAAGGGGACTTCCACATGGGCACTGTTGCGCGCTTTGAAATCGGCTTTACCCGCTATCTGTCCGCCGAGGGCGCCGCCGCGCCCGATCTCCCCGAATTTGCCCGCGATCCGGCCGCACTGCTGCCGCTGTACCGCGCCATGGTATTGACGCGGCAATTCGACCTCAAGGCAATTGCGATGCAGCGCACCGGGCAGATCGGCACGTTCGCATCGGCATTGGGACAAGAAGCGATCGGCGTTGGCGTGGCCAGCGCGATGCGCGCGGAAGACGTGCTGGTGCCGTCGTACCGCGACCACGCCGCGCAATTTGTGCGGGGCGTCACGATGACCGAAAGCCTGCTGTACTGGGGCGGCGACGAACGCGGCAGCGCTTTTTCCGCAGCGCCGCACGACTTCGGCAACTGCGTGCCGATCGGCACGCAGGTAGGACACGCCGCGGGCGTGGCCTATGCCTGCAAGCTGCGCGGCGAGGCGCGCGTGGCCGTGTGCATCCTCGGCGATGGCGGCACGTCGACCGGCGATTTCTACGAAGGCATGAACATGGCCGGTGCGTGGCAGGTGCCGCTGGTGATCGTCGTCAACAACAACCAGTGGGCGATCTCGATGCCGCGCGCGCGGCAGACCGCCGCGCCCACGCTCGCGCAGAAGGCCATCGCCGCAGGCATTCCGGGCGAACAGGTCGACGGCAACGATATCGTCGCGGTGCGGCATCGCGTGGGCGAGGCGATCGAGCGCGCGCGCAGCGGCTCAGGTCCCACGCTGATCGAAGCGGTCACATACCGGCTGAGCGACCACACCACGGCCGATGATGCATCGCGCTACCGCGACGAAGCGGCCGTGAAGGAAGCCTGGCGGCACGAGCCGATCACACGGCTGCGCAGCTATCTGGCAAGCCTCGATGCGTGGGACGCCGCGCGCGAGGAAGCGCTGGTGCGCGAATGCCAGCAGGCCGTCGGCGCCGCGGTGGACGCTTACCTCAAGACGCCGCTGCCCAACGTGTCGGCGATGTTCGATTGCCTGTATGAAACGCTGCCCGCCGCCATGGCGGATCAGCTCGACACCGCGCAGCGCTATGCGGCCGGCGCACCGGAGACGCATCATGGCTGAACTGCACATGGTCGAAGCGGTCAACCTGGCGCTGGCGCATGCGCTGGCCAACGACGCCGACGTGCTGCTGCTCGGCGAGGACATCGGCGTGAACGGTGGCGTGTTCCGCGCCACGGTCGGCCTGCAGGCGCGCTTTGGCGAAGCGCGCGTCATCGACACGCCGCTGACCGAAGGCGGCATCGTCGGCGCGGCGATCGGCATGGCGGCGATGGGACTCAAGCCGGTGGCGGAGATCCAGTTCGCCGGTTTTATCTATCCGGCGCTCGACAACATCCTCAATCACGCCGGCCATATGCGGCATCGCACGCGCGGGCGACTTGGCTGTCCGCTGGTGGTGCGCGCGCCAAGCGGCGCCGGCATTCATGCTCCGGAACATCATTCGGACAGCCCCGAAGCACTGTTCGCGCATATCCCCGGACTGCGCGTGGTCATGCCGTCATCGCCGGCGCGCGCCTACGGGCTGCTGCTCGCGGCGATCCGGGATCCCGATCCGGTGATCTTCTTCGAACCCACACGGCTGTACCGCTTGTTCCGCCAGCCCGTCGAGGACACCGGCGAGGCCCTGCCGCTCGACGTCTGCTTCACGCTGCGCGATGGCACCGACATCACGCTGGTGAGCTGGGGCGCAATGATCCAGGAAACGCTCGCCGCGGCGGACCAGTTGGCCGACGAGGGCGTGTCCGCCAGCGTGATCGATGTGGCGACGCTCAAGCCGCTCGATATGGAGACGATCCTGGAATCAGTGGCGCAGAGCGGTCGCTGCGTGATCGTGCACGAAGCGCCGCGCACGGCAGGCGTCGGCGCGGAGATCGCCGCCAACCTGGCCGAGGCCGGGCTCTACTCGCTGAGTGCGCCCGTGCAGCGCGTCACCGGATACGACACCGTGGTGCCGCTGGCGCGCCTGGAGCATAGTTACCTGCCATCGGTGGCGCGCATCGTCGACGCGGCGCATCGGGCGCTGGCGGCGTCGTGAGGGTTCGCCACGCGCCACCCCACCCGAAACAGGATTGGCGATTGCTGGCAACAGGAGACAACGATGCGGATCTTCAAGCTGCCCGACCTTGGCGAAGGCCTGCAGGAAGCGGAAATCGTCACGTGGCATGTCAAACCCGGCGACAGCATCGACGCCGACCAGCCGCTGCTGTCGGTAGAGACCGCGAAGGCGATCGTCGAGATCCCGTCGCCGTTCGCAGGCCAGGTGGCGCGCCTGTTCGCGCAGCCCGGCGATATCGTGCATCTTGGTGCGCCGCTGGTCGGCTTCGAGGGGGCGGGCGCTTCTGACGATGCGGGTACCGTGGTCGGTTCGGTCACGGTCGGCACCCATGTGATCAGGGATGAGCAAGCGCGCATCGGCGCATCGGGCATACAGGGCGGGCACGGCATCAAGGCCACGCCTGCGGTGCGCGCGCTGGCGCGCAAGCTGTCCGTGGATCTGGCGATGGTGACGCCATCGGGCCACGACGGCGTGATCACCGCGACCGACGTGCAGCGCGTGGCCACCGCGCTTACGGAAAACGGTCCGGCCGAAGTCATTCGCGGCGTGCGTCGCGCGATGGCGCAGAACATGGCGCGAGCGCAAAGCGAAGTAGCCGCGGCTACCGTGATGGATGATGCCGACCTGCACGCCTGGCAATCCGTGGGCGCATCGGCAGGCGGCCACGACATCACGATCCGCCTGGTGCGCGCGCTGGTGGCCGGGGTGCGCGCCGAGCCTGTGCTCAACGCGTGGTACGAGGGCCAGACCGGGCGGCGTCATGTGCTGGAGAGAATCGACGTGGGCATCGCCGCGGACCTGCCCGAGGGACTATTCGTGCCCGTGCTGCGAAACGTGGGCAAGCGCGACGCGGCGGACCTGCGCACGGGGCTGGACCGCATGCGCGCCGATGTGCTGGCCCGCACGATCGCGCCGGAGGAAATGCGCGGCAACACCATCACGCTTTCCAACTTCGGCATGATCGCGGGGCGCTACGCGGCGCCGATCGTGGTGCCGCCTACCGTTGCGATTCTGGGCGCGGGGCGCATTCGCGACGAAGTGGTGGCCTTCGGCGGCGCGCCAGCCGTGCATCGCGTCATGCCGCTATCGCTCACATTCGATCACCGCGTGGTTACGGGCGGCGAGGCCGCTCGCTTCCTGCGCGCGGTCATCGCCGATCTGGAGCGCCCGGACTAGCAAGTGATTCGCACGCTACCGGCATCGACGCGTGGCTCATCCAAGCGCATGAACCACCGCCCGCGCATTCCGTTCCTATACTGGATGCGCCAGACCCGAACCTCTCCGACCGACCCACCACGCACCCTACCGAAGGAGCCTGACCATGGCCATTCGACTTGGCGAAACCGCCCCCGATTTCACCGCGGACACCACCGAGGGCAAGATCAACTTTCATGAATGGATTGGCGACAGCTGGGCCATCCTGTTCTCGCACCCGAAGGATTTCACGCCCGTGTGCACCACCGAACTTGGCTACATGGCCAAGCTGAAGCCCGAGTTCGACAAGCGCAATACCAAGATCATCGGCTTGTCGATCGACCCCGTGGACGACCACGCGCGCTGGGCCAAGGACATCGAGGAAACCCAGGGCACCGCCATCAACTACCCGATGATTGGGGACGCCGATCTCAAGGTCGCCAAGCTCTACGACATGATTCATCCCGAAGCCAGCGGCGGGGCGCGCACGGCCGTGGACAACGCCACCATCCGCTCGGTATTCATGATCGGCCCCGACAAGAAGGTCAAGGCGATGCTGGTCTATCCGATGAGCGCGGGACGCAATTTCGACGAGGTGCTGCGCCTGCTCGATTCGCTGCAGCTCAACGCGAAACACACGGTGGCGACACCGGTCAACTGGAAACCGGGCGACGACGTGATCATTCCGACTTCGGTGTCCGACGACGACGCGAAGAAAAAATATCCGGACGGATTCAAGACGCTGAAGCCATATCTGCGCACGGTGGCGCAACCCAAATAAACGCGCGCGGCAATCACGCCGCGCGTTGTGCGACGACACGGCTGGCCGCGCCGGCATCCCTGCCGGCGACTGCTGCGCGGCCTCGCCGAACTATCCACAGGTTGCGTGGATAATCCCCCTCTTGACAACCTGCCAGCCCGCGCCGGTACTGGATCGAGCTGGACTGCCTTTTTTTTGTGCAGTCAGAATTGCGGGGGTTTTGTTGCGTTGCGACGGAATTTATGCGTGCCGTGAAGCGATGCTGATTGGCGACGTTTTGTGCTTGACGGCGGCGCATCAGGCGCGCTAAGCGATGCCGACACATCGCGCAAGATGACGCAGCAATCGACAAGCGGCGACGCGCTTCGCGCGATGCGAATGCGGTCGCCGCGTGTGTCCCGGTGCATGACGAGGGCGCCTTGTGCGCGACGCCTTTCGGAAGCCGGCTTGGCCGGCATGCGTTACGGATGGCGCGCCAGCACGCCGCGGATCGTATCGGCCAGGTCCTTGGCCAGGAACTTCGATACGTAGGCGTCGGCGCCGACCTTGCGCACGTGCTCTTCGCTGGCCTCGCCCGACAGCGAGGAATGGATCACCACCGGCAGCGACTTCAGCCGCGCATCGGCCTTGATCTTGCGCGTCAGCGTGAAGCCATCCATCTCCGGCATTTCCAGGTCGGTCAGCACCAGCGCCACTTCGTCGCGGATGGTCTTGCCCTGGCTTGCCGTGAGGTCGGCGATCTGGCCAAGCATCTCCCAGGCTTCCTGCCCGGTCTTGGTCATCACCACCTGCACGCCCATCGCCTTGAGGCCGTTTTCGATCAGGCCGCGCGCCAGCGCCGAATCGTCGGCGCACAGCACCTTGCTGCCCGGGCGCAGATTCAGTTGCGGGCCCACGGTGGACGGATCCACATCGGGCTGGCGAGTCGGCAGGACGTCGCGCAGGATCTGCTCGACGTCGAGTACCTGCACCAGGCGCGGATTGTCGCCGCCCGCATCGAGCTTGGCGATGCTGGTCACCAGCCCGCCCTTCACACTGGTCTCGGCCGAGATCACCTGGCTCCAGTCCAGGCGCACGATTTCCTCGACGGCCTCGACGGCGAAGCCCTGCGTCGATCGCGCGTATTCGGTCACCAGCATGATGTTCAGGCCCGATTTCGGCGTGCATTCGAGCAGCCGCGGCAGATCGATCACAGGGATCACCTGACCGCGGATATCGGCCATGCCAAGGATCGATGGTCCCGCGCCCACCACGGTCGTCACGGAAGGCATGACCAGGATTTCACGCACCTTGAATACGTTGATGCCGAACAGTTCGGACTGTCCGCTGTGTGTCGCATCGCCAAGTCGGAACAACAGCAACTCGAACTGGTTGTTGTTGGTCAGGTTGGTGCGCTCGTCGATGTCCCTCATCGCGCTGGTCATGCTGTGGCTCCGCTGGCTTGGTGAATATGGGTGTTGCCAAAGGGCTATCGGCGCGGGGCGCGCGACCTTTAGCGCCGCAGCGCTCACGCGGCGCGCTTGTGACGTGTAGCTGGCCTGGACGGCGTCGCCACGCGCCACCGAGGGAAATCCCTGAGCCTTGCGGAGCACCGCGCGGCCGTGGTTATTCGGTCGCGGGCATGTTGCGCATGCGCGGCCGATGATGAACCCGCAGGATGCCTCGCCTACCTTTGAGCCTCGCCGAGATCCCGCCCGCCAGAGGCGCCGACCGGCCCCCGGCCCCCGCGCCGGACACCGAGGAACGAGACGCCCGCACCCTTCGCCCGATGCCACGGGACCTCCGCCCTCGCACCCCCGGAACCACGTGAGACGAGACTGACGCACGATCCGTACGCGGACGCGCGCAGCGCCCCAGCAAGGAGACAAGCATGATCGAACAGCCCTATCCGTCCGTCACGGACGCAGAGGCCGTACGCCCCGCATCGCAAGCCGCGGGCAGGATCGACCAGTATTTCGAGATCAGCGCGCGCGGCAGCACCCAGCGGCGCGAGGTCGTTGCCGGCATCACCACGTTCATGGCGATGGTGTATGCCGTGTTCGTGGTGCCCGGCATGCTGGGCAAAGCCGGCTTCGATACGAGCGCGGTGTTCGTGGCCGTATGCCTGACCACGGCCTTCGGATCGCTGCTGATGGGCCTGTGGGCCAGATTGCCGATCGCCATCGGCTGCGCCATATCGCTGACCGCGTTCATGGCATTCGGGCTGGTGCTGGGGCAGAAGCTGTCGCCGGCGGTGGCGCTTGGCGCCGTGTTCCTGATGGGCGTGGTATTCACCGCGATCTCCGTGACTGGCGTGCGGTCGTGGATCCTGCGCAACCTGCCCGCCGGCGTGGCGCACGGCGCGGGCATCGGCATCGGCCTGTTCCTGTTGTTGATCGCCTCGAACGAAGTCGGGCTGGTGGTCAAGAACCCCGGCCCGGGACTGCCCGTGGCGCTGGGTCACATCACCGCCTTCCCGGTGATGATGTCGGTGCTGGGGCTGGCCGCGATCTTCGGGCTGGAACGCCGTCGCGTGCCCGGCGGCATCCTGCTGGTTATCATCGCCATCTCCGCGCTGGGCCTGATATTCGATCCGGCCGTCAAGTTCACCGGCGTGTTCGCGCTGCCGACGCTGTCGGCACCGGGCCATGCATCGCTGATTGGTGCGATGGATATTCGCGGCGCGCTGAGCGCAGCGGTGCTGCCGAGCGTGTTGGCACTGGTGATGACGGCGGTCTTCGACGCCACCGGCACGATCCGCGCCGTGGCGGGACAGGCCAACCAGCTCGACGCCACTGGCCGCATCCACAACGGCGGCCGCGCCCTGACCGCCGATTCGGTCAGTTCGATCTTCTCGGCGTTCTTTGGCGGCGCACCTGCGGCGGCCTACATCGAATCGACGGTGGGCGTGGCGGCTGGCGCGCGCACCGGGCTGGCCGCGGTCACCGTCGGCCTGGCGTTCCTTGCCGTGATGTTCCTCTCGCCGCTGGCCGGACTGGTGCCGTCGTACGCCACGGCGCCCGCGCTGATGTACGTGGGCCTGCTGATGCTTTCCAGCGTCTCGCGCCTGCATATGGACGATCTGGTCGACTCGCTGGCCGGTCTGGTCTGCGCGGTGTTCATTGTGCTGACCTGCAATATCGTCACCGGCATCATGCTTGGTTTCTGCACGCTGGTGATTGGCCGCATCGTGGCCGGCGAATGGCGCAAGCTCAATATTGGCACCGTGGCGATTGCCGTGGCACTGGCCGCGTTTTATGCCGGAGGCTGGGCCATCTAATCTGTATCGCGCACTGCGACATCCACAACGACGATGTCTCCTCCACCTGGGATCACCGGTGGATTTGCCGCCCTCGGGGACTTTCCCTCCGAGGGCTTTTTTATTTGTGCGCACCCGCCGTTGCACCGCGATCGAAATAAAACGGCACGCCGATAGCGACACCGCGCTTCCGAATTTCCGCTCCCACGAATTACCGCGATGCCGCGTCGGACAATCTGAATTTCCGACGCCGTCGCCGTATCGCTTCATCAAAGCGTCGCCGCGATTGGCGCTTTCCGATCTCGTCTCGGAAAACGCAATGATAAATTTGTCAGCATCGGAATCTTCGGATGAATGTTGATTCGCTGACACCACAGCGACATGGCGGAATTGCCCCACTACGGCATTCATGCCAATGGCCATTGAGGTAGCAAATTGGCAAGCCAGTCTGGACGCGCACCGTGTCAACCTTACAATTGACTTGCGACGAGCGCCCAATTGATCTATCCGGACCCGGGAGCGGTAAATTGACGAAAATTGGCATGGGCGTATTGCTTCCAATTGCCGCTTTTGGTTACGATGCCATCCGCCGTCGATGAAACCCAAAGGTTGATCACCGGCAGCGATCGATAATCGAGTCGATTGCCTGCCGGTTTGACATCGATCTGGCCAGTTTTTTTTGCATTTCACGTTTGAATCGTGTTTGCACGGATAATTCTTGTAGTATTTTTGTTATGCGGCCGCAATGCATGGCTCATGCAACGGGCTGCCACTCTGCACTGGGGATCCAAAAAATGCCGACATACAAGCAACTGCTGGCCGAAAAAGAAGCACTGGAAGCCAAGCTGCACGAAGTCCGTGCCACTGAGGTATCCGGCGTGATCGAGCAGATCCGCCAATTGATGGTCGAATACGATTTGACCGCGGAAGACATCGCCCCGAAGCGCCGTCGCGGACGCCCTGCCGGCAGCACCGGCGGCGCCCCGAAGAAGACTTCGGCGCTGCCCCCGAAGTATCGCGACCCCAAGACCGGCAAGACGTGGTCGGGCCGTGGCCGCGCCCCGGCATGGCTGGGCAAGCGCCCCGAGCGCTTCCTGATCGAACAGGCCTGATTGGGGCCGTTGGCGTCACGGTCCTGACGCCCGGCGCGCGCCTAGCGCGACTCGCACAGGTATTCCGCGCGCAATGCACGGAACCCTTGCTGCGTCGATTCCTGGACCAGCACTGCGCCCCCGTCGGCCTGGGGCTGCAGTTGCAATACGCGGGCCGCGCAATGCGCCGCGGTCTCGTCCCGCGTGTACCGGATCTCGTACTGCCCGCCCGCTTGCGGGATGAAAGACACTCCCGCCGCGCATCGCATGTCCTCAGCCGGCGGCGCCGCATAAGAGATCGCCGCGATATAAATCCGCTTGCCCGGCAGCACCTTGCGCTCGCGCGTGCGCGCAGGCGGCTCCACAGACCTGCCCGCCATATCGAGCCCCGTTTCCCGACCCATCGCCGCCAGTTGCTTGCCCATGCCCGCCAGCACCCGCGGATAGGGTTTCGGGCAGGCATCCGGATCCAGCACGTTGAAGGTGGTGCGGTCGTCCGTGTCGCTAGTCAACCGCACGCTGGCGTACGGCGCATCCGACGGCACCCGGTAATAGGACACGCAACCTGCCTGCAGCGCCGCGGCGAGGACGGCAAATGAAGCTGTGGATAACCGGATCGTGAACATAGCGGGCAAGAAGCTGACAATTAGGCGAGGTTGGCGGCACGGCACAGCCGCGACGTGCAAGCCGGTAGTTTCCGGGGGAACTTTCAGGATATCCACAGGTTCTGTGGATATCCTGACTTAACAGGCGGCGCCGGCCGCATCCGTGCGTTACCGCACCGGGCTGCTCAAGAATTAAGCAGATCAGGGTGGCCAGGGTGCGCCGGGAGGGTTATCGCGCCAGCGATCGGCCAGAAAATCGACGAATGCGCGCACTCGCGGCGGCACCAGTCGCCGTTGCGGCATCACCGCGTAAATGCCGTTGGCCGCCATCGGAAAATTCGGAAGCACCTGCACCAGCCGCCCGGTCCGCAAGTCTTCGCGGACATGCCAGATGGAATGCAGCGCGATACCAAAACCCGCCAGCGCCGCGTCCGACAGCAGTTCGCCGGTGTTGGCCTCGATCCGGCCGCGCACGCGCACCGCAATCTCCCCACCGCTGCCATCCTCGAAGCGCCAGACGTCGGCGCGGCCCTGCGCCCCCACCAATACCAGGCACTGGTGCCGCACCAGATCCGCTGGCGACTCCGGATATCCGTGTTCGCGCAGGTACGCCGGCGATGCGCACAGCAGACGCTGGTTGTCCGCCAGCTTGCGCGCCACCAGCGTCGAATCTTCCAGCGCACCGATGCGGATGGCCAGGTCGTAGCCGCTGCTGACCAGATCGAGCACGTGGTCGGTCAGGTCGATGCTGAGGTTGACTCCGGGATGCGCGCGCAGGAAGTCCGGCAGCAGCGGCGACACATATTGGCGACCGAACGACGCCGAGGTGGTCAGCCTGAGCGTGCCGGTGACGCCGGCGCCCGCCTGGCGCAACGAGCTCGACAGCGCCTCCAGATCCTCCACCAGTACCCGTCCCTGCTCGGCCAGGATGGCGCCCTCCGGCGTGGCATGCAGCCGGCGCGTGGTGCGATGCAACACGCGAACGCCAAGGTCGCGCTCCAGACGCTGCAGGCGCTGGCTTGCCACCGCCACCGACAGATCAAGACTGCGCGCCGCGGCACTGATCGAGCCAAGGTCGAGCACCCGCAGGAACAATCCGATGTCACCAATACGATCCATGATTCTCAACGAAGATTTGAAACTTATTATTGATATTGCCCGTTTCCGAGAAAATTGGAAATGCCCACACTGCTCCCTTCTCTCTGCCGCCGGCCTTGCTGGAGACCCAACATGATTTCGCCCTCGTCTTCCCCTCAACCCTCTGGGTCGATCCCGTCATCGGCCGCGCCGCAGGCGACGCCTCCGGGCCGGCTGCCGCTGGCGCTGTACGCGCTGACCGCCGGCTCGTTTGGCATTGGATGTGCCGAATTCGTCATCATGGGCCTGCTGTTGCAGGTGTCGGCCGATCTTGGCGTCACGATCGCCGCAGCTGGGATGCTGGTGTCGGGCTACGCGCTCGGCGTGTTTGCCGGCGCACCGGTGCTGACCCTGCTGACGCGCCGCATGCCGCGCAAGAATGTGCTGATGGGATTGATGATCCTCTACACCATCGGCAATGCGGCCTGCGCGCTCGCGCCGGACTACACCACGCTGATGGTGGCGCGCGTCGTGACATCGCTCACGCATGGCACCTTCTTCGGCGTCGGCGCCGTAGTGGCCACCGGACTGGTGCCCGCCAACCGTCGCGCGTCGGCGATCTCGATCATGTTTTCGGGACTCACGCTGGCCACGCTGCTGGGCATGCCGGCCGGCGCCTGGCTTGGCTTGCACTTCGGCTGGCGCGCCACGTTCTGGGCCATGACGGCCATCGGCCTGTTGTCGTTCGTCGTGATTGCGGTAATGGTCAAGAACAGCCGCACGCACGAGGCCCCGGTGCGCCTTGCCGACGAATTGAAGACCATCGGTCGCCCTCAGGTACTGCTGGGATTGCTGATGACGGTGCTGCAGTCGATGGGGATATTTGCGGTGATCACCTATGTGCAGCCGCTGCTGACGCGCGTGAGCGGCTTCAGCGAAGCCGCGGTGTCGCCGATTCTGCTGCTGTTCGGCGGCGGCATGATCATCGGCAATGTGCTGGGCGGACGCATGGCGGATCGCCGGCCCACCGGGGCGCTGCTCGGCGCGCTGGCGATGCTGACGCTGACGCTGGCCACGATGACGCTGTCTGTGCACAACGCCGTGGCGGTGGTGGTCTTCGTCGGCGTGCTCGGCATCGCCGCATTCTCGACGGTGTCGCCTTTGCAGTTGCGCGTGCTGCGCCATGCCCGCGGCCCGGGCGAGAACCTGGCGTCGAGCTTCAATATCGCCGCGTTCAATCTGGGCAATGGGCTGGGCGCGTGGCTGGGCGGACTGGTGGTCGACCATGGTCTGGGCCTTACGGCGCTGCCCTGGGTGGCGTCGCTGGCCGGGCTGGCGGCACTGGCCGTTGCACTCTACGCAGTTCGTACGGAGCGCAACAGTACCAAGGCGAATGCTACATATCATCTCGATCCAGTTTGACCGCCGTCAACGAGACGATTGCCGAAGTTCATGATGATGTGCCCGCATGATGCGGGCGAGTTCCGGTTCATTGCCACATACGGCGCCTGCGATTCGACACCATGCCCTCAACGCATTGTCCCAACCGCTCGCCATGTTCAATGAAGCCCAGCTCTACCATCGCATGCAACACGATTTCCCGCTGCATGCGCGTCCCTACCAGCTTGCCGCCGAAGCCGTCGGCCTTTCCGAACACACCGTCCTGAGCCTGCTGGCGCGCGACCTGGGCAATGGCCGCATCAGCCGCATCGGCGCCGTATTTGCCCCGAATACGATCGGCGCCAGCACGGTTGCCGCGCTGTCTGTGCCGCAGATCGACCTGGAGCGCGTGGTCGACCGCATCAACGGCGACGTGAATGTCGCGCAGCACCACGCGCGCGCCGGGCATCGATACAACCTCTGGTTTGCGGCCGGTGCGCGCGATCGTCGCGGGCTGGACGACGTTCTGGCGCGGATCGCCGCGGACGTCGGCCAGAAACCGCTGGATCTTCCGCTCGAACGCGAATATCGCGTCGATACCGGTCCGCTGCTGGGCGGCCCGCGCCGCGCGCCGGCGCGCTCGGCGCAAGCCTTGCGGCCGCCGCCGCGCCCGAATCTGGACGAAGCGGACTGGCGCCTGGCAGCCGCGCTGGAAAGCGGCCTCGCGTTGACGCCGTCGCCCTACCACGTGCTGGCGCGACGCAGCGGCCTGCGGCTGGACGATGTGCTCGAGCGCCTGGACAACTGGCGCACCTCCGGCGTGATCCGGCGCTTTGGCGCGATTCTCCGTTACCGTCCTTTTGGCTACACGCACAATGCCATGTGCGTGTGGAACGTGCCCGATGCGCGCGTCGACATGATCGGCCAGCGGCTGGCGCATGTGCAGGACGTCACGATGTGTTATCGCCGGCCGCGCCGGCTGCCCGACTGGCAATACAACCTCTACGCGATGGTGCATGCACGGGGCGCCGAGGCATTCCACAGTACGTTGATGCAGTTCGACGCCGTCGAAGGCCTGTCGGACGTACCGTGCGCGGTGCTAAGAGCCAGCCAGTGCTTCAAGCAGCGCGGCACGCGCTACGGCGGCGTGATGCCCGAGTTCTGAGCCCGAGTTCTGACGCGGCCGCTGCCATCATGGGCGGGGCGCTCAAACCCTGCGCCATCACCCCAACGCAAGCTTCACACCGACGCTGCATCGCACCGCATCGCCACAAACGCTGTGGCAGGCGCGGCGCGACGCCGTGGAGGCTCACGTGGCGCGCGGCTCGGGAAACAGCAGCGCCAGACGCTGCGCCACGCTGCCAAGCCAGTCGGGCCGTGGCGCGGCGTCGAGCCAGTATTTGACCTCGAGCCCCAATGCCGTATCGCCGCGAATCGACAGCTTGCGCTGGAAAAACAGCGTATCGGTATCGGCGTGGCCGCCGATCAGCCGCAGATAGCTGAGCGCGCCAGCCCGCAGCGTCAGATCCGTTTCGCGCCCATCGAACGGGCCGGGAAGAAAACGTCCGTTGGCGCAGTGAAAGCGGATTTCAAGCGCCACATCCTCCACCGTCAGCGAGAACGTCTTGCCGTCCAGAGCCGCGGGCGCTTCAAGCCAGCCGGCCCGCCGTAGCGCTTCCATTGCGAGCACCAGTGGCGCGGCGCGCAAAGGCGCGGGCATCTGCCGATGCACGCGCTTCATCAACGATGTCAGCACCGTCATGCGTGCTCCCCTGCCGGTGCGGTCCAGCGGATGCCGGGTGCCCCACTCCAGTAGCCGTTGCTGGGCGCGGCGTCGGCGGGCAGCGCCGGACTTGGCCCGGCTTCGCGCAATCCGCGCCGGATCGCATCGAGATGCGCAATCGCTTCCAGCGTGCCGCTCGCGTGCGGGCTGACGCGCATGAAGTCGACACCCGCCGCCGCCATGCGCGACACTTCGGCGCACAGGTCCAGGCACGTCGCGGACTGGGTCTGGATGCCGTTCAGCGTGAAGAACGCCTGACCCTCGCCGGTGCTGGCCACCAGCCCGTCCGGATAGTCGAGGCAGCGGTACTGGCAGGCATCCTTGCGCAGCCGGTGATGCCGCGCCGTAAAGCAGCGCGCCGAAAACGCCAGCGGCATGCGGCCCCACACCATCGCTTCCAGCGCGATGCCGGCCGGGCGGGCAACCGCCAACGTCATCATGGTTGCGCCGTCCATTTCGACCGGCACCGTGCACCCGCGCGCGCCCATCTGAGCAAACCATGCCAGCGTGTCGGCGTGATAGACATTCAGATGCGGACCGCACAGGAACGGCCGATGCGCCATGCAGCGCACCGCGCCTAGATCGTTGGCCTCGACCATGAAATCGTCCTGCGCGCAGACCCGGCGCATCACAGCGATATCGCTTTCCGATTCCACCAGCACCGGCGTCGACAGCACTACCTGCTTGCCGGCATGGTTCAGCATCTGCGCCACGTCGATCCAGTCGTCGAAGCGCATTTCATGGCGGCGCGTGCAGACGGCCTCGCCAAGATACACGCGGTCGACGGGCGCTTCGGCCACCGACGCGTAGAACTGCAGCACCGCGGCACGCGGCCAGTAGTAGAGCAGCGGACCCAGTGCGATACGGAACGGCTCGGAATGCGGGGGGAAGGTCATGGCAAGGGACGATGGAACGGGCAATTGGGAGACCGCGCAGGAGGACGATCGCAAGGACGACCTGAAAGCGGGTTCGGCGGGGATGGCTGGCGCACAGCCCGCGTGCGCCCCGGCGCCGCCGGCGTGCGAAGCATCAGCGCCACGGGCGGTCATAGGCGCCCTGCGTGACCTGATCGCCTTCGGCATGGCGGCCCAGCGTGGCCTGCCAGTCCTGGCGCGGCACGAAGCGGCGCGGGTCGCGGCAGGCATCGTCGATGGCGGCGCGCAGCACGCCCACCACGTCGGCCACATAGCGCGGACTGCGCTGGCGTCCTTCGATCTTGATCGCGGCGACGCCGATATCGATCAGCGCCGGCAGCAGCGACACCGCGTTGAGACTTGTGGGCTCTTCCAGCACGTAGCCGTGTTCGCCCTCCACGGTGAAGCGGCCCTTGCACAGCGTGGGATAGCCGGCCGGTTCGCCGGGCGCGTAGCTGTCGATCAGGATGCCGGACAGGCGCGCCTGCATCGTGCCGTCGCGCTCGTCCCATCGCACCGCGTGCGCGGGCGAGCAGACGCCCTTGTTGTTGGGCGAATCGCCGGTGGCGTACGACGACAGCAAGCATCGCCCTTCGGCCATCACGCACAGGCTGCCGAAACCGAACACCTCCAGTTCGACGCTGGTCTGCCTGGCCAGGCGCGCGATCTGCGGCACCGACAGCACGCGCGGCAGCACGACGCGCCGGATGCCGAATCGTTCGCGCATCAGTTCGATGGCGTCGGCATGCGTGGCGCTGCCCTGCACCGAAAGATGAATGCGCAGCGACGGGTGTCGCGCCGCCGCGTAGGCGATCAGGCCGACGTCGGCCATGATCACGGCGTCCGCGCCCAGCGCGGCGGCCGCGTCGACGGCGTGGTGCCAGCGCTCGACCTGCCCCATCTGGGCGAACGTGTTGATCGCGAACAGCACCTCCGCGCCGCGCGCGTGCGCCTCGGCCACGCCGGTGCGGATGTCCTCCTCGCTGAAGTTCAGGCCGCCGAAATTGCGCGCGTTGGTGGCATCGCGCAGGCCCAGGTAGATTGCGTCGGCGCCGTGCTGCAGCGCCATGCGCAGCGCCGCGAGCGATCCGGCCGGCGCCACCAGTTGAGGGCGGCGGATGGTGTCCGCCGAAGCTTGAGTCATCGTCAGGATCTGGAAAATTAACTTCCGGATGCTAGCGATTCACCGAATTCAAGCCATTGACGCCGCGCAATAACAAAACGAAGTAGCCGTTTCCTTATGTTCGGACGTAGTGCAAATCGGCCACGCCGATGCCGTCGCGCCGGCTACTGCGGCGCACCCAGCCGCGCCGACAGCCGGTCGGCCAGCGCGCGCACCTCGCGGCCGATGCGCTCGCCGGTGACGGCGTCGATCTCGCTGCTGAGGAAACTGACGGCGATGGCCCCGGCCGCGCGCGCGCGCATCGCTTCGAACACCGGCGCGCCAAAGCACGTCATGCCTTCGCGCATCTGGCCGTTGTCGATCGAGTATCCCGCCGCACGCACCTGTTCCAGTTCGTCCGCCAGCGCCCTCAAGGTTGCCACGCTGGCGCGCGTGAGCGGCGCGGGCATGCCGTCGGCGAACAGGCGATGGACGTCCGCCGTGGGCAGCGTGCTCAGCATGGCTTTGCCGGTGGCCGTGTATGGCGCGGGCAGCCGCATGCCGATGCGGAACGTCACGCCAAGCGGACGATCGCCGTTCTGGCAGGCCAGATAGACCACTTCGGCGCCGTCCATCATCGACAACGTGACGGTTGCGTCGTGAAACGCATCGGTCTCGTCCCACAAGGCCTGAAATTCCGCGCTGATCTGCGTGCGCGAGAGGAACGCGCTGGCCCAGCTCATCACATGCGGACCGAGCGCCATGCCGCCGTTGGGCATGCGCTTGATCAATTGCAATTGGGCCAGCGTGTCGCACATCCCGTGCAGCGAGCTCTTGGGCGCGCCGGTCAGGCGCGTCAGGTCCGCCAGCGTGAGCGGCTCGCCGGCCGCCGCGATAGCGTCCAGTACCTGCACCGCGCGCACCACGGCTGGCGAGGTGGGCCGGGCGGCCGGGGTATCGTCGGATATGTCGTAGCTGGATTTGGGCATGGGCGTGAGGGTTGTGGCTGCCGACGGGCGGGAGACCGATGATTTTGAAGGAACGGCGATGCCTATTGCCGGTCTGCCGAGGATGGGCGTATCATCGGCCCATCGTTCAACGTACCGAATATAGTTCAATCTATTGAACTTACGCAAGCGGGACCTTATCGGGTCGCGCGTTGGCCAACTTCCAGGAATCACACGCCATGAAACTCAAGGATCCTTCGCTATTCAAGCAGCTGGCCTATGTCGATGGCCAATGGGTGGGCGCCGATTCGGGCGCCACGTTCGACGTGACCGATCCCGCCACGGGCGAGGTGATCGCCCGCGTTGCCGACCTGGGTGCGGCAGAAACCGAACGCGCCGTGGTCGCGGCCGAAGCGGCTCAGAAGGGCTGGGCGGCCCGCACTGGCAAGGAACGCGCGATCATCTTGCGCCGCTGGTTCGACCTGATGCTGGCCAACACCGACGACCTGGCCTACCTGATGACGCGCGAACAGGGCAAGCCATTGGCCGAGGCCAAGGGCGAGATTGCCTACGCGGCCAGCTTTATCGAATGGTTTGCCGAAGAAGCCAAGCGCGTGGATGGCGAAGTGCTGGCCACGCCCGCGGCCGACAAGCGCCTGGTCACGCTGCGCCAGCCAGTGGGCGTGTGCGCCGCCATCACGCCGTGGAATTTCCCGGCCGCGATGATCACGCGCAAGGCCGCGCCGGCGCTGGCCGCGGGCTGCGCCATCGTGATCAAGCCGGCCGAGCTGACGCCGCTGTCGGCCTTCGCGCTGGCCGAACTGGCGCACCGCGCGGGCGTGCCCGCTGGCGTGCTGCAAGTGGTCAGCGGCGACGCCAAGACCATTGGCGCCGTGCTGACCGGCAGTCCGATCGTGCGCAAGCTGTCGTTTACCGGATCGACCGAAGTGGGCCGCATCCTGATGGCCCAGTCCGCGCCGACGGTCAAGCGTCTGTCGCTGGAACTGGGCGGCAATGCGCCCTTCATTGTGTTCGACGACGCCGACCTGGACGCTGCCGTGGAAGGCGCGATCGCCGCCAAGTACCGAAACGGCGGCCAGACCTGCGTCTGCGCCAACCGCTTCTATATCCAGGACGGCATTTACGACGCATTCGCCGCGAAATTCGCCGAACGCACGGGCCAGCTGCGCGTCGGCAATGGGCTCGAAGACGGCGTGTTGATCGGCCCGCTGATTGAAGACGCGGCCATCGAGAAAGTGAAATCGCTGGTCGAGGACGCCACCGCCAAGGGCGCGCGCGTGCTGACTGGCGGCGGTGCGCACAAGCTGGGCGGCACCTTCTATACGCCGACCGTAATCGCAGACGCGACGGCCGATATGCGCATGGCGCGCGAGGAAATCTTCGGGCCGGTGGCACCGCTGTTCCGCTTCAAGCAGGATGCGGACGCCGTGGCCGCCGCCAACGCCACCGAATACGGCCTGGCCGCGTATCTGTACACACGCGATATCGCGCGCGCCTGGCGCACGGCCGAGGCGCTGGAATACGGCATGGTCGGCCTGAACACCGGGCTGATCTCGAATGAGGTGGCGCCGTTTGGCGGCATCAAGCAATCGGGCGTAGGCCGCGAGGGATCGCGCCACGGCATCGAGGAATATCTCGAGATCAAGTATCTTTGCCTGCAGATGTAAAGCGTCACCGCTCGCCGCTCCGCGCGTGCAAAGCGCCGCGGGGCGGCACGATAAGAAACTAGCCATCGGACATCCTCCCGGAGACACCATGAACCCTTTCCGCTTTCAGACTGTGCCCACGGTCGTCGTCGAATTTGGCGCCGCGCGGCGCCTTGGCGCGTTGCTGCGCGAGGCGTTTGCGCAGGCCCATCGGCTGTGCGTCGTGACCGATGGATTTCTCGCCAAAAGCGGACTGCTGGCGCCAGCCTTGGAAGACCTTGCCCGGCACGGCTGGCAGGTCACGGTGATCGACGATGTGATTGCCGACCCGCCCGAGCACGTGGTCCTGGAAGCCACCGAACGCGCGCGCCAGGCCAACGCGGAAGTGGTGCTCGGGCTCGGCGGCGGATCGTCGATGGATGTCGCCAAGTTGATCGCCGTGCTGCTGCCGGCCACGCAGACCATCGGCGAAATGTACGGCGTGAAGAAGGTCACGGGCACGCGCCTGCCGCTGGTGCAGATGCCGACCACCGCCGGCACCGGTTCCGAAGTCACCGCAGTGTCCATCGTCACCACGGGCGAGACCACCAAGATGGGCGTGGTTGCGCCCCAGTTGATCGCCGACCTGGCGATTCTCGATGCCGAGCTGACGCTCGGTCTGCCGCGCGCGGCCACCGCCGCCACCGGCATCGACGCCATGGTGCACGCCATCGAGGCCTACACGACTGCGCATCTGAAGAACCCGATCTCCGACATGCTGGCGGTGCGCGCGCTGCAGTTGCTGTCGCAGAACCTGATGCGCGCCTGCGACAACGGCGAAGACCGCGGCGCGCGCGAAGCAATGCTGCTGGGCGCGATGTTCGCAGGCCAGGCGTTCGCCAATGCGCCGGTGGCCGCCGTGCACGCGCTGGCGTATCCGATCGGCGGCATCTTCCACGTTGCGCACGGCCTGTCCAACGCGCTGGTGCTGCCGCATGTGATGAAGTTCAATGCGCCTGCCGCATGTCAGCTTTACGCCGAACTGGCCGATGTGGTGCTGCCCGGCACCACTGGCAGCGCGGAAACCAAGACTGGGGCACTGATCGCGCATATCGAGGGACTGATCGCGGCCACTGGCATTCCGCGCACGCTGCGCGAAGTCGGTGTCAAGCAGACCGATATCGCGCGCATGGCCAGCGATGCGATGCTGCAGACGCGGCTGCTCGTGAATAACCCGCGCGAAGTGCTGGAAGCCGACGCTCACGCCATCTACAGCGCCGCATACTGAGCCCGGCGCGGCCGCATCGCACACGCCCCCCACGCCGCCAGCCGCGCGCACCCCGTTGCGCGCCGGTGCGCCGACAAACGCGCCCACTCGCGGCGCCGAAGTGTCGTCATATTCCTACAGTGAATTCAGCCCCTGCCTGCCTTGGGGATGGTCGGCGCTGTTCTAACCTGTAATCACCGGGACAGCGCAGCGCGGGGCACCAAATGCCGCCGCGCCGCCCGCACCACAACAAAGGAGCACGACATGGCCATTGGAACCATCCTCTTGATCATTCTTATCCTGCTGCTGATCGGCGCACTACCGACGTGGCCGTACAGCTCCGGTTGGGGCTACGGACCCAGCGGCGGTCTCGGGCTGATCGTCGTCATCGTTGTGATTCTGGTGGTGTTGGGCCGGATATAGGCGCGGATAAAGGCGGCCAGAGGTGACAGCCGTTGCAAACCGCATTTGCCCGTTGCGGCGCGAATCGCGACGCCGCGACGATTCTTCTGAACCTCGCATCGAAGGAGATCGACATGCCAGCCAAATCGAAGGCACAGCAAATGGCGGCCGGAGCCGCGCTTTCAGCCAAACGTGGCGAGCGCACCGCCGGTTCTCTCAAGGGCGCATCGAAGTCGATGGCCAAATCGATGAGTAAGAGCGAGCTTGAAAAAATGGCTTCCACCAAGCAAAAGGGCAAGCCGATGCACAAGTCCAAGAGCTAAGCGCGCCTTATCGCTCCTAAGCCCCTCGTCTGCGTCATGCGGACGAGGGGCTTGGTTTTTATTGGCATGCGTATTGGCGCGCGCCCAGCGCCTATCGCCGTCGACTATCGGTGTCCAACGCTCACCCGTCTATTCGCAACGCCCAATGAAACCCGGCAGTCGGCGCGCCTTGCTACTGCGCGCCAGCGGAATCGCCACCGTCATCGCGCGGGCAAATCCCGCGATGCTCTTCATGTCCTCCTCGACATGACGCCGAAAAAACCCCGCCCAGCGAAAGTCGCCATAGGCATTGCCCGGTTTGCGGTACGCCCCCGCCATGCGCGTGAACGCCGCCAGGCTGCGGTATGGATCGTCACGCATGCCCATCACTGTGGACGGCAACGCGGCCGTATCGAGCAGCTTGCCGTGCTCGTCATAGGGATGCACGTGTCCCAGCTTACGCATGCGCTTCCAGAACTTGCCAGGCGGCAGGCCGCTCAAATCGTCGAGTATGACCACCGGCGCGCGCCGCCATCCCAGCTCCAGCCACGCGCGGGTCCAGTGATGATGGTCGGCGATAAACAGCGCCCCGCCGGGGCCGACGATGGTCTTGATGCGGTGCTCGTTCAGGAACCGCTTGAGCGCCTCGGGCTCGCGCGGTCTGGCGGAGACATCCATCTTTTGCCGCACCTGATACAGCCCCAGCGTCAATTGCGTGGGACGCAGGGTATCGAGATCGGCCATGGCATGCAATTCCATCGACATCCTCCATGCGGCGCCGCATCACGGCACGATGCCGCATCACGATCAGTTATGGCTGGCCACTTGGCGATCGACGTAATGCTCGAGCTCGCTGCCGGGATCCTCGTTGCCTGTGCTCTGTTCCGCAACCGCCTCCGCGGCGACCGGGCCGGCGTGGTCGCGCCGGGCATCGTCCGCGCCGCGGTGCGATGACTGCGTCGCGGCGGCAGACGGCGCGGGCCAGCACTCGCCCGCGACGTCGTCCACCAAGGTCGGCGGCTGGTGCGGATCAAAGTCGACCCACTGGCCCCCGTCCCACTTGCCGCTGGCGCGCTCGATGTCGCATGCGCCGCCCTCGCGCAGGACGTCCAGCGCTTCGTCGCGGCGCTCGCCCTTGGCCCGTGCCGCGAGCAAAACGCCGGGCGGGCGCGCACCGCCGGGATTGACCGACATGATCGATACATCCCACACCGAAAAGCCGCGTGCATAGAGCTTCTGCGCGATCTGTTCGGCTTCGGGAATCGAGTTGAAACGTCCTGCGACAATCGATGACATGCTCGCTCTCCATGTTGATGGCGGAATCCAATCTGCAATGCGGACCTAGGCATTGACCACTTCGCCACCGTTGATGTGAAGGACCTGACCGGTGATGTAGCTCGCCGCGTCGGATGCCAGAAACACGTAGCCCGCGGCCACTTCGAACGGTTGACCGGGGCGTCCCATCGGCGTCTTGGTCCCAAACTCGGCCACTTCCTCCGCGCTGAATGTCGACGGGATCAAAGGCGTCCAGATAGGACCCGGCGCCACGCCGTTGACGCGAATGCCGCGCTTGACCACCTGCAGCGCCAGCGACCGCGTAAAGGCGACGATGGCGCCCTTGCTGGCCGAATAGTCGAGCAGATGAGCGCTACCGCGGTAGGCCGTCACCGACGTCGTATTGAGGATCGCCGCACCCTTCTGCAATTGCGGCAACGCGGCACGAGTCACATGAAACATTGCGAACACGTTGGTCCGGAACGTGGCCTCGACTTGCCCCGGCGAGACCTCTTCGAGCGACTCGCGCGGGTGCTGCTCGGCGGCATTGTTGACCAGGATGTCGAGGCGGCCAAACTGGGCAATGGTGTCAGCCACGATCTTGTCGGCGTGGGCGACATCGGCAATATCGCCCGCCATCGCCAGCGCGCGCTGTCCCGACTCAGTGATCAGTCGCTCGGTCTCCTGGGCATCCTCATGTTCGTCGAGATATGCAAAGGCTACGTCTGCGCCCTCGCGCGCGAAGGCGACGGCAATCGCGCGGCCGATGCCGCTGTCGCCGCCGGTGATCAGGGCCACCTTGCCTTTTAGCCGGCCGCTGCCGATATAGTCGTCGGCGCCGCTGTCCGGCCGTGGCGTCATCTCGCTTTCCAGCCCCGGCTCGCGCGCCTGGTGCTGGGGCGGTACTTTCTGTGGCGTGGACATCGAGCGCTCCCATTGAATAACGGATAACCGATCTGCCAGCGCATGGCGCAATTTCCATGCCGCACGGCTGTGCGCGCCGCGCAGCGCCGCGGCGTGCCACCGCACGGGTAAGGGTTACAAACGATGGCAAGCTTTCCCGGCGCCACATGCGCGCATGGCCCGCCCGCGCATCGGCGGCACGGCACGAACCTTGCTGCCTGCAGCACATCGCCAACCCGCACACGACGGCCGATGACCACCAAGCGGAAGGAACCAGTACGCCTGCTCAGGGAAGGCGCCCGACTGATGGTTCCAGTCGATCATCTGCGCCCCACCCAGATCACGGTGGGCGGCTATCACGTCGCGCAGAAAATCCACGTCACGCGGCGCCTGTCGCATGCGGAATTGCCGGGCTTTCTGGACAAGCACCGGATTCATGTAGTGCTCGGTCCCGAACAGACGTTGTATGTGGTCGATCACCACCACTGGGTGCGTGCGTGGCACGAGATGGGGATCGTGATGGTGCCTGCGATCGTGCGGGCAGACCTGAGCCATCTTTCTCCACGCAAATTCTGGAAGCACATGGTCGACACGCACATGGTTCATCCCTATGACGAACACGGCAAGCGTCGGCCGTTGAAGGAGCTTCCTGGCGATATCCACGGTATGCGCGACGACCCGTACCGCAGTCTCGAAGCGTTTGTGCAACTGGCCGGCGGCTATCGCAAGGTCAAGGCCGCCTATCCGGATTTCCGCTGGGCCGACTTTTTCCGCAAGCACATCGACGGTCCACTCGACAGCCATCACAGCTTCGCGACTGCGCTCGCGCGTGGGGTCAGGCTAGCGATGAGCCCGGCCGCGCGCGAACTGCCGGGATATATCGGTCCCTGCAAGCCGGCACGCCGCTAGCCCGGCGTTTTTCGGCGGCCTCAGCCTTCAGAACGCGCGGCGGCGTCCGATGCGGCGGCGTTGCGGCGCGCCATATCGCGTGCGTGCGTCAGCGCGCAGCACAGCAGAAAATACGCGCGCTTGAATTCGTTGGCGGCTTCGTGCGTGCTGCCACTGCGCGCATGACGAAAGCCCGCGTGCAGTCTTTCCTCGATGCCGCGCTCGATCTCGGGCTGCAGGAAAACGGCTCGATCGCGATTGCGCCACAGCGCCATGGTCGTGGTGTGGCGCGTATCCAGCGTCGCTGCGAGCCATGCCTGATCGGGGCTGCGCAATTCCAGACGCATCTCGCACAACGCCTGCATCAGCACGCGCGCCTGCCGCATATCGGCGCCACGCAGGGCACGCGCGCCGCTGCCCTTGGCGCGGGCCACCGTCGCAAGCCGCGCCGCGCGGATATGCCGCGCATTGGGATGGGGATGAGGGAGGACGACATCGGGCAGAATCGTCGGCGCATGCGTAGCGCAAAGCGATGCGTGCGCGGCTGATTCTTCCGATCGCTCTTGTCGTGCTGTTTGTATTGTCTTGGCTGTTTGCGCTGTTCGGGCGGTTGCCGCGCCGCTGCCATCGGCCTGCGTGCTCCGCGTAATGACTTGTTCCACCTTGGGCCTCGCTTGCTACGTGCTGGATGTTGTTGTGATGCACGTATCGATGCAATAGGCGTGCCGGGCAAATGCGGTGAACAAGCGATGAGAAAGCGATGAGAAGCCCGTGCATGGTCGCACCGCATTCCCATGCTTTCGCCCCGCTTTAAACGCGATCAAGCCGCCTTGCGCGCGGCGGTCGCGGGCGCCTGGGTACTTTCCAGCAAGGCCAGCAATCTCGCTTCGTCGGCGCGCAGGCGAATTGCGGAACGCGGTGCCGGTAAGGCTTGCAAAGTATCGGCCATGAACGCCGTCAGCACATCGGGATGCACGTAGCATTTGCGGCAGACCGCCATCGTGTTGCGCAGCCGCCGTGCAACTTCGCGGATGACTTCCACCACGGCCTTCTTGCGTGCGGTTTCGCTGTCGGCCGCCGTCTTGCGCAACAGCGCCAGCGCGTGCACGCTGCCTGCCCACGTGCGGAAATCCTTGGCCGTGAAATCGCCGCCCATCACTTCGTGCAGATAGGCGTTGACGTCGACCGATCCGATCTCGCGGACGTCGCCCTCGCCATCCTTGTACTTGAACAGCCGCTGTCCGGGCAGTTCCGCGCAGTTGCGCACCACGCGCGCCAGCCGCGCATCGTTGACGGACACATCGTGCGTGACGCCGCTCTTTCCGGTGAACTGGAAGCGCAGCCGACTGCCCCGCACCACAACGTGCTTGCGATGGAGCGTGGTAAGACCGTAGGTACGATTCTGCTCGGCGTAGCGCGGCGTACCCACCCTTACCAGCGTGGCGTCGAGCAACGCCACCACTGCGGCAAGCACCTTTTCACGCGGCATACCGTTGCGCGCCAGATCGCGCGTCACGCGTCCGCGCAACCTTGGCAAGGCCCTGCCGAACGCCATCAGGCGCGTGTACTTGTTGGCATCGCGCAGTACGGCCCAGTCCGGGTGATAGATGTACTGCTTGCGGCCGCGCGCATCGCGCCCTGTCGCCTGCAAATGACCGGACGGATCGCAACACACCCAGACCGACTCGTAGGCCGGCGGGATGGCCAACGCATTGATGCGGGCGAGCGTGGCCTCGTCGACACGCTTGCCGTCCGGGCCCACATAGGCAAAACCGGACCCGCTGCGGCGCCGCTTAATGCCGGGCTCGCTGTCGTCGACGTGGCGCAAACCCACGCGTTTCAGCGCCGCCGCTGTGGCGGCCGTGTCATCGTCAGGTTGCAGAGTTGCAGGATTGGCGGAGCTCATATGGCAACGCTCTGCACAAGCCATGCCATCCGCCGAACATGTGATCGCTGTGGGACATGGCAGTTTTTACACGCCAGCCGCGCACCAATCGTGCAAGTCTTGCAAGCGGGGAGTTCCCTCGCCCGTCAGGCGCTGCGCCGCGGCTGGGCGGCGATGACCTGCGGATCGTTGTCGTCGTCGCCCGCCGTCACCGCCTGTGCCGGCTCGTCGGGCACAGTGGACAGGCCATCGTCGTGATGGGGCGCCGATGTGGCGCTGGACGGCTTCGACGGCCGGCTTGGCACCGCGGGGCCGGTACGCGCCTCGGTCACCATTTCGCGCAGCCAGCGCAGCAACAGCTTGGTATAGGCGCGCTGGCTGTCTTCGGACGACAGGCCGTGGTCGGCGCCCTTGAGCACGCGGTAGGTGATAGAACTGGCCTGGATGCACGCATCGACGTAACTGAGCACCGCCGTGTGCGGCACGATGTTGTCGTGCTGGGATTCCACTACAAGTACGTCGCCCTTGAAGTTGGTACAGGCGCGCAGCGCCCGATTGCTCTCGGCCGCCACCACCTTGCGCCGATACGCCACCAGATCCTGGTCGCGATGCAACTGGCGCTTGGGCGATTCCCACCCGCTGTCCATGTAGAGCGCGGGTGCGCGAAACGCCAGCCATCGTACTGAGCGCAGTTCGCACAACACCGCTGCCAGATATCCGCCGTAGCTGCTGCCCACCACCGCGATGGCGTTGCGGTCGACCTCGGGGTGCCGCACCAGCATGTCGTAGGCGGCCAGCACATCGGCGAGATTGCGCATGCGGCTGACGGTCTCGTATTGCGCGGCCGTGCCGGCATGGCCAGTCAGGTCGAACGTCATGCACACCGCGCCCAACCCCGCCACTTCACGGGCGCGTGCCAGATATTGCTGCTGACTGCCGCCCCAGCCGTGCACGAACAGCACGCCGGGTAACTTGGTGGCGGGCGAGATCACTGTCCCGGCGATGACGCCGCCATCGGTATGGATCTTTATCGATTCTTCATGTGTGGCCATTGGAAACGGACTCCAGAATTGCGTACTTGGTCAGTGCACCGACACTGCGGTCTTCTCCCTGAAAATAGACGTCCGCGCCCGCCGGCACGGTGACGTCGGCTCCGTAGATTTCTCGCGTGCTGGCGGTGGCGCGCACGCATTGCGGATCGGCCTGAAAGGCGGCCAGCGCCGCCAGTTCCGCGCCGGTCGCGCCGCCCACGCGCCACGACTGCTCCAGCACACCGAGGCAGGCCTGCGCGCCGTGCCGGCCCAGCGCCACGTCGTAGTTGCAGCGCGATACCAACACGCCGGGAAAGCACGCCACAGCCGCCGCGTGATAGGCGATGGCCGCGCGCACCGCATCGCGCAAATGCGCTTCCACCGGGTGAGCCAACAGATCCTCCAGCCCGCCGCGCACCATGCGCAGCGTGGAGCCGCCATAGACTTCCTGCCCCGCATTGTTGGGCGTCAGCGTTTGCGTGCCGCAGTAGCTTGCGCGCAGATCGCCAATTTCCACCTGGCCCACGCTGTACGTCACCACGTCGTCAAGATTGCGTTCGAGCACGAGCCCTTCCCGGACCACGCGATCGGCGTCCAGGCCGGCCAGCGCCGCGTCAAGCTCGGCGGCGTTGCGCACCACCTGCTGTCCCAGCCCGCCGATCCCGCACGGCTCCTTGACCCGCACCGCGCCATCGCTCAGCATGCGTTGCCCGGCGCGACGCGCATCGTCGAGCGAGAACGCCGTGAATCCGGGCAGGACGTGGTCGCGCACATGCGCGGCAAACGCCTCGCTCCACCCTTCCGGCGCCTGCGCGTCGGGAGACACGAGCCCATGCGAGATCGCCTTGGTGCCGATGAAGGCGTGCGGCACTACGCCGCCAAACAGATTCTGCAGGCTTGTGATGCCAAGCTGCCGCGCGTGATCGAGACCGATCAGCGTTTGCTCGGGCACGAAGTAAAGCTTCCCGTCGGCGGTGCGGTGCGTTGCGGCGTCATAACTACCCGCATAGGTGAAGCCGGCCAGCCGCGCCACGCGCTGCGCGATGCCGGCGAGCGTGGCGCCCTGGTGGCTGCGCGGATCGTCACAATCGGCGCGGCCGTAGGCCACCACCCGAACGTCGCGGCTGACGGGATCGGGCGCAGCGTCGATGTCGATCGCCGCGGCCGAGGCCGATTGGGGAGTCGCGTGGGTCGCCATGTGGGCTCCTGTGCGGCCAGGCCGCTTTCTACGCCATGGGTTGTACGGTGTACGGAAGGACCGCGCGCAGGCATCGGCCCGATTGCGCCGATGCGCTCAGGCCGCGGCGGACGCCTCTCCCGTTTCCTGCTGGACCGCTGGATGGTGCCGTCCGTGGCGCGATAGCTGCGCCTGCCGCTTGTCGCGATGATTCAGGTTGGCCTCGTCGATCGAGTGGCTGCATTTCACGCCGCCCTCCTCGTCGGCAAGCTTCGCGAGCTGCCGGTAGAACGCCACGAGCTGGCGCAGTTCTTCCTCGTCGAGGTCCTCGATCGAGACCAGATGGTTGCTGGCCTCGCGATGCGACGCCAGCAACTCGTTGAGCTTCAGGTGCACGGCAAGGGCGTCCTTGTTCTGGCTCTGCTGAATCAGGAACACCATCAGGAAGGTAATGATGGTGGTGCCCGTGTTGATCACCAGTTGCCATGTCTCCGAGAACTTGAACATCGGCCCGGTGACGGCCCATATCACCACCACGAGCACGGCCAGCACGAACGCCACCGGCGAGCCCGCCTGCCGCGTGGCGGAGCCGGCAAAGCGATCGAATAAATGCAGAATGCGGCGATTGGTTGGCTGTGGCATGAATCGCTCCCATGCGAAGCAGGACTGACTACATTGTAGGGAGCGCCCTCATGCAGTTTCAGTCGGTGGCGTCCTACAAGGATGTCATCCGGCACCGTGACACGTCGTTTCTACAAACCTCGACGTGAACCTGGGCGCTCCGCGTGGGCATGACGATTGCGTCTCACCGGTGTGCGTGCGCGGCAAGAAGCTGGCCGCGTCCATCTCTTGTCCGACAGGAAAGGAACCACCATGACGCAGACTGCAAACGCAACGCCCGAGCGGCTTCACAACGACGACGAAGACGAACAACTGCGCGAGCGCGTCGGCACGTGCATCGCCGAAGCGTGCGGCGGCGACATGCCGGACGGCGTGGCCGTGCACGTGGTGGATCGGCGCGTAACGATCACCGGCCGCGTGGAAGATATCGACATCGCGCAGCGCATCGAAAAGGCCGCGTCCACCCCGCCCGGCATCCTGGGCGTATCTAACCAGTTGACCACGCGCGTACCGCCGCCCCAGGAACCGATGGGACAGCCGCCGGAAGCCACCGGCATGCGCGCCGACCCTTCCAACAAGCCGCCGGGCCAGGTCAACCACAAGGTATAGCGGATCCAGAAACGAAAGCCGCCTCGCATGCACAGTAACGCGAGGCGGCGGATTCTTGCCCGGCTCGCATCCGCGCGAGCCGGGTGGTGACAATACTGGCGTTCAAGCCCAGGGATCGTAGCGATCCTTTTCCCAGTAAGGCGAGATACCGTAGTACTCGTGAATGCTGGTGGCCCATTGCGAATTCGCCATGGTGGGCCAGTGCTCCTTGTCGAAACCGGGAGCGGCCTTGATCCGCTCTTTTTCGACGCCGAGCACGAAGCATTTGCGGCGCGTGTCGAGCGTCAGCGCGGACCAGGGCAACGCATGCAGGCGCTCGCCGATACCCAGAAAGCCGCCCATCGCCAGCACCGCATACGCGATGCGACCGCCAAGCACGTCAAGCATGATGTGGTCGATCGTGCCGATTTCCTCGCCCGACGGATCGACGACCTTGTTTCCCTCGAGCGTATCGGAGGCCATCACAAACGGGCCGCAGCCGGCTCCTGTTTGATCGACATCGCCGATGATCGCGGCGCCGCGCACCGGGCCGCCGGGCGGCGGGGGTACTTGTGGTTCAACGGGCTTCATGAGCAGCTCCTCTGGGTGAAAAATAAAAAGGGAATCGATCACGCGCGCTCGCTCGCGCTGGTGCGGCCCACAGGCACCGGCGCGGCCAGGGGATCGAAATCTTCCCAGCGTCCGTTGCGCCATTGGCCCTCAGCGCGCTCCACGTCCTGCGCGCCGTTCTGTCGCAGTTCGTTGGCGACCAGCGTGGTGTTATCGGGACTGACATGCGCGGCCAGCAAAACGCCCGCGTGACGCATGCGGCCGCTACGCTGGCTGGTCAGCGACAGCGCGCCAACCAGCGACCCGCCATACGCGCCGAGCCCGGTCGCAAAGGCCACCACCAGTACCAGCACCCACGGCTGCAGGTTCGCGCCATACCAGGCGCGCACCGCCGCCGCGAGGCAGATGCCGATACCCGCGCCAATTACCGCGCCGATCAACGCTCCACGGCCCGCGCCCTTGCCGGATTTTCGCGCAGCCGGGTCGGCCGCGTGGTCGCCGCCGATCGGATATGCCGCGTGCTGGCCGGCCGGATTCACATAGAACATGTTCAGATCGTCCTGCTTGACGCCCTTGGCCATCAAACGCGTTGCGGTGGTCTCGGCCCGGGCAAACGTATCGAATCGTCCTGCGATGATCGTAGACATCCTGAGGCTCCGTTCAAGGCATGTTGCAATGCAATGGTGTCCAGGCGCACAAGCCGGCGCTTCGGAATTTCAATCGCTCGGCTCGCCGGCGCCAACTGGCGCGACATCTCGCGGCGCGCTGCGCCTTCGCGCGATTCAGCGCTTGTCGGTGGCGCCCTTGCGGTGCGCCGCGGCCTTTTCGCCGGTCGGCTGGTGTTCGCTGCCCTTCTTGAGTTTCCAGTCGACGTCGTCGCGCTTGGTCTGGGTCTGCTTTTCCGCGTGCACTGCAGCACCCGGCGAAATCGGATCGCTGGCGGGGAACGTCATGTCCAACGATTCGTCGACAGCGGCCTGATATGTGCGGGCCGGCTTATCGGATTTGCCGTGCGTGGATTTGTCCGATGCCTGCGTCGAAGGCTTGGCGGACGGCTTGTGCGATCCCTTCGATTCTCGTGCCATGGCGTCTCTCCAGTTGCATATCGCATATCGAGTTGGGATCCCCTGTTGGCGGGGCTCCGTCTGCATACGATGCAAGTGCCGGGCCAGCGCACGCGCGCGTCGAGGCGTGCACAACGCGACGCGGGCCAGATCCGCCCCGCGGCGACGGCCAGCCGCGTTATGGCGGCGTTATCGAGGCGGTACTACGACGATAGCGGCACGACAGGAAAGGCGCGCGACGCGGCGCATGAGAGACGTTGCAGCGCACAAGGCGCTGCACTTTGTGCGCACGGCGGTAAAAACTGCCGCAGCACATGAGGTGGAAGCGAAGACTGGGCTCAGGCGGAATGCTTGCGCGGGAAACGGACGGCGATGCAGATCGTCACGCTATCGGTGTCGCACGCTTCGTTTTCCGCGGTCAGTTGCGCGCCCTGCAGTTCGACCATGCGGCGCGTCAGTAGCAGCGCGGTGCTCTGGCGCGGCGAATGACTGCCATCGGGCGGGATGCGGCGCGCGAAGAAATCGCTCAGCGCCGCCAGGCGGCTGGCGCCGCGCGTTTTTTCGACTGGCGGGCTCTCGGTAATCCGGAACTTGACGTAGTCGTCTTCTGCGGTAAGGTGCACGCTGACCGATCCGCCCGCGGCAGCGCGCCAGATGCAGTGCACCAGCAGATGCCGGAGCAGTGGCGCCATGCGCAGCGAATCGCCCTGCACCAGAAAATCGCGCCCTTGCGGGCTACGGCAATCCAGATCGGTCAACATCACGCCTCGCGCCTCGGCTGCGGGCCGCTTATCGGCAATCGCCTGTTCGGCCACCACGCGCAGATCGGCTTCTTCCCACGCCGGGGTGCGTTCATCCGCCAGCAGGCGCACGCCCTCTTCCATTTCCTCGATCAGTGCCAGCTGCTGCTGCATGCCCGAGCGCATACCTGCCAGCGCGCGCTGCGCGGGGCCGGCCATCGCATCGATCGAGCGATCGAGTACGTAGCTCCAGCTCTGGATCGCATTCAGCGACGAGCGCAGGTCATGAGAAGCCTGCTCCATCAGGGCCGTTACCTCGTTGATGCTGTGCACGGGCAACGGCGCATCGCAGGGATCACAGACATCGTGGGACTGCGGTAGCGCGCTCGATGCATCGCGTGCATCACTGGAAGGGTTTCTGGGGGCGTCAGCCATGTCGCTGCTCAACCATTGATCTGCACTTGGGAAATTGCAATGGCACCTTGCACGCAAGAATCGTGCGCCCCGGCGGGCGCGTTGCTGCGCGATCGGCCCATGCCGTGGCGAATCGCCTCGCGGGACCGCGGCTCACGCGCGCTTATGAGGCCGCCGGAGGGCTGGCGTCACCGTTGCGCGACGTGCGCAGCCATTCGGGCAGTTCGCCCTTGGCCGCATAATCCTCCAGCCGGTTGTACAAAGTTTTCAAACTGATACCCAGAATTTCCGCCGCATGCTTCTTCACGCCGGCGCATTGCTCCAGCGTGGCGAAGATCAGCTGGCGGTCAGCCTCGGCCAGCGACATGCCCACCGGCACCGACACCATCGCCGTGCCGCTGGTGGGCGCGGCGGCCACCTGCAGTGGGATCTGTACCTCGGTGATCACATCCTGGTCGGCCATGATGTAGGCGCGCTGCACGAAGTTGCGCAGCTCGCGCACGTTGCCGGGCCAGGCGTGCATGCGCAGGCTTTCCAGCACGGTGGACGAGAAGCGTCGCTGCGTGCCTTGTTCCGCGTTCAATTGTTCGAGCATGGTGTTGGCGATCTGCACCACGTCGTCGCCGCGCGCGCGCAGCGGCGGTAGTTCGATCGGGAACACATTGAGCCGGTGATAGAGGTCGGCGCGCAGCTTGCCTTCGGCCACCGCTTCCTCCGGATTGCGGTTGGTGGCCGCCAGCACGCGCACGTCGGCATGCTGCTCGCGGTTGGTGCCCACGCGCATGAACGTGCCGTTTTCCAGCACGCGCAGCAGCTTGACCTGCAATTCAAGCGGCATCTCGGTGATTTCGTCGAGAAACAGCGTACCGCCGTCGGCGCGTTCGAAATAGCCCTTGTGCTGGCGGTCGGCGCCGGTAAAGCTGCCGCGCTCGTGACCGAACATTTCGGTTTCGATCAGCGTGGGCGAGATCGCGCCGCAGTTGACCGCCAGGAACGGCTGACGCCGGCGCGCCGACAACTCGTGCACGGTCTGCGCGGCCAGTTCCTTGCCGGTCCCGCTCTCGCCGATCAGCAGCACGGTGGCTTCGGTCGGCCCAACCTTGCTGAGCTGGTCATAGACCGCCTGCATGGCCTCGGAGCTGCCCAGCAGCCGGCCAAAGCGGCCGTAGCGCCGCAGCTCGCCGCGCAGCGAATGGATCTCCGCGCGCAGCTCGCTCGTGGTGGCGATGCGCTTGAGCACGGTCTGCAGGCGCGTGACGTTGATCGGCTTGACCAGATAGTCGGTGGCGCCCAGCCGCAGCGCTTCCACCGCGGATTCGACGCTGGCATAACCCGTGGTCAGGATGACCTCGACGCCGGCCGATCCCACCTCGTCAAACAACTCCATGCCGCTGCCGTCCGGCAGACGCAAGTCCGCCAGGATGGCGTCGGGCATGCGCCATCCCAGTTGCAGCCGCGCTTCGCGCAGATTGCCGGCAGAGGCGGAGGAAAAACCTTCGATCGCAACGATTTCCTCCAGCGCCGCGCAGGCGTTTTCATCGTCGTCGACGATCAGGATGTGGGGCATAGGCGCAAGTAGGGGACGTCGTCTGACCAGCGTCGGGATGTCATGGCCGAAGCGGTGGAATGATAGTTAGGCGCACGGTTGGAGACTGCCGCCTCGCGCGCCGGTTTAGGCTGAAGTGTAATGATTGCACACTGGCCGATATGCCAGTGTCTGTCTTACACGCCTGTGGGATCATGCCGCGACGCGCCCTCGGGCGGTAGCCACTTGGCGCTCGAGCGGATAGCATGATAGGCATCTTCACCATCATGAAGCGCTCGCACCCCCCATCGCGGCAGATGTGCCCCCGGCGGGACAGGGCGGCGCGCCAGACAAATCCGTGTCAACCACTGCCACGCTCCCTTCCGGACGCTCCGTCCCGCCCCCGGCCCGCACGCCGGGGCGCCGTGCCGCCCCGGCCCAGGTTTCGCCGCTCTGGGACAGCACGTCGCCAGCCATGCAACGCCTCATCGCCCAGCTCAACCGCGTCGCCGTGACCGACGTCACCATGCTGGCGGTGGGGGAATCAGGCACTGGCAAGGAGGTGGTGGCGCGGGCCGTACACGACCGCAGCAATCGCCGCAACGGTCCGTTCGTGGCGGTCAACTGCGGGGCGATTGCCCCGACGCTGATCGAATCGGAACTGTTCGGGCACGAAAAAGGCGGCTTCACCGGCGCGCTCGACCAGAAAGCCGGTTACTTCGAACAGGCGCAGGGCGGCACGCTGTTCCTCGATGAAGTCACCGAGATGCCGGTGGAGATGCAGATCAAGCTGCTGCGCGTGCTGGAAAGCCGCTCGTTCCATCGTGTCGGCGGCGATACGCCGCTGGTGAGCGACGTGCGCATCCTGGCCGCCACCAACCGCGACCCGATGGAAGCCGTGCGCGGCGGCCAACTGCGCGAAGACCTGCTCTATCGGCTGGCGGTGTTTCCGCTCCATATTCCGCCGCTGCGCGAACGCGTCGAGGACATCACCGTCTTGGCGCGCCATTTTCTCGATGAATTCAACGCCATGGAGCAGACCGACAAGACGTTCGCGCCCGGATCGCTGGAACGCCTGACGCGCTACGACTGGCCCGGTAACGTCCGCGAACTGAAGAACACGATCTATCGCGCGTACATCCTGGCCGATCGTCAGGTGGAAATCGGCAACCCCGGCATGTCCAGCCAGCCGCCCCGGCCCACCACGGTGGACGGCGTGGTCAGCGTGCGCGTCGGCACCACACTGGCCGATACCCAGCGCGAGATTATCCTGGCCACGCTGGCCCGCTTCGACGGCGACAAACGCCAGGCCGCCAAGGCGCTCGGCGTCAGCCTGAAGACGCTCTATAACCGGCTCGACGTGTACCGCACGAGCTGATGACGCGCCGGGGTCTCCCGGCGTTTTTTTGCCCGCCATCTTCCATTTCGCACAGTCGGTCGCCTGCGCATCGACGCCTCACGTCACCCGAACGGAGGATGTGGAGCGCCCGACGCACACGCCATTCCTACCCTGAACAGGGCGCCACGCACGCAATTTTTACAACGCTGACAGGTCCGCCTTCCTGGTCCGGTTACCGTCGATCTCCACCATTCCGTTGCTCCGCCACGGCCGTGCTGAAAATCCTGTCGCGGCGCGCACACTGGCACGTGATTCGCATGTCCGGTCCGAATTGAAACAGACGAAACAGACGTCGCGCGCCCAACCTGCCCCGGGGCGCTCACGGCCAGAGGACTCTTGCAGTGCGCATATGCCAACTCAATCTGACGGACGCCCGGGCAGTGGATCGCGACGCGCTGGTACGCGCCGCGTCGCTCGGATTCGACCATATCCTGCTGGCCGGCTGGTCAGCGCCTCACACGTCGCAAGACGCGCTGCACCAGGCGCTACAGGCCTGCCGCGCCGAAGGGCTTGCCCCGCTGCTCGATCTGGCGCTCGATCGACTCCCGTCGAACATCGCCGGCCAGCATGACGGCTGGGTCGATCACGCGCGCCCGTCGGGCAGCCCCGACGCTACGGACAGTCATCTGCCCGGCGTGCGCGCGCGATGGTTCGACGACGCGATTGCCGAGCAACTGGTGGCGTGGTGGAGCGCGCAGCTTGGCGACGCCGTCCAGGCCGGCGCGGCCGGTTTCTGCTGCCGTGCCCCGGCGCGCGTGGCCGCTAGACACTGGACCGAACTGATCGAAACCGTGCGGCGTCAGGGCGACGCGCTGTTCCTGGCGTGGACGCCGGGTACTTCGGCCGCGCAACTCGACGAGCTCGCCAGCGTGCCGTTCGACGGCGCGTTCTCGTCGCTGCCCTGGTGGGACTATCGCAGCGCCTGGCTGACCGAGGAGATCGCCCGGCTGCGCCGCTTCGGCCGCGTGCTGGCGGCGCCGGCGCTGGCGCCCGACGGCGTCGACGTGCTGGCTGCGCGCCGCGCGCTCTGGACCGCCGCCGCCATCGGCGACGGCTGGCTGGTGCCGGCCGGGTATGAAACGGGCGCTGCCGCAGCGCAGGCCGCCAGCTTCGATGGCAGTGCCGTGTCCTCTGCGGGACAGGGCGACGGCCCAGCCGGCGACATCGTCGACGCGCCTTACGATCTCACGCACGAACTGATGCAGGCCAACGCGTGGCTGACCGCGCGCGATCCCGAACCGGCCGTTGCCATCCGGCACGTCAGCGGCCCCGGGGCCCCGCTGACGGTCCTGGCGCGCGTGCCGCGCCATGCTTCCAATGGCGCGCCCGCCGCACCAGCGCTGACGGTGGTGGTCAATCCCTGCCCGCTTGAGCCCGCCTGCCTGGGCGCGGACCGCGTGCTGGGCGCCTTGCCGCAGCCGGCCGCCACGCTGACACCCGCCGCAGGCGGCCCCGGCAGCGCGCTGGAAGCCGATGCGCCGCTCGATCCTTCCAGCACCATCACATTGCCGCCCGCCGACATCCGCCTGTACGAAGCCCGGCCCGCGCCTGCGGCCGCCGCGCCGAAGCGCGCGACCAACGGGCGCAAGACCACTAACCGCGCGCTGGCGTCGGCACTGGCCGCACCGCGCGTGGCCATCGAAAATCTCTCGCCCAGCGTCGACAACGGCCGCTTTGCCGTGCGCCGCGTGGTCGGCGAGCGCGTGGAGGTGACCGCCGACATCTGGATGGACGGTCACGACAAGCTGGCCGCAGCGGTGCTGTGGCGCGGCCCGGGCGACCAGGAGTGGCACGCCGCGCCGATGACGCACGTGGACAACGACCGCTGGCGCGGCAGCATTCCGATGGTGGCGCTGGGACGCCATGAGTTCACGGTCGAAGCCTGGCGTGATGCGTTTGCAAGCTGGCTCGACGAAATCGGCAAGAAGCGCAAGGCCGGCGTGCAGATCACGCTCGAGATCGAGGAAGGCGCGCGGCTGGTAGCCGAAACGCTGAACAGCCCGCAGGCGAGCGGCATCGACGATGCCGCCGCATTGCTGGCGGATCTCGACGCAGCAGCCGGCGACGATGCGCTGCGCCTGGAAATACTGCTTTCACCTCGCACCGAAGCCGCCATGCGCGCGGCCATGGCAACGCCCGCCGGCCGGCCGTTTGCCAGCCGCTATCCCACCGCGATGCCGATCGAGGCCGATCGTCTGGCCGGACGCTTCGCCAGCTGGTACGAGCTGTTTCCGCGCTCGGAAAGCGGCGACGTCAATCGCCACGGCACCTTTGACGACGTGATCCGGCGCCTGCCGGCAATTCGCGCGATGGGCTTCGACGTGCTGTACTTTCCGCCGATCCATCCCATCGGCCAGGCACACCGCAAGGGCAAGAACAACAGCCTGAAGGCCGAGCCGGGCGATGTCGGCAGCCCCTACGCGATCGGCAGCGCCGAAGGCGGCCACGACGCGATCCACCCGCAACTGGGCACGCTCGAGGACTTCCAGCGGCTGCGCCAGGCGGCGGCCGCGATGGGCATCGAGCTCGCGCTCGACTTCGCCATCCAGTGCTCGCCCGACCATCCGTGGCTGCGCGAGCATCCCGAGTGGTTCTCGCACCGGCCCGACGGCACGCTGCGCTACGCCGAGAATCCGCCCAAGAAATACGAGGACATCGTCAACGTCGATTTCTACGCCGCTCCGCCGGCCGGTGAACAGCTGTGGCAGGCGCTGCGCGACGTGGTGATGTTCTGGGCCGAACAGGGCGTGCGGATTTTCCGCGTCGACAATCCGCATACCAAGCCGCTGCCGTTCTGGGAATGGATGATCGCCGATGTGCGCGCCCGATATCCGGACACGCTGTTCCTGGCCGAGGCGTTCACGCGGCCCAAGATGATGGCGCGGCTGGCCAAGCTGGGCTTCGCGCAGTCATACACGTACTTCACGTGGCGCAATACCAAGGCCGAGCTGACCGAATACATGACCGAGCTGACGCAGAGCCCATTGCGCGAGTTCTATCGTCCGCACTTCTTTGTCAACACGCCCGATATCAACCCGTTTTTCCTGCACAACGGGGGACGTCCCGCGTTTCTGATTCGCGCCGCGCTGGCCGCGCTGCTGTCCGGCCTGTGGGGCATGTACAGCGGTTTCGAGGTTTGCGAAGGCGCCCCGCTGGTGCTGAACGGCGTGGAGCGCGAGGAGTATCTCGATTCCGAGAAATACCAGCTGCGCGTACGCGACTGGCAGGCGCCGGGCAATATCGTGGCCGAGATCGCGCGGCTCAATCAGATTCGCGCCAGTCATCCGGCGCTGCAGAACCATCTCGGGCTGCGCTTCTATCACGCCAGCGACGACGCGGTGCTGTATTTCGCCCGCTATATGCGCGCCGATCCGTGCGATCCGGCCAGCGCGGCGGGCACGGAGGCCGTGCGCCAGCGCGAGTTCGGCGACGACGTGCTGCTGGCCGCCATCAACCTCGATCCGCGCGCCGCCCGCGAATGCGACATCGAACTGCCGCTGTGGGAGTGGGGACTGCCCGACCACGCCGCGCTAAACGCGGAGGACCTCATGCACGGCAAGCGCTTCACGTGGCACGGCAAGCGCCAGCGCATCCGCCTCGATCCGCACGAATTGCCGTTTGCGCTCTGGTATGTGCGCCCGCAACAACAAGGAGAAACGGCATGAAGCGACTCTCCGAGCGCGCCAACGCCGCACTGCTCAATGCGGACCCGCTCTGGTACAAGGACGCGGTCATCTATCAACTGCACATCAAGTCCTTCTACGATGCCAATGGCGACGGCGTGGGCGATTTCGCCGGGCTGCTGGCCAAGCTCGACTACCTGGTAAGCCTGGGCGTCGACACCATCTGGCTGCTGCCGTTCTACCCGTCGCCGCGCCGCGACGATGGCTACGACATTGCCGACTATCGCAACGTGCATCCCGACTACGGCACGCTGGCCGAGGCCAAGCGCTTTGTCACCGCGGCGCATGCGCGCGGGCTGCGCGTGATCACCGAGCTGGTGATCAACCACACATCGGACCAGCACCCGTGGTTTCAGCGCGCGCGCAAGGCCAAGCCGGGATCAGCGGCGCGCAACTACTACGTGTGGTCCGACAACGACCAGAAATACGCGGGCACGCGCATCATCTTCTGCGACACCGAAAAGTCGAACTGGAGCTGGGACGCGGAGGCCGGCGCGTATTTCTGGCATCGCTTCTATTCGCACCAGCCCGACCTGAATTTCGACAATCCGCAGGTGCTCAACGAAGTGCTGTCGGTGATGCGATTTTGGCTCGACATCGGCATCGACGGACTGCGCCTGGACGCGGTGCCGTACCTGGTGGAACGCGAGGGCACCAGCAACGAGAACCTGCCGGAAACCCATGAGGTGATCCGCAAGATCCGCCGCCACCTGGACGAGCACTACACGGGCCGCATGCTGCTGGCCGAGGCCAACATGTGGCCCGAGGACGCGCAGCAATACTTTGGCGGCGCCAGCGGCGGCGGCACGGCGGACACCACCGGCGCGGCCAGTCCGGACGGCGGCATCCAGGGCGACGAATGCCATATGTCGTTCCACTTTCCGCTGATGCCGCGCATGTACATGGCCATCGCGCGCGAGGACCGTTTTCCGATCACGGACATCATGCGCCAGACGCCGGAAGTGCCGCCCAATTGCCAATGGGCGATCTTCCTGCGCAACCACGACGAACTGACGCTGGAAATGGTCACCAGCAGCGAGCGCGATTATCTCTGGGAGGTCTATGCCACCGACCGCCGCGCACGCATCAACCTCGGCATTCGTCGACGCCTGGCGCCGCTGATGGAACGCGATCGCCGCCGCATCGAACTGATGAACAGCCTGCTGTTCTCGATGCCGGGCACGCCGGTGATCTACTACGGTGACGAGATCGGCATGGGCGACAACATCCACCTGGGCGACCGTGACGGCGTACGCACGCCGATGCAATGGTCGCCCGACCGCAACGGCGGTTTCTCGCATGCCGATCCGGAACGGCTGGTATTGCCGCCGTTGCAGGGGCCGCTGTATGGCTATGAAGCCGTCAACGTGGAAGCGCAGACGCGCGATCCGCATTCGCTGCTGAACTGGATGCGCCGCATGCTGGCGCTGCGGCGCCAGCATCATGCGTTCGGCCGCGGCACGCTGCGCTTCCTGTTTCCCGGCAACCGCAAGATCCTTGCGTATCTGCGCGAATACGACGGCGAGCACATCCTGTGCGTGGCCAACCTGTCGCGCGCGCCGCAGGCCGTGGAGCTGGACCTGTCGCAATTCAACGGGCGCGTACCGGTGGAAATGCTCGGCGCCACGCCGTTTCCCGCCATCGGCCAGCTGACCTATCTGCTGACGCTGCCGCCGTATGGCTTCTACTGGTTTGTGCTGAGCGAAGACGCGGCGCCGCCCGCCTGGCACGTGCACGCCCCCGAACAAATGATCGATCAAGTCACGCTGGTCCTGCAGAACGTCGGCCAACGCAGCGAGCTAACGGAAGCTGCGCGTCGCACGCTGAACAACGAGGTGCTGCCCCACTACCTCGCCCGCCGCCGCTGGTTTGCATCGAAGGGCGAGCGCATCGAACGCGTGAGCGTGGCCTATGCATGGCCGATTGCGCAGGTCGACAACAACGAGGAGATCTGGCACTGCGAAGTGGAAGTCTCGCTGCCGGGCCGCACCGAATGCTATCAACTGCCGGTGGCGCTGCTGTGGGACCGCGAAAGCACGGACGGCATGCCGCAACTGGTGCACGGCCTGTCAATGGCGCGCGTGCGCCGCGGCAGCCGCGTCGGCGTGGCCACCGACGGCTTCGTGCTCGAATCGTACGCGCGCGCCATCGTGAAGGCGATGCGCAATGGCGTGCAGGCGGAAACCGCGCGCGGCGTGATCCGTTTCCAGGCCGAACCGGGCCTGGCCGCCGCGCCGCTGGAAGACGAGCCGGTGCAGTGGATGTCGGCCGAGCAATCGAACAGTTCGCTGGCATACGGCAACAGCGCGGTGTTGAAACTGGTGCGGCGCGTGGCCGGCGGCGTGCACCCCGAGGCCGAAATGACGCGCTACCTGACCGCCAACGGCTACACACATTCCGCGCCGCTGCTGGGCGAAGTGGTGCGCGCAGGGGCCGACGGCACGCCGCATACACTGATGCTGCTGCAGGGCTACATCCTCAACCAGGGCGATGGCTGGGACTGGACGCTCGATTACCTGGGACGCACCATCGACGACGCGCTGCCCTCCACCGACGGCGAGGACGAATTCGACGAGTCACTGAACGGTTATGCCGCGATGGTCGGCACGCTGGGGCGGCGTCTGGCCGAACTCCATGCGGTACTGGCGCGGCCGGCCGAAGACGCTGCGTTTGCGCCCGAATCCGCCGGTGAGGACCAGGCCAGCGAATGGGCCAACGAGGCATTGCATTCGCTGAACGAGGCGCTCGATCTGCTAAAGGCACACCGCAAGTCGGCCACCGGCGATTTCGCCAGCGATATCGACATGCTGCTGGACAGCCGCGACGCACTGCCGCGTCTGGTGGCGCGGCTCGCCACGGCCGCGCCGGGCAGCCTGCAGACGCGTATCCATGGCGACTTCCATCTGGGACAGATCCTGATCGCGCAGAACGACACCTATATCGTCGATTTCGAAGGCGAACCGCGCCAGCCGCTGGCCTTCCGCCGGCGCAAGACGTCGCCGCTGCGCGACGTGGCCGGCCTGCTGCGCTCGCTCGATTACGCGGCGGCCACGGTCGGCACCGATCGGCGTGAACGCACCCATGCCACGTTGCCGCCCGCGCAGGCGCAACGGCGCGCCGCGCTGCTCGACCGCTTCCGCGCCACGGCCGGCAACGCGTTCCTGCACTGCTATGCGCAAACCATGGCGGCCGCTGCGCAACCGTGGGCCACGCCGGAGCAGCTGCATCCGCTGCTCGACCTGTTCCTGCTGGAACGCGCGGCCTATGAGGTGGGCTATGAAGCGGCCAATCGCGTGGCGTGGATCGACCTGCCCACCAGCGGGCTGGCGCGTCTGGTCCGCCGACTTCTGGGAGACGATCATGGCCAGCAATGACGCCGCGCTCGACCTGCCCGCGCCGACCCTGCCGGGTCCGGTCATCGATGCACTGCGCGAAGGCCGGCTTGCCGATCCGTTCGGCGTGCTGGGTCCGCATCGCGACGAACATGGCATGACGGTGCGCGCCGTGGTACCCGGCGCTGCAGCCATGCAGCTTACCGATGCGCATGGGGATTTCCTGGCCGACATGGTGCAACTGCATCCAGACGGCGTGTTCGCGGGCCGCTTGCCCGATTGGCCTGAGACCGGCCGCAATCCGGTCGGCAATCAGCCCGACGCGCAGCGCCTGCCAGGCGTCCAGGACTATCGCCTGCGCGTCCGCTGGCCGGACGGCAGCGAGCAGATCAGCGCCGACCCGTACGCGTTCGGCCTGCTGCTTGGCGATCTCGACCTGCATCTGTTCAACGAGGGCCGCCATCTGGAACTGGGCAAGTGCCTCGGTGCGCAGTGCCTGACGATCGAGGGAGAGCCCGGCGTGCGCTTTGCCGTGTGGGCGCCCAACGCGCAACGTGTGTCGGTGATCGGCGATTTCAACGGCTGGAATCCTGCACGGCATCCGATGCGGCTTCGCCTGGGGTCCGGAGTCTGGGAACTGTTCGTGCCGCAGGCGATGGGCGCGGCGGGCGGCAGCCGCTACAAGTACGACATGACCGGCCCGCACGGCGAGGCGCTGCCCGACAAGGCGGACCCGGTGGCGCAGGCCACCGAGCTGCCGCCGGCCACCGCGTCGGTGGTGGCGTGCGCGGGCCGTATGGCGCCGCCGTTCCAGTGGAATGACGCGGCGTGGCTGGAACAGCGCGCACGCACCGATCCCTATGCGACGCCCATGTCGGTCTACGAGCTGCATGTCATGTCGTGGCAGCGCGCGGCCAACGATACCGGGCGCGGCTGGGATATCCTGGCCGAGCGGCTGATTCCGTACGTGCGCGATCTGGGCTTCACGCATATCGAACTGCTGCCGGTGACCGAGCATCCGTTCGGCGGATCTTGGGGCTACCAGCCGCTCTCGCTATTCGCGCCCACATCGCGGCTGGGACCGCCAGACCGGTTTGCCGCGTTCATCGACCGCTGCCACCAGGCCGGCATCGGCGTGATCCTCGATTGGGTGCCCGCGCACTTTCCGACCGATCCGCACGGGCTGGCGCAATTCGACGGCACCGCGCTGTACGAACACGAGGACCCGCGCGAGGGCTATCACCAGGACTGGAACACGCTGATCTACAACCTCGGCCGCAACGAGGTGCGCGGCTTCCTGCTGGCCAACGCGATGCATTGGCTCGAACACTTCCACGCCGATGCGCTGCGCGTCGACGCCGTGGCGTCCATGCTGTACCGCGACTACAGCCGCGAGCCGGGCCAATGGGTGCCAAACCGCTTTGGCGGCCGCGAGAACCTGGAATCGGTGGCCTTTCTGCGCGAGATGAACGCGCTGGTGCGCGAGCGCTGCCCCGGCGCGTTGACTATCGCGGAAGAGTCCACCGCATGGCCCGGCGTCACGGCAAGTGTGGAATCGGGTGGCCTGGGCTTTCATTTCAAGTGGAACATGGGCTGGATGCACGACACGCTGCGCTATTTGTCACACCAGCCGATCCACCGTCCATGGCACCACAGCGACATGACCTTCGGGATGGTCTACGCCTGGTCCGAAGCGTTCGTGCTGCCGCTGTCGCACGACGAAGTGGTGCATGGCAAGGGATCGATGATCGGCAAGGCGCCCGGCGACGACTGGCAGCGCTTTGCCAACCTGCGCGCCTACTACGGCTTCATGTGGACGCACCCGGGCAAGAAGCTGCTGTTCATGGGCGGCGAGTTCGCGCAGTGGCGCGAATGGAACCATGACGAGGAACTCGACTGGGCGCTGCTCGATCAGCCCGCGCATCGCGGCGTGCATTCGCTGGTGCGCGATTTGAACCGCCTGTATCGCAACCTGCCGGCGCTCCATGCCGCCGATCACCGGCCCGAAGGTTTCCAGTGGATCGTGGGCGACGATCACCAGAACAGCGTCTTTGCCTATCTGCGCCGCGCCGCGGCCGACAGCCGCGACACGGTGCTGGTGGTGGTCAACATGACACCGGTGCCGCGCTACGGCTATCGCGTGGGCGTGCCGTTTGCGGGCGACTGGGAGGAATGCCTGAACACCGACGCCGGCGTCTACGGCGGCAGCAACCTGGGCAACGGCGGGCGCGTGCAGGCCGACGCGACGCCATCGCACGGACAGCCGGCATCGGTGGCGCTGACGCTGCCGCCGCTGGCGACGCTGGTCCTGCGCCCCGCAACCGATTTGTAATCACCGCCACACCGACAACAACCACAAACAGGAGCCTCTTGGATGGCGAGCAATACCGTGGATCGCCTGCTGCCCGGAAAACCGTGGCCGCTTGGCGCGCATTGGGATGGACTGGGCGTCAACTTCGCCGTGTTTTCCGCCAACGCCAGCCGCATCGACCTGTGCCTGTTCGCGGCCAATGGTCGCAAGGAAGTGCAGCGCCTGCAGCTGCCCGAATGCACCGACGAGATCTGGCATGGCTATCTGCCGCACGCGCAGCCGGGCCTGCAATACGGCTTTCGCGCGTTCGGCCCGTACGAGCCCGCGCGCGGCCATCGCTTCAATCCGTACAAGCTGCTGCTGGATCCGTATGCGCGCGCGCTGAGCGGACCGGTGCGCTGGTCCGACGCGCTGTTCGGCTATCGCCTGAACAGCCCGCGCGCCGACCTCACGCCGGACCGCCGCGACAGCGCGCCGACCATGCCCAAAAGCGTGGTGGTCGACGAAAGCTTCAACTGGGGCGACGATCGCCCGCCCGCCCATCCGTGGCCGCAGACCTCGATCTACGAGGTCCACGTGCGCGGCGCATCTATGCTGCGCGACGATCTGCTGCCGCAGGCGCGCGGCACGTTTGCCGCGCTGGCCGATCCGCGCTTCATCGATCATCTGCACAAGCTCGGCGTCACCTCGATCGAACTGCTGCCGATCCATGCATTCCTGCAGGACCGCTTCCTGATCGAGCGCGGCCTGCGCAACTACTGGGGCTACAACACGCTGGCGTTCTTCGCGCCGGAACCGATGTACATGTCCGGCCGCCAGCTCCATGAAGTCAAGATCGCGATCCGCCGCCTGCATGCGGCCGGTATCGAAGTGCTGCTCGACGTGGTCTACAACCACACCTGCGAAGGCAACGAACTCGGGCCCACCATGTCGTGGCGCGGCCTGGACAACGCCAGCTACTACCGGCTGATGCCGGGCGACGAACGGCACTACGTCAACGACACCGGCTGCGGCAATACGCTGAATCTTTCGCATCCGCGCGTGCTGCAGATGGTGATGGATTCGCTGCGCTACTGGGTCGAGGTGTTCCATGTCGATGGTTTCCGCTTCGATCTGGGCAGCACGCTGGGCCGCGAGCCGACCGGCTTCGATCCCAATTGCGGTTTCTTCGATGCGTTGCTGCAGGATCCGGTGCTGTCGCGCGTGAAGCTGATTTCCGAGCCGTGGGATCTGGGCCCCGGCGGCTATCAAGTGGGCAACCATCCGCCCGGCTTTGCCGAATGGAACGACAAGTACCGCGACAACGTGCGCCGCTTCTGGCGCGGCGACGCGGGCCAGCGTGGCGAACTGGCGGCCCGTCTGACCGGCTCCGCGGACCTGTTCGACCGCCGTCATCGCAAGCCGTGGGCCAGCATCAACTTCATCACCGCGCACGACGGCTTCACGCTGGCCGATCTGGTCAGCTACAGCCACAAGCACAACGAGGCCAACAACGAGGACAACCGCGACGGCAACGACGACAATGCCAGCGCCAACTGGAGCCCGGACGGCAGCGTGGAAGGCCCGACCGACGACGAGGCAATCCTGGAAACGCGCAGCCGCGTGGCGCGCGCGATGATGTCGACGTTGCTGCTATCGCAAGGCACGCCGATGATCACCGCCGGCGACGAATGGGGCCGCAGCCAGCAGGGCAACAACAACGCCTACTGCCAGGACAACGAACTGTCGTGGCTCAACTGGAATGACGCGGCCGAGCCGTCCAACGCGCCCATGTTGCGCGTGGTAAGCCGCCTGCTTGAGCTGCGCAGCCAGTTGCCGGTGCTGATCGAAAACCGCTTCGTGCACGGGCGCTCGCAACCGGCGCCGGGCTTGCCCGATATTGCGTGGTTCGGCCCCGATGGCAACGAGCTGAACAGCGACCAATGGGCCAACCCGGAAGAGCGCACGCTGGCTCTGCGCCGCGCCACGCACACGGCGCAGGAAGAGGTCGAAGTCATCCTGCTGTGTCTGAACGCCACCCACGAGGACGTAGTATTCCGCACGCCAGCGCCGGGCGAGGACTGGCGTCTGTTGTTCGATAGCGCTGCGCCCGATTTGGAGGACGATCCGGTGCCGGCCGACGAGGAAGGCCGTCCCGCGTACAAGGTGGCGGCGCACAGCGTGGCGCTGCTGGCGGCGGCCGTGCCCAAGGACGAGGGTCCATCGCAATGACCACCGGCGATCCGCTCCGTCAACTGGCAGCGCGCGCGGGCCTGCAGGTGCACTGGCGCGATGCGTGGAACCGGCCGCAGGCGTTGACCGACGAGGCCCTGCGCGCGGTGCTCACGGCGCTGGAGCTGCCGTGCGGATCTGCCGGCGAATGCGCGGCGTCGCACGCGCGGCTGGCCGCTGACGACGGCGCGCAGCCGCTGCCACCGCTGATCACCGCCGATCAGCATCAGCCCGTGATCGTGCCGTGGGCGCATACCGTGCCGCAGCGGCCCTATCGTCTCGATCTCGAGGACGGCACGATCATCGAGGGCGTGGCGCAGCGCATCAGCGAGAGCGCCATGCAGATCGAGCCGATTGCGCAGTGGGGCTATCACCGTCTGTTGCTGGGCGATGCCGAAACCATCGTGGCGGTGGCGCCGCCGCGATGCTTTGGCGTGGCCGACGCACTAGCCGCTTCGCCGCGCGCGGCGCAGGCGCGCAAACCTTGGGGCGTCTCCGTCCAGCTCTACGGCCTGCGGCGCGGCGCCGATACCGGACTGGGCGACCTGAGCACGCTGGCACTTTGCGCCGAAGCCGCGGCGCGTGCCGGCGCCGATGCGGTGGCGATCAACCCGCTGCACGCGGGCTTCATCGGCCTGCCCGAACGCTACAGTCCGTACTCGCCGTCGAGCCGGATCTTTTTCAATGCGTTGTACGCCGATCCCGCGCGTGTGTTCGGCCAACAGGCCGTGGCCGACGCGATTGCCGCGCTGGGCCTGGGCGACGCGCTGGCACTGGCCGAGCGGCGCGCGGAAATCGACTGGCCGGCGCTGGCGCACGCGCGCCATGCGCTGCTGCGCGCATTGTGGGAGCGGCATGACACGCTGCTCAGCACCACGCAACGTCAGGCATTTGCCGCATTCCGTGCGCGCGGCGGCAATGCGCTGCTGGCCCATGCGTGCTTCGAAGCGATTCAGAACGCGCGCCTTGCCGACGTGCGCGAGCGCGAAGCCGCTGGCGGCCTCTCGCCTGAATCCTTGCAAGAAGCCATCGCCGACGCGGCCGACTGGCGACGCTGGCCAGTGGCATTGCGCTCACCGAACGGCGCGGCCGTTACCGCGTTTGCGACCGAGCATCCCGACGCCATCGGCTTTCACACCTTCGTCCAATGGCTGGCTGCCGACGGGCTCGACGACGCGCAGCAGCGTGCGCGCCGCGCGGGCATGGCGATCGGCGTAATTGCCGATCTGGCCGTCGGCACAGACCCTGGCGGCAGCCATGCATGGACGCGCCAGACCGAAATCATCAACGGCTGCCATGCAGGCGCGCCGCCCGATCTCTATAACCCGCTGGGTCAGGACTGGGGCGTGGCCGTGTTCTCGCCGCGCGGATTGCGTCGCCATGGCTACGCCGCATTCATCGAGATGCTGCGCGCCAATCTGGCCCACGCGGGCGGCTTGCGCATCGACCACGTGCTGGGCCTGGCGCGCATCTGGCTGGTGCCGTCGGGCGCGCCCGCCAGCGCCGGCGCCTATCTGTCATATCCGCTCGACGATCTGCTGCGCCTGGTGGCGATCGAGTCCTGGCGGCACCGCGCGATCATCATCGGCGAAAACCTCGGCACCGTGCCGGAAACGCTGAACGCCGCGCTCGAAGCACGCGGCGTGCTTGGCATCGACGTGCTGTGGTTCGAACGTGCGGCGCGAGATGACGACGCGGCTGGGGCAGAGGAAGCGGCCAAAGAAGCGGCGACGCCGCAATCCGCCGACACAGGCACCAAGGCATCCGATGAAACGTCCGTCGATAAAGACGCCTACGGAGACGCCGATGCGTCCGCGCCGTTCCTGCCGCCGTGGCAATGGCCCGCGCAAGCGGTGGCCACGACCACCACGCACGATCTACCGACCATCGTCGGATGGTGGTCCGGCAACGACATCGCGTGGCGCGCGCGCCTGCGGCAGTTGGGCGCCGATGAAACCGAAGCGTCGGCCATGGCGGCGCGCGCGCGTGAGCGCAGCGCGCTATGGCAGGCGATGCGCGACGCAGGCGTGGCGCATGGCGACGAACCGCCGGCGCAAGCCGCGCCGGTCGATCTCGTGCTGCAGTGGCTCGGGCGCGCCGCGACACCGCTGCGCCTGGCGCCGATGGAAGACCTGCTTGCGCTGCGAGAGCAGCCCAACCTGCCCGGCACGATCGCCGATCACCCCAACTGGCAACGGCGCATCGACGCCGACGTGCGCGACGTGTTCGACCGTCCCGAAGTGCGGCGCCGTATTGCGGCGCTGACCGCCAATGGCGAAGAGGCCAGCGCGAGCGCAACGCATACCGGCAAGCGCAGCGATGGGTAAATCACGCGCGGAGGTCTCCGGCCAGCGCGCGGCACAACGCCTCCACGGTCAGTGGCTTGACCAGATGCGCGTCGAAGCCGGCGGATTCGGTCAGTCGCCGGTCCTCGGGCGTGCCGCGGCCGGTCAGAGCGAACACACGCAGGCCGGGATGCTCGCGGCGCAGCACCGCCAGCACTTCGAAGCCGCTCATGTCCGGCATTTCCAGATCCAGCAGCACCACGTCGGGCGTGAAGTCGCGCAATATCTCCAGCGCGCGCAGGCCGGTGTAAGCCGGCCGCGCGTCGTGTCCCAGCACGATCAGCAACTCGGCCATGCTGTCAGCCGAATCGGCGCTGTCGTCGACGATCAGGATGCGCTGGCCCGTGCATGTGGCCGGGCTGGCGCGCTGCATGCCGGCGCCATCCATTTCGACCTCGGGCAGGATCACCGTGAACGTGCTGCCGCGACCTTCGCCCGCGCTGCTGGCCCGGATCGCGCCGCCATGCGCATCGACCACCGCGCGCGCCAGGGCCAGGCCGATGCCGAGCCCGCTGCGCGCGGTGTCGGCATCGCCCTCCTGCGCGAACAGATGAAAGATGCGCTCGAGCGCCGCGTCGGCAATACCGCGTCCCGTATCGCTGATGGTAGTGATCACCTGGCCATCGTCGGCCCTGACGCGCACCGTCACCGTGCCGCCGCGCGGCGTGTACTTGGTGGCATTGCTGAGCAGGTTCGACATGACCTGTTCCAGCCGGGCCGCGTCGCCGTTGACGAACACCGGCCCGGGCGGCAGCGTGACCGTCAGCGTCTGGCTGGCCGCTTCCAGCGCCGGGCGGATAGCCTCGATCGATGCGGTGACCACGTCGTTGTAAAGGATCGGCACCCGTTGCACCTTCAGCTTGCCGCTGGTGACGCGCCCCACATCCATCAGGTCGTTGACGAGCCGCGTCAGCAACTGCAGCTGGCGGCCGATGATCTCGGCGCAATGGCGAATGCGCGTGTCGCCGCCCGGCGTCAGCCGGATCACGTCGACCGCATTGCGGATCGGCGCCAGCGGGTTGCGCAGCTCGTGGGCCAGGATGGCGAGGAACGCCTGCACGCGATGGCCCGCGCGCTCCAGTTCATCGAGCCGCGCCGTATCGGTGATATCGCGCGCGGTCCACAGGATGCCGGACAGGCTTTCGGCGCTGTCGCGCTGCAGCACCTGCTGGATGCGGCAGCGCACCACTGTGCCGTCCTGACGCTGCAGGCGTTGCTCGCCGCACCAGCTGCCGGTTGCGCGCACGGCTTGCAGCCCGGTCTGTTCGCCATCGGCCGCAGCATCGTTGCCCGGATAGAGGCTCGACAGCGGCTGTCCCACCATCTCGGCCGCGGTATAGCCGAACAGGCGCTCGGCGCCCGGGCTCCAGCTGCGGATCTCGCCTTGTGCGCTCAGTTCGCACACCGCGGTATCGTCGAGCTGCGCCAGCAGTTGAAGTTGGCGCGCCTCTGTCTGCCGCGCATGTTCCTCGGCGGCGTACTGGATGGTGATGTCGCGATAGACCACGGCGAACCCGCTGGGTGCGCCATCGGTATCAGGCAACGCCACCAGCACTGCGCTGGCGTAGAACACGCTGCCGTCGCGACGCACGCGCCAGCCGCGGTCTTCGGCGCGTCCGCTTTGCCGGGCAGCCTCGATCCAGCGCGCAGGCTCGCCGGTGGCGGCGGATTCGACGGAGTGAAAGCGCGACAGGTGGCTGCCCAGCGCTTCTTGTTCGGTGTACAGCAGGGTGCGGCGTGCAGCCTCGGTCCACAGGCAGACATGCCCGTCGAGACTGATCTCGAAGATCGCGGTATCGTCCACGGCATCGAGCAGCGCACGCGCGCGATCCCCTGGCGCGGGCGCGCCATCCGATATCGATTCCCTCCCCGCCCGGCGCACGACTACGCCTGGCGTGCCATCCGTCTGCAGGTCCGGCATGCGGAGTCCCTTTTGTTCGGATTGTTCTATGGAAATATGGCAGCGCTCTGTGACGATTCTTGCGGCAATCGTCGCAGCGTTCCGCGGCGCTTTGCCATACGGCTGCAACGGGTTTTATCGTGGCCCCCATGGCAGCGCCTTTTAATCATAGCTGGCGCTTCGCGATCCGCAGATAGCGCGAATGCAATTCGTACAACGATCGCGCCAAGGGTGCTGGAATCCTTACGTTGCATGCGCGCCGCGCGCGGTCGACCAGCGTCGCACCGCTCGCGCGGCACGCGCCCCACGCAGAGTGGCCGAGGGCGGCGTTGGATGCTTGTCCGGCAGGTTGCGTGCCGGCTGATCCCCTTTTTCCTTGCCGTGATCGGGACTCTGGTCGGGCCGGGGGTCCGGCTTGCGTACGGGGTCGTGCGGAATCTGGTTCGCCATGGTGCGCCTCGCAGCCGTTCACGTGAAAAATGGAATCGTCAGTGCAGCAGCTTTCATACCAGCTTTACCGGCAGTCTGTAACTTGACGCCGGAGGCACGATTTCTAGCATGAAAGATCGCGCCGCGCCCATCGATATCGATTATTTGTCCTTTTCGTGTAGGAGTTACGTGATGACCGATGCATCCCGGCTCTGGCCGGCCCATGCCGATGCAAACCGCAGTACCGCTCAAGAAGTCCGGTCGCAGCATGACCAGGGCGACGACACGAGAACCGCGATGTCCAGCGCCACGATCCGGCGCGCGTTTCTCGATCACGTTTTTTATACGCAGGGAAAGCTTCCCGGTCATGCCAGCGGCAACGATCTCTACCAGGCCCTGGCGCATACCGTGCGCGACCGGCTGGTACAGCGCTGGATCAGCACAGCTGAGACCTATCAGGCACAGCCGTCGCGCACGGTGGCGTATCTTTCCGCCGAATTCCTGATGGGCCCGCATCTGGGCAACAACCTCGTCAACCTCGGTATCGTCGACGAGGTGCGCGGCGCGATGGCGTCGCTCGACCTCGATCTCGACGACATCCTGGCGCAGGAAGAAGAGCCGGGCCTCGGCAATGGCGGCCTGGGGCGTCTGGCGGCGTGCTTCATGGATTCGCTGGCGACGCTCGAAATCCCGGCGCTCGGCTACGGCATCCGCTATGAATACGGCATCTTCCACCAGAACATCATCGACGGCATGCAGGTGGAGACCACCGACACCTGGCTGCGTCACGGCAACCCGTGGGAGATCCAGCGTTCCGAATGGGCCGTACAGGTGCGGCTGGGCGGACGCACCGAGCACTACACCGACGACCGCGGCCGCTATCGCGTGCGATGGGTGCCGGAAAAGACGGTGGTCGGCGTGCCGTTCGATTCGCCGATTCTCGGCTATCGCGTCAACACGGTGAATACGCTGCGCCTGTGGCGCGCCGAAGCCACCGAGGCGTTCGACTTCCACACCTTCAACCGGGGCGACTACCTGGGTGCGGTGAGCCGCAAGATCACCTCGGAAAACCTGACCAAGGTGCTCTACCCCAACGACGAGACCGTGCAGGGCAAGGAACTGCGGCTGGAGCAGCAGTATTTCTTCGTCGCGTGTTCGCTGCAGGACATGCTGCGGCTGCTGGCCACGCACGGCATCCCGGTGACGCGCTTCCATCAGAAGTTCGCCGTGCAGCTCAACGACACGCATCCGGCCGTCGGCATTGCCGAACTGATGCGCCTGCTGGTGGACGATCACGACCTGGCGTGGGACGACGCCTGGCACATCACGCGCAGCGCGTTTTCCTATACCAACCACACGCTGCTGCCCGAGGCGCTGGAGCAGTGGCCGGTGGAACTGTTCCGCCGCATCCTGCCGCGCCATCTGGAAATCATCTGCGAGATCAACGCGCGCTTCCTCGACGAAGTGCGCATCCGCTTCTACGGCGACGCGACGCGGCTGGCGCGGCTGTCACTGATCAACGAGCAGGGCGAGCGCTACGTGCGCATGGCCGGGCTGGCGTGCGTAGGTAGCCACACCATCAACGGCGTGGCCGAGTTGCATTCGCGGCTGATGCGCGAGGACGTGCTGCAGGATTTCCACGCCATGTGGCCCGACAAGTTCACCAGCATCACCAACGGCGTGACGCCGCGACGCTGGCTGGCGCTGTCCAACCCGCGCCTGACGCGGCTGGTCAGTGACGCCATCGGCGACGGCTGGATCAAGGACCTGGACCAACTGCAGGCGCTCGAGCCGTTCGCCGAGGACGCCGCGTTCCGCGAGCAGTGGCAGGCCGTGCGGCTCGACAACAAGCGCGACCTGGCGCGCCTGATCCACGAATGCACCGGCGTGTCGGTGGACCCGACATCGATGTTCGACGTGATGGTCAAGCGCATCCACGAATACAAGCGCCAGCATCTGGCCGTGCTGCACATCATCGCGCTGTACCACCAGATCAAGTCCGATCCGCACGCCGATGTCTTGCCGCGCACCTTCCTGTTTGGCGGAAAAGCGGCGCCGGGCTATCACTACGCCAAGCTGATGATCCGCTTCATCACGTCGGTAGCCGATGTGGTCAACCGCGATCCGCAGGTGCGCGATCGGCTCAAGGTGGTATTTCTGCCCAACTTCAATGTCACCTACGGGCAGAAGATCTATCCGGCGGCCGATCTATCCGAGCAGATTTCGCTGGCTGGCAAGGAGGCGTCAGGCACCGGCAACATGAAGTTCGCGATGAATGGCGCGCTGACCATCGGCACCATGGACGGCGCCAATATCGAACTGCGCGACGCCATCGGCGCGGAGAATTTCTTCCCGTTCGGCCTCAATGCCACCGAGGTTTATGCGCTCAAGGCGGCCGGCTATCACCCGGCCAACTATTACGACAGCAGCCCCGAACTGCGCGCGGTAGTGGATCTGATCCAGCACGGCTTCTTCTCGAAGGGCGACGCCGCGGTGTTTCGTCCGCTGTTCGACGGCCTGTTGCAGCATGATCCGTACATGCTGATGGCGGACTTTGCATCCTATCTGCAGTGCCAGCGCGACGTGTCGGCGGCCTATGCCGATACGCAGCGCTGGCAGCGGATGTCGGTGCTGTCGTCGGCGCGCTCGGGACGGTTTTCGTCCGATCGTGCGATTCGCGAATACGCCGAGCGCGTATGGCATGTGAACGCCGTGCCGGTTTGCCTGCTGCGACGCTCGAGCGGCCAGGTGCAGGGGCCGCATCGCCCCGCCGATCCAGGCGAGCCAGCCAGCGGCGGATTCAGCGAGCGCTGCAAGTAGACGACGCCGGATGCGCGTCCGGGTGCTCGATCCCGGACGCCGATGCGCACAGCTTTTTCGCACGCCCGTTCGCACGCCCCCTCGCACGCCACTGCACCGGTTCTGAAGCTTTGTTCCCTCCCGCGCCACGGCGCGGCGAACATTTACAGAGGTGGCCCATTCGCCGGCGCGGCGCTGCACTTTCTACAACAGCGCCAGCAGCTTATACATCCGAGACCTTGTCGACCGCTCCGCCGCGCGGCGTCCGCCGTTGACGGCACAAGGAAAGCGGACTGCATTTTGCACCGCCGCAAGCTGGCACAAAGTTCGCATTGCTGTACGCCGCGCCGTCACCGACGCCGCAGGCAGCACGTCCCAAATAGAACAGAACAGCAATGAGCGGGAGTCTCACCTTGAACGCAAACACCTTGTTTGTCGCGGCGGAAGCGCAGCCCCTGGCCAAGACCGGCGGATTGGCCGATGTCGTGGGCGGGCTGGCGCAGGCACTGGCGCAGCGCGGCGCCGACGTCACCATCCTGATGCCCGGCTATCCGCGCGCAATTGCCGCGGCGCGCGACGTGCGCAGCCTGGGCACGATCCAACTGCCGATGGCGCTGCCTCCCGGACATAGTCCGGCGCGGCTGCTGTTGGGGCTGATGCCCGATAGCGGCGTGCGCGTGGCTTTTCTCGATTGCCCGTCGCTGTACGACCGGCCTGGCTCGCTTTACGTGGACGCCACCGGCCGCGACTACTGCGACAACGCCCAGCGCTTTGCCGCGCTGGCGCACGCCGCGGCGGCCATTGCCGCTGGCGAGACGCCGTTGCCGGTGCCCAGCCTCGTGCATGCGCATGACTGGCATGCCGCGCTGACGCCGCTGCTGATGCATCTGCGCGGCCTGCGCATTCCCAGCGTCTGCACGATTCACAACCTCGCGTTTCAGGGCGTGTTCCCGATGGAGTGCGCCGAACGTATAGGCTTGCCCGCAAGCTGCCTGACGCCGGACGGCATCGAGTTCTGGGGAAAGATCAATTTCCTGAAGGCCGGCATCCGCTATGCCGACCGGATCACCACGGTCAGCCACACCTATGCGCGCGAAATCCTGACGCCGCATTTCGGGCATGGGCTCGATGGCTTGCTCAACCACCGCGCGGCGGCGTTGGGCGCGATTCCCAATGGCATCGATACCCATGCATGGTCGCCCGCCACCGACCGGCTGCTGCCGCAGCGCTATGACGTGCGCAGCATCGCCAACAAGCGCGTATGCAAGGCAGCGCTGCAGGCACGCCACGGTCTGCCGCTGGACCCCGACCACCCGATCATCGCCATGGGCAGCCGGCTGACGCATCAGAAGATGGCCGACGTGGCGCTGCCGGCGATCGAGCAGGCGCTGGCCACGCATGACGATGTGCAGTTCGTGGTCCTCGGCTGCGGCGACCCGGCGCTGGAAGCGGCATACAGTGCGCTGGCGCAGCGCCATCCCGGACGTGTCGGCGTGACCATCGGCTATCGCGAGGAAGACGCGCATTTGCTGCATGCGGGCGCCGACGCGCTGCTGCACGGCAGCCGCTTCGAGCCGTTCGGCCTGACGCCCGTGTACGCGATGCGCTACGGCACCGTGCCCATCGTGTCGCGTGTAGGCGGCCTGGCGGACACCGTGCGCGATGTGGGCAACGGCACCAGTCCGCTGGCGCGTGCCAACGGCATCGTGTTCGAAGGCGAATCGGTCGAATCGATGGGCGTGGCCATCGCGCGTGCACTAGGCTGGTATGGCCGCCCGCGCCATTGGCGCACCCTGCAACGCAGCGGCATGCAAGGCGACTTCGGCTGGGAATCGCCGGCGCAGCAGTATCTGGCGCTGTATGGCGCACTGTCGCCAGCGCTGGCCGGTCTGCCGGTGGCGCCTGCCCATGCCGAAGCTGAAGCCGAGAGGATCGGGACCGTGCCGGTGCGCCCCACGCCCGCCCGCGCGCGCCGCCCGGTGCTCGTGCCGGACACGGCGGCGTTGTCCGCTGCCGACCCCGGCCCCGCCGCAACGCTCGCCTGAAACTTGCCGGACTCTTGCCCGAGGTAGCGCATCATGATGAGCTCTGTCCCCGCCATGCCGCCGCGCGGCGGTGTGGCGCCTCCCCCGAACTGGCAGACGTTGGGCGCCGACGCGCGCCTGCTGCCATGCGGCGACAAAAGCGCCCAGGCGTATCAGTTCGGCCCGGTCAGGCTCGCCGATGGCCGCGTGCGGTTCCGCCTGTGGGCGCCCGACGCCGCCGCGCAAGGCCAGACCGTGCGACTGGAAGTGGCTGGCATGGCGCCCGTGCCGATGGTCGAAGCGCGCTCCGGATGGTTCGAAGCGGTGGCGCCATGCTGTGACGGGGCGCGCTACTGGTTCCGCCTCGACGACGGCACCATCGTGCCCGATCCTGCGTCCCGCAGACAGGCGGACGGCGTGCACGGCGCCAGCGTGCTCTGCTCGCCGGACAGTCCGGCCAACGACTTCGCATGGCAGCACACCGAATGGCGCGGCCGGCCGTGGCAGGAGGCCGTGATCTATGAAATGCACGTGGGCCTGTATGGCGGCTTCGCCGGCGCCGCCGCGCAATTGCCGCGGCTGGCGACGCTCGGCTTTACGGCCATCGAGCTGATGCCGTTGGCGGAGTTTCCAGGCCAGCGCAATTGGGGCTATGACGGCGTGCTGCCGTTTGCGCCGCAGCACAGCTACGGCAGCCCGAACGATCTGCGCACGCTGATCGACACCGCGCACGGCCTGGGACTGATGGTCCTGCTCGATGTGGTGTACAACCACTTCGGCCCCGAAGGCAATTACCTGCATCGCTACGCGAGCGCCTTCTTTCGCGAGGACCGGCAGACGCCGTGGGGCCCCGCCATCGATTTCCGCCGCGCAGAAGTGCGTCGCTTCTTCGGCGAGAACGCACGCTATTGGCTCGAATCGTTCCGCTTCGACGGCCTGCGTCTGGATGCCGTGCACGCGATCGAAGACGAAGGCTGGCTGCCGCAGCTGGCCGCCACGCTGCGCGAATGCCTGCCCAATCGCCATATCCATCTGGTGCTGGAAAACGACCACAACGACGCGAGCCTGCTGCAGGCCGGATTCGACGCGCAATGGAACGATGACGCCCATCACGCGCTGCATGTGCTGCTGACGGACGAACACGATGGCTACTATCGCGAATACCAGGCGCCGTTGCCGGGCGCCGCGCGCACTCAACAACCCGGCGTGCCGGCGCTGCATCATCTGGCGCGCGTGCTGTCCGAAGGATTCGCGTGGCAGGGCGAGGTCTCACCGCACCGCAGCGGCGACGCCGACGGTCCCATGCAAGGGCGCGAGGTGCGGCGCGGCCAGCGCAGCGCCGGGCTTTCGCCGACAGCCTTCGTGATGTTCCTGCAGAACCACGATCAAACCGGCAACCGCGCCTTCGGTGAACGGCTGGCTGCGCTGGCCGATCCCGATGCGCTGCGCGCCGCCGTGGCGTTGCAGTTGCTGTGCCCGCAGATTCCGCTGGTCTTCATGGGCGAGGAGCACGGCGCTCGCACGCCGTTCCTGTACTTCACCGATCATCCGCCCGAACTGGCGCAAGCGGTGCGCGACGGACGCCGTCGCGAATTCGCCGCGTCGAGCGCCTTCCGCGACGACGCACGCGCGGCGGAGATATCGGACCCGAACGCAATCGAAACCTTCGACGCGTCGCGCCCCGTTTGCGACGACACCGACGGCTATTGCCGCGCGTGGAACCACTACTACGGCGAGCTGCTGTCGATTCGTCGACACGAAATCGTGCCGCGTCTGCGCGATTGCCGCACCGCCGGCGTCACGCCGCTTGCCGACAAGGCACTGGTGGCGCGCTGGCGCATGGGCGACGGCAGCCATCTGGCGATCTGGCTCAATCTGGGCGAAGCGCCGGTGCAGGTGGACTGCGATGGCGGGCAGATGCTGCACGCCAGCCAGGCCGGCGCCATCGCGTCGCTGACTGCGGGCACGCTGCCCGGGTACTGCTGCATCGCCTGTCTGCATCCCGCATCCGATTCGCCCAACACATCGCCATGACGCAATCCGCCGATCTGGACCACGCCGGCGTGCCACGCGCGACGGCGCGGCTGCAACTACACGCGGGATTCACGTTTGCCAACGCCGCCGATCTGGTGCCCTACTACGCCGGCCTTGGCGTCAGCCATCTGTACCTGTCGCCGATCACCACGGCGCGACCGGGATCCACGCACGGCTACGATGTCACCGATTTCACGCGCATCAATCCCGAGCTTGGCGGCGAAGCAGGCTTTCTGGCGCTGGCCGAACGCGCGCGCGCCGCGGGTCTTGGCATCGTGCTCGATATCGTGCCGAACCACATGGCAGCCGACGCGATGCACAACGCATGGTGGCGCGATGTGCTGGCGCGCGGCGCGCAAAGCCCTTACGCGCACTATTTCGACATCGACTGGCAGTGCCCCGACGCAGACCTGCGCGGCAAGGTCGTGCTGCCGATCCTTGGCGAGCCATACTGGAACACCGTGCAATCCGGCGCCTTGACCGTGCAGCGCCATGACGATGGCGCGCCAAGCCTGCGCTATGGCGACCTCGATCTGCCGCTGTGCGAGTCCAGCGTCAGTCAGGATATTTCCGACGACATCGCGCACGAGCCCGAGGCGCTGCACCGGCTGCTCGAACAGCAGCACTACCGGCTGACGTGGTGGCGAGCGGGCGCGGCGACGCTTAACTACCGGCGCTTCTTCGAGATCACGGATCTGGCCGGCGTGCGCGAGGAATGCGAAGACGTGTTCGAAGCGGTGCACGCGCTGGTGTTCCGGCTCTATCGCGAAGGCTGGATCGACGGCGTGCGCATCGACCACGTCGACGGGCTGGCCGATCCGGCAGGCTATTGCCGCCGCGTGCGCGCGCGTCTGGATACGTTGCGCGCCGGGCGGCCCGCGCCGCTGGCACTGATGCATCCGTGGCTGGTGGTCGAGAAAATTCTTGGCGAGAACGAACCGCTGCCGCGCAACTGGCAGACGGACGGCACGACCGGCTACGACTTCATGGACGAAGTCAGCGCCGTGATGCACGACCTGCGCGGCGAAGCACGGCTGAACATGCTGTGGATGGGCATCAGCGGCAGCGACCGCAAGTTCTGCGACGAAGTGCGCGCCGGACGCCATCGCGTGTTGGCGCGCCATCTGGTGGCCGAAGTCGACGCGCTGTGCACGCGCCTGCACGACGCGGCCCGTGCGCAGCCGATCACGCGCGACCTGAGCCGTCACGCGCTACATCGGGCGCTGTCGGCCTTCATGACGGCGATTCCCGTGTACCGCAGCTATTACACCGGGCGTGATGACGTCCGCGCGCTTTCCGGCAATGACGGCGATGCCAGCGCCGGGCGCGATGGCTGCGCCGATGACGAGCGGGACGCCACCGATGACGACAACATGGTCACGTCCGCAGCCAACGCGGCGCGCGCGCATTTGTCGCCCGACGAAGCAGCGGCGCTCGATTTCATCGTGCAGCGCCTGCGCGATGACGCGCCGCTGGACACGCCCGCCGGCGTGCTACGCACCAAGCTTCAGCAACTGATGCCGGCGCTGGCCGCCAAATCGACCGAGGACACGGCGTTCTATCGCTACGGACGCCTGCTGTCGCGCAATGAAGTGGGCAGCGATCCCGGCACGCTGGCCATGGCGCCGGCGCGTTTTCACGATCGCATGGCCGCGCGGCGCAAGGCATTCGCCCACGCCATGCTGGCCGTCGCCACGCACGACCACAAGCGTGGCGAGGATGCGCGCATGCGGCTGGCAGTACTGAGCGAACTGCCCGACGAATGGGCCGACGCCGTGGCGAGCTGGGAAGCGCAACTTGCGCCGCTGCTGATTGCATCGCCAAAAGGCCCCGATGGCGTGGACCGTCTGATGCTGTATCAGACGCTGGTGGGCGCGTGGCCAGCGGATCCTCTCGCACTGCAATCGGAAGAGACGCAGCGTGCGTTTGTCGAGCGGATTCTGGCGTGGCAACGCAAGTCGATTCGCGAAGCCAAGCGGCATGGCAGTTGGACGCATCCGGACGAGGAATACGAAGCCGCGTGCGAAGCCTTTCTGCCGGCGCTGGCCAGCGGCGAGGCCGATAGCGTGCTGGAACGGATCGGGCGCTTTGCCGCGCGGATCGGCCCTGCCGGTGCGCTGAACAGTCTGGCGCAGACGCTGCTCCAGTTGACCGCGCCGGGCGTGCCTGACCGCTATCAGGGCAACGAGACGTGGGATTTCAGTCTCGTTGATCCCGACAATCGGCGTGCCCCGGATTACGCGCGCCTGCAGGCGCATCTTGAATGCCGCGCGGGCTGGGCGCACTGGCTCTCGCACTGGCAGGACGGCCGCATCAAGCAGCAACTGATCCGCAGCGCGCTGAAGCTGCGCCAGGCGCAACCTGACCTGTTCGCGCAGGGCAGCTACACGCCGCTATCGGCAAGCGGAGAGCTGGCGGACAACGTCTTGGCATTTGCGCGGCAATGCGGCAACGTGCAGATGGTGGTGGCAGTCACGCGGCTGGCGGCGCGGCATGTCGATCAGTCCCTGCCGCGCGTGCCACCGCAATGCTGGCGCGACACGGGCCTGCACGTGGGCGACGGCGCGTGGACCGACGCGCTGACTGGCCACAGCCTCACGTCGCATGCGGGGTGGTTGCGCGCCAAGGACATGTTTGCGACGCTGCCGGTGGCACTGCTGATGCGTGAGTCCGAGGTGGGGCGCGGCTGATTTCTGGGGGCTATTTCGGGCGATGACTGCGGCGGCCGATGAGGGGGGCGCCGGGGGCGCTGGCCCATGACTGCCGCTGGCTGGCCGCCCGTCGCCCGTCGCCCGTCGACACTGGTGCCTGGAATCTGCTACAGGCAAGCCGGAATCCTCAGTCTGCAACCTGAGGGCGCAATTACTGGCGCCCGCCGAGCGCGGCGGCGAGATCGCGGGCAACATCGTCGGCCGTGCGCTCAAACTGCAGCGGCGTCACCGCGATGGCGCCGCGCGCCACCACCACGGCCTCCGCGTCGTCCACATCGGCGCGCGGTGCCCGGGAAAACTGCAGCCAGTGATAAGGAATGCCGCGCGGATCGACGTGCGCGCGCACGTCGATAGCTTGGACCAGCCCGCGGCCTTGCCGCGATACCGTCAACGGCCCGGCTGCGTCGGCTTCCACATCGGGAAAATTCACGTTAAGGCACGCGCCGTCGCTCCAGCCGGTGGCCACCAGTTGGCGGATCACGCCCGGTGCCAGGGCGCGCGCGGTATGCCACTTTACGGCGTTGCGATCAGTGAACACCTGACTCAGCGCGATCGAGCGGATGCCGAGCAGCATGCCCGTCATCGCCGCGCCGACCGTGCCCGAGAAGACCGTTTCCAGCCCAAGGTTGCCGCCGCGGTTGATGCCGGACAGGATCAGATCTGGCGGCGTGTCGCGCATGATCTGGCGCGCGGCCATCACCACGCAATCGCCGGGCGTGCCCGAAATGCCAAAGCGGCGCTCGCCGTGCGCGGCGATGCGCAGCGGCGCATGCAGACTGATCGAATGCGAGGTGCCGCTCTGGTCATGTTCGGGCGCGACGATCCATACCTCGCGCGCCAGTGCGGCCGCCACGTCCTCCAGCGCACGCAAGCCCGGCGCGTCGATACCATCGTCATTAGTGAGCAATACGCGATCGACTACAAAATCAGACATCGGATAGCCTTTTATTGAAGTGGACAAATCGTGTGGGGCTAACTGTAGCGCAATCACGTGTCAGAAACTGTTGGGGGCCAATGCTTGGCACGCGGCAGACCGCCGAAAAAAAACCCGCATCGTTGCGATGCGGGTTTCGACGAGGCGGCCTGGGCAAGCCGATTACAGGTACTCCAACGTGATCGTGGCCGAACCGTCCAGTTCAACGTTCGATGTCAGCGACGGCAGATCGGCCGTGCTGTTCAGGGCGCCGACGATACGAAGGATTTGCGAGATGGTCTTGTACGGATGAGGGGTGCCGCCGCCGGTGTCAGACCACGACACTACCTCGTTCACATTCGTATAGTTTCCGTTACCTGATAGAGAACCACTACTTGCGTAGTCCGCATACACAACGTCGCCCACGGCGGCGCCGTCTGCCGTCGCGTCTGCGACACGGGCCTGAATGCCATAGGCGCCCAGATTTTTGCCGTCCACGGCACCCAGGCCTAGGGGATAGATACCCTCGGCTTTCGGATCGACGTCGTCCAAAATCCAGGACTCCGTTCCCAACCGATTGTCCGCAACGCGAAAGCCAACCTTGGTAGCCGCCTCGCAGTTGATCGTCATCGTCACGTCACGATCGGGCAGCTTGGTGACGTCGGTAGCGCTCAGGCTCTTGGCCGAAATCGTGCCGTAGTCCACCGTGCCGTTGTTCGACAGGGCACTTGAACAGGCCGAGGGGCGAATCACGCCCTTGACCGCCAGGTCCGCGCTTTCGGCCGCAAACGCGCCGGAGCAAGCCGTGGCCAGCATTGTCAGTAGCAGACCGTTACGCAGTTGAGTGGAGATGTTCATGATCGATTTCCTTTCAGATGTGGGGGCTTTAGGTGCTCCGTCGGCGTTGCCGGGCGGGGACAGCTGAAGTCTGGTCTATGCGCGGTGTGTGCTTAATCACCGAATCTTCAAATGTTGAAACCGCCAATCTCTGACCGGCGCAACGGTGCAGCGCTCCGCGGCGCACGCGCATGAAAAAACCCGCATCGTTACGATGCGGGTTTCGACGAGGCGGCCTGGGCAAGCCGATTACAGGTACTCCAACGTGATCGTGGCCGAACCGTCCAGTTCAACGTTCGACGTCAGCGACGGCAGGTTGGCCGTGCTGTTCAGGCCGCCGACGATGCGAAGGACTTGCGAGATGGTCTTGTACGCATGCGGGGCACCGCCTTCGGTGTCAGACCACGACACTACCGCATTTATATCCGTATAGTTTCCGTTACCCGATAGAGAACCAGAACTCGCGTTGTTCGCATACACAACGTCGCCCACGGGGGCGCCGTCTGCCGTCGCATCTGCGACACGGGCCTGAATTTCATAGGCGCCCAGATTCTTGCCGTCCACAGCACCCAGGCCCAAGGGATACACAGCCCACGCTGCCGGATCGATGTCCTCCAAAATAAAGGACGCTGTTCCTTGCCGATTGTCGTATACCCAAAAACCAACCTTGGTGGCCGCCTCGCAGTTGATCGTCATCGTCACGTCACGATCGGGCAGCTTGGTGACGTCGGTAGCGCTCAGGCTCTTGGCCGAAATCGTGCCGTAGTCCACCGTGCCGTTGTTCGACAGGGCAATTGAGCAAGCCGACGGGCGAATCACGCCCTTGACCGCCAGGTCCGCGCTTTCTGCCGCAAACGCGCCGGAGCAGGCCGTGGCCAGCATTGTCAGCAGCAGACCGTTACGCAGTTGAGTGGTGATGTTCATGATCGATTTCCTTTCAGATGTGGGGGCTTTAGGTGCTCCGTCGGCGTTGCCGGGCGGGGACAGCTGAAGTCTGGTCTATGCGCGGTGTGTGCTTAATCACCGAATCTTCAAATGTTGGACCAGCAAATCTTTAACCGACAAAAAGGCGCAGCGCTTCGCGGCGCGCGCACATGAAAAAACCCGCATCGTTACGATGCGGGTTTTGGCGAGGCGTTTCGTCCGAGGCCGATTACAGGTACACCACAGAAATCGTGGCCGAGCCGTCCAGTTCAACGTTCGATGTCAGCGACGGCAGGTTGGCTGTGCTGTTCAGCCCGCCGACGATGCGAAGGACTTGCGAGATGGTCTTGTAGGAATTTGGCGTGCCGCCGTCGGTGTCAGACCACGCAAAGATTTGACCGAACGTGTAGTTGCCAAGCTCAGATGCAGGCTGCCACAAAGTGTCACCATCAAGACTGTAAGAGTTCCCTCCCACGGCAGCTCCATCGCCAACGGCGTCGGCGGGCAGCACTTTGATTCCATAGGCGCCCAGATTCTTGCCGTCCACAGCGCCGAGGCCGTAGCCAGCGAGGTCCAAAACGGACGGATCCACTTTACTCAGGATCTGCGCCGCCGTTCCTACACGATTGTCCGCAACTTGAAATCCAACCTTGGTGGCCGCCTCGCAGTTGATCGTCATTGTCACGTCACGATCGGGCAGCTTGGTGACGTCGGTAGCGCTCAGGCTCTTGGCCGAGATCGTGCCGTAATCCACCGTGCCGTTGTTCGACAGAGCAATTGAGCAAGCCGAGGGGCGAATCACGCCCTTGACTGCCAGGTCCGCGCTTTCTGCCGCGAACGCGCCGGAGCAGGCCGTGGCCAGCATTGTCAGCAGCAGACCGTTACGCAGTTGAGTGGTGATGTTCATGATCGATTTCCTTTCAGATGTGGGGGCTTTAGGTGCTCCGTCGGCGTTGCCGGGCGGGGACAGCTGAAGTCTGGTCTATGAGCGGCACGCGCTTAATCACTGAATCTTCAAATGTTGGACCAGCAAATCTTTAACCGACAAAAAGGCGCAGCACTTCGCGGCGCGCGCACATGGAAAAAACCCGCATCGTTACGATGCGGGTTTTGGCGAGGCGTTTCGTCCGAGGCCGATTACAGGTACACCACAGAAATCGTGGCCGAGCCGTCCAGTTCAACGTTCGACGTCAGCGACGGCAGATCGGCCGTGCTGTTCAGCCCGCCGACGATGCGAAGGACTTGCGAGATGGTCTTGTACGCATGAGGGGTGCCGCCGCCGGTTTCAGACCACGAAACCAGCCACGGTCCATTCGTATAGTTTCCGTAATCCGATAGAGACTCAGGAGACGTGGGGTTATTGAGGAACACAACGTCGCCCACGGCGGCGCCGTCTGCCGTCCCATCTGCGACACGGGCCTGAATGCCGTAGGCGCCCAGATTCTTACCATCCACGGCACCCAGACCATAGGGAGTCACAGCCCACGCGCCCGGATCGACGACATCCAGAATCCAGGATCCTGTCCCCGACCGATTGTCCGCAACGCGAAAGCCAACCTTGGTGGCCGCCTCGCAGTTGATCGTCATCGTCACGTCACGATCGGGCAGCTTGGTGACGTCGGTAGCGCTCAAGCTCTTGGCCGAAATCGTGCCGTAGTCCACCGTGCCGTTGTTCGACAGAGCAATTGAGCAAGCCGACGGGCGAATCACGCCCTTGACTGCCAGATCCGCGCTTTCTGCCGCAAACGCGCCAGAGCAAGCCGTAGCCAGCATTGTCAGCAGCAGACCGTTACGCAGTTGAGTGGAGATGTTCATGATCGATTTCCTTTCAGATGTGGGGGCTTTGGGTGCTCCGTCGGCGCTGCCGTCCGGGGACAGGCTGAAGTTTGGTCTACGCGCGCTGTCCGCTTAATCACGGAATCTTCAAATGTTGGAACCGCCAATCTCTGACCGGCGCAACGGTGCAGCGCTTCGCGGCGCACGCGCATGAAAAAACCCGCATCGTTGCGATGCGGGTCGGTTTAGCTGTCAGATATCCACCGAAATCTGTGGATACCTTACAGACGCCTCACAGATATACGACAGAGACCGTGGCCGAACCCTCGAGCCGCAGGTTCGTGGTCAGCTCCGGCAGGTTGGCCTTGCTGTCGACAGCCGCTGCCAGTTTGAGCACTTGCGCTACGGTTCGATAACGCAGCGGTTCTCCGCCATCCACAGCGGCCCAGGCGCTCACCACCATCGGCGCGACGTAATCGAACACCGCAGTGGCGCTGAGCCAGGTTGCGCCGCCATCGACCGAGCGCGTGCCACCGGCAACCGCCGCGCCATCGGCAACCGCGTCGGCCGGCAGCGCGCGGATGGCGTAAGCGCCCAGATTCTTGCCGTCGACAGTGCCCATGCCAAACCCCATCGTTTCGCCGATATTGGCGTCCAGGCCACGCAAGATCGGCGCCGCAGTGCCGGCACGGTTGTCGACAAGCCGATAGCCCACGACCGTGGCGGCGTCGCACGTCATCGTCATGGTGATCTCTTGCTCGGGCAGCATGGTTGGTTTGGTATCGCTCAGCGCGCGGGAGGAGATCGTGCCGAAATAGACGTTGCCGTCGCCGGACAAATCAACCGAACACGCGGAAGGCCTGATCACGCCCTTGATCGTCAAGTCGGCGTTTTCCGCGGCAAACGCGCCCAGGCAGCCAGTTACCAGCAGTACCAGCCAAAGTTCGTTGCGCAGCGAGACGGCGATTTTCATGGTGGGGTCCTTTCAGAGTCCAGAAAGTTTGTCTGCCGCGCAATGTCACTGACGCGACAGAATCTACAGTCTGGTGGAACGACACCGAGGGTTTAATCGCGAACCCTTTAATTGGCGCGCTATTATCCGCGCGCTTGTTCTGACCCGCATTCGGATGCGACGCCGCCGTCCGGGCGAGCGGCGGCGCAACTATCCGAGAAACGATCCGAAAGATCATGCGCAAGCGTATCCGCACCGCAGCGCCGGATACTTTTCCGGCGCGATACGGTACGGCACAGCGCGCTCAGTGCAAGCGGTGCGCGTCGGTGTCGAGCACCTGTTCCGCGGCGTCGCCGGTCAGTCCCCGATAGTAGAGATGCACGCCGATGGCGAGCGAATCGTGGCGGATTTCATGCAGCGCGCGCCAGGCCTGCGCGACATCGGTGAACACCAGATAGTGCGCCTCGCGCTCCACCAGCGTGGCCACTTCATGCAAGCCGTGGTTGCGCAGCGCGCCGACCAGCAGATCGAGGCTGCGATGCGTGCGCGCATCGGTGCGCGGATACAGCATGTGCAGCACCGCGACAGGTTGCGCGCCCGCTTGCGCGGTGAACGCCGCCACGATGTCCTGATGACGGATCGCCGTGACTGGCTCGCCGGTTTGGGTCCGAAATGCTTGTGGGGCGGTGTCGAGAGTCGCGTTGCGCATGGCTTTACCTCCGGGTCAGAATCTGTACGACAGTGGAGGAAAGATTAGAGCAAGTTTGATGCGGCGCAATACTTGTTTTGTGCAACAGTGAATTTCATCCGATCCGCGGAACTGATTGTCCAGCGGGTTGCCCGCGCAGCCGCGCACGGACAACCTTTCAGTTGGCTTACTTCGATGGCGTCACGCTGCCGAGCAGACCGCCCACCACGGGCAGATTGCTTACCGGACTGATCGGACTTGTTGCACCGCCAGAACCGGCCGCGCCCTTCAGCGCGTTGGTCACCGGCGCCAGCACCGGGCTGAGCGGACCGCTGGCGCCGCCCGTCGCATTGGTCAAGGTGGAAACGGTGGTGTTCACCAAATTGGTGACCGGCGCGAGCGCCCCGGAAGGGCTAGGCAGCGATCCGCCCGATCCTCCGCCAAGATTGCCCAGTCCGCTTAGCAATTGCGTGACAGGCGCCAGCGGACTGGCCGGCGTCGTACCGCCCGATGGCGTGCTCACCGCTCCGCCCAACGCCGACACCGTGGTGCCGACCGTTGCGACGATACCGCCCACATTGCTGACCACCGGCGCGTTGGTCTGATCGATCGCGGTGCCGATCTGATTCACTGCGCCGCCCGTAGCGACCAGCAGATTATTCAGCGGCGCACCCAGGCCGGTCGTGGCGCCGATGGTCTGCGTCGCACTGCCCAGCGCCGCAGTCAGCGGCACGATCGCGGTGTTGGCGGTCGTCAGCACCTGGTTGACGGGATCGCTCAGCGTCTGCGGCGTGAGGCCGCCCACCAGGCTGCCGGTCTGGCTGACGACCGAACCAACCGGCGCGGTCACGCTGGCCAGTGGCCCGGTGCCGAGCGTGCCGACCGTATTGCCGACGCTGCTGACGGCGGCGCCGACTTCGGCCAGCGGCGTCGGCCCGGTTGCGCCGGTCGCTCCCGTGGCACCCGCGACGCCGGTGGCGCCCGTGGCACCCGTCGCACCCGCGACACCGGTGGCGCCTGTGGCTCCCGTCGCGCCGGTGGCGCCTGCCGCGCCCGTGGCACCGGTTGCGCCATCGGCGCCATTCGAACCATTCGTGCCGTTCGAACCCGCAGGTCCGGCCGCGCCGGTCGCACCCGTCGCGCCCGTTGCGCCTGCCGTGCCTTGCGATCCCTGCGCACCGGTCGCGCCTTGCGATCCCTGCGCACCGGTCGCACCTTGCGCGCCCGCAGTGCCCGCCGTGCCGGCATCGCCGGTGGCACCTTGCGCACCTTGCGGACCCATCGCGCCCGGCTTGCCGTCATGGCCATTCGCACACCCGCCCAGCAACGCCGCAACACTGACGGTCACACCGATCCAATATTGTCGTTGACGCATGCTTCCACCCCTCATTTGTGTTGTGTTGGATGGATCAGGACAAGGCAACGGCCGTGCCATTGACCTACGCGTGGCAGACGAGAGCCGCAGGCGCACGGCGCTTCGGCCTGCAAACCCGCGCGGATGCTCGGTTTGCAGGCGACCCCGGCAAATCCGGCCAGCCGTTTGATACGGGTGGATCGGTCAGTCGTTGCTGTTACGTGTTACGTAACGCCGCATGGGCAGCGCGGGAACGTGCGGCACGGACGGCGCGGAAAAGCGCACCGCCCGGCCATGGCGAGATCCGCCGCGCGCGGTGCGCGGCTCGCTTAATCGAAGGGTCGCGGCTTTGGCGTGGCGTTGGTGGACGGCGGCAGGATCGGCAGCACGATGCGCGGCTGCTCGCCGGTCAGCGTATTCAGGAAGGCAACGATGTCGGCGTTTTCCTCGTCCGTGAACTGGCGGCCGAGTTGCAAGCGTCCCATCACGTCCACCGCCTGCGTCAGCGTGGCGGCGCCGCCATCGTGGAAATACGGATACGTCAGTGCAACGTTGCGCAGGGTCGGCACCTTGAAGCTGAAGCGGTCGATATCGTTGCCCGTGATGGCGGCGCGCCCCTGCGACGGATTGCTGGTCTGATACGGCGTGACGATCCCCATCTTCTGGAACGACGCGCCGCCCACGTTCGGGCCGTAGTGGCAGGCCACGCAGCCCGCAGACTTGAACAGCCGATAGCCGCGCAGTTCCTGGGCGTCGATCGCATAGTCGTCGCCATTGAGCCATTTGTCGAAGCGCGAATTGGGCGTGACCAACGTTTCCTCGAACGCGGCGATCGCCAGCGAGATTTCGTCCATCGTCAGCTTCTCGGTGCTGAACACCTTGCGAAATTCCATCACGTAGTCGGGAATCGATTGCAGCGTGTCGACGGCCAGTTCATGCGTGTACGCCATCTCAACGGGATTGGCGATGGGCCCGCCCGCTTGCTCGGGCAGATTCCTGGCGCGGCCGTCCCAGAACTGCACGAAATTCAGGCTGGCATTGAGCACTGTGGGGGAATTGATCGGGCCCTGCTGCCAGTGGTCGCCGATCGATGTCTTGAGATTGTCCGTACCGCCCAGGCTGAGGTTATGGCACGAGTTGCACGAGATGAACCCCGAGCGTGAGAGTCGCGGTTCGAACCACAGCTTCTGGCCCAGCGCCACGCGCGCCGGATCGGTGATGGCCGGGCGGGCGATCGGTTGCACGGGCTCCGCGCGCGGGGTGGCGGCCTGCACGCCGCAGGCGAGGACAAGGGCCGCCCATGGCGGCAACAGCAGCAGTTTCAGCTTCATCGAAGGGCTCCGGTCGATCCAGCGCGGTGCGCATCGCCATGCGTGCCGCGCGAAAAAACCGGATTAGGCCCGCAAGCCCCGCAGCCGGCGTTGATAGCCATCAAGCCGGTTCCGAAAGCCAATCGTAAGGCGGCGCCAGATATCGATAGCCATTCTTCTTCGTTGGCGCGCGGGCGCGGCACGCCTACGATGTGGCCTCGCCTGCTGCGGCAACGCCCGATCCGGGGCGCCGGTCACGCGCTGACCAGGCCGCGCTGCAAGGCTGTTTTGAGCATCGAAAAGACATGACGCGCGACGGGATTGACCGCATTGGGACGTGCCCACAGGTAATAGGTGACATCGGGCAGCCGCGGCAGTCCGTCGGCCTCGCCAAGGATGCGCATGTCCGCGGCCAGCAGGTCGATGCTGCGCGCAGTAATCCCGAGCCCGCCGCGCAGCGCCGCCTTGATGCCGATCAGGCTCGGTGCCAGGTAGGCAATGCGCCAGGGCACGCCGGCCTGCGTCAGCGCCTCGAGCGACAGCTTGCGGAACAGGCTCGGCTCGTCGGCCAGGATCAGCGGCACGGGCGCGCCGCGTTCATAGACGAAATCGGCCGAACATACCCAGATGGTGGGCGTGGTGCGCAGCACGATGCCGTCGAGCGTGTTGTCCTCGCGCGTCGACACGGTCAGGTCGATTTCGCCGCGTCGCAGCGATTCCATCAGGAAGGGACTGCGGCCGACATGGATCTCCAGCCGCAACGCCGGCGACGAGCGCGCGATATGCGACAGCAGCCCCGGCAGGATCGTATCGGCCACATCGTGCGGCGCGCCAATGCGCAGCGATCCGGTCAGGTCGCCCTCGCGCAGCATGCGCAGCGCCTCGTCGTTGATGGCCAGCATCTGGCGCGCGTATTCCACCAGTTTCTTGCCATGCCGCGTCAGCAGCTTGCCGCGCCCCTGGCGTTCGAACAACGCGAGGCCGAGCTGCTCTTCCAGCCGCTGCATCTGTTGCGTGACGGCCGACTGCGTGCGCTGCACCGTCAGCGCCGCGGCGCCAAAGGTTTCGTGGTCGGCAATCGCGACCAGCGACCGCAGCAGGTCCAGATCGAGGTTACGCATACATTAGCCCTGCTAATGAATTTTCGTTGCGCATTAAGTGGTTTTTAGAACAGGTGTTCATTACAGTGAAACACGAAGCACCGTTCTACCCCCCAAAAACAGAGATTGCAAGGATTGATCGCACCATGTCCATCGCCCAACAGCGCCAGACTGCCGTCGGAGACACCATCGAATCCATTAGGAACATTGTGAACAAGGGGGGCGTCACCCGCGCCAGCCTGGCCGATGTCCTGACCCAGGTGGAAGAACTGGCCGCGCGCACCGAACTATGGAACGAAGGCGATTTCCCGCCGCCGGAGCCGGGCGAGCGCCAGGCCCGCTATCTGATTTCCGAGGATCCGGACCAGACCTTCGCGCTTTACCTGAACGTGCTGCGTCCGGGCAAGCGCATTCCGCCGCACAACCACACCACCTGGGCGTGCGTGGCGGGCGTGGTTGGCGTGGAGTTCAACGACGTCTATGTGCGCACCGATGACGGCAGCCAGCCCGGCGTGGGCACGCTCGAACACGAGCGCACCGTGGAAGTGGGTCCGCGCAACGGCATCGCCCTGCTGCCCGACGACATCCATTCGGTAGAGATTCGCGGCGACGACATCATTCGCCATCTGCACATGTACGGCCGGTCGCTGGAAACGCTGACCGAACGGCTCACGTTCGACCTTGAAACCGGACGCTGCCAGATCATGAACGTGGGCGTCCAGACCCGCCGCTAAACAATCCTGACCGGGGCGGCGCCGCGCCGCACTACGCCGGCTGCCCGCCCCGACTCCTGAAAATCAGCTTGCCGAAATTTCCTCTGTGCGCAGAGGACGGCCCCCTATTGCCCGGAATTTCATGAGCCAACCTACCTACACCGCAGTCGACGCCGTCACGCTCAAGGGCTGGCTGCACGATGCCGACGAGATCGCGCTGTTCGATGTGCGCGAACACGGCCAATACGGCGAAGGCCATCCGTTCTATGCCGTGCCGCTGCCCTACAGCCGTCTTGAACTCGACGTGGGACGCCTGGCGCCGCGCACCGATGCGCGCATCGTGCTGGCCGACGATGGCGACGGCGTGGCGCAACGCGCCGCCGCCGCGCTGGCGAAGCTTGGCTATACGCGGCTGTTCGTGCTCGATGGCGGCATGCCGGCGTGGCAGGCATCCGGCTACACGCTGTTTGCCGGCGTCAACGTGCCGTCGAAAACCTTTGGCGAACTGGCCGAGCACCACTACAACACGCCGCGCATTTCCGCGCAGGATCTTGCCGCGATGCAGGCCGGCCCCAATGCGCCGGTCGTGCTCGACGGGCGGCCCACGTCGGAATTCCGCAAGATGAACATTCCCGGCGCGGTCTGCTGCCCCAACGGCGAACTGGCCTACCGTCTGCGCGACCTGGTGCCCGACAGCACGACGCCGATCGTGATCAACTGCGCGGGACGCACGCGCAGCATCATCGGCGCGCAATCGCTGATCAACTTCGGCGTGCCCAACCCGGTCTATGCGCTGGAAAACGGCACGCAGGGCTGGTATCTGAACGATTTCACGCTGGAACACGGCGGCACGGCGCGCTATCCGGACAACACCGCGCCGCGCGACCTCGATGCCGCGCGCAGCGCCGCGCAGGCGCTGACCAAACGCTTCGACGTGCCGCATATTTCGGCCAGCGAAGCGATGGCATGGCTGGCCGACGACTCGCGCACCACGTTCCTGTGCGACGTGCGCACGGCCGAGGAATACGCCGCGCAGACGCTGCCCGGCGCGCAGCACACGCCAGGCGGCCAGTTGATGCAGGCCACCGACCAGTACGTCGGCGTGCGCCGCGCGCGGCTGGTGCTGTTCGACGCGGAAGGCGTGCGCGCCACCGTGGTAGCCAGCTGGCTGCGTCAGATGGGCCATCACGCGGTGGTACTCGACGGCGGCCTGCAGGCGGGACTCGCGGCTGGCGTGCGCGCCGCCGCCGGGCCGCAGCATGAAGTGGTCGCGCCACCCACGGTCGACGCCGCGCAACTCGCCGCGGGCTTGGCCGATCAATCGATGCTGGCGCTCGATCTGCGCGGCAGCATGGCGTATCGCGCCGGACATATCGCCGGTAGCCGCTGGGCCACGCGCGCGCGGCTGGCGCAAGACCTGCACGGCGTGCCTCACGACACCACGCTGGTACTGGTGGGCGACGCCGATGCCGACGATCCGGCCGAACTGGCGGTGGGCGATCTCCACGCGCTGGGCTACCGCGACGTGCGCCGGCTGCACGGCGGCTTTGCCGCATGGCGCGATGCCGGCCACGCCGTCTCGCAAGGCGCACACACGCTGCCCGATGCGCGCTGCATCGACTACCTGTTCTTCGTGCACGACCGCCACGACGGCAACAAGGCCGCCGCGCGCCAGTACCTGGCGTGGGAAACAGGCCTGATCGCGCAGCTCGACGCGCAGGAACTTGCCACCTTCCGTTTTCCGCAGCACGACTGAGCTGCCGACGATTCCACGCACACGCATCCGTATCCGCATCGCAAACCTGCCCGAGAAAAGAGGTCGCCCCCATGCCACGCCCGATGTCATCCCGTCTTTCGCAGTATCTGGTCACCGCCGTTGCCGTCACCGCCACCGCCATGACGGGTCTTGCGTCGGCGCAGCCGCTGACGCCGGTGAACGGCTTTCCGTCGCAGCCGCTGCGCATCGTCTCGCCATTCCCTGCAGGCGGCGGCAACGATGCGGTGACGCGCGTGGTGGCCACGCGCCTGTCGCAAGTGCTGGGCCAGAGCGCGGTCACCGACAACCGCGGCGGCGCGGGCGGCAATATCGGCACGCGCTACGTGGCCGAATCGAAGGCCGACGGCTATACGGTGCTGACTTCGCAGGTATCGATCATGGCGGTCAACCCGACGCTGTACCGCGCGCCGGGCTTCGATCCGGTCAAGCAGTTCACGCCGGTCACGCAGATCAATGCGGCGCCGCTTGCCATCGTGGTAGCGGCCAATGCGCCGTGGAAAACCTTCGAGGAGATGGCGGCGCAGGCCCGCGCGCAGCCGCAGAAGATCACCTACGCGACGCCGGGCAACGGCACGCTGTCGCATCTGGTTGGCGTGGTGCTGGAAAAGGACAGCAATGTCGCGCTGCAGCACGTGCCCTACAAGGGCGCCGGCCCCGCGATCAACGATCTGCTGGGTGGCCAGGTCGATGTGCTGATCACGTCGACATCGTCGGTGGCCGGCTTTATCCAGACCGGCCGCATGCGCGCGCTGGCCGTCACCAGCCCGCGCCGCCTCGGGGTATTCACCAAGGTGCCGACGCTTGAAGAACTCGGCTATCGCAATGCACGCTTCGAGGACTGGTACGGCTTCTTCGTACCGGCCGGCACATCGCCGGAGCGCGTGGCGCTGCTCAATCGCGCCATCGTGCAGGTGCTGCAGATGCCGGACGTGGTCAAGACCATCAACGATGGCGGCAGCGATGTGGTGGCCAATACGCCCGACGCATTCGCCGCGCAGTTGAAGCAGGACATCTCGCGCTGGTCGCAGATCGTCAAGCTGTCGGGCGCGCATGTCGATTGAGCCGGCGCCGTGCCGCAAGGCACGGTCCTTGCGACCGTTTTCCATCAATACCAGCCATCCCACAGGGCAACCATGACGTCATCGCTCCCCACCCGCCTGGCGCATGCCGGACGCACATCCACCGTGCCAGGCGGCCAGCCCGTGAACCCGCCGGTGGTGCGCGCCAGCACCGTGCTGTTCGATTCCGTCGCGCAGCAACGCGAAATGCGCGCGCGCCGCGATACCGAGCGCCTGTTCACCTACGGCGCGCGCGGCAATCCCACCAACTTCGCGCTCGAAGATATGGTGACGATGCTCGAAGGCGGCTATCGCACGCGGCTGTTCCCGTCGGGCCTGGCCGCTGCGGCGATGACGATCCTGGCCTATGTGCGCCCCGGCCAGCACGTGCTGCTGCCCGATTGCGTCTATGAACCGGTGCGCAACCTCGCCAACGGATTCCTGCGCCAGCACAACATCGCGGCCGACTTCTACGCCGCGGATGGCTCCGACCTCGATGCAAAGCTGCGTCCCGAGACGCGGCTCGTCTATGTCGAGGCGCCCGGCTCGCTGACCTATGAGATGTTGGACCTGCCCGCGCTCGCGGCGCGCGCGCATGCGCACGGCGCACTGGTCGCGGCCGACAACACGTGGGGATCGGGGCTGCTCTATCGCCCGCTGGAACTGGGCGCCGACATCTCGCTGATGGCCGCCACCAAGTATCTGGGCGGCCATTCGGATGTGATGATGGGCACGGTCTGCACCACCGAGGCCGCGTGGCCCGAACTGGCGAGCATGGCCGACGCGTTCGGCATCACAGTCAGCCCCGACGACGCCTATCTGGTGCAACGCGGCATCCGTTCGCTCAGTGCGCGGCTGGCGCAACACCAGCAAGGCGCGCTTGCGGTGGCGCAGTGGCTGCATGCGCGCACCGATGTGGCCGAAGTGTTTTGCCCCGCGCTGCCGCACGATCCCAATCACGCGCTATGGCAACGCGATTGCCACGGCACCAATGGCCTGCTGTCGTTCACGCTGCGTTCGCGCGCGCCGGTGGCCGCCGAACGTTTTGTCGACAGCCTTGAGCTGTTCGGCATTGGCGCATCGTGGGGCGGCTTCGAGAGCCTGGCGGTGCTGGCCGACATGCGCCGCGCGCGCAGCGTCACGGACTGGTCATCGCACGGCACCGTGATTCGGCTGCATATCGGGCTCGAAGCCGTCGACGACCTGCTGCGCGACCTCGCGCACGCGTTCGACGCGATTGCCGATCTTTCCACTGAACAGGAGTCTTCCCATGCCAATCATCGGTGACTGGCTGCGCCAACCAACGGGCCCTGCCCGCATCAGCGGCCATCTGCCCGTTGGCTCGATGGCATCGGGGATGGCCGTCACTCTGCCCTACGTGGCAGTGCGCGGTGCTCAGCCGGGCCGCACGCTCTGGCTGCACGGGCAGGTGCATGGCGACGAGATCAACGGCATGGTGGCCGCATTGCGCTTTGCGCGCAGCCTCGACCCGGCGACCATGCACGGCAACGTGGTGGTGACGCCCACCGGCAATCCGCAGGCGCTCGATGCGCGACGCAAGCGCAATCCCTACGATGAACTCGACCTGGACCAGACCTATCCCGGCAATGCAGGCGGACTGGTGTCAGAGCGCCTGGCGCATGCGTTGATCAGCGAAGTACGCGGCGTGGCCGATGTGCTGATCAACTTGCACACCATGAATCCGCTGTTCGACGCGCGCCCCTACACGGTCTACAAGGTCCATCCGCAAAGCCGCGTGACGGAGGCCGACGTGCTGGCCGCCATGGCGCCGTTCCATCCGCATGTGGCATGCCAGCAGGACGTCGGCGGCAAGGGCGAGCTGCCCGGCAATATCGCCGGCGCGCTCGACTATCAATGCCTGGCGGCCGGCGTCTGCGCGTTCATGCTGGAACTGGGCAGCGGCAGCCGCTTCGAGCCCGAGAACATCGCCGTGGCCGAAAACGGATTCCAGACGCTGGCCGTGCAGATGGGCATCCTCGCTGCGCCCGCGACGCGCGCGGCGGCTACCACACTTCGGCGCGTGACACGGCGCGGCTGGATCACCGCCGACGAGGGCGGCCTGTTCGTGCCCGCGGCGCGCGCCGGCGACCGGGTGGCCGAAGGCGCATCGATCGGCGACACGCTCAAGCTCGACGCGTCGCTCACGCCGGTCAAGCCGTTTGCGCGCGACGGTGTACTGATCGGCCTGCGCAGCGATCCCGTGGTCCACACCGGCGAACGGCTGGCGTTCGTGGCGTGGGAATGGGACACGGTGCCGGTCCCGCCGCCCCGCAACGCCTGACATCCGATCTTCGTCACGCCTCGATGTTTTGACGTCTTGATGCTTTCCCCACCTGCCGGAGTCTTGCCATGTTTTCCCCTCGCGCGCTGCGCCTGCTTGTTCCGCTACTCGCCGTCCTGACGCCATTCGCCGCGCACGCGGCGTGGCCGGACGCCTCCCGGCCGATCCGCCTGGTCGTGGGCTTTCCCGCGGGCGGCGGCGCGGACGCGCTGGCGCGCGCCATCGCCCCGGCGCTGTCGGACCAGTTGAAGGCCAACGTCATCATCGACAACCGGCCCGGCGCCGGCGGCCTGATCGCCACCGACATGGTTGCCAAGTCCGCGCCCGACGGCTACACGCTTTACGTGGCAACGCCCGGCTCCTTCACGATCTGGCCCAACCTGCGCAAGCTGAACTACGACCCGCAAAAGGACTTCGCGCCGATCAGCGTGCTGGTGACAATGCCCAACGTACTGGTGACCGGCGCCGATACGCCGTACAAGGACATACAGGGCTTGCTGGCCGCCGTGCGCAGCGCCAACGGCAAGTTCTCGTACGCGTCCGGCGGCAACGGCACCATCGGCCAGATCGCGGCCGAACAGTTCAAGATGCTGACCGGTCTGCAGATGCAGCATGTGCCGTACAAGGGCACCACGCCGGCGCTGACCGATGTGATGGGCGGCATCGTGCCGATCACGTTCTCCGATCCGTCGGCCAAACCGTTGATCGCCTCGGGCAAACTGCGCGCGTTGGCCGTGACCACCGCCACGCGCTCACCGCAGTTTCCGGGCGTGCCGACCGTGGCCGAAGCGGGCGTGCCCGGCTATGACGTGACCAACTGGTACGGACTGGTGGCGCCAGCCGGCACGCCGCCGGACGTCGTTGCGCAATTGAACAAGGCGCTGGTCAAGGTGATGGCCGATCCCGAAATCCGCAATCGCCTGGCGATCTCCGGCATGGACGCCACCTCGGACACGCCGCAGCAGTTTGCCCGCCTGCTCAGCACGGAACGCGCCAAGTGGGGCGATCTGATCCGCAAGGCCGGCATCCAGGGCGATTGATCCCGTGACCGTTCGCCGCTATCCGCAACTGGCGCATTGGGGCGCCTTCACCGCCGTGGTGGAAGACGAGCGTCTGGTCCGCTGCGAACCCTTCGCGGCGGACCCCGACCCATCGCCGCTGCTCGATTCGATCGTGCCGTCGGTGTATTCGCCCACGCGCATCCGTGCGCCGATGGTGCGTCGCGGCTGGCTTGCGCGGCGCGGCGACGGTGACGGTGACGGTGACGGACAGGCGCGCGGGCGCGACGAGTTCGTCGAGGTGTCGTGGGATGCGGCGCTCGATCTGGTCGCCGGCGAAATCGCCCGCGTGCGCGCCGAGCATGGCCCATCCGGCATCTTTGGTGGATCCTACGGCTGGTCTTCGGCGGGACGCCTGCATCATGCGCGCTCGTTGATCCGGCGCTTTCACTTCCACGGCGGCGGCTGCGTCGATCAGGTTGGCAACTACAGCTGGGGCACCGCGCAATTTCTGCTGCCGCATGTGATCGGCACCGATCGTCCGCTGACCGGCCGCGTCACGGCATGGCCGAGCCTGATCGCGCATACCGAGGTCTTCGTCGCGTTTGGCGGTCTGGCCCTCAAGAACGGACAAGTGTCGTCGGGCGGCGCGGCCGAACACACGCAGCAGGGCTGGCTGCGCAAGCTGGCCGCCAGCGGCGCCACCGTCATCAACATCAGCCCCACCCGCGACGACTGCCCGGCGTTTCTCGGTGCCGAGTGGATTCCGATCCGGCCCGGCACCGACGTGGCGCTGATGCTGGCCGTAGCCTATGAACTGCGGCGCGCGGACGCACACGCCGCCGCGTTCCTGCACACGCATTGCAGCGGCTGGCCCGAACTGGAAGCGTATCTGCTGGGGCAGAGCGACGGCACGCCCAAGACGCCGCAATGGGCGGCGCAGATCACCGGCATCCCCGCCGCGCGCATCGCGCAACTGGCCAGGCAACTTGCCGGCCGGCGCAGCTACATCACCTGCAGCTTTGCGGTGCAACGCCAGCACCGCGGCGAACAGCCCTACTGGATGGCGATTGCGCTGGCGGCAATGCTTGGGCAGATCGGTTTGCCGGGCGGCGGTTTCGGCTTTGGCCACGGATCGATGAATGGCGTCGGCAATCCGCGCGTGGCAACGCCGGGCCCGGAGATGCCGGTCGGCCGCAATCCCGCCAATCTGGACATCCCGTGCGCGCGGCTGTCGGACATGCTACTCAATCCCGGCGGCGCCTATCGTTTTCGCGGCGAAACGCGCCACTATCCGGACGTCAAGCTGATCCACTGGGCCGGCGGCAATCCGTTCCATCACCATCAGCAACTGTCGCGCCTGCGCCAGGCGTGGGCACGGCCGCAGACTGTGATCGTGCAGGACATCTGCTGGACCGCCACCGCGCGTCATGCCGACATCGTGTTGCCCGTCACCACGGCGCTCGAGCGCAACGATATCGGCGGATCGTCGCGCGACCGCTATGTGCTGGCGATGCATCAGGCGATTGCACCGCTGCATCGCGCACGCAGCGACTTCGACATCTTTGCCGAACTGGCCGACCGTCTCGGCTATCGCGCCGCCTTCACCGAACAACGCGCCGAGCGCGACTGGATCGCCAGCATCTACGCACGATGCCGCGATGCGCAGGCCCGCGCGGGCATCGACATGCCGGACTTCGACCAGTTCTGGCGCACCGGCTACGTGGCGCTGCCGCCGCCCACCGAAGACTTCGTGCTGTTCGACGATTTCCGCGCCGATCCGGTGGCCCATCCGCTGCGCACGCCAAGCGGTCGCATCGAGTTGTCCAGCCCCACCATCGGCGCGATGTCCAGCGATTGCGGTACGCATCCGAACTGGCGGCCGCCCGTGGAATGGCTCGGCGCGGCGCAGGCGCAAACCCATCCGCTGCATCTGGTGTCGGTGCAGCCGGCCGATCGGCTGCACAGCCAGCTCGATGCCGCGCCGCTGGCGCAGGCCGGCAAGATCGCCGGCGCCGAGCGCATCACCCTGCATCCCGCAGACGCCGCGGCACGCGGCCTGCATGCGGGCATGCGCGTGCGCGTGCATAACGGGCGCGGCGCGCTCGCCGCGGGGCTGGCCATCAGCGACGGCGTGGCGCGCGGCGTGGCGGTCATCGCCACCGGCGCATGGTACGACCCCGACGCCGACGGCATCGACCGCGCGGGCGCGGCCAACACGCTGACGCTCGATATCGGCACATCGGACCTGACCCAGGGGCCCAATGCGATGAGCTGCCTCGTGGAGGTGTCGCGCGAAGCCTAGGCGGCACGACCGACGCCGCAGGGTGCGGCGTCGGTCGTGCCGTCATTCGCGCCAGCGCGCCGTCGCTCGCGGCGATTTCCTGTCGATTCGGCCCAGCCCCCTGGAAAGTGCATGTCGCGTGGCATACAAAGGAGCCATCGCAATGCATTTCAAGAACAGGAACGAGCCATGCAACCGAATCACCCACCCTTCCCGCCGCCCGACGACAATGCCATGGCCTACTGGCGCGCACGCCGCGCGGTGCGCAAACTGCGCGGCTGGTATGTGCACCTGCTGGTCTATCTTGTGGTCAACGGCTGGTTGTGGTTCCGCTTCTTCTACTTCCCCACGCCGTCGTGGTCGCACCATGCCACCAGCGGCTGGCCATGGCCGCTGAGCACCACGCTGGCGTGGGGCCTGGCACTGGCGGTGCACGGCATCCTGGTGTGGACGCGCCTGTCGCGCTGGGGCCGCGACTGGGAGAGCCGCAAGATCCGCGAATTCATGGAACGCTACTAAGCGGCGCGCTGCGCCAAAGCGCGCGGCCTACATCTGGCGGAAGCGATGCACATACGCGCGCGATACGGGCAGTTCCGTATCGCTGTCGCGCATGCGCACGAACAGGCGTCCCGAATCGTCGCGCCGCGTGCCGGCCACGTATTCCATGTTGACGATGGTGGAACGATGCACCTGCCAGAACACGTCCGGATCGAGCCCGTCGATCAGTTCCTGAAGCGGCGTCCGGATCAGATGTTCGCCATCGCGCGTATGCACCACCACGTATTTATCGTCACTCTGGAAATACAGCACGTCCTGGATCGGTACATGGCTGGTGGTATTGCCGCGGCTGGCGCGCACCCAACGCAGCGGCCCGGCACCTTCGGCGCGCGGCTGCCCGCGCGTGAGCTGACCGAGCAGTTGCGCCAGTTCCGGCAACGGCGCCGCATCCTGCAAGGCGCGGCGCAGCCGTCCGATGGTGCGCGCCAGACGCTCGTCGTTGACCGGTTTGACCAGATAGTCCACTGCCGCGCGCTCGAAGGCATCGAGTGCGAATTCGTCATAGGCCGTCACAAACACCAGCCGCGTATCGGTTTCCATGCCCTGCGCCACTTCCAGCCCGGACATGCCCGGCATCTTGATATCGAGGAAAGCCACGGCCGGCGCATGCCGTGCAATCAGCGCCGCGGCCTCCACACCGTTGGCGGCCTCGGCAACGATATCGAGTTCGGGCCATAGGCGCGCCAGCTTGCCGCGCAGATGCGCGCGCAGGTGCTCTTCATCGTCGGCGATCAATGCGGTGAGCGTCATGCAGCGTCTCCATTGGTGTCTCCCTTGGCGTCTCCATTGCGGAATTGGCGCGGCAGCGGGATTTCGATCAGCACGGCGGTGCCTGGCGCGCGATCCTCGATCCGCACATGGGCGTCGCCGTCGTACAGCACCGCCAGCCGTTCGCGCAGGTTGGACAGCCCGACGCCCGACGCACCGCCGGGCCGGAACCCCATGCCGTCATCCTCGATCGTGGCCAGCATGCGCGGCCCGCGGCGCTCCACCTTCACCAGCAGGCGGCCGCCTTCGATCTTCGGCTCCAGCCCGTGCTTGACGGCGTTCTCCACCACGGGCTGCAACAGCATCGGCGCCAGGGGGACGGCTTGCAGCGCGGCGTCGACTTCGATCGCGTATTGCAGGCGGTCGCCCATGCGGATCTTGATCAGCGCAAGATAATCGCGCAGCAGCGTGGCTTCCTGTGCGACCGTGCCCTGCGTGGCCCGGCTGGCCGCCAGCGATGCGCGCAGGTAGGCGATGAAATGCTCAAGCATCAGCGTGGCCTTTTGCGGCGCTGGCTCGATCAGGCTGACCACATTGGCCAGCGTGTTGAACAGGAAATGCGGTTCGATCTGCGCCTGCAGCAGCCGCATCTGCGCTTCCACCAACTGCTTTTCCGTCGACAGCGTACGCACCTGATCGCGCGCCATGTACTCGGCGATCTTGCGTTCTTCCCAGTTGCGGCCGAGCAGGCCGACACGGCTCCACGTCATGATGCCGTGCACCGCCAGCCCGACGCCCCATCCCATCAGCGGCGCGCTGGCCCACGGACGATGCGGCGAGGTGATCAGGTTGATGACGATTAGCAGCGCATTGACGCCCACATACACCAGCGCATGCATGTAGAAGAAACGCAGCCCCCGCACACGGCGGCGCGCTTCGTTATAGGCATGCTGGTCGGCGGCGTTTCGCCAGAGATCGGGATCGACGGGGCGCACGGTTCGGTGGGTGGGGGGCTCGCAGTTGCAGCGAGATTAACACCGGCCCTGGCGCGATGGACACCGGGATTGCGCGGATCGACAGAACGGCGGCGTCGTTGACGGCTGGACGGCGCGAGCCGCCGCGACATCGCATGCGAATCGCGCACGCCGGTGCCCCGCTGCCTTCAGCCGCCGAAGCGGCGCGGATCGTACGGTGCGGGGTCGACGTAAGGCCGGTCGTGATCGAACAGTTCCGCCAGCAGCCGCGCGGTGGCCGGGCCCAGCGTCAGTCCCTGATGGCCGTGGCCGAAGTGAAACCAGAGGTTGGCATGACGCGGCGCACGGCCGACCACCGGCCGCATGTCGGCGATACAGGGCCGCGCGCCCATCCATGGCTGCGCTTCCACCGGATCACCCAGCCGCACGAGTTCGGCCGCCAGTTGCTGCGCGCGCACCGATTGCACCGGCGTGGGCGGCGCTTCGTGATGAGCGAATTCCGCGCCCGTGGTCAGGCGCAGGCCCTGCCGCATCGGCGCCAGCAGGATGCCGTTTTCCGCGTCGAGCAGCGGTTTTTGCGGCATGTCCTGCACGTGATAGTGGCGGTGATAGCCGCGCTTGACGAACAGCGGCAGCCGGTACGCCAACTTCTGCGTCAGTCCCGCCGCCCACGGTCCCAGCGCGATGACCGCGTGTTCGGCGTCGATCGCGCCCGCGCTGGTCTGCACGGTCCAGCCGCTGCCGACGGCGCGCAGCGTATCGGCGTCGCCGCGCACAAACACGCCGCCTTCGCGTTCGAACAGCGCCGCATAGCGCGCCACCAGTTCGCCGGGATCGCTCACGGTCCAGGGGTCTTGCCAGTGCACCGCGCCAGCCAGGCGGCGTTGCAGCGCGGGTTCCGCGGCGGCCAGCGCGTCGCCGTCGAGAATCGCGGTATGCAATGCGTGCTGCGTCGATACCGCCTGCGCGTCGCGCGCGGCGGCCTCGAATGCCGCAGGCGTGCGATACGCCTCGAGCCAGCCCGATTTGCGGATCAGGTCCTGCGCGCCAGCGCGTTCGACCAGCGGCGCGTGTTCGTCGATGCAATGCTCGATCAAGGCCGCGTAGGCGGTCACCGTGGCCGCGTAGCGCCGCGGCGCGGACGCGTGCCAGTAGCGCGCCAGCGACGGCACCAGCGAAGGCAGCGCGCGCAGGTGGTAATGCACGTCATTGCCGCGCCGCGCGGCCACGCGCAGGATGGCCTGCCATGCACGCGGAAACGCATAGGGCTGCACTGCTTCGCGCTGGATGATGCCGGCGTTGCCGTAAGACGTCTCGCGCCCTGGCGCGTTACGGTCGATCAGGCAAACGGCGTGGCCGCGCTGCTGCAGCGCCAGCGCGGTGCACACACCGACAATGCCGGCGCCCAGTACCACCACTTCGGTACGGCGGGAATTTCTGGCTGCGTCTGTCATGACGTCCTGACTGCGGTCTTCAAAGGGTTTCGGGATCTGCCGCGAGGCTTCGCGATCTGGCGCGCTTCCTCCTGCAGGCAGGCGATCAGTTCGGTAGCGCTGGGGGCTGGCCGCCGATCGCGCAATGTCATCAGTCCGATCGGCGGCAGATCGATCCGCACCGTCATCGGCAGCACGTGGAAGCGTCCTTCGGACTGCAACTGCCGCCCCACCGAGCGCGCCACGAATCCTACCGCGTGGCGCTGCGCGACGAACGTCGTGACCGCCAGATACGACGACGACTCCATCACATCCGCGGGCGGCTGGTGGCCGTGCCGATGAAAGGCCTGCTCGATCTTGACGCGCAGCGACGCCCACGGCGGCGGCATGACCAGCGGATGCCGGGCCAGGTCCGACCAGTCGGGCCGCGCCTTGCGCGCCAGTGGGTGGTCCGGCGCGACGATCGCCACCATCGGGTCCTCATAGAGCGCCTGCGTCGACAGGTCGGGAGCGGCATAGGCGGGTTCGAGCCGGCCCACGACCACATCGAGCTCGGACAGGCGCAGGCGCGGCAGCAGGTGCGTGAGGTCGCCCTCCTCGATCAGCACCGTGGCGCGTGGCGCACGCTGCTTCAGGCGCGTCACCGCGCCGGCCACCAGCACCGGCAGCGCGGCGCTCATCGATCCCACGCGCACACGACCGGCCGCGCCGCTGGCTTCGGCCTCGATCTCGTCGCGCGTGAGGTCGTACTGGGCCAGCACCGAACGCGCAAACCGCACCAGCGAAGCGCCGGCCGCGGTGGGTTCCGTGCCGCGCGTGGAGCGCGTGAACAGCGTCATGCCCAGCATCTTTTCCACCTCGGCCAGCACCTTCGACACGGCCGGCTGGCTGACCGAAAGAAATTCTGCGGTACGCCCCAGATGGCGGAACTCGTCCAGCGCCACCAGCAATTGCAGGTGGCGCAGCTTGATATTGGAGCGGAAGGCGCGATCGATATGGGCCATGGCCGCGAGTCTACTAAACCCGCAGGTTATGAAGCAATGCCGATTTTCTATTGGATGGTTATGTTGATCGCCCTGACAATCGCATGCAGAGCGGTAGGCGCCGACCTTGCCGCGACATACAACAATGTTGGAGACATCCCCATGACTGACCGCCGTCCCGCCAACCCGATGCGCCGCCGCCTGTTGCTGGGCGGCGCCGCGGCCACCGCTGCCGCCGCGAGCGGCGCCAGCCTGCTGATCCCGGGCGTGGCGCGCGCAGCTGCCGAGTATCCCGAGCGTCCCATCACTTTCATCTGCCCGTGGCCCGTCGGCGGCACGGCCGACCAGTCAATGCGTGCGCTGTGCCAGGTGGCATCCGGCATCCTGAAACAGTCGATCGTGGTGGAAAACCGCGCCGGCGCGTCGGGCATGATCGGCACCAAGGCGCTGTCACGCGCCAATCCCGATGGCTACACCATCGGTCAGGTGCCGATTTCAGTCACGCGCTTCTCGCAGCTCGGCATGCTGCAACTCGATCCGCGCACCGACCTCACGTATCTGGCGCGCACCTCGGGCCAGACGTTCGGCATTGCCGTGCCATCGGCCTCGCGCTTCAAGACGCTGGCCGACGTGATCGCCGAAGCGCGCGCCAACCCTGGCCGCGTCACTTATGCGCATGCCGGCATCGGCGGTGCCACGCACGTCGGCATGGAACAGTTTGCGCTGGCCGCTGGCGTGAAGTTCAACGCCATCGCTTACAAGGGCGGCTCCGCCGCGCTGCAGGACGTGCTGGCCAACCAGGTGGACCTGCTGGCCGATTCCAGCTCGTGGGCGCCGCATGTCGAAGGCGGCAAGCTGCGCCTGCTGGCAACCTGGGGCGAGCAGCGCACGCCCCGCTTCAAGGACACGCCGACGCTCAAGGAACTTGGCTACGACGTGGTGGTGGAAGCGCCCAACGGCATCGGTGCACCCAAGGGCCTGCCGCCGGCCATCGAGACCAAGCTGCGCGAGGCGTTCCGCGCCGCCGTGGCCAGCCCGGAGTTCAAGTCCGTCGCCGCGCGCCTGGACGCGCCCCTGATGTACCTGGACGGACCCGACTACAAGAAATATGTGGCGACGGTCTACGCCCAGGAAACGCAATTGATCAAGCGCCTGAAGCTCAAGGAAATGCTCGCGCAGAGCTAACCCGCAACGCATCTTTCAAACGTGACCCTTTCTCCCGTCATTCGTCTGCATGCCAACGACAACGTCCTGATCGCCCGAACCGATCTGACGCTGGGCCAGCCGCTGGAAGCGCTTGGCGTGCGCATGCGCGCCCAGGTGCCTGCCGGACACAAGATCGCCGCGCGTGCGATTGCGCGCGGCGAACAGATTCGCAAGTACGACACCGTGATCGGCGTGGCCGATCGCGACATCGCGGCGGGCGACCACGTGCACAGCCATAACCTGCGACTCGTCGATTTCTATCGCGATCCGGAATTCTGTCGTGACGTGCGGCCCGTGGACTATGTGCCCGAAGCCGAGCGCGCCACGTTCATGGGCTACGTGCGCCCGGACGGCCGCGTGGGCACACGCAATTTCATCGGCATTCTTTCATCGGTGAACTGCTCGGCCACCGTCATCAAGCACATCGCCGCGCATTTCACGCCGGAGCGGCTGGCGGCCTATCCCAACGTCGACGGCGTGGCCGCGTTCGCGCAAAGCAGCGGTTGCGGCATGTCGTCGCCCAGCGAGCATTTCGATCTGCTGCGCCGCACGCTGGCAGGCTACGCGCGCCACCCCAACCTGGCCGGGGTGCTGATCGTCGGACTGGGCTGCGAGCGCAATCAGGTGGCGTCATTGGTGGACTCGCAGGGGCTCACGCCCGGCGAAAACCTCCATACGCTGGTGATGCAGGACACTGGCGGCACGCGCGCCACCATCGAGGCGGGCATCCGCGCCATCGAGGCCATGCTGCCCGCCGCCAACGCATGCACGCGGCAAGCGGTCAGCGCCAGCCATCTGAAGATCGGCCTGGAATGCGGCGGCTCCGACGGCTTTTCGGGCATCACCGCCAATCCGGCGCTGGGTGCGGCCATGGATATTCTTGTGCGCCACGGCGGCACGGCGATCCTGTCAGAAACGCCCGAGATCCACGGCGTGGAATACATGCTGACGCGCCGCGCGGTCACGCCGGAAGTCGGCCAGAAGCTGCTCGACAGACTGGCCTGGTGGGAACGCTACACGGCGGGACACAACGCGCAATTCAACGGCGTGGTCGGCCACGGCAACCAGCAGGGCGGCCTGGCGAACATCTTCGAAAAGTCGCTGGGCTCGGCCATGAAAGGCGGCACCACCCCGCTGCAGGCAGTGTACGAATATGCCGAGCCGATCGACACCGCGGGCTTTGTCTTCATGGATTCACCAGGCTACGACCCAGTGGCCGCAACCGGCCAGATCGCCAGCGGCGCCAACCTGATCTGCTTTACCACCGGGCGCGGTTCGATGTTCGGCTCCAAGCCCGCGCCCACCATCAAGCTGGCATCGAATTCGCCGATGTATCGCCGCCTGGAAGAAGACATGGACATCAACTGCGGTCTGGTGCTCGATGGCGAACTGAGCGTTGCGCAGATGGGCGAACGGATCTTCGAGCACATCCTGCGCGCGGCATCGGGCGCTCCCACCAAGAGCGAACTGCTCGGGCTCGGCGATCATGAATTCGTGCCCTGGCATGTCGGCATCGTCAGCTAACTTTTCTTCGCATTCCTCATGCTTGAATCCCTTTCCAACGGCGAACTGCTGCGTTCGCAGAATTTCATCGCGCAGCAATGGTGCGATGCGCGAGACGCACGCCAGATGCTCGAAGTCACCGACCCAGCCACGGGTGACGTGATTGCCCGCGTGCCAGACAGCGGCGCGGCCGACGCCGCACGCGCGGCCGATGCGGCGGCGGCCGCGTTTCCGGCATGGAGCGCCCGCACCGCACGGGAACGCGCGCAAACCATCAAGCGCTGGCACGCGCTGATCCTCGCCAACGAGGCCGATCTGGCGCGCATCATCTCGGCCGAACAGGGCAAGCCGATGCACGAAAGCCTGGGCGAAGTGCGCTATGGCGCGTCGTACGTCGAATGGTTTGCGGAAGAAGCCACGCGCATTTGCGGCGACGTGGTGGCCGAAGCGGTGCCGGGACGCAAGATGATCGTGCTGAAGGAGCCGGTCGGCGTGGTGGCGGCGATCACGCCGTGGAACTTCCCGCTGGCGATGATCGCGCGCAAGATCGCCCCGGCGCTGGCCGCCGGCTGCACCGTGGTGGCCAAACCCGCCGAAGACACGCCGCTGACCGCGCTGGCGCTGGTGTATCTGGCCCAGCAGGCCGGGCTGCCCGATGGCGTGCTCAACATCGTGACCGCGTCGCGCGCCAGCACGCCGGCCGTGGTCGATACCTGGCTGGCCGATCCGCGCGTGCGCAAGATCACGTTCACGGGATCGACACCGGTGGGCAAGCATCTGGCGCGCGAATCGGCCGCCACGCTCAAGAAGCTGTCGCTGGAACTGGGCGGCAACGCGCCGTTCATCGTCTTCGACGACGCCGATGTCGATGCGGCCGTGGAAGGGCTGATGGTGGCCAAATTCCGCAACGGCGGGCAAACCTGCGTCTGTCCGAATCGCGTCTACGTGCAGGCTGGCGTGCATGACGCCTTCGTCGACAAGCTCGCGGCCCGCGTGAGCGCGCTGCATGTGGGCCCGGCCAGCGAGGCCGCCGCGCAGATCGGGCCGATGATCAACGCGCGCGCTGTCGACAAGATCGACCGCCACGTGCAGGACGCCGTGGCGCACGGCGCGCGCGTGGTGGTGGGCGGCCGGCGCGTGCGCGAGGCCGACGGCCCGCACTATTACGCGCCGACCGTGCTGGTCGATGCAACGCCGGCGATGGCGCTGGCGCACGAGGAAACCTTCGGCCCGGTGGCGCCCGTGTTCCGCTTCACGCACGAGGACGAAGTGGTGCGCGACGCCAACGACACGCCGTTCGGCCTGGCGGCCTACTTCTATTCGACCGACGTGCGGCGCATCTGGCGCGTGGCGCAGGCGCTGGAAACCGGCATCGTCGGTATCAACGAGGGGGCGCTGGCGTCCGAAGCCGCGCCGTTCGGCGGCGTGAAGGAATCGGGCTACGGCCGCGAGGGATCGCGGCACGGGCTTGACGATTACATGCATACCAAGTATCTCTGCCAGGGCCAGTTGAACTGAGCCCACCCAACAGGAGACAACCCCCATGCCCGCACACAACCCGTTCAAGACCGCGCTGGCCGCGCGCCAGGCGCAAATTGGCCTCTGGATGTCCGGCGCCACGCCCTATCTGGCCGAAGTCAGCGCGACGGCCGGCTTCGACTGGCTGCTGGTCGATGGCGAACATGCGCCCAACGATGTGCGCACCATCCTGCAAACGCTGCAGGTGCTGGCGCCCTATCGGTCGCAGCCCGTGGTGCGCGCCGTCTCTGGCGAAACCGCGCTGATCAAGCAACTGCTCGATATCGGCGCGCGCACGCTGCTGATCCCGATGGTCGATACCGCCGAGCAGGCCGCCGCGCTGGTGCGCGCCACACGCTACCCGCCCTTCGGCGTGCGCGGGGTGGGCAGCGCCGTGGCGCGTGTGTCGCAATGGACGGCGCGCAAGGACTATCTGGACGTGGCCGACGACGAGGTGTGCCTGCTGGTGCAGGCCGAAACCGTGACCGCCATGCAAAACCTGGAAGCGATCTGCGCCGTGGAGGGCGTCGACGGCGTGTTTATCGGTCCGGCCGACCTGGCTGCGTCGATGGGCCACCGCGGCAATCCGGGCCATCCCGATGTGCAGGCGCAGATCGAAAGCGCGATGCGCACCATCGTGGCCAGCGGCAAGGCCGCCGGCACGCTCACTTCAGACAACGCGCTCGCGCGTCGTTATCTGGAACTGGGCTGCACCTTCGTGGCCACCGGCGTCGACGTGCTGGTCTTCGCCAACGCGGCGCGCAAGCTGGCCGCCGAATTCCTGCCGGATCGCGCGCAACGCATCGACGCGCCCGGCGCCGCCTACTGATTGTTGAAGATGACCTCACTGCCCTCTCAAGACGTTCTGCTGCATGCCATGCAGGACATCGTTGGCGCCAACGGCTGCCTGGTAGCCGACGCCGATACCGAATCGTTCGTCACCGACTATCGCCGCATCTATCGCGGCAAATCGCCGCTGGTGGTGATGCCGTCGTCGACCGAACAGGTCAGCCGCGTGATGGCGTGGTGCTACGCGCATGACGTGCCGGTGGTGCCGCAGGGCGGCAACACGTCGCTGATGGGCGGCGCCGTGCCGGACGACAGCGGCACGGCAGTGGTGGTCAGCCTGAAGAAGATGAATCGCGTGCTGGACGTCGACACGGTCAACGACACCATGACCGTCGAGGCAGGCGTCACGCTGTCGGCCGCACGCGCCACCGCCGACGAAAACGGGCGGCTGTTTCCCTTGCGCATCGGCTCCGAGGGGTCATGCCAGATCGGCGGCAATCTATCGACCAATGCCGGCGGCACGGCAGTGCTGCGTTACGGCAATATGCGCGACCTGGTGTTGGGGATCGAAGTCGTGCTGCCCGACGGGCGCGTGTTTTCGTCGCTCAAGGGGCTGCGCAAGGACAACACCGGATACGACCTCAAGCATTTGTTCGTCGGCGCGGAGGGCACGCTCGGCATCATCACCGGCGCGGTGCTCAAGCTGATGCCGCAGCCGCGCGCCACGGCGGTGGCGTTCGTCGCGGTGCAAAGCCCCGCAGCGGCCGTGCAACTGCTTGGCCAAGCGCGTGCGTTGTCGGGCGGCGCGGTCACCGCCTTCGAGCTGATCTCGGCGCCCGCGCTCGATCTCGTGCTCGAATACCTGGGCAACGCGCCGTCGCCGCTACCCGCGCGGCACGACTGGATGGTGCTGATCGAACTGACCTCGGGCGCCGACGAGGACAGCCTGAACGCGACGCTGATGGAAATCCTCGAAACGGGCCTCGGCAACGGCTGGGTGGTAGACGCCGCCGTCGCTTCGAGCCTGGCCGACATCCAGCAGTTCTGGCGTATCCGTGAAGAAATCTCGGACGCCCAGACCCGCACCGGCGGCAGCATCAAATGCGATATCTCGGTGCCGGTGTCGCGCATCGCCCAGTTCATCGAAAAGGCATCGGCCGACGTGCTGGCGCTGGAGCCCGCTACGCGCATGGTGATCTACGGTCACATGGGCGACGGCAACGTCCACTTCAATCCGCTGCGGCCGCGCGACCGCGACGCAAAATCGTTCCTTGCGCAGTGGTACAAGCCCGTGTCCGATCTGGTCGATGGGCTGGCCCATGCCGAGAACGGTTCGATCTCCGCGGAACATGGCATCGGGGTGGCCAAGCGCGACGATCTCCGGCAATACAAATCGCAGGTGGAACTGGAATTGATGTGGCAGGTGAAGCGCGCGCTCGATCCCAAGAACCTGCTCAACCCCGGGCGCGTGCTGCCGCAAATCGATGGAGCGGCGGCGTCCTGATCGCAGGCAGGATCGCGGTCGTTGCCAACGGTTGTTGCCAACAGAAAAGAGAAAAGGCGGGGCATCGCGCCCCGCCTTCCGTGACTGCATTTTTCACTGGCGCGCGCCGTGCCGCAGCGCACGCCAGTTCGCAGGGGTTTCCGCTCAGCGCGGATTCCGGTTCTTCTTCATGTCTTCCTTGGCGTCGCCATAGGCAGCCTGCGTGCGGCCCGCTACCTGCTCGGCCTTGCCCTTGACTTCCGTGGACGCCTTGCCGGTTACCTTGCCGGCCAGTTCCTTGGCCTTGCCCTTGGCTTCGTTCACACGGCCTTTCACTTGGTCCTTGTTCATGGTCACGCTCCTATGATCGGTTCGAAAAGGCCGGGTCCCCGTCAACGGACCGTCGCCAGCGGCGACGCGTTGCATGGGAAGCGGCGCTAGAGGACAGTGTAGAAAATACGCTGGCGCATGCACGTAGGACGACACCGCAATGGTGTGTCGGACGCCATCTCCGGCGCGGCCGCGCGGCCGCTCGCAAGTGCCGCAAAGGCGGCTTCACCCGTTTGTCGGCACGGCACCGGCGGCTAGCGCCGGCCGCCGGCCAGTTTCACGGCGTCCGGATGTTGCCTGAGCCGCCACATCGCCACGCAGCCGAGCGCCGGGCCGATAGCGAGCATGCCGAAGCCACCGCGCCACCCCAGCAGCGCCACCACGTCGGGCAGCAGGTGGATGCTGACCAGCGTCAGCAGAAATCCGGCGCAGGTTTGCGCGGTCAGCAACGTGCCGATGGACGAGGGATCGGCCAGTTCGGTCACGCTTGCGGAAAACTGCGCGGAGTCGGCGATGACCGATACGCCCCATACCAGCGCGACTGCCACCAGCACGGTCATCGGCGCCGCGCCGAGCCAGCCCATCGCTGCGGCGCACGATGCGCTGACGGCCATCGCGCCGATCGTCACCGCGGTGCGCCCCACGCGGTCGGCCAGCCAGCCGCCGAGCCACGCGCCCAGCGCGCCGATGGCAATCACCGTGAAGGTCAGCAGTTCCGCATCGGTGCGCGCGTCGGTGGCGCCGCGGGCCGCCAGCGTCTGTTGCAGGAACAGCGCCAGCCACGCCCACATCGCGTAAAGCTCCCACATATGGCCGAGATAGCCGAGATTGGCCAGCCGCACGGCAGGCTGACGCCATGCCTGCGCGATCTTGGACAGGTCGATGCGCGCGGCGCGCTTCAGATGCGGACCGATGCCAGCCAGCCCGATGATTGCCGCCGCGCACGCGGCGCAGGCCGCGGCCACGCCGTAAATCGTGCGCCAGTCTGCGCCGCCGGTGGCCGCCACCAGATGCGGGCTGGCCGATCCCAGTGTCAACGCGCCCACCAGCAAGCCGATCAGCAAACCCAAATCGCGTTGCGCCCAGGTGGCGGCAAGCCGCATGCCCACTGGATACACGCCGGCCATGCACACGCCGGTGACAAAGCGCAGCACCGCCACCGTGCCGCCGGTTGGCGGCAGGAAGGCCAGCGCGCCCGTGGCGATGGCCGCCAGCAACGCCGAGCCCGCGAACAGGCGCCGCAGATCGTAGCGATCGGCCAGGGAAAGCAGCGCGGACGCCAGCGTGCCGGCCACGAAGCCGAACTGCACGGCGCTGGTCAGCAGCGCTTCATCGAAGGCGCTGATCGAATGCGTGCGCTTGATCACCGCCACTGCCGTACTGGCGGAAAACCACACGCCCATTGCCGCCACTTCGGCCAGCAACAGGATCACGATCGAGAACAGTTTGCCGCGTGAGGGCGATGCCGGCATGCTCACGCCGCGGCCGATAGCGCGGCGGCGCCGACGCGATGGAAGTCGCGGCCGAAATAGATCAGGCCGTCCCTATCGATGGCGGTTTGCGCGGCCTTGATTTCGCAGAAAAACACGGTATGCGTGCCGACTTCGGTCACCGATACGATCTCGCAATCGAGTGCGGACACCGCGCCATGCAACACCGGCGCGCCGGTCACCAGCCGGTCCCACGCGGCACCGGCAAAACGCGCGTCGATCGACAGCTCCTTGTCGGCAAAGCGCATCGCCACATCGCGCTGTTCGGCGCTCAGCACGTTCACGCACAGCCTGCCGTTGGCGCGCATCGCCGCATTGTTGCGGCTGGCGCGATGGATGCAGACCAGCAGCGTGGGCGGCTCATCGGTCACCGCGCACACGGCGGACGCCGTGCAGCCGGCCATGCCGGCCGGGCCATCGGTGGTGACGACATTGACGGCGGCGCCCAGGCCAGCCATCGCGTCACGAAAGGTTGTCTTGTCGACCATGATCCAAAGCCCGACGATTACAGGTTGGCGCCCGCGCCGCGATAGCGCGCGGCGGTGTGCGATGCCGGCAGCCGCGCGCGGCCAAACAGCTTGTCGCGATAGGTGCCGGTCCGATACGCGGTCTTGTAGGCGCCGCGCTCCTGCAACAGCGGCACCACCAGATCGATCACGTCCGTGAAACACTCGGGCACCACGGTGCGCGACAGGTTGAAGCCATCGACGCCGGTTTCCTCGCTCCACGCCATCAGCAGATCCGCCACGCGCTCCGCGGAGCCCACCCACGGCGGCTGGCGGCTGCCCAGCACCATCTGTTCCAGCAGCTTGCGGCGCGTCCACTGTGGCCCGGCGCTGCGCGTCATCGCTTCGACGTTGGACACGATGGCCTGGCTCTTGCCCGTATCGATCGGCTCGTCGAGGTCATAGCGCGCGAAATCGATGCCCAGCGAAGCCGCCGCATGCACCAACGCCGCTTCGGAGCTGACATAACGGCGATATTCCTCGAATTTTTCCTGCGCCTCGGCGTCGGTGCGCCCCACCACCAGCGTCGCGCCGAGAAACACCTTGACGTCCTCCGCCTGCCTGCCCAGTTGCACGGCCTGCCTGCGAATATCGTCGACGATGTCCCTGACGCCCTCCTTCTTCTGTCCGTTGACGAACACACATTCCGCGTGCGTGGCGGCAAAGCGCCGGCCGCGCGTCGATGCGCCTGCCTGATACAGCACTGGCGTACGCTGCGGCGACGGCGCGCAGAGGTGCATGGCGTCGACCTTGTACTGCGGCCCATGATGATGAATCGCACGCACCTTCGCGGGATCGGCGTAGATGCCGCGCGTGCGGTCGGCGACCACCGCATCGTCATCCCAACTGCCTTCCCACAGCTTGTAGACCAGCGCCATGTATTCGTCCGCCAGATCGTAGCGGTCGTCGTGCGCCACTTGCCCTTCCATGCCGATCGCGCGCGCGGCGCTGTCCAGATAACCGGTGACGATATTCCAGCCGATGCGCCCGCCGGTCAGGTGATCGAGCGTGGACATGCGGCGCGCGAACAGAAACGGCTGCTCGTAGATCAGATTGGCGGTGACGCCAAATCCCAGATGCTGCGTCACCGCGGCCATGGCGGGGATCAGCAGCGTAGGATCGTTGACCGGCACCTGCACGGCGCCGCGCAGCGCGGCATCGGCACTGCCGCCGAAGACGTCGTACACGCCCAGCACATCGGCAAAGAAGATGCCGTCGAACAGGCCGCGCTCGAGTGTCCTGGCGTAATCGACCCAATATTGGAGCTCGGCGTAGCGATGCGACTGGTCGCGCGGATGGGTCCACATGCCTTGCTGGATGTGGCCGACGCAATGCATGTCGAAGGCATTCAGGCGGATTTCGCGCGGCATGGGGGCTCCGTTCGGCGATTGGGGCGTTCGATTTGCCATCCACTATAGTGGACGAAATGCCATTATCGTAAGGACTTACCGCGCAGGGTTTACCCGTATGCCTTCGATCGATGCGCGCCGGAGCCAACGCCGCGCCGCTCTTATAATGCGACGTCTCCCGACTTGCCCATCACCATGAGCCGACTCCCCGAAGACCCGACCCACGCCATCTCGGCGCGCGTGCGCATCGAGCGCGAATCGCGCGGCTGGTCGCTGGCGGATCTGGCCGACCGCTCGGGCGTATCGCGGGCGATGATAAGCAAGATCGAGCGCGGTGAAGCCAGTCCAACGGCGACGGTGCTGGGGCGACTGTCCGGCGCGTTTGGGTTGCAGCTGTCGATGCTGTTGGCGCTGGCCGAGCAGAGCGGCGAACGAACGAGCCGCCATGCGGACCAACCGGTATGGCAGGACCCCGAAACCGGCTACACGCGCCGCGCGATCTCGCCGCGCAATGGCGGCATGCTGGAACTGGTGCACGTCACGCTGCCCGGGCGTGCGCGCGTGGCCTATCCTTCGTCGGCGTTCACGTTCCAGCACCAGCAGATCTGGGTGACGGAAGGCACACTGGTCTTCGAGGAAGGAGAACTGGTGCACACGCTGCACGCGGGCGACTGCCTGCAACTGGGGCCGCCTGCGCCATGCACGTTCGTCAATCCTGGCAGCACGCCGTGCGTCTACGTGGTGGCACTGGTACGACGCTGAGGACCTCCCGCGCAACGGCGGCGGCCAGCATCAGTGCTGATCGGCGTCGATCCACACGTTGGTCGATGCACCGGCGCGCGACAGGCGCATCTGGTAGGTGTAGCGCTCCGGGTGATACAGGCCGACCAGAAACTGTACGGGCCGGCCTTTGCTGTCGCTGGCCACACGCGACACGCGCAGCAGCGGCACGCCCGGCGCGATGCGCAGGATGCGCGCCACATCGAGATCGGCCACTGCGGCGCCGAGCGTCTGCTCGGCCGACACCACCTCGACGCCATGCTGTTGCAGCGCCACCAGCATCGGCGTGTCCTGCAGCGTATGGCGATCCAGTGCGCCGGCCAGATCGCCGGGCACGAACACTTCGGTGTAAGCGATCGGCTGCGTCTTGAACTTGCGCACGCGCACCACCTTCAGCACCGGTGCGCCTGGCGGCAAGCCAAGCGCGGTGCTGACCGACGGCGGCGCCGGCATGCGTCGCCATTCCAGCACCTGCACGCGCGTGCGCATGCTGACGCTGACGATATTGTCGAGCAGCCCGCCGCTGACGTGCGGCACGGTGGACGCCTGCGCGCGCCCGTGCCGGAGCGTCGGCACCGTGCCCTTGCCACGCATGCGCATGACCAGTCCCTCTTCCTGCAGCCGTGCCAGCGCCGCGCGCACCGTCACGCGCGCCACGCCGAATTCTTCGGCAAGCTGACGCTCGCCGGGCATGGGCATGCCGGTTTCATAGAGACCGGCGCGCAGGCGGTCCCGCAGGATCAGGCGAACCTGCTGAAAGCGCGGCAGGCCGGTATGGGTATCGAGCGTCATGCTGGAAATCGAAGCCGCGGACGCGGGGCCGGAAACGCGGCGGATGGTTGGCGACGCCGCCACGGTACGCGCGCGGCGGCGCTTCGACAAGCGGTGTTATTCGTACTGCTTGCCCAGCGCCAGCATCTCGGGCGTGCCAATGACATCGTTGAGCGCCTGGAACGACAGCATCCTGTCCAGATACGGCGTGGTCGTGCCGTGGCCTTCCAGACTGTGGAGATAGCTGCGCAGCGCAAAACTCAGCGCGCGCACCGTGCCGCCTGGGAAGATCGCGATCCGAAAGCCGATCTCCTCGAGCTCCTGCGCGGGCAGTACCGGCGTCTTGCCGCCCTCGACCATATTGGCTAGCAGCGGCGCGCGCGCGCCGAGCCGGGCGATGGCCGTGGCCATGTCGGCGCGGCTGCGCAGCGCCTCCACGAACAGCACATCGGCGCCCGCGTCCGCGTAGCGTTCGGCACGTTCCAACGCCGCGTCCATGCCCTCCACGGCCACCGCGTCGGTGCGCGCGATGATCAACGTATCGTCGCTGCGCCGCGCATCGCAGGCCGCACGGATCTTGCCGGCCATTTCCGCCGTGCCGATCACCGACTTGCCGTCGAGATGTCCGCAGCGTTTCGGCATCGCCTGGTCTTCGAGCTGGATGGCGGACGCGCCCGCGCGTTCCAGCACGCGCACGGTCTGCATCACGTTCAGCGCGTTGCCGAAGCCCGTATCGGCATCGACCATCAGCGGCAGCGTCGGGCAGCGTTCGCGGATATTGCGCGTCACCGAGGCCACGTCATCAAGCGACAGAAAGCCGATATCGGGACGGCCAAAGCGCGTGTAGGCGATGCTTGCGCCCGACAGATACGCAGCCTGAAAACCCGCCTGCTCGACCAGCAGGGCCGACAGCGCGTCGTAGACGCCCGGCGCGGTGACGATGCCTGCGGCCTGCAGGCGTTGCTTGAGTGTCATGGCACGTCCTTGTTGACAGAGAGTTGACCCGACGCGATCCTGCGCGCCAGATGCGGCACCAGACCGCCATCGCGGATCATGGCCACCAGATGCGGGGGAATCGGCTCGCATTGCAATGCGGATTCGCCTTCGACAAACACCTGCGCGGTTTCGATCTCGCACCGCGCGCGCAGACCCGCGGCAATCGACGGCAGCGACGCGCAGGTGAACAGCGGCAGGCCGAGGTTGAAGCCGTTGCGATAGAACAGCCCGGCGAACGACGGCGCCACCACGGCGCTCACCCCGAGGTGGCGCAGCACTTCCACCGCCTGCTCGCGCGACGATCCCGCGCCGAAGTTGCGCCCGCCGATCACGATATCGCCGGGCCGCACGCGGGCGGCAAAACTCGGGGCCACCGCTTCCATGCAGTGCCGCGCGATCTCTTCGATACCGAACTTCATGTACGCGCCGGGCGCAAGCAGATCGGTGTTGATGTCGTCGCCGAACACCCAGGTGCGGCCGGTATATGCGGCGCTCATGCCAGCACCTCGCGTGGATCGGCGATGCGGCCCGCGATGGCCGACGCGGCCACCGTATAGGGCGAACCGAGATAGACCTGCGATGACGCCGCGCCCATGCGTCCCTTGAAGTTGCGCGCCGTGGTGCTGATCACCACGCTGTCTTCGCCAAAGCGGTGTTCGCCATAACCGGCGCAGGCGCCGCACGCATTGGGCAGCAGTTCCGCGCCCGCATCGGTCAGCGCGCCCAGCGTGCCTTCCTGCGTGGCGCGCGCCTGATCGGCGGCGCTGGCGGGTGCCACCAGCAAGCGTGTGCCAGTTGCCACGCGCCTGCCGCGCAGCACTTGCGCGGCCATGCGCAGGTCTTCAAGCTTGGCGCCCGTGCACGCCCCGATGTAGGCAACGTCGATGCGCACGCCGCCAAACGCATCGACATCGTCGGCATCGGCCGGCGTGTGCGGACGCGACACCTGCGGCGCCAGCGATGCCGCGTCGAACGCGTGCGTCGACAAATAGGCCGCATCAGCGTCGGACTGCCATGTGGCGAGATCGATGTCGTGCGCCGCCACGCCCGCGTTGCGCAGCCAGTCGTGCGTCACGGCGTCGGGCGCCACCAGTCCCACTTGTCCGCCCAATTCAGCGGTCATGTTCGAAAGCGTCATCCGCTCCTGCATCGACAGCGCGGCCACGGCATCGCCCGTGTACTCCACGGCCTGATACTGGCCGCCGTCCATGCCAAAGCGCGTGCACATGCGCAGCATCATGTCCTTGGCCGACACGCCCGCGCGTAGCCGCCCGTGCCATTGCATGCGGATGGTCTGCGGCACGCGCACCCAGATCTCGCCGGTCACCAGCACGCCGAGCATCTCGGTGGCGCCAATGCCGAACATATAGGCGCCAAACGCGCCTCCGGTCGACGAATGGCTGTCTCCGCCGACAGCGAACATGCCGGGACGCAGATAGCCGTGCTGTGGCACCACCACGTGGCAGATGCCCTCCATGTCATGAAAGCGCGTCACGCCGGCCTCCTTCACCCAATCGCGCGCGATCTGCACGATCTTGCGGCTGTCCGCGTCGTGGGCGGGCACGTAGTGATCGGTGACCACCACGACCTTGTCCGGATTCCACACCTTCGCACCCAGCTTTTCGAGCATCGGCTTGACGCGGCGCGGTCCGCCCGAGTCGTGCATCATCGCCAGATCCACGCGGCATGTGACGATTTCCCCCGGCGCCACGGCGGCCCTGCCCGAAGCGCGGGCCAATAACTTCTGTGCCAATGTCTGGCCCATCATGCGTTCCCTTACTCCACCCGAGTGCCAGACGCCTGGATCACGCGGGCCCAATGCTGGATATCGGCGCGCACGAATTGCGCGAACGCCTGCGGCGTTATGTTCACGGTCGTAGCGGCTTCCGTTTCCATGCGCTGCTTGTACGCCGGATCTTCCAGCGCGATCCTGACCGCGCGATACAGCTGGTCGGTGGTGGCCGACGGCAGCTTTGCCGGACCGAACAAGCCGAACCACGCCGACGATTCGAAACCCTTCACCGTTGCGCCGATCGGCGGCACGCCCGGAAACTGCGGCAGCGCGTCCTTGCTGCTGACGCCAAGAAACTTCAGCGTGCCCGCTTTCAGGTGCGGCAGCACGTTGACCGTGCTGGCGAACATCAGGTCGACGGTGCCGCCGCCGAGCAGATCGGTCAGCGCGGGATTGGTGCCCTTGTAGGGAACGTTCACGATATCGGCACCGGTCTGCAGCTTGAACTGTTCGCTGGCCAGATGCAGCGACGATCCCTGCGCGCCGATCGCAAACGTCAGCTTGCCCGGATTGCGCCTTGCATAATCGATCAGTCCGGCCGTGGTATCGAATGGCGCGTTCTTGCGCGCCACCAGCACACTGGGCACGCGCGCCACCATCGTGATCGGCGTGAAATCCTTCACCGGATCGAACGGCAGGTTCTTGTAGAGCGACGCGTTGATGGTGTGCCCAGTGAAACTCATCAGCAGCGTGCTGCCGTCCGGCGTGCTGCGCGCCACGTATTGCGCGGCGATGTTGCCGCCCGCGCCGGGGCGGTTGTCCACCACCACCGTGCGATGCAGCGTGTCGCCCATCGAACGCGCAATCAGGCGCGCCAGGGCGTCGGTAGTGCCGCCCGCGGGGCTGCCCACCACGATCGTGATCGGCTTGTCCTGCGCCGCGTGCAGCGCCGGCGCGACGAGCGCAAAGGTCGCCAGCGCGGCGCCGGCCGTGAGCTTTCTTCGACTGATCATCGATGTCTCCGCCTTTTTTGATGGGGTTTCGGCGGACTGTATGCCCCGGCGTCGCACCGCTCAATGGAACCAGCTGGTCCTATCCACGGGACCACCGGGCGACGCGCATTGTCCTGACATTGTCGTGCCGCCCGCATGTCGGCACATTGCGCCACGGGGCGACCGCGCAAGCCGCGACGGGCCGCGCGCAAAGCGTGCAATGGTACACAAAACGCGCACATCGCGTCGCCCGCGGGGCGGGTTTTCCCGCTTGACACTGCCTTGCCGAGGACTTACATTGCCCCGGCAGATTCAGATAAGAGACCATCTGTAGGATGGTCTCTTAGCGCGTGCAGTTTGCTGCGGCCTCTTACAGAACAACGATAAAGGAGACCGCCGTGCAAAGCTCTGCCATCAAGATACGTGGCATCGACGATGTCATCGCCTTCATAGATTCCTGTCCTGGTATTCGTGGCCGCGCCGGCGTTGTCTGGTGGCTGGCACTGGGCGGACTGTTTCTCGACGCCTTCTCCAATTCGGCACTGAGTGCGGGCCTGGGCCCGATGACGCGCGACCTGCATATGGAACCCGGACAGGTGGCGCTGCTCACGTCGTTCGCGTCGTGGGTGGCCATCGCCTTCAACCCGCTGGGCGGCTGGATGGCGGACCGTTGGGGGCGCGTCAGGCCGCTGATCCTGGCCAAGCTGTTTGCCGTCACCGGCGCCCTGCTGGTGGTGTTCGCACCGGATTTCCAGACCATCCTGATCGGCCGCTTCTTTGTGGGCGCCGCATACGGCATCGACTTCGCCATTGCCATGGCCGTGCTGGCAGAGTTCACGCCGGTCAAGCTCAAGAGCCGCCTGAATACCTGGCAAGGCATGTGGTACACGGCCGTCTGTCTGAACCTGGTGCTGGCGCTGCTGTTCCATTCGTGGAATGTGGGCGATGCGATCTGGCGCTACTCGGTGGCCGCCACGGCCGTGTTCGGCATCGTCATCCTGATCCTGCAGGTGCTGTTCCTGGTGGAAAGCCCAACGTGGCTGGCCCGCAAGGAAAGACTCGATGACGCCGCGCGCGCGATGACGCGCATCTATGGCCGCGCCTTCGAGGCCGCGCCGCCTGCCGAGCGGATTCCGGTCACCAATATGGCGCGGCGCGGGCTGGCCAATGTGCTGCTGATCTTCCGCGGCATCTATCTGCCCCGCACGATCCTGGCCGCCACGGTGCAGATCGGGCAGTCGATCCAGTACTTCGGCATCGGCTGGTATCTGCCGCTGATCAGCGCGGCGCTGTTCGGCAAGGATTTCGTGTACGCCACGCTGGGCGCGCTGGTGTTCAACATCTGCGGCATCTTCGGCGGCTTCCTGTCGCCCGTCATCGGCCGCCGGCTGGGGCTGCGCCGCGCATCGGCGTTCGGCTTTGCCGCGGTGTTCGTCATGCTGCTGATCCTTGGCCTGTTCAACGGCAGGATGCCGACGTGGGTGGCCGTCATCGTGCCGTCGCTGTTCATCCTGTTTCATTCGGGCGGCCCCGGCGCCAACGGCAAGAGCCTTTCGTCGCTGTCGTTCCGCAGTGAACTGCGCGCGGGCGCCAACGGCGTAATCGGCGCGCTGGGCGCCATCGGCGCTGCGCTTGGCCTGCTGGTGTTTCCACTGTTCCGCGCGCGCTACGGGCTGGAAACCACGTTCCTGATTCTTTCGGTCGTGCCGCTGGTCGCCAGCATCATCTGCTTTGCGATCCGCTGGGATCCGACGCGCACAACCATTCATCCCGATAACGAAGCCGACGCGCCGCAGTTCCGCAGCGATGCGCGCGACGCAGCCGGCTTCATGCATCCCGCCACAGAGAAGTAGATCGTCATGCCAAACAGGAACGTCATCCTCGCCATCGACGAGGGCACGTCCGGCACGCGCGCCGCGGTCGTCGCCAGCGACGGCCACGTCTCGTGCCTTGAATACACCGCACTGCAGGTCGATTCCCCGCGCCCCGGCGTTGTGGAACAGGACGCCAACGTGCTGCTGGAAAAGACGCTCGACGTCTGCCGCGCCACGCTGGCGCAGGCCGCACGCGAGAATCTCAACGTCGTGGCGCTGGCGGTCGCGACACAGCGCGCCACTGGCGTGCTGTGGGACACCGTGACCGGCCGCGCGCTGGTGCCCGCGATGGTCTGGCAGGACACGCGCTATGCCGCCGCGCTCGATCGCCTGGCGCCCGAATGGGACCCGCGCCTGCGCGCCAGCGTCGGGCGACCGGCCGGCGTGCGTTCGCCCTACCTGTGGGCCGCCACGCATCTGCGCGAGACACCGGCCGTGGCCGACGCCTGGCGCCGGAAACGGCTGGCGTTCGGCACCGTCGACAGTTGGCTGCTGTGGCATCTGTCGACCGAGCGCGCCTGCGTCACCACGCCCACCAACGCCACGTCCTGCAGCGCCTATGTGCTGGGCGAACACCGCTATCTGGCCGAATGGATCGACGCGCTCGGCTTTCCGCATGAGCTGCTGCCCGCGCTGCGGCAGGACGCCGACGATTTCGGCCGCACACGCGTCGACCTGCTGGGCATCGATGTGCCGATCCTGGCCTGCGCGGGCGATCAGTTGGCCGGCGCGGTCGGCCTGGGCTGTCTCGACGCCGGGCAATCGATGTGCCTGCACGGCACGGGCAGTTTCGTGGACCTCGTGATCGGTCCCGGGCTGCCGGCGCGCAGCGGACAATCGGACAGCACACTGACGATGACGGCGCGACGCCTGCACGACGTGTCGCATTTCTCGGTGGAGACCTTCGTCGCCACCACGGGATCGGCGCTGAACTGGGTGTGCGACAGGCTGCGCTGGTTCGAAAGCGCCAGGCAGATCAGCGCGCTGGCATCCAGCGTGACGTCATCGCGCGGCGTGACCTTCATTCCGGCGCTGACGGGGCTGCGTGTGCCGGCGATGCAGCCCGAGGCGCGCGCCGCGCTCAACGGCGTGTCGATGGCCACCACACAGGCCGAAATCGCCTACGCGATTCTCGAAGGCATCGCCCATTCGGTGGCCTCGTGCATCGACGCCAATCGCGACATCGCCGGCGTGCCGGTGCGCGATCTGGTGGTCGGCGGCGGGCTATCGGGCAGCGACGCGCTGCTGCAGATGCAGGCCGATCTCACCGGCTTGCCGATTCACCGCATGCAGGAAAGCGATCGCGCCAGTCTGCGCGGCATCGCCTATCTGGCCGGCGCCTCGGGCCTGCTGTGGGATGGCCTGCAGCAGGCGCGCACCACCACCCGGCCCGACGCGGTGTTCACGCCGCGCATCGGCGACGACGAACGGGCCGCGCGCCGCGCGCTCTGGCACGCGCGCGTGGCCTCCGAACTCAACCACGTGCAGGCGTTTGCCGCGCATTGACCCACCTGGAGAAGCAAGCAACATGATGGTCCTGCCATCCCGCAGCGCAAACCGCGAGCGCGCCGCCATGACCCGCACCGATCCGTTGCGGCTGGTGCGGCGCGAACAGCTCGACCGCCTGGGCGCCGACACGTTCGACATCCTGATCGTGGGCGGCGGCGTGACCGGCGCTTACGCCGCACTGGACGCCAGCCTGCGCGGCTATCGCGTGGCGCTGGTCGAAAAGAGCGACTTCGCATCGGGCACGTCGTCCAAGTCGTCGAAGATGGTGCATGGCGGCCTGCGCTATATCGAACAGGGCAACCTTGGCCTGGTGCGCCATTCCCTGCTGGAACGCCAGCGCCTGCGCCGTAACGCGCGGCATCTGGTGCAGCGCCTGCCCTTCCTGTTTCCGGTGCTGGAGCGCGACGGCGTGTTCGACCAGCGCCTGGCCAAGGCCTTCGAAGGCCTGCTGTGGACCTACGACCTGGCCGGCGGCTGGCGCGAAGGGATCCTGCACCAGAAGCTGACAAAGGCCGAAGTGCTGTCGCACTGCCCCACCTTCAACGAGGAACATCTGAAGGGCGGCTTTCTCTATTTCGACGCGCGCGTGGACGATGCGCGGCTGACGCTGAATATCGCGCGCACCGCCGCATTTCACGGCGCCGCTGTCACCAACCACGCGCGCGTCGCGGAAATCACGCGCAACGCGCATGGCAAGGTGGACGGCGCGATCGTCCAGGCCGACGGCCGCGAGATCCGCGTGCGCGCCGGCGCGGTGATCATGGCCACCGGCGTGTGGCTGCGCGACTGGACCGGGCGCCGCAAGGACGAACAGAAGACGCTGCACATCCGGCCCGCCAAGGGCGTGCACATAGCGATCCCGTGGCTCAAGATCCGCAACGACTGCACGGTCACGATCCCGGTGCCGGGCCGCAGCCGCCGCGCCACCATCACGCGCTGGGGCAATGTGTCGTACCTCGGTACCACCGACGAGGACTACGACGGCGATCTCGACAACGTTATGTGCACGCGGCAGGAACTCGATTTCCTGCTGGACGGCGCACGTTCGGCGCTGAAGACCGACCTGCAGCCCGAGGACGTGGTCGGCAGCATCGCGGGATGCCGGCCGCTGGTGGCGCCCCCGGGCGGCAAGACGCTGGAAATCAAGCGCAATCACGAAATCCACGTGGCCGGCGACGGCCTGGTGACGATCGTTGGCGGCAAGCTCACCACGTCGCGCCATATGGCCGAACAGACCATCGACGCCGCACAGCAGGTGATCGGAAAACGCGCCAGGTGCCGCACGAAATCGGCCTATCTGCTGGGCGCCGCGGGCTACGACGCGCAGGCCATTGTCGCCTCGGGTGGCATGGCCGCGCACCTGGGCGAGCGCTACGGCACCGAGGCGCGCTTTGTCAGCGACATCCTGCAAGCCGACCCGTCGCTGGCGCGGCCCATCGTCGAGGGCCTGCCGCACACCGAAGCCGAGATCGTCTATGCCGTGCGCCATGAACTGGCCGGCACCGTAGACGACATCCTTTCGCGCCGCATCCGCGCCCGCCTGATGGCGCGCGATGCATCGGCGCAGGCCGCGCCGCGCGTGGCCCAGATCCTCCAGGCCGAGCTCGGGTTGTCCGGGCAGGCCGTCGCGCAGCAGGTCAGTGACTATCTGGCCGCCGTCGCACTCGAAAAATCCGTCCTTATGGGAGACGCAGCATGATCAGCAAGGAAGCCATCAAACGCGGCTACAACCGCGGCAACTACGTGGTTGGCAAGCACACGCCGCCGCACTTCGCCGCCAGCATTACCGAAACGCCGGACCGGCCGGGCCTGCAGCGCGATGCGGTGCCGGTCGACGCCGCCACCATCGACGCCCTGCGCCGCGTCGCCGACGAGGTGCTCACCGCCACGGGCGACGTGGTCAACTGGACGCGCGACTGGTGGGCCGGATCGATGATGACCGAGACCGGCGGTGCGCCGGCCACGCCGCGCGGTGTGATCGTGCGCGCCTCCACTGTCGAGCAGATCCAGGCGGTGATGCGCATTGCCCATGCCAAGGCGATTCCGGTCACGGTTTCGGCCGGGCGCAGCAACGTCACGGGCGCAGCGCTGCCGGTGCGCGGCGGCATCGTGCTCGATGTCTGCGATCTGAACGCGTTCCTCGGCTTCGATCGCGATAGCCAGATCGTCGAAGTGGAAGCGGGCATGTTCGGCGATATCTTCGAGCAGACCATCCAGCAGGAGTACGGCATGACGATGGGCCACTGGCCGTCGTCGTTTGCCATCAGCACCGTGGGCGGCTGGGTGGCGTGCCGCGGCGCGGGACAGCTCTCCACGCGCTACGGCAAGATCGAGGACATGGTCGTGGGCATGGACGTGGTGCTGGCCGACGGCCGGCTCGTCACGGTGGGCGGCTATCCGCGCGCCGCGCTGGGGCCAGACCTGATGCAGATGTTCATCGGATCCGAAGGCACGCTGGGCGTGATCGTGCGCGTGCGGCTCAAGCTGCATCGCCTGCCCGACTATGGCCGCGCCATCGCCTATGGTTTCAAGTCGTTTGCGATCGGCCTCGAAGCGTGCCGCGAGATCATGCAGCGCGGCGCCAATCCCGCAGCACTGCGCCTGTACGACGCGCTGGAAAGCGGCGTGCAGTTCGGGCTGCCCGATACCAATGTGCTGCTGGTGGCCGACGAGGGCGCGCCGGAAATGGTCGACGCGGTGATGGCGATCAGCGAGCGCGTGTGCGCCGAACTGGGCGACAGGCTCGATGGCGATGCCATCTTCGAACGCTGGCTCGATACGCGCTACCTGACCGGCAAGAGCGCCGAGGGGTTCAAGCGCAGCCCCGGTTTTGTCGCCGATACGCTGGAAATGGCGGGCCCGTGGAGCGATCTCGCGGCGATCTACACCGACGTGGTGGCCGCGATCAACGCGGTGCCCGGCACGCTGGCCGGCTCGGCCCATCAGTCCCACGCCTACGTGGATGGCGCCTGCCTGTATTTCTCGCTGCGCGGGGACGTGGCCGTGGAAGACCGCCAGAAGTGGTATCGCGCCGCCTGGGACGCCGCCAACGCGGTGCTGATCCAATACAATGCCGCGCTGAGCCACCACCACGGCATCGGCCTGCTGCGCGCGCCCTACATGGCGCCGTCGCTCGATACGGCCTTTGCGGTGCTGGAGACGGTGAAGCGGGCGCTCGATCCGCTCAACATCCTCAATCCCGGCAAGCTCGGCCTTTCCGACACGCTGCCCCACGAAGCCAGGAAGTAACACATGGACAGGTCTCTCGGCGCCCGCCTGACACGACACCCGGTGATCGCCACGCTGTACGGCGTGGAACAGATCGACGCCTTCATCGACAGCGAGGCGGAAGTCTCGATCGTGGCCAACGTGGAGCTGCGCAAGCTGCAGCCCGTGATCGCCACGCTGACGAAAGCCGGCAAGTACGTGATCGTCAATATCGACAGTTGCGAAGGGCTGTCGCAGGACAAGGGCGGCGTCGAGTACCTGGCCGATATCGGCGTGACCAGCCTGGTTTCCACGCGTGTGGCCACCATCCAGCGCGCCAACCGGGCTGGCATGGTGACGATGCAGAAGGTGTTCGTGACCGATCGCTCGACATGGCCGCGCAGCGTCAAGGCGCTGGAACAGAGCGATCCGAACCTGGTGCAGTTGATGCCCGCGCCGATGCTTTCGCACCTGCCCGAGGCGGACCGCAAGGCGCTGCCACCTATCGTCACGTCGGGCTTCGTGTGCAACCAGGACGATATCCGCAGCGCCATCGCGCACGGCGCGGTGGCGATCTCCACCAGCGACCGCACGCTCTGGCATCTGCAGGCCGCGATGCTCAAGGGCGATGCGGCGGCGCAGGGCGATGCGCCAAAGGCCGCAACGCCGCGCGCAAAGTCCAGGGCCGCCGCCCGGCCCGCTGCGGCAGCGACCGCTTCCACGTCTACGTCCGCGTCTACTGCTACGTCCGCGACATCGTTTCCGGCGTCACCGGCGGCATTTTCCAGGGCCGCCTCGTTGACGGCTTCCTTATCGACGCCCTCCCCTTCATCCTCATCGACGTCCTCACGCCGCACGCGCTAGATCACGCGGCAAACCGCAGCGCGCCGGCCATCAGTCGATCGTGGCTCCGGAAGCCTTGACCACCTTGCCCCACTTGTCGATTTCGCGCGCGATGAACTGACCGGTGTCGGCGGGCGATGTCCATGTCGCGGCAAACCCCTGGCTCGCGAATCGCGCGCGCACGTCGTCCTGATTGAGCACGGCCTTGAGCGCTTCGGACAGCCTTGACTGCACGGCCGCGGGCGTGCCCGCCGGCACCAGCAGCGCATTCCACGCCGTCGCCTCATAGCCGGGCAGGCCCGCCTGCGCCATGGTCGGCACATCGGGCGCGGCGGGCGAGCGCGTGGCGCCGGTGATGGCCAGCGCCCGCAGCTTGCCATCGCGCACGAACGGCATGGCCGACAGCATCGTATCGAACATCACCGTGGCCTGCCCCGCCATCACATCGGTCAGCGCGGGCGCGCTGCCCTTGTACGGCACGTGGGTCATGCGCACGCCGGCCATGCTGTCGAACAGTTCGGCGGCCAGGTGGGTCGATTGCCCGTTGCCCGAGCTGGCAAACGTGACCTTGCCCGGATTCGCACGGGCCATCGCGATCAGCTCCGCGACGCTGCCGGCCGGCGTCGATGGCGCGGTGACCAGCACAAGCGGCCCGCTGGTCAGCATCGACACCGGCGCAAAGTCCGTGCGCGTGTTGTAGCCCGGCTTCGAGAACAGCGTCATGTTGATCGCGTGCGCCGTGGTGGCCACCAGCATCGTGTAGCCGTCGGGCGCCGACTTGGCCACCGCGTCGGCGCCGATATTGCCGCCCGCGCCGGGACGGTTGTCGACCACCACCGTTTGCCCGAGCCGCTCCGACAGTTTCTGCCCGACCACGCGCGCCACGATATCGGTGGGCCCGCCCGGCGGATATGGCACCACCATGCGGATCGGCCGGGTCGGCCAGTCCTGCGCGCCGGCTGCCGGCGCGACCGCCAGCAACGACCAGCACAGCCACAACGGCGAGGTTCGCAACAGCTTGCTTGCCAGGTACATGCGCACTCCTGAATCGCGATGGTTTGCGGAATGAAACAGCATCGACAGCGGAATCAGTGCGTATATAGGCGCCGGCCGCACGCTATGTCACTCTGCAGCGCACCAAAGTTTTGCGGATCGAAACCGCCGGTGCGTTTCGGCAGCCAGGAGGCGCGGGAGGCGTGGCACGTAGGCGTGGAATGCAGGCGCGGGCGAAACCCGCCGACGATCACAACGGCGGCAGGCGACGCCGCACCGGTTGCGACTTGACGATGGCCGAGCTGGTTTCGGCCAGGTCGGTGATCTGTTCGAGGATATGGTCCAGGTGTTCGATCGAGCGCAGATAGAGGCGGCCGATAAAGCAGTCGTCGCCGGTGACCTTGTCGCACTCGGCAAACTCGGGAATCGCTTCGATCAGCTTCTGCACCGCGTGCAGCTTGCCCGGCAAGGGCTTGATGCGCACGATGGCCTGCATCGAAAAGCCCAGCGTGCGCGGCTCCACCTCCACCGTGAAACCCCGGATCACGCCGCGATCCTCGAGGCGGCGCAGGCGCTCCGACGCACCGGGCGCGGACAGCCCGACCTGCTCGGCCAGCGCCTTCACGGGCATGCGCGCGTCCTGCTGCAGCAGCGCCAGGATGCGGCGATCGAGATCGTCCAGCGACATAAGGTATTTTCCGTGGTTTGCCTGCAAAAAAATGGAAAGCGCGCGCCAATGACTTTCTTTTCGACTGTCGATTGTAGGGCGGAGCTCTTAAACTGCAACCCTTGATTGGCAGGAGACCCAACGTGGAAGACAGGACGCGCGGCATGCTGGAAATGGCGGCGGCGATGGTGATTTCGGGCACCATCGGCTGGCTGGTGGTGATATCGGGGCGACCGGTGACGCAGGTGGTGTTCTGGCGCTGCGCGTTTGGCGCGATGGTGCTGATTCCGGTCTGCGCGGCGCGCGGCTATTTGCGGCGCGACGCGATATCGCCGCGTCAGGTATGGCTTGCCGTGGCCGGTGGCATCGCCATCGTGGCCAACTGGCTGCTGCTGTTTTCCGCCTATTCGGGCGCGTCGATCTCGATTGCCACGGCCGTGTACAACACGCAGCCATTCATGCTGGTGGCGCTCGGCGCGCTGTTCCTCGGCGAGCGGATCACGCTGGCAAAGCTGGCGTGGCTGGCAACCGCGTTTGGCGGCATGCTGCTGATCGTGCAGGCCAAACCCGACACCGGCGCGCTGCCTGGCAACTATCTGGCCGGCATCGGCATGGCGCTGGGCGCGGCGTTCTTCTATGCGCTGGCCGCGCTGATCGCCAAGCATCTGAAGGGCGTGCCGCCGCATCTGATCGCGCTGATTCACGTGCTGGTGGGCAGCGTGGCGCTGCTGCCGCTGCTGGCGCAGGGCGGCTGGCCCACCGGGGCGCTGACATGGGGGACGCTGGCCACCATGGGCGTGGTGCACACGGGGCTGATGTATATCCTGCTGTATGGCGCGATCCAGAAACTGCCGACGCACCTGACCGGCGCGCTGTCGTTCATTTATCCTATCGTGGCCATTCTGGTGGATCGGCTGGCATTCGGGCATCACCTGCATCCCGCGCAGCTCGTGGGCGCTGCGCTGATCCTGTTGGCCGCCGCCGGCATGACGCTGGGATGGCCCTGGCGCAGGCTGCTGCCGTGGGAGGCGCGCAAGTCTTCCAGCTGAACGCTGCCGCCGGGGCCGTGACTGTCGCACACACACAGGACGGAGACACCAATATGCAAGGCAGGGAAACGCGGGGGATGTGCCGGGAGCGGCTGGGCCGGATCGAACAGTTCATCGACCAGACCTATGTATCGACCGGCAAGCTGCCCGGTGCGCTGGTGCAGGTCTGGCGGCGCGGCGAGCTGACGCTGAACACGGCGCTGGGCATGGCCGACCGCGAACGGCAGGTGCCGCTGGCCGAGGATTCCATCTTCCGCATCTATTCGATGACCAAGCCGATCACGTCGGTGGCGATCATGATGCTGCTGGAAGAATGCAAGATCGCGCTCGACGATCCGGTCAGCAAGTACATCCCTGCCTGGGAAAACCTCGGCGTGTTTGCCGGCGGTTTCATGGAGAGCTTCCAGACGCGCGCGCCGGCGCGGCCGATGCTGGTGGTGGATCTGCTGCGTCATACGTCGGGACTGACCTACGGATTCCAGCAAAACAGCAATGTCGACGCGGCATATCGCAAGCACAAGCTGGGTGACCTCGCCGTCGAAGGCACGCTCGACGACATGATCGCCAAGCTTGCCACGCTGCCGCTGGAGTTTTCGCCGGGCGAGGCGTGGAACTATTCGGTGGCCACCGACGTATTGGGCTATCTGGTCGGCAAGATCAGCGGCATGTCCTTCGACGACTTCCTCAAGCAGCGGATATTCGATCCGCTGGGCATGGTCGATACCGCGTTCCACGTGCCGCAGGAAAAGATCGGGCGTTTCTGCGCCTGCTACGCCGTCGGTACGCTGGGCTCCAAGGTGATCTCGCCGCGCGGGCCGATGCTGCAGGACGATCCGCAGGCCAGTCTCTATCTGAAGAAACCCACTTTCCTGTCGGGCGGCGGCGGCCTGGTGTCGACGGCGGCGGACTACATGCGTTTTGCGCGCATGCTGCTCAATGGCGGCGAACTGGACGGCGTGAGGCTGTTGAGCCCGAAAACGCTGGCGCTGATGACCGCCAACCACTTGCCCGGCGGAGTCGATCTGCCGCGCATGTCGCGCTCGATGTTCAGCGAAGCCACCTACGAAGGCGTGGGCTTTGGACTGGGTTTTGCCACCACCATTGCCCCGGCCAGCACGCTGATTCCCGGCAGCGCCGGTGACTTCTTCTGGGGCGGCGCGGCCAGCACGTTCTTCTGGGTGGATCCGCAGGAAGACCTGATCGGTCTGTTCCTGACTCAACTGCTGCCGTCGTCCGCCTATCCTGTGCGACGACAGCTGCGGACCCTGGTGTATAGCGCGATCACCGAGCCCGGCGCCGCGCCGCGCTGAAACGGCCGGCGCCCGGCGGGCCGGCGCGATTCGCCGGCCTCCGTCACGACGCTGCGGACAGGCAACGACAGGCAACGACAGGCGACTACAATACCCGCACGGAAAAACCGCACGCCCCCAATCCCTATGAAGCTCAAGACCTCGATCCTCGCCCTGACGGTGGCCGCCACGGCGGCAGCCAGCCCGCTGGCCCACGCCAGTGTGGCGTCGGATGCCCGCGCCTTCAAGGAAGGCGTCAAGGAAGCCGGCAAGAAAACCGGTCATGCCGTGGCGGATGCGGCACGCGCCGTCGGCCATGGCGCCAAGGCGGCGGGTCACGCCGTGGCCGACACCTCAAAGCGCGGCTACTACGCGACGAAAAAGGCCATCAAGGGCGACGACTGACCCGCGCCATGTCATGCGCGAACGGCGAATCGGCTGCACCGCACCGCACCTGCGTACAATGCCGGGCTCAATCAAAGGAATGACGTCGTGAAGAAAACCGACCTGGAAAAGAACAAGGGCCTCAAGATCGCCAACAGCATGAAGCAGAGCGGCGCCAACCGGGGCGGCTCGCTGCCGAAGGCGCAACGCCAGCCGGCCAGCAAGAACGGTCTGCTGGGCAAACTGCTGGGCAAGGCCGTGCCGGCGGAAAAACCCGAAGAATAAGCCGCGCGCGGCTCAGTGCGCGGTGCGCGCCGGCATCGCGCGCGCCACCGGACAGTTCGGATCGATCGCGCGGCATAGCGCATAAAGATCCCGCACGATCAGATGCGGCGCCTGGCCGCGGCGTGCCCATCTCGCGGCGTCCGCGGCGGCGTCGCGCACCACCCACGCGGCCTGCAGGCCTGCCGCCAGCGCCCCCACCACATCGAGATCCGCATCGTCGCCCACGTGCAGCATCTGCTCGGGACGGCAGCCTGCCGCCTGCACCGCAGCGTGAAAGATGGCGGCATCGGGCTTGGCACAGCCCGCACTCTCCGGATTCAGCGCGGCTTGAAAAAAGTGATGCCCACCGGTCACCCTGAGGCTGGCATTGCCGTTCGATACCGCCACCAACGGAAACCGTCGGCTCAGCCATTCCAGCGCCGGAAACGCATCCTCGAAGAAATCGACGCGCTGGCGCGCCGCGAAAAATACGTCGTAGGCGGCCTGCGCCAGCGCCGTATCCTCGTCCGCAAGCTCCAGCGCCATGCGGATCGACCCGAGCCGCAATTCGCGCAGGTTGTGCGCCAGATCGGGACGCGACGCCTGGAAGCGCGCACGCAATTCCCCCAGCACTTGCGGCGATGTCAGCACGGCCGCCGTGCGCGGCGCTTGTTGCAGCAACCAGTCGTGCAGCGTCTGTTCGGCGCGAATCACCGCCGGGCCGAAGGCCCACAGGGTGTCGTCGAGGTCGAGGGAAATTGCCGCGATACTGGCCAGGGAATGCATGAGGGAGGGTGCCGGGATGGGGATAAGCCCGTGGAATTTACCAAGATCCGCGCCAGACGTAAAACCCGATCGCAGCATCGCAGCACATTGCCGGATCACTGCGCCGGATCACAGCTCCGACAGGCCGAAGCGGCGCAGCGCTTCCAGATCGGTCACGCGGATGGTCTGGTAGGACAGACCGACCATGCCTTCCGCTTCCAGCCGGCGCAGCGCCTGATTCACACGCTGACGCGACAAACCGGTCAGCAGCCCGATTTCCTCCTGCGACAGCTCCAGCACGGCGCTGGTGCGCGGATACAGCGCAGGATGAAACAACTGGGCGATGGCCTGTGCCACGCGCGCGTCGGCGCCCAGCAGGCGGTCGTTCTGCACCATGGCGATAAACTGGCCCATGCGCTCGTTGAGCTGGCGCACCACGTATCCGGCAAACGGCAGGCTGTCGGCCAGCAGCGTGTTGAAGACCGGCTCGGGCACCAGCAGCACGCGCGATTCGCGGATCGCGATCACGTCGTAACGGCGCGCCTCGCGCTTGATCACGCTGCCCTCGCCGCACCAGCCGCCCGCCGGCACGCCGCAAAACGTGCATCCACGCCCGTCCGGCGTATAGACGGCCAGCTTGATCAGGCCCGCATCGACGCCGATCCAGTAACGCGAATACTCGCCGCGCCGTGCGATATAACTGTCGGCCGGATAGTTGCGCACGACCGTTTCCGCCGCGGCCAGCGCCTGATGCGCGGGCGAAAGCGCGCGATACCAGTCGTGTTGATCGAGCACAGCGTGGACGTTCATCGGAAGTCGGGGAGCGAGTGAAGCGCACCTCTGTCGTCCAGGCGACAGAGTGAGCAGGCGCCGCAATGATAGCGTGCATGCGACAACACACAACGCATCCGTCAGGATCCATACAGGAGACACCCATCATGCCGACCGATTTCGACACCGGGCTGGCCCGCAATCCCGCCAACTTCGTGCCGCTGACGCCGCTCGACTTCATCGCGCGCGCCGCACAGGTGTACGGTCACCGGCTTGCCATCGCGCACGGACCGGTGCGGCAGAACTGGCGCGACACCTACGCGCGCTGCCGCCGCCTGGCCAGCGCGCTGGCGCGTGCAGGCATCGGGCGCGGCGATACCGTGGCCGCGCTGCTGCCGAATACGCCGGCAATGGTGGAGGCACACTTCGGCGTGCCGATGGCCGGCGCCGTGCTCAACGCGCTCAATATCCGGCTGGACGCCGCCAATCTGGTCTTCATGCTGCGCCATGGCGAGGCGCGCGTGCTGCTGGCCGACACCGAGTTTGCCGATGTGGCCCGCCAGCTTGCGCGCGAGGTGCCGGGATTGAAGGTGATCGCCGTGCACGACGCGCTCGGGCCGGCCATCGACGCGCCGTTCGGCGACACCGACTACGAGCGCTTCCTGGCCGGCGGCGATCCGGAATTCGACTGGCGCACGCCCGGCGACGAATGGGACGCCATTGCGCTGAACTACACGTCCGGCACCACTGGCGACCCGAAGGGCGTGGTCTACCATCATCGCGGTGCGGCGCTCAATGCCATCTCCAACATTTTGGAATGGGACATGGGCAAGCATCCGGTCTACCTCTGGACGCTGCCGATGTTCCACTGCAACGGCTGGTGTTTTCCGTGGACCGTGGCGGCGCGCGCAGGCGTGAACGTATGCCTGCGCAAGTTCGAACCGAAGCTGGTGTTCGATCTGATGCGCGATGAAGGCGTGACCCATTACTGCGCGGCGCCGATCGTGCATACCGCGCTGGTCAGCGCGCCGCCCGCATGGCGCGAGGGTCTGCGCGGACCGGTGCGCGGCATGGTGGCCGGCGCGCCGCCGCCCGCCGCGGTGCTGGCGCAGATGGAGGCCATGGGCTTCGAACTGTCGCACGTGTACGGGCTGACCGAAGTCTATGGGCCCGCCGCTGCGTGCGCGGAGCAGGACGAATGGCGCGCGCTGTCCACCGAGGAACGCGCGGTGCTCAAGGCGCGCCAGGGCGTGCGCTATCACCTGCAAGCGGGCGTCACGGTGCTGGATCCCGACACCATGCAGCCGGTGCCGCGCGATGGCGAGACCATCGGCGAAATCATGTTCCGCGGCAATATCTGCATGAAGGGTTATCTGAAGAACGACCGTGCCACGCGCGAAGCGTTTGCCGGCGGCTGGTTCCATACGGGCGACCTCGGCGTGCTGATGCCGGACGGCTACATCAAGATCAAGGACCGCAGCAAGGACATCATCATCTCCGGCGGCGAGAACATTTCCAGCGTGGAAGTGGAAGATGCGATCTACCGGCATCCGGCCGTGATGGCGGTCGCCGTGGTCGCGCAGCCGGACAGCAAGTGGGGCGAAACGCCGTGCGCCTTCGTCGAACTGAAGGACGGCGCCGACGCCACGGCCGAGCAGATCATTGCGCACTGCCGCACGCTGCTGGCCGGATTCAAGGTGCCTAAGGCGGTCTACTTCGGACCGCTGCCCAAGACGTCGACCGGCAAGATCCAGAAGTTCGAACTGCGCAAGCAACTGAAGTCCAACGCGGCGATCGACGTCTGACGCGACGCCTGATGCGACGACTGGCGCGCGGCGGTGGCGGCTGGCGCGACCGGACTTCGGCAGGAATTTGCCGTGGCGTCCCGCGTCGGTTATCGCCCCGCTTCGACATGCGCAGGGTTTCCCCGCACCGGCCAATGTTGCAATGCAGCGCGACGCGCAGGCCATTCCGCAGGGCGGGTGACTGCGTGCATGCGCCGATTGTCGGGTGCGTGCCTTTGCATTAGGCTCTTGCACGATCCCGTACGGGCCGCGATGGCGTGCTATCGATTTGCCGACGCGACGACCCTGCGGTCAGCCCACTCCCGGCGGAGGTGTCCAAGATGCGCGACGTGCAGCGTTCCTTGCAGTCTTCGGTTTCCGTTTGTGCGAGCAGCTTCGCCGAATGGAGCGAGGCAATCAGCGCCAACTTCCTGCCGCTCGATTGCGCGCGCGACACACGCGGCGATTTTCGGGGCCGTGCCAGCCTGGCCCATTTTGGCGACAGCGTGGTGGGCGATATCGAAGTCGGCGCGCATCGCGTGGTGCGTCGGCGCGCCCATGCCGAAGCCTCGGATGCGGGCTACTTCAAGATCTTCTGGCAGTTGGCCGGCGCCAGCCGGATTGCGCAGCGCGAGCACGAGGCGGTGCTGAATCCGGGCGCGTGGTCCGTCTACGATACGACGCAGCCTTACAGCGTCGAGATGGCCGAAGGCTGCCGCGCACTGGTACTGCTGGTGCCGCAAGCGCGCAGCTTTGGCTGGCAGGAGCCGGCGCGCACGCTGTGCGGGCGCGCGCTGCCCGGCGTAGGCGCGGCGCGCATCGCGGCCGCGGCGCTGGGCGGATTGCTCCATGATGCGATGGGCGGTCACGCGCTCGATCATCGCGCGCAGGGCGTGCTCGAGGATTCGATGGTGGCGCTGGTCGAAACCGCGTTGCAGGCCGCCGCGCCACCGCACGCGCCTGCTGCGCGGCATCGGCTCGGCGATAGCCGCGTGCGCCGCATCGTGGCATATATCGACGCCGAACTGCACGACCCCGACCTGTGTGCGCAGCGCCTGGCCACCGTGTTCAACGTATCGCGCCGCACGCTTTACAACCTGTTTCGCGAATATGGGCAGACGCCCCACGCCTATATCCAGGCAAGACGCCTGCAACGCGCCGCGCAGCAGTTGGCGGCGCGCGACGGCATGGCACCGAGCATCACGGAAGTGGCGTTCGGGCTTGGCTTTGTCGATGCGGCACATTTCAGCCGCGCGTTTCACGAGCGATTCGGCATGAGCCGTCGCAATGGCGTCAGGGCAAGCACCACGCCCCCAGCGATCCCGCAATGCAGCAAATCTGACCCGCGTGGCGTGCACCCAGCGACAAGCACTATGCACGGACAGACAAGCCAGCGCGCGATGGCGTTGCTACCTTCTGTCCTCCACGGACAACGACAGGAGACACGCGTGAACGCCCCGGAACAGCATCCCCATCCCATCCGCAGCGACATGTTGATCGACGGCCAATGGCGCCAGGCCGCATCGGGCGAGACGTTCGCGGTCTTCGATCCCGCCACCGGCCAAACCATCGCGCACGTGCCAAGTGGCGACGCAGCCGACGTCGATGCTGCCGTGGCCAGCGCGCGGCAAGCCTTCCAGAGCGCCGCTTGGCGCGACATGATGCCCGCGCAGCGCGAGAGCCTGCTGCTGAAACTGGCCGATCTGGTAGAGCAGCACGGCGAAGAGCTGGCGCGCCTGGAAACGCTGAACAACGGCAAACTGCTGGCCTTTGCGCATGGACTCGATGTCGGCGGCAGCGCGCAATGGCTGCGCTACATGGCGGGATGGGCCACCAAGATCGACGGCCAGACGTTCGATATCTCGATGCCGCATCCGCCGGGCACACGCTACAGCGCGTCGACGCGCCGCGCGCCGGTGGGCGTGGTGGGCGCCATCGTGCCGTGGAATTTTCCGCTGCTGATGGCGGTGTGGAAAATCGCACCCGCGCTTGCATGCGGCTGCACGGTGGTGCTCAAGCCCGCGGAAGAAACCCCGCTGACCGCGATCCGGCTGGGCGAACTGGCGCTCGAGGCAGGCTTTCCGCCCGGCGTGTTCAACGTGGTGACCGGCGATGGCGTGGCCGGCGCGGCGCTGGTGGCGCACCCCGGCGTGGACAAGATCACCTTCACCGGATCGACCGAAGTGGGCCGCCTGATCGGCGCACGCTGTGGGCAGGATATTCGCCGCGTCTCGCTGGAGTTGGGCGGCAAAAGCCCGGTGGTGGTGCTCGACGACTGCGATCCGGCGGTGGCGATCCAGGGCGCGTCAGCGGCCATCTTCTTCAATCAGGGGCAGGTCTGCACGGCTGGGTCGCGCCTTTATGTATCGCGCCGCCACTATGACCATGTGGTCGAAGGCATTGCGCGCGTGGCCGATGCGATGGTGCTGGGATCGGGGCTCGATCCGGCCAGCCAGATGGGGCCGCTGGTGTCGGCGCGCCATCGCGACAAGGTGGTGGGCATGATCGATACCAGCCGCAGGGAAGGCGCGGAAATCGTCGCGGGCGGCGCGGAGGTGCAGCGCGACGGCTATTTCGTGCGGCCCACGGTGGTGGCCAACACCGGCAGCCGCGATCTGGAAATCGTGCGCGAGGAAGTGTTTGGCCCCGTGGTGGTGGCAATGCCGTTCGACGATCTCGATGCGGTGCTGGCGGCGGCCAACCAGTCCGCCTACGGCCTGGGCGCCAGCGTGTGGAGCAACAACCTCCGCGCGGTGCAGCGGCTGGTCGACGGCATCGATGCGGGCACCGTGTGGGTCAACTGCCATAACGTCATCGATCCCAATATGCCTTTCGGCGGCTACAAGGCCTCCGGCGTGGGGCGCGAACACGGCCGCTCTGCGATCGAATCGTATACGGAACTGAAATCGGTCTGCATGGCGTATTGAGCGGCGGCCCGGAGGTTGTAGCTGGAGAGTTGAGACGAGAGGTTGAAGGTTTGGAGCCTGGCGGTCACGCGGCGACCGTCAGGCGCCGCGACGTGAGCAGGACGAACCGGAAACACATAAAAGCAGGAAGCGCGCCGCACCAGAACAATTCCAGAACAACGATTCGAGGAGACAGAGAAGATGACCCACAACGCGAAACGGCTCCCGTGGTATCGATGCGCGGCCATCGCCATGGCCTGCCTGATGGCCGTGCCGGCGGCGGCGGCGGCGCAGTCGGCTGCACCATCTGCCAGCAAGATCCGCGCGGCCACCAGTAAGGTCGACGGCCAGTTTATCCGCGCCAATGCCGAGAAAACGCCCGACTGGCCCAGCTATGGCCTCGACTACGCGGAAACCCGCTTCAGCCGCCTCGACGCCATCAACAGCAACAACGTGAAGGACCTGGGCCTGGTGTGGTCCTATAACCTCGAATCGACGCGCGGCGTGGAATCGACGCCGCTGGTGGTAGATGGCGTCATGTACGTCACCGCATCGTGGAGCGTGGTGCATGCGGTGGACGTGCGCACCGGCAAGCGGCTGTGGTCGTTCGATCCGAAGGTCGATCGCGCGCTCGGCTATCGCGGCTGCTGCGATGTGGTGAACCGCGGCGTGGCGCTTTATCAGGGCAAGGTCTTCGTTGCATCGTACGACGGCCGCCTGATTGCGCTGGACGCCGCCACGGGCCGCAAGGTCTGGGAGAAGGACACCATCATCGACCGCAAGTATTCGTACACGATCACGGGCGCACCGCGCGTCATCAACGGCAAGGTGATCATCGGCAATGGCGGCGCGGAGTTCGGCGTGCGCGGCTACGTGACCGCGTACGACGCCAACACAGGCGCGCAGAAATGGCGCTGGTTCACCGTGCCGGGCGATCCGTCAAAGCCGTTCGAGGACGAGTCGATGGAACGCGCCGCCAAGACCTGGGACCCTGCCGGCAAATGGTGGGAAGCCGGCGGCGGCGGCACCGCGTGGGATTCGATCACATTCGATCCCGAGCTGAACCTGATGTACGTCGGCACGGGCAATGGATCGCCATGGTCGCGCAGCAAACGCAGCCCCGCAGGCGGCGACAACCTGTACCTGGCGTCGATCGTCGCGCTCGATCCGGACACCGGCAAGTACAAATGGCACTACCAGGAAACGCCGGGCGACAACTGGGACTACACGTCCACCCAGCCGATGATCCTGGCGGACCTGACGATCGACGGCCAGCCCCGCAAGGTCATCCTGCACGCGCCCAAGAACGGATTCTTCTTCGTGATCGACCGCACCAACGGGCAATTTATTTCCGCCAAGAACTTCGTCGATGTGAACTGGGCCACCGGTTACGACAAGAACGGCCGCCCCATCGAAAACCCGGAATCGCGCTCGGCCGACAAACCCTATGACGCGATTCCCGGCCCATACGGCGCGCACAACTGGCACCCGATGTCTTTCAATCCGCAGACCGGTCTGGTGTACCTGCCCGCGCAGAACGTGCCAATCAACCTGATGGACGACAAGGCATGGACCTTCAATGGCGCAAAGCCGATGCAGCCGGGCGGCAACACGGGCTGGAACACCGCCAAGTTTCTGAACGCAGAGCCGCCGAAGTCCAAGCCGTTTGGCCGCCTGCTGGCGTGGGATCCGGTGCGGCAGCAGGTGGCATGGTCGCACGAGCAAGTGTCGCCGTGGAACGGCGGCACGCTGACCACCGCCGGCAATCTGGTCTTCCAGGGCAGCGCCGATGGACGCTTTGCCGCGTATGACGCGAAGTCCGGCGACAAGCTCTGGGAAACGCCCACCGGCACCGGCGTGATCGCCGCGCCGGTGAGCTACCAGGTCGACGGCAAGCAGTACATCTCTGTGGCGGTGGGCTGGGGCGGCGTCTATGGCCTGGCGCAGCGCGCCACCGATCGCCAGGGGCCCGGCACGGTCTACACCTTCGCGTTGGGCGCGAAGGCCAAGCCGCCCGCGTTCGTCCAATATCGCACCGATGGCCTGCTGCAAGGCGTGAAGTACGACGCAGCCAAGGTCAACGACGGCGCAGGGCTCTACGTCAGCAGTTGCGTGATGTGCCACGGCGTGCCCGGCGTGGACCGCGGCGGCAACATTCCCAACCTGGGCTTCGTCAGCCCGGGCGTGATCGAGCATCTGGACAAGATCGTCTTCAAGGGACCGTTCATGGCACGCGGCATGCCCGATTTCACCGGCAAGCTCACCGCCGACGATGTCGAGAAGATCAAGGCCTTTATCCAGGGCACCGCTGATTCGGTGCGGCCGAAGGCGCAGGCGGAACTGAAGTAGCCGCGCCGATGCTGGCGGCCTGCTCGCGCAGGCTGTCAGCCGCCACCGTCGGCCGTCAGGGCGCGTTGGCCTTGCGGCCCGCCATATGGTGCAAATACGCCAGCAGGTCTTGCATTTCGCTGTCGGACAGCGTCTTCTCGTCGATGGCCGACATCTTGGCCGCGGGCCACCAGCGTAGCGATTGCGGATTGCGGATCAACCTGGTCAGCTTGTCGTCGCCCAGGTATTCCACCGGGTTGTACGGCACGTTCAGGTCCGGGCCCAGATGCGCGTCGCCCGCGCGATTCATCGAGTGACAGGAAAAACAGACGCGCTGGAACGTCGCAAAGCCGCGCACGACCGGGCCGTCTGCGGGCAGGTCGGCAGCCGGCCGGATTGCCGCGAAGCGTTCCGCCGCAGTCGCGCCGACGTCGATGCGCACGATCGCATAGGTCCACAGGCTTTCGTTGATGCTGACCGCCGCGTCCCCACGCGCGGCACCGGCAGATGACTTCGGCACCGTCCAGATCAGCCGGAATGGGCCGATGTCCTGCCCTTTGAGCGTCGGCCACGGCCTGGCGGGGTTTTCCACCGCGAGCCACGCGCGTGGCCCATCGGCACGATCGGCCAGCAGCAGAGGCATCGGCAGATGCGACACGTAGCCGTCGCTGGCGGCCGTGGTGGCGCTGCCATCCTTCGCAACCGGCAGTCCCGCCAGCAGCGCCGCCAGCGGAATCGCCTTGAATGTCATGCGGCGCTTCAGGTTGTCGTCGTCGACGGTGACATTGACCAGCCGCCGGTCCTTCAGCAACGCGGCGCGCGTAAAAGTCGTTTGCTGCGCACCGGCCGTAATGGTCAACGTGGCCGCGTCCTTGGGCGGGCTGTCGGCCTGCGCCTGGGCATGTGCCGCACCACCGATGCACGCCATGCCTGCCACCGCGACAGTCAGTGTCGTGGCGATGCTCTGGATCCAGCGAATCATGTTTTGCTCTCGACAGGAATGGGGGGCTGCCGGACCCGCCTTGCGCCCGGCTGCATAACCCTAGCGAATTGTGCCGCCTGCCGCAATCGGTCCGCGCGGCGGCTACGCCATCGAGATAACGCGCCGCACCTCCGGCGGCTGGGCAAGGCCTACTTGCCGCCCCTGTCAGCAGCCAGATGCCGCTCCAGCGCTTCATGCGCGCGACGGCCGTTCTCCGGGCCGACGTGCTCGCGCAGGACCTGTGCGACCTCCCGCAACTGCGCCGCCGTCAGCCCCGCCCAACACTGCCCACAGCACCGCGGCGAGCGCTACCACGCCAAGGTGCCGGACGGCGCGCCCGGCGCGCGCTATACCGTTCATCGGTGAGCTGCTCCATCCACGTGACCGGACGCTGTTTGTCGGGCGGGCACGGGTGAATCGATGGAATCGGAATCTTCAGCGCCGACGCGCGCCATCAGCCATGCGAGTCCGGCGCCGATGAATAGCAGCGCGGCGCTGGCTTCGAGCGTGCTCCGATAGCCGAACGTATCGAACAGGATGCCGCCGACCGTGGATCCCAGCGCGATCGACATCTGGACAATCGCCACCATCAGGCCGCCGCCTGCTTCGGCATGGTGTGGAAACGTGCGCGTGATCCAGCTCCACCATCCCACCGGCGCCGCCGTGGCAACCAGTCCCCAAAGTACCAGAAGCCCCACGACGGCCGCCGTGTTGTGTCCCAGGCCGATCAGCGCAAGCGCTATCACCCCCATCAGCGCCGGGATCGCGACGAGTACGCCATGGAACGCGCGCTTGAGCACCGCGCCAATCAGCATCGTGCCGGCAAAACCGGCCACGCCAATTGCCAGCAGGATCAGCGACAAGCTCGGGGCATCGACATGCGTGACGGTTTCGAGAAATGGGCGGACGTAGGTGAACAGCGTGAACTGTCCGGAGAAGAACACGCCGGCCGCCAGCATGCCCAGCGCAACGACCGGACGCTTCAGGTGGACGAATACATTGCCGCTGCCCTTGGGGCGAGCGGCCACTGGCATCGTTGGCAGGCTGAACCATTGCCAGGCCAGTGCGAGCAACGCCACGGGTACGAGGCAGTAGAACGCCCCGCGCCAGCCGATCAGCGTGCCGAGATAGCTGCCGGCCGGCGCCGCGATGACGGTGGCCAATGCGTTGCCGCTATTGAATATCGCCAACGCGCGCGGCACCTGGTGCGCAGGCACCAGCCGGATGGCAGTGGCCGCGGACATCGACCAGAAGCCGCCGACGACCACGCCGATCAGTGCGCGCCCGAGCATGTAGGCCGTGTAGGTCGGCGCCGCCGCGATGATGGCGCCCGATATCGTCATCACGGCCGTCAAACCCAGCAGCAGCGACTTGCGGTTCGTGTTTCCGGCAATGGCCGCGATGAAGAGGCTCGTGAACACCGCAAACGCGCCCGAGATGGCGATGCCCTGCCCGGTCATGCCTTCCGTGACATGCAGATCGGCGGACATCGGCGTCAGCAAGCTGACAGGCATGAATTCCGAGGCGATCAATGCGAAGACGCAGAGTGTCATCGCGAACACGCCGTTCCAGTGCGCGGGCGGCTGCGACGCGGGCGATTGGGGGCCCGCATGCGGCGCAGAGCGCGGCGCGGAGGTGTTGGGTAATGCGGTGTTTTCCATTGCCCGTATCATCCGCAGATTGGAGCCGGGTGACTACCCGCACAATACTTGTTGCCTTGATGAGCAAGCTTCATGAAAGACATTGATGAATCCACCTCATGAAGGCAATGAGCAGAAGCGTGTAATCAGCGTTCGCGCCATCCGCTACCATGCTGCGGTCCTCCTGCCTCCCCTCCGCCCATGACAACGCTAAACATCAACGGCCAGGTTCACGACGTCGACCTCTCCGCCGACACCCCGCTACTTTGGACGCTACGCGACGCGCTCGGCTTCACCGGCACCAAGTTCGGATGCGGCATGGCGCTTTGCGGCGCGTGTACCGTCCATGTCGACGGCCAGGCCGTGCGGTCCTGTGTCACGCCGATCTCGGCCATCGGCAACAAGCGCGTGCGCACGATCGAATCGATGGAGTCGGATCGCGTCGGGCGGGCTGTCCAGGATGCGTGGGTCGAGCTAGGCGTCGCCCAGTGCGGCTATTGCCAGGCCGGACAGATCATGACGGCCACGGCGTTGCTGAAGGCAAATCCAAAGCCCACGGATGAACAGATCGTCGCCGGCATGAGCGGCAATCTGTGCCGTTGCGGAACCTACACGCGCATCAATGCAGCGGTGAAACTGGCGTCCACAAGGCTCGCCGCCGGCAAGACGGGAGCCCAGGCATGACCCGCACCACGCACAACACGCTCGACACGCTCGACATCCCCCAGCAACCGGCGCGCCGCCGCGTGCTGCAGGCCGGCGCGGTATTCGCGCTGGCGCTCCAGTTTGGCGGCCTGATCTCGAAGGCCGATGCGGCGCAGGCGGAAAAGAAATACGGTGGCGCGGCCATGCCGGGCGGCATCGTGGACGATCCACTGGTGTTCGTGTCGATTGCGCGCGACGGCACCGTGACCATCGTGGCGCATCGCGCCGAGATGGGTACGGGCGTACGAACCAGCCTGCCGATGGTGGTCGCCGACGAAATGGAAGCGGACTGGAGCCGCGTCAGGATCGTGCAGGCGGACGCCAACGAGGCGCGCTACGGCAGCCAGAATGTGGACGGATCGCGCAGCATGCGGCATTTCCTCGCGCCGATGCGCCGGGTCGGGGCGTCAGCGCGCCAGATGCTCGAAGCTGCAGCCGCTGCGCAATGGAAGGTGCCCGTCACCGAGGTGCAGGCGCGCAACCATGAAGTCATTCACGCGGCCACGGGGCGCCGCATCGGATATGGCGATCTGGCCGAAGCCGCCATGCGCCAGCCGGTGCCCACGCATAACCAGTTGCGCCTCAAGCAGCCGGACGCATTCCGCTATATCGGCCGTGGCAAGATCCTTCCGACCGATAGCCGCGATATCGTGCACGGCAAGGCCACCTACGGTATCGACGTGCGACTGCCGGGCATGGTCTACGCGGTGATCGCACGTCCGCCCGTCTATGGCGGCAAGCTGCGCAAGGTCGATAGCGCGGACGCATTGAAGGTGCCCGGCGTGCTGCGCGTCATCGAACTGAAGCCCTACGACGGCCCGCCGCTGTTCAATCCCGTTGGCGGTGTTGCCGTGGTGGCCACCAACACCTGGGCGGCGATGCAGGGCCGCGCGGCACTCAAGCTCGACTGGGACCATGGCGCCAATGCGGGCTACGACTCGGCCGCTTTCCGCCGCACGCTCGAAGCCGGCGCGCGCAAGCCCGGCAAGGCGTTGCGCAGCGATGGCGATGCCGTGGCGGCGCTGTCGGCTGCCGGCGCGCAGCGCAAGGTTTCCGCCGAGTACTACATCCCGCATCTCGCGCATGCCTCGATGGAAACCCCCGTGGCCACCGCGCGCTTTGTCGACGGCAAGTGCGAGATCTGGGCGCCTTCGCAAGCGCCGCAGGGCGCATTGGAAAGCGTGGCGAAGCACCTCGGCATCGACACCCGGGACGTGACGCTGCATCTGACCTTGCTGGGCGGCGGATTTGGGCGCAAGTCGATGGCGGACTTTATCTCCGAAGCCGCGCTGGTATCCAAGGCGATGGACGGCAAGCCGGTCAAGCTGCAGTGGACGCGCGACGACGACATTCATCACGACTACTACCACACGGTGTCGGTCGAGCGCATCGAGGCCGCGCTCGATGCCAGCGGCAAACCGACGGCATGGCTGCACAGGTCGGCAGCGCCCACCATCGCTTCGACGTTCACGGTTGGGGCGATGGGCAAGGCGCCGTTCGAAGCGGGGATGACAGCCATCAACATCCCGTACCAGATCCCGTCGATCCGGCTGGAATCGGCCGACGTGCCCGCGCATACGCGCATTGGCTGGTTCCGTTCGGTGTCGAATATCCCGCATGCGTTCGCGGTGCAGAGCTTCGTTGCGGAACTCGCGCATCAGGCGCGTCGTGACCCGAAGGACTATCTGCTGGAACTGATCGGCCCGCCGCGCAAGATCGACCCCACAACGCTGTCGGACAGCTGGAACTACAACGAATCGCCTGACGTGTATCCACTCGACACCGGCCGCATGCGCCGGGTCATCGAGGAAGCGGCGCGCAGGGCCAATTGGGGCCGCAAGCTGCCGAAGGGGCATGGTCTGGGCATCGCTATGGCTTACAGCTTCGTGACCTATGTGGCCACCGTGGTCGAAGTGGCGGTGGATGCCAAGGGCCAGATCACCATTCCGCGCGTGGACATGGCGATCGATTGCGGGCCGCAGGTCAATCCCGAGCGCATTCGCTCGCAGGTGGAAGGCGGTTGCGTGATGGGCATCGGCCTGGCGATGCTCGGCGAGATCTCTTTCAAGGACGGCCGCGTGCAGCAAAGCAACTTCCACGACTTCGAGATCCTGCGTTCCCACATGGCGCCACGAGCCATCCACACGTGGATGGTGGGCGGCGATTTCGACGTGCCGCCCGGCGGCGTCGGCGAGCCGCCCGTGCCGCCCATCGCGCCCGCGCTGTGCAACGCGATCTTTGCGGCGACCGGAACGCGCATTCGGTCGTTGCCTATCCGTGACCAGCTTTCGCAGGCTTAGACGTCATGCCATCCGGTTTGTACCGGATGGCGTCGATGACGATCTTGAGCGCCCGCGATGACTGCCTGCGGCTTGGATAAAACGCGTGATAGCCGGGGAAGGTGGGACACCAGTCTTCCATGACCTTGACCAGTTTTCCCTTGTCCGCAAAGGGCTGGATGATCGGCAACGGCAGGAACACAAGTCCGAAGCCGTCGAGCGCGGCATTGAGCATCTGATTGACGCCGTTGCACACCACCTGCCCTTCCACGCGCGCCTGCAGCTTCTTGGACCCCTTGGCCAGTTCCCACGCATAAAGCCCGCCGCTGGTGGCCAGCCGCAAGCAGATGCAGCGGTGCGATAGCAGATCGCGCGGCGTCATCGGCTTGTCGCGCCCCTTGAAATATGCGGGCGCCGCCGCGATGGCCATCTTCACGTCGGGACTGATGCGCACGGCGATCATGTCCTTCTCGATTTGATCACCGAATCGCACGCCGATGTCGTAACGATCTCCAACGATATTGGTAAGGCCGTAGTCGACGGTCAGCTCGACATTGAGCTCCGGGTACTGTGGTAGCACCTTGGCCAGACGTGGCCAGATGATGGCGTCGATCGGATGGTCCACCGCCGTGATGCGGATGGTGCCAGCCGGACGATCGCCCAGCTCGGCCACCGCCGAGAGATCGGCTTCGATTTCATCGAACTTCGGCCCGATCGAGCGGATCAGCCTTTCGCCGGCCTCGGTAGTCGACACGCTGCGCGTGGTCCGCGTAAGCAGCCGCACGCCGAGTTTTGTCTCGAGATTGCGGATGGTGTGGCTCAACGCCGATTGCGTGACGTCGAGGCGAGCCGCCGCGCGCGTGAAGCTTCGCTCGCGGGCGACGGTAATCAATGCGAGGAGATCGTTGAGGTTATGACGGGGCATGGTCAGGGCGCGCCGCGTTTGGCGCTATGAATGCATTTCATGAATTTTCGCCCTATTGTTCTGCCTGTCGCGCGCGACGCGCAAGTGTTTTGTCAGGACGCCTCCATGCACCCTTCGCACCCTTCGCAGACTTCAGATCATCCGTTTTGCCTCTTGCCCGGCGCGAACGCTATCGCCACGACTCCGGCGCGCCGCCCAGAGATCACGGTCACGCGCGCCGATGTCCAGCCATCGATGGGAGGGGCAGCCGCCAGCTTTACCGGCAGCGTGCGCATCGACGCGCATTTCCAGGCACCCCTGCCTGCCCGCGTCGGCGGCGCCACCGTCACGTTCGCACCCGGTGCGCGCACTGCATGGCACAGTCACCCGCTCGGGCAGACGCTTCTGGTCGTGGCCGGCACGGGCTTCGTCCAGCAATGGGGCGACTTGGTCCAGACCATCCGGCCGGGCGACATCGTCTGGATTCCACCCAATACCAAACACTGGCACGGCGCGACAGCCCATTCGACCATGGTGCATATCGCGATTGCGGAGGCGCTTGAAGGGAAGGCGGTGGACTGGATGGAGCCCGTGGACGACGAGCAGTACGGCAGCGCGGGGCAGCGGTAGGCGTATGCATCAACAACGCCAGCGCCTTGCCCAGAACCGCTTCGCCCTGCAGAGTCTCGATCGCGGGTTCGGCGTGCCGCACCCGCTTGCCTAGACGCCTGCCGCCTGCAACGTCAAATGCGCGGCAGCGCGCCGGGGTTGCGCCAGCGACGGGCCACTCTGGTGCACGTCGATGCTGAACACCGCCACCGCATCGGACAAGCGCTGCGCCTGCTCTTCGAGCGCGCCTGCCGCGGCGGCGGCCTGTTCCACCAGCGCGGCGTTCTGCTGCGTGACCTCGTCCATTTGCGTGACGGCCTGATTCACCTGATCGATGCCGCTGCTTTGCTCGGCAGCCGCCGCGGCGATTTCGTTCATCAGATCGCTGACCCGGGCGATGGCGTCGACGATTTCGCCCATCGTGCTGCCGGATTGCGCCACCAGGCCTGCGCCCGCTTCCACGCGATTGGCGGACAACTCGATCAGTCCCTTGATTTCCTTGGCTGCGCCCGCGCTGCGCTGCGCCAGCGCGCGCACCTCGGACGCCACCACGGCGAACCCGCGCCCCTGCTCTCCGGCGCGCGCCGCTTCCACGGCTGCATTGAGGGCGAGGATATTGGTCTGGAACGCGATGCTTTCGATCACGCCGACGATGTCGCCAATCTTGTGTGAATCCGCCACGATGTGCTGCATGGTGTCGACCACCTGTTGCGACAGTTCCCCGCCCTGCGCGGCCAGACCCGATGCGCCTTGCGCCAGCCGGCTGGCTTGCGTGGCGTTGTCGGCGGTCTGCTTCACGGTGGACGTCAGTTGTTCCATGCTGGCCGCCGTCTGTTCGAGCGACGCGGCCTGTTCCTCGGTGCGCTGCGAGAGATCGGTATTGCCGCTGGAGATTTCGTGCACGCCGAGGCGGATCGCATCGGTGCCGCCACGCACTGTGCCCACGGTCTCGATCAGCGACGCCTGCATCAGCTGTAGAGCGCTGGTCAGGCGATGCATCTCGCGGCTGCGCGCAATCTGCACGCGCCCGGTCAGATCGCCGCTTGCAATGCGCTGGAATTGCGCGACAGCGGCATCGACAGGCGCGACGATGGCGCGGATCATCGCCACACGCGCCAGCCACGCCAGCAACAGCGCGCCTGCCAGGCCGATCGCCACCGCCCAGACCACGATGCGAAAGCGCGCCTGCGCGTCGTTGTAGCGGCGCTCCCCGTAGGAGACCTGCAGGGTTTCCAGCGCCAGCATCGCTTTCTCGTAGGCACCGTAGAGTGGCGGCAGCTTGTGCGCCTGCAGTTGCAGGAAAGTCTGACGATCCCCGGCCTTCAGCGCGGCCAGCGCGGGATCGACGCCTTCGCGCAGGAATTTGGCGCGCTTGTCCTGCATGTCCTTGAGCAGGCGCTGCTGTTGCTCGTCGCCATTGCCTGTCACGCTCAGATAGTGATCGATGCGCTCGTTGGCGTTGACCAGATATTGGTCGAAACGCTTGAGCACGGCCTTGGCGCCATCCTGATCGCCGAGTTCGGTCAGCGACGCATAGGTGGCCAGCGCCAGACGCAAGCGCAGCAACTGGGCCGCGCTACCCTCCAGATCGGCCACCGCTGGGGTGTCGACGGTGTAGGTCTGCCGCAGCGCATCATTGCCCGCGTGTATCGAATACAGCCCCACAGCGGCGCCGATCACGAGCGCCACACCAAAGAACGCGACCAGCAAGCTCAACGAGCCCCTGATCGACAGTTGCTTCATCATTTCATGTCTCCGTAAGCGTGCGGCGCGGGGTCATTGCCCACTGCGCGGTGATGAAGGTCTGCCGTCCGGCTGCGCCGCTGGTTATCGTTATCGGACGGACCTATTTCGGTCTACGGCTGCGGGGACGCAAAACTTGAGGCGGGATGGCGGCGGCAGCCACGGCCGCGGCCATCCACTTCGCTTAATGCGCCGCGCGAAAAATCTCAATTCCATTCGCCGTTCGCGCCACGCACACTCGCCGGCTGTTCCTGTTTCGTCTCGCGCCAGCCCGCGCGTGCCTGCACATGCCCGCGTCCCACCTTGCGTCCCACCTCGTCGATTGCCGCGCAACGCGGCGGCCGCCACCCTCCGCCCGGCGCCAAGATGTCCGCTGCGCGATGCGTACGCCGCTGGCCGCGACGCTGCTGTGCCTGGCGGCGATAAGCGGCGCCGCCCACGCCGCGCCGGTCGATTTGCCGGGTGAGCTGCCCAACATGGTGGGCCTCGGCATCGGGTCCACCACGCAATACGCGGGCGGCAACGAAAGAATGCTGGGCGTGGTGCCCGGCCTGCGCTACACCACCGAGAGCGGCAAGCTGCTGGAATGGTACGGTCCGTTCGCGCAGTTCAACTTTGGCGGCCTGACCGGCCTGCAATACGGGCCCGCCGTGGGGCTGCGCCTGGGCCGCAAGAACGTCGACGACCCGGTTGTCGCGCGCATCCACGACATCGACACCACGGTGGAGGCCGGCGGATTTATCGGCTACGAATACATCGCCACGGGCGGCGTCCCCTACCGGCTGCGCGGCGGCGTCAATGTGATGACCAATGCGGGAATCGAGTACGGCGGCATGCGCGTCACCGCGTCGGGCACGTTCTGGGCGCCGGTTTCGCCGCGCGTGTTCCTTGGCGCGGGCTTCGGCATGACGTGGGTGAGCCGCAGCTTCAACCAGACCTATTTTGGCGTCACGTCCGGCGACAGCGCGGCCAGCGGCCTGCCGATCTACAGCCCCGGCGGCGGCCTCGAACAATACACGGGCTGGCTGGCGGCGATCTACCAGATCGACAAGCACTGGCATGCGGGCGCGATGATCTACACGCAACGGCTGACCGGGGGCGCCGGCGACAGCCCCATCGTGACCCAGCGCGGCACCCGTAATCAGATCACCTACGGCGCGGGCCTGGCCTACGCTTGGCGCTGAGCGTCCCCAGCGCGGCAGGCGCGTCCATGCAGGCAACGGCCATCGTGGCGCATCCGCAGCCTCAAGGCAAACCAAAGCAAAACATGTCGATCGGGCGGCGTGCGCAAGAAATACTTGCGCGATCCGAAACCTGCCGATAGAATTCGCCCCTCTTCAGGCTCGTAGCTCAGCTGGTTAGAGCACCACCTTGACATGGTGGGGGTCGTTGGTTCGAGTCCAATCGAGCCTACCAACGCACAAACAGGAACGGACGGTCGCCGAAAGGCACCGTCCGTTTTTGTCTTGGTTTTGGGCCGGTATGGCCCGATTTGGGCCCTGTTTTGGCCTTTCCCCGCCGCCAGTCGCCATGACAGCCGCGACATTTTCGGCATCACGCACCACGGAGCGCCCCCATGATTCAGCCCGGCAACGTATTCAAGGACAACCTCGCCCAGCTGCCCGCGATCGACGGCATCGCGCGCATCGATCTGCTCGATGCGCAACGCGTCGTCGCCGCGAGCATCGAAAACATGCCGGGCAAGCAGGGTTCGGTGGCTGTCTACAACTATATTCGGCAGTCATTCGACAAACTCGATGCGCAGGCCGCGGCGCATGCGCTGGAAGTGTTTGCCGAGCACACCGCCGACGCCCGCAACCGGCCCGGCGCGCATCCCAATGTCGACCGCCTGCTGGCCATCGTGGCCGGCGCGCCCGCGCTGCGCATCGAGGTCGTGGCCAAGGGCTGATTGCGCATCTGTCCACGCGCCGCGCCGGCCGCCGCAGGCATCAGTGCGCCGACGCCTGGACCGCGCCGATACCGGTTTCGGAACGCAGTTCCTGCGCCTCGAAGCCTGCCTTGTCCACACGCGCCCGCGCGGACCGGTCGGTGATCGACACCAGCCAGATGCCGACAAAGCCGATCGTCATCGAGAACAGCGCCGGCGACGTGTACGGGAACGGCGCGCTCTTGAAGTGGAACACGTCGACCCATACCGCCTGCGACAGCACGGTCAGCACCACCGCCGACAGCAGGCCGAGGAATCCGCCGACCATCGCGCCGCGCGTGGTGCAGCCCTTCCATAGCACGGACATGAACAGCACCGGGAAGTTGGCCGAAGCCGCCACGGCAAACGCCAGCGACACCATGAACGCGATGTTCTGCTTCTCGAACACGATCCCGAGCACCACGGCGACCAGGCCCAGGACCATCGTCGTGATGCGCGATACGCGCAGCTCCATGGCACTGGAGGCCTTGCCGTGCTTGAACACCGTGGCATAGAGGTCGTGCGATACGGCTGACGCGCCGGCCAGCGTGAGGCCGGCCACCACGGCGAGGATGGTGGCGAACGCCACGGCCGAAATAAAGCCCAGGAAAACGTTGCCGCCCACCGCGCTGGCCAGGTGCACCGCCGCCATGTTCACGCCGCCCAGCAGCTTGCCGCTGCCGTCCTGAAAACTGGCGTTGGTGCTGACCAGCACGATCGCGCCAAAGCCGATGATAAAGGTCAGGATGTAGAAATAGCCGATCCAGGTGGTGGCCCAGAACACCGACTTGCGCGCTTCCTTGGCATTGGGCACGGTGAAGAATCGCATCAGGATATGCGGCAGCCCGGCCGTGCCGAACATCAGCGCGATACCGAACGAAATCGCCGAGATCGGATCCTTGATGAAGTTGCCGGGACTCATGATCGAATCCTTCTTCGCGTGCACCTCCACCGCCTTGGCGAACAGCGCCTCGGGGCTGAAGTGAAACTGCGCCAGCACCATGAAGGCCATGAACGACGCGCCGCCCAGCAGCAGGCAGGCCTTGATGATCTGCACCCATGTGGTGGCCGTCATGCCGCCAAACAGCACGTAGATCATCATCAGCGCACCAACGATGACCACCGCCACCCAGTACTCCAGCCCGAATAGCAGCTTGATCAGTTGCCCCGCGCCAACCATCTGGGCGATCAGGTAGAACGCCACGACGACGAGCGTGCCCGACGCCGCGAAGGCGCGGATCGGCGCCTGCTTGAAGCGATACGCCGCCACGTCCGCAAACGTGAAGCGGCCCAGGTTACGCAGCCGCTCGGCCATCAGGAACGTGATGATCGGCCAGCCCACCAGGAAGCCGATGGAATAGATCAGGCCATCGTAGCCGCTGGTGTACACCGCGGCGGAAATGCCCAGGAACGAAGCCGCCGACATGAAATCGCCAGCAATCGCCAGGCCATTCTGAAAACCCGTGATACCGCCGCCGCCCGTATAGAAGGTGGCCGCCGATGTGGTCCTCTTGGCGGCCCATTTGGTGATGAACAGCGTGCCGATGACGAACACCACGAACATGGCGATGGCCGTCCAGTTGGTGGGCTGCTTGACCGCCTGCCCCAGATCGCCGCCCGCCGCAAACGCGGCCGTGCAGCACAGGCCCAGCAGCGCGCTGGCGCCCATCGCGCGATACGTATTCATGCGACCTCCCGCTTGATCTTCTCGGTCAGGTCGTCATAGACGCCGTTGGCGTGGCGCACATAGAGCCCGGTGATCACCACCGTGAACACGATCACGAACAGCCCGATCGGCATGCCCCACGTCGTCACGCCGTCGCCCACGCGGCGCGCCAGCAGTTCCTTGTCGAACGCAATCAGCAGCACATAGCCGTAGTAGACCACCAGCACCACGGCCGTCAGCAGCCAGCCCAGCCGGCTGCGCCGGCGCACCAGGTCCCGGTAATGCGGGCTGGCCTTCAGTTTCTCGATCAGATCATCGTGCATCGCGTGTCTCCTGCGTATCAGCTTTTGTTTCGACGATGACCGTAAGGTAAAGCGCGCCGCTTACCCGGTTCTTACAGCGTGCGCCGCGCGTTGCCGGGGTAAACGTTAAGCGCCGCGCATCGCACGTGGCGACCGCGTCGCGTTGTGATCGACGATGCGCGTACGCGCCGCGCTTCGAACAGCGCACCAGCGCCGCGGCCTATCGGATGCGCAAGCGAGCGCCATGACATCGCGCGCCACGGTGTGCGATCATCGGGGCCTGTTCGCCCACACGCCCCGCCATGCCCGAACGCATCAGCGAAGACATCACCTTCCGCAAACTCGAAGCGCTGCTCGCTTTCATGGAGACCGGCAATCTGGCGAAGGCGGCCGAAACGCTGGACGTCAGCACCGTCAGCGTGCACCGTGCGCTGCATTCGCTGGAAGAAGGACTGCGCTGCGCACTGTTCCGCCACGAGGGCCGCAACCTGTTGCCGACCGAAGCCGCGCATGTGCTGGCCGATGTGGCGCGCGATGTGATCAAGACCATGGCCGACGGCGTGCGCATGACGCGCGAGGCCGCCGGGTATTCAGCCGACCAGCTCAAGATCGGATCGCTGTATTCGCTGACCATCCGCACCGTGCCGCAGGTGGTCATCGGCATCAAGATGCGCCGCCCGGAACTGCAGACTGAACTGGTGCTCGGCTCCAACGCCGACCTGCTCGACAAGCTGCGCCAGGGCACGATCGACGCCACGCTGATGGGCCTGCCCGAAGCCTCCACCGAGATCGAGTCGATCCCGATGTTCGAGGACGATATCTTCTTCGCCGCGCCGGCCGATTCGCACTACGCCAGCATGGACGCCGTGGATCTGCGCCAATGCCGCGACGAGCCTTTTGTGGCGCTCGGCGATGGCTTCGTGACGTCGAGCGGATTTGCCGAGGCTTTCCGCATCGCCGACTTCACGCCAAACGTGGTCATGAAGGTGGGCGATATTTTCTCGCTGATGAATCTGGTGGGCGGCGGCATCGGCTACTCGCTGCTGCCGGGCCGCGTGCGCGACGTCTTTGCGCGCAACGTTGCCTTCATCCCGCTGACGCCCGATTTCGACATGAAGCAGATCATCGGCCTGAGCTTCCTGCGCCGCCGCGAACGCGATCCCAATCTGCTGGCGCTGGCGGCCGTGTGCCGCATGCTCACCCACTGAACGCTCATCCCCCGACGATCGCCTTGGTCGCCAGATACAGCACCGACGGCCCCAGCAGGCAGCCGAGGCCAGTGTGGAAAGTGGCCACCAGCGCGCCGTATGGCACCAGGCGGCGGTCCGTTGCGGCAAGTCCGGCCGATACGCCACTGACCGTTCCGGCCAGTCCGCCAAACACCATGGCCGCGCGCGGGTTGTTCAAGCCCAGGAAGCCCGCCGCGAACGGCGTGCCGACCATCACGATGATGGCCTTGATCAGCCCCGTTGCGATCGACAGCGCGATGACGTCGGAACTGGCGCCCAGCGCCGCCCCGGTCACCGGGCCGACGATGTACGTCACCGCGCCGGCGCCGATCGTTGTCATGCTGACGGCGTCGTCATAGCCAAAGGCGCGCGCCACACAGGCACCCACCACAAATGGCACCACGGTGCCCAGCAGCAGCGACACCACGCCCACCATGCCGGCCTTGCGCGCCTCGCGCACCTGCACTTCGAAGGCCGTGGCGACGATGGCGAAGTCGCGCAGCATTGCGCCGCCCATCAGGCCGATGCCCGAAAACAGCGCGAAATCGGCCAGGCCCTTGTCCTTGCCCGTGACCACGCCACCGTAGTACGCCAGCGCCAGGCCGATCATGATGGCAATGGCCGACGCATGCAGGCGTCCCTTTGTCAGTTTCCGCGAGATCTGGGACGACACCCACATCACGATGCCAACGGCGGCAAACGCCGTCACGAGGCCGTTGTGCAGCAGTACGTTCTGGGCCATCACGGCCAGCGAAGCAATCGACATGTCAGTCTCCCGGTCTTATTGCGCTGCGGCTTCGGCCGGCAATGGCGGTAGCGGTTCATGGTCGCCGGTGCGGCTCAGCAGCGCGATCAGGCAGGCGCACACGCCGGCCGCCAGCACCGCCGCGATAAGCGCGACCGGCCCGCCGCGCAGCGCTGCCACTACGTTCTGCTGCGCCGCCATCGCCACCACCACGGGGATATACATCGCGCCCCAGAAGCCGACGCCCGCCTCCGTTTCGCGCGGCAGCAGACCGCGGTCATGCAGATACAGCCGGATCGAAATCAGCATCAGCATGGCGATGCCCACGCCGCCCACATTGGCCTTCACGCCGATGGCGACGCCCAGCAGGTCGCCGAGATAGAGCCCTACGAGATGGCAGATCGCCAGCAGGGCGGTTCCGTAGATGATCATGGTTGTCTCCGGTGGTGTTGTCTGTGTGATGTTGCCGGTACGGTGCCGGGCATATACCAACAACTCTAGGAAGCGTGCAGGCGCGTATCAATCAACCTGCCGCGCCGGATCGTTACGGTACGGTTAATCGTGACCGGCACCGGGTACCCGGCACATGGCGCGCGGATCATTTACGCGGGGCGTAACGTTTCGCCGCCGATGTTGATTGTTCGCGAGGTGCGCCCTCCCCTATCTTTGCTGTAACGATCGCAGCACACCGGAGACGCCATGCTGAACCCGATACCGGAACGACAGTGGGACACGCGCCGCGCAGAAAAGCGCCGCCGGCAGGCCCTGGGGGCGAGCATCGCCACAGGCAAGGTCATTCCCACCGGCGACATCGTGGCCTTCCTCGAAACCGTGACCGCGCCGGGCGACCGCGTGGTGCTGGAAGGCAACAACCAGAAGCAGGCGGACTTTCTGTCGCGCGCGCTGGCCGATGCCGATCCCGCGCGCCTGCACGACCTCCATATGATCATCCCCAGCGTTAGCCGCGTGGAGCATCTGGATCTCTTCGAGCGCGGCATCGCACGCAAGCTGGACTTTGCGTATGCGGGCGCGCAGAGCGTGCGCATCTCGCAGTTCCTCGCCGATGGACTGCTCGAAATCGGCGCGATCCATACCTATATCGAACTGTACTCGCGGCTCTATGTCGACCTGACGCCGCACATCGTGCTGACCGCCGGCTACAAGGCCGATCGCCACGGCAACCTCTACACCGGGCCCAGCACCGAGGATTCCCCGGCGCTGGTGGAAGCGGCGGCGTTTCGCGACGGCATCGTGATTGCGCAGGTCAACGAGATCGTCGACGACCCGGCCGACCTGCCGCGCGTGGATATCCCGGGCTCCTGGATCGACTATGTGGTGCAGTCGGACAAGCCGTTCTTCTGCGAGCCGTTGTTCACGCGCGATCCCCGACTGATCAAGCCGGTGCACATCCTGATGGCGATGATGGCGATCCGCGGCATCTACGAACGCCATAACGTGCAGTCGCTCAATCACGGCATCGGCTTCAACACGGCCGCCATCGAGCTGATCCTGCCCACCTATGGCGAGCAACTGGGCCTGAAGGGCAAGATCTGCAAGTACTGGACGCTCAACCCGCATCCCACGCTGATCCCCGCGATCGAATCGGGCTGGGTGGAAAGCGTGCACAGCTTTGGCAGCGAGCTCGGCATGGAAGACTACGTGGCCGCTCGGCCCGATGTGTTCTTCACCGGCGCGGACGGCAGCATGCGTTCCAATCGCGCCCTGTGCCAGTTGGCCGGGCAATACGCGGTGGACCTGTTCATCGGCTCGACGCTGCAGATCGACGGCGACGGGCATTCGTCGACCGTTACGCGCGGACGCCTGTCCGGCTTCGGCGGTGCGCCCAACATGGGCCACAATCCCGGCGGCCGACGCCACGCCACGCCGGCCTGGCTGGACCTGATCGAAAGCGACGACCCGCTCGCGCGCGGGCGCAAACTGGTGGTGCAGATGGTGGAAACCTTCCAGGCGGGCGGCAAACCGACCTTTGTGGAATCGATGGATGCAGTGCAGGTGGCCAAGGACAGCGGCATGCCGTTGGCGCCGGTGATGATCTACGGCGACGACGTGACGCACGTGCTGACCGAAGAAGGCATTGCTTACCTGTACAAGGCGCGCTCGCTGGAAGAACGCCGCAGGATGATCGCGGCCGTGGCGGGCGTGACGCCGATCGGCATGCGCCATGATCCCGCCACCACGCGCCAGATGCGCAGCGACGGGCTGATCGCACTGCCCGAGGATCTCGGCGTGCATCGCGCACAGGCCACGCGGTCGCTGTTGGCCGCCAAGAGCATGGCGGATCTGGTCGAATGGTCGGGCGGCCTCTACAACCCGCCCGCGCGCTTCCGGAGCTGGTGATGGGATTCCCCGCATCGCAGGCAGCCCTGCCCGTCGCGCCCTTGCCTCCCGCACCGCACGCAGCGCACGCCGCGCCGGTTATCGACATGGCGCAGGCCATCGGCGATCTCGCCGTGGGGGTCCTGATCGACGAAGCGACGCTCGCCCCCAAACCCGGACTCGTCGACGCCCGCGGCAACGGCAGCCATCGCGACATGTCGCTGCAACTGATGATCGATTCCGCGCACAGCCTGCGCGACGGCTTTGTCGCGATGGCGCGCGCCGGCCAGCATGCCAGACGCCTCGACGCGGCGCTGCGCGAGCAGCTTGGCGCGCTCGGACGCAGCGCAGAAGCGCAGATGCTGCGCGTCACGGGCGGCGTCAACACGCATCGCGGCGCAATCTGGGCGCTCGGCCTGCTGGCCGGTGCTGCGGGTTGGCTCGGCAGCACGCGCAGCGCGTCGTCGGTGGCGCGCATGGCTGGCGTCATCGCACGCATGCCGGATCGTCATCGGCCTGCGCACACCGGCAACAAGGGTGAATGGGTGCGCGCCACCTACGCCGTGGGCGGCGCGCGCGAACAGGCCGAGGCCGGGTTTCCGCATGTCACCGGCGTGGGCCTGCCCATGCTGCGCGCGTGCCGCGCGCGCGGCGACGCCGAACCGACCGCACAGGTCAACACGCTGCTCGCCATCGTTGCGCAGCTGGACGATACCTGCGTGCTGGCGCGCGCCGGACTGGCGGGACTGGCCGACGTGCAGGCCGGCGCCGAAGCAGTGATCGACGCGGGCGGTATTGGCACGCTGAGCGGGCGACGCCGCCTGCACGATCTCGAGGCCACGATGCGTGCGCACCAGGCATCGCCCGGCGGCGCAGCCGATCTGCTGGCCGCCACGTTATTTCTTGATCGGCTTTGCGCCGTGGGAGAGCCCTGATGGAACAACTCCGATTCGAATATGCCGCCGGCGCGCCGGCATCGCGCCGAGTGCTGGTTGGCGTGGTTGGCTCCGGCGATCTCGAGGTGATGATCGAACCGGGCGAAGCCGGCAGGACATCGATCGACGTCACCACATCGGTCAACGGCTACGGTCGTGTCTGGGATGCGCAACTGACGCGCGTTTTCAGCGCCGAGCCGCGCGCCGCCATGCGCATCCGCATCCACGATTTCGGCGCCACGCCGGGCGTGGTGGGCATGCGGCTGGCCGAAGCGTTCGAAGCGCTGGCACCGCACCCCGATCAGGAGCCGACATGAACCGCGCCGCCCTGTTATCGCGTGAGAGCTTTATCGAACTCGGTGCGCGCGAGCGCGCCCGCGCGCTACTCGACGCAGGCACGCTGCGCGAACTGGCCGGTCCGTTCGACGGCCTGACGTCGCCCTGGCTGGAGCGTCAAGGCGTGGTGCCGCAAGGCGATGACGGCGTGATCGTCGCCAAGGGAAAGATCGACGGCCAGCCGGCGGTGCTGATGGCCATCGAAGGCGCGTTCCAGGGAGGCAGCCTGGGCGAAGTCGGCGGCGCCAAGATTGCGGGCGCGCTCGAACTGGCCGCCGACGACAATCGCAACGGCGTGCCGACGCGCGCGGTGATCCTGTTCGAAACCGGCGGCGTGCGGCTGCAGGAAGCCAATCTGGGCCTCGCTGCGATTGCCGAGATTCACGCGGCCATCGTCGACCTGCGGCGCTACCAGCCGGTGGTCGGCGTGATCGCCGGACAAGTGGGCTGCTTTGGCGGCATGTCGATCGCGGCGGGGCTGTGCTCTGCGCTGGTAGTCACGCGCGAGGCGCGCCTTGGCCTGAATGGTCCTGCCGTGATCGAGCAGGAAGCGGGCATCGCCGAATACGATTCGCGCGATCGGCCGTTTATCTGGGGCCTGACGGGCGGCGAGCAACGCTACGCGACCGGACTGGTTGATCGCTTCGTCGACGACGACGCGCGCGAGATTCGCGAAGCCGTGGCGGCGCTGGCCAATGCCTCGGTGCAACACACGCGCGATGCGGCACTGCGCAGCGAACGGTACGACGATTACCTGCAACGCATCGCCGGCTATGTGGCGCACGGCGCGACGCAGCAGATCGACCCCGCCACGGCACGCAGCATTCTTGGAGAACGGCAATGAGCACGACCAGCGATTCCCATCGCGCGCAGGACATCGCCGGGCGCGGGCAGGCATGGCTCGATGCCTTGAGCGGGCGTGCGGTGCGCAGCGCCGGATATCCGCGCTCGGTACAGCTGGCCGACGTCGAACTGTGGGGACGTGGCACGCGGCTGATCGCGGTGGTGCCGGATCCGGACAACCCTTTTCCGCGCGCCCGGAACGGCGAAGTAGGGCTGCTGGAAGGCTGGTCGCTCGCGCGCGCCGTGCATGAGGTCATCGACGCGGATCGCGACGCATCGATCAAGCGGGCCATCGTCGCCATTGTCGACACGCCAAGCCAGGCCTACGGACGCCGCGAGGAAGCGCTCGGCATTCATCAGGCGCTGGCCAGCGCGGCCGCCGCCTATGCCACGGCGCGTCTGCAAGGGCATCCAGTCATTGCGCTACTGGTGGGCAAGGCGATGTCGGGCGCGTTCCTGGCGCATGGTTATCAGGCCAACCGCATCCTCGCGCTGGCCGATCCGGGCGTGCAGGTGCACGCGATGGGCAAGGAAGCCGCCGCGCGCATTACGCTGCGCAGCGTGGAGGAACTCGAGGCATTCGCCGCGACCGTGCCGCCGATGGCGTACGACATCGACAACTATGCAAGCCTGGGCCTGCTGTGGCGCACGATCGCGGTGGAGAACGCCGCGTCGCCCAATGCCGGCGATGTCGAAGTCGTGATGCGTCATCTGCACGACGCGCTGGCCGACATCGATGCCGATCCCCAGTGCGACCTGCGCGCGCGTCAGCACGGAGAACACCGTGGCGCCACGCGGCGCGTTCGCGCATTGCTGGCCAGCCAGTGGCGCGACTGACGTCTCCCGCCATCGCCATGCGCGCGCAACCACACGATCTGATCTGGCTTCGCGATCCCGCAGCGTTTCTGGCGGCGGGCGACGTGCCCGAGTGGGCCGACGCATCGTGGCTTGCCCAGGCGCCGCTGGTGGTGCGGCGCGATCGCGATGCGAGCGGACGCGGGCGCATTCCCGTCGGCATTCGCGGACGCACGCGCGCGCAGCGCTACGCAACGTGGATCGATGCCGATCAGTGCGCCACCGTCGTCACGCCCGTCGACATCGCACGCGCCGGCTTCTGGCGCCTGCACCCGCGCCGCGACGAGATCCCCGCCTTGCGCGCGCTCGATCCCATCGCCCGCCAGCTTGGCGGGCTGCCGCATGCGTGGGGCGTAACCGGCGCGGTGGGCTTCACACTGGCCGCAGGCATCGACGTGCTCCACGCCGGCAGCGATATCGACCTGCTGCTTCTGGCGCTACAGGCGCTGTCGTCGGCGGAGATCGCCATCCTGCGCGACGTCATCGACCACGGCGCGGCCCGGATCGACATGCAGATCGGCACACCGTACGGCGCCTTTGCGCTGCGCGAGTTTCTGCGCACGCAAGGCCGCGTGCTGCTGAAGACCGACACCGGCCCGCTGCTGTGCGACGATCCCTGGAAGATCGCATGTCAACACTGCTGACGTTCCCCGGACAGGGCTCGCAACGCCCCGGAATGCTGCATGCGCTGCCCTGCCATCCACACGTCCAGCGCACGCTGGCGGAAGCGAGCGAGTCGCTCGGCGACGATATCCTGGTGCACGATGACGCCGCGCATCTGGCCTCCACGGTTTCCGTACAGCTTTGCCTACTGGTGGCTGGCGTCGCCAGCGCGCGCGCGTTGCTCGCCGACGGCGCGCAGGCGCATGCCGTGGCAGGACTGTCGATTGGCGCATTTGCGGCAGCCGTGGTGGCCGGCGTGCTGCCATTTGCCGATGCGGTGCGGCTGGTGGCGATGCGCGGCGCGCTGATGGAGACCGCCTATCCGTCCGGCCACGGCATGACCGCCATCCTGGGTCTCGACGCGGGTCGGCTTGAGGCGATCGTGGCGCGCGTGCATCGCATCGACGCGCCCGTCTACATGGCCAATTACAACGCCGATACGCAAATGGTGATCGCTGGTGCCGATGCGGCCATGGCTCGCGTGGCAGAGCTGGCACTGGCCGCCGGCGCGCGCAGCGCACAGCGGGTGGCTATCGCCGTGCCGTCACACTGCGCCCTGCTCGATGACGCCGCCAACGCCCTGCATCGCGCCTTCACGGAACCATCGCTTGTCCAGTCTCTGAAACGTCCGGCGCTGCGCTACTTCAGCGCCAGCGCCGCGCGCGAACTGCGCGATCCGGCACGCATCGCAGAAGATCTGGCACTCAACATGTCACGGCCGGTGCGCTGGCACGAAACCATGCTGCTGGCCCGCGCGTGCGAGATGCGCCTTGCGGTGGAAATGCCGCCGGGCAATGTGCTGACGCGACTGTGCCAGCCGCTGTTTGCGCAGGCGGTGGCGCTGTCGGACATGCGGGCCGACAGCGTGATGGTGTTGATGCAGCGGGAAGCTACGCGCGAATAAGCCGTCGGCGCGCCGAGGTTTCATCCTGGATTCGTGTCTGTCGTAGCGGAGACTGGAGGGGCGAGCGATGGATGCCGGTGGGAGGGGGAGCGGACGTTTTTGCTAAATTTACGGGCTCAGTAAGTCAGTTCCAGCACGCCGATCAGCGGCACACCGTTTCCTGGCAAGGTCCGGAACCACTTCGTCATCACTTCATCGTCCAATGCGGTGCGCTGCCGAAAAATGCCAATACCTTCTGCGGAATCGTACACGGCGATATCTTTGCCTCTTACCGCCAGCGCCGTGGCATGGAAGTCGCTGGCGAGAATGAACGTCCGCAATCCGGGGCTGCGGCAGCATTCCTTCGCCAGTCGGGTCACACCTTCCGGCGCACGTACACCTTTGTGGATCGGGGTGAATCCCACCCGCGTGCAGTAGGCAATGAGGATGGGACGCCGGACTGCGTCGTCGGGAAGAAAGGCTGAATTGTCCTCAGCGGCTAGCGCCGGATCGACAACACGCAGGACTGGAAATGCGTAGCAACCGAACTGGTTTAGTGCGCCTTCGAAGTCCGTTGGCATGTATTCGAAATCGCCGCCGGCATGCAGATGCCGGATCCAGGCGAGGGCCATGCCCAGACAGGTGCCGGGAGACGTCGTTGGTCCCTTTGGAATGGCCGTACGCCGTTGATAGGTTTGCCCAAAGACGATGGATCCCGACGAGGCACCCTTCAGAAACGTCATCATTTTTTATTGCCCACGCGAACGGTACTTGGCCGCTGTTCCGGCCAAAAAGCGGCAATATACCGGCGACATTTCCGTCCTCATTTACCCCAAATCAAGCGCGAGCCATCGCATTGCCACAGTGCGCCGCGGTGCACAGATGCGAGTGCCGGCTTACCGTCGCGACCTGAGTTCGAGTACGCCAATCCCGCGGTGTGGTGAATCTTCGGGCAGCCCGTTCAGGCATCGCGCCAGCCGCCCATCAGCGAAAGCATCCTCAGCATCGAGTGTGACAATGCCTGTGCTGGGGTCGAACAGTGCGATGCAGTCGTTCTTCCTTGCCAACGCCACCGCATGGCTGGCCGCAACCAGCAGAAAGGTTCTAAGCAGATGCGGCCGGTGTCCCGCATGGAGCAGGTATGAGATCGTGTGGCCCGATTGCTCGCCCCAATCGATGGGTGTCAGATTCAAGCGCTCGCAATGTCGAAGCAAGCCGGGCATCTTTATCGCAAGCCCCGGCGAAAACATCTCGAAGCTGACTCCTTCCGGCCATGGTTGGCCGCGCGCACCGTATTCGAATACATAGCAGCACTGGCCGATGGCCGCTTCCACTTCACTCGGCACATAGCTCATGGGCTTGCCCTCTCGCAAGCGCCGGATCCATGCCATCGAGAATCCGAGGCACAGCCCGGGCGATACGGCGGCCGCCATTGGCACGCAGGTGCCGCGCCGATAGGGAACTCCGAGCGTGGCAAAACTGCGGTTGACCGCGGCGGGATAGAACTTTGGCATCGGATTGACAACGCCCGCGCATATGCTGACGCGGGCAGAAAAATAAGAAGCGTCAATCTACTTGCCCCCGTCGCCGCGACCGTTACCACAGATCAATTGCTGTATCGGATCATTGCCATCCGTGTGCCGCTGATGCGCAGCCGCGTCTGGAAAGTGCGCGGCGCGTTGGCACGGGCAGCAGAGCTGCATCGGCTCGCCGTCACGCAAGCGACTGACGAAAAACAAAGAACGGAGAAATCACTCATTCAAGCGGTTGCGACAGTGGCATTCAAGGCAGAGGCTATCCGGTTCGACAAATCTGCAGCGCCGGAACCTGCAATGACCCCTGTCCTACGACCAGACAAGCTCACCGCAAAGCAGAAGATGATTCTCAAGAGCCTGCGCGATGGGCATCGCGCGAGCCTGCAGTTTTCCGCGGTGACCGGAGAATTTACGGGCAGCGTGCGCGTGTTCGATACGGCCGCGGCGCGCTATGTCCAGGTGCCGTGGTATCGCATCGCCGCGCTGGTCGATCGCGGGCTGGTGCGGCTCGATGGCACATCGATTGCCAACTCGCACTATGTCGTGCTGGTTGCCCGACAACCCAGGTAGTGCTGCATGCCGGATTTCGTCCGAACACGCTTATCGCGCATTGAACCGGCGCGCAAGACCCTTGCTTTGAAAAGCGTCGACGATGAATTCGACGAACACCCGCGTCTTGGACGGCAACAATTTTCGATTCGGGTAATACAGCGCGAGCGGGCCAATATCGGCCGACCAGCCCGGTAACAAACGCACGAGATCGCCGCGTTCGAGCCACGGCGCCGCATGCGGCATCGGCAACAGCGCCACGCCCAGCCCTTGCATCGCGGCGTAGGCCATGGCCTCGGGGTCATCGAAAATCATCCGCGTGCGCGGTTCGGCCAGCGCCTGCTCGCCGACCTGATTGCGCAGGTTCCACACACGCAGCCGCCCGGAAGACACCGAACGCCGCGCGATGCCATCGAACGCGGCCAGATCCGACGGATGCCGCGGCATGGAGCGCCCCTTCATGAACGATGGCGACGCCGTCGCCACCACGTGGCTACGCGCCAGTTCGCGCACGATTAGGCCTTCGGTCAACTCGATGCCGCCGCCGATTGCCACATCGAAGCCGCCCGCGATCAGGTCCACCGTGCGGTTGTCGAAATGCCAGTCCGGCACGATCGCCGGATAGCGGTCGAGGAATTCTCCAAGCAACGGCACCAGATATTCGCGGCCGAAGGCCACGCCCATGCTGACCTTGAGTACGCCCGCAGGTTTGCCATCGTCCTGCGCGGCGCTGGCAAACGCATCGCGCAAGGTAAAGAACGGATCGGACACCTGACGGAAAAACTGCTCGCCACCCATGGTCAGCGTGAGCTTACGGGTGCTGCGCTGGAACAGGCGCAAGCCGAGATGGTTTTCCAGCCGGGCCACATTCTTGCTGACGGCCGCCGGCGTCAGGCCTAGCCGGCGCGCGGCAGCGGAAAAGCTGCCGGTGTCCGCACTATGCACAAAGGATTCGAGCAGGTTCAGGGCTTCCATCGCGTCAGCATATACCAATGGTTGAAAAAGTTACTACCGATTAGATACTACCGGTAGGGGATTCCGCCGGCCATACTTGGGTCACCTTCTCCCGATACAAAGGAATCCATCATGACTTCGCTTTCTAACAAGGTCGCTTTCGTTACCGGTGGCTCGCGCGGCATTGGCGCTGCGATTGTGCGTCGCCTGGCCCGTGACGGCGCCGCCGTGGCTTTCACTTACCAAAGCTCTGGCGCCGGCGCGCAGCAACTGGTTGAATCGATCCAGGCCGCCGGCGGCCGGGCGCACGCCTATCAGGCGGACGCCGCGGACGCGGCCGCTGTCACGCGCGCCATCAACGAGGCCGCGAACCATTTCGGCAGGATCGACATCCTGGTGAACAACGCCGGCGTACTGTTTCTGGGCCCGGTCGACCAGTTTTCACTCGAGGATTTCGACAAGACACTGGCCGTCAACGTGCGCGCCGTGTTTGTCGCATCTAAGGCTGCACTGGCACATATGGGCGAAGGCGGACGCATCATCAACATCGGCAGCACAAACGCGGACCGCATGCCGTTCCCCGGCGGCGCCGCGTATGCGATGAGCAAATCGGCCCTGAAGGGGCTGGTGCAAGGGATGGCGCGCGACCTCGGGCCCAAGGGCATTACCGTCAATAACGTGCAGCCGGGCCCGGTGAATACGGATATGAATCCGGAAACCTCCGACTTCGCGCAATCGCTTCATGGCCTGATGGCATTGCCGCGACATGCACGGCCCGAAGAAATTGCCAGCATGGTGGCGTATCTGGCCGGCCCGGAATCGAGCTTTGTCACCGGTGCAAGCCTGAACGTGGACGGCGGATTCGCGGCCTGACGGCTGGCCAGTCGGAACGAACGCATCAGGGGCGCGGGAGGCATTCACTTCGCCGCGCTCCCGCCATGCCGGCATCGGAACAGCCGGACGGTGGGCCGCCGCGCCAGCCGACGGCATGTCGAGGTGCGGCGATTCAATCGAGTTCAACACATCAACGCATCAATACATCAATATCTCAATTCCATTACGCCAAAGGCCTTGTTGGTACAGTCCGAAACCAAACTGGCGAGATACGCTAAAAGACGTGCCTCATCCGTCTCCTCTCTAACGGAAAATACCGTCGTACCAGTATTGGAGTCGAATATCGCAATGTTTCCGTCTCGGATCGCCATGGCGTGCACATGGAGCTTGGCACAGAGCAGATAAGTCCTCACAGGATCGTTGTTGTACAGGGCCTCGGCAACTAACAGGTGCACATCGTGTGGACCGAGCTCGCCCCGATACAGCCCCTCCAGTCCATGCAAAGCAAGTAGCTCGATAAAAACCGGGTCTTGTGCGTATAGGCCGGGCATGCGGTTATGAGCCACCTCCTCTTGTTCCTCATGTTCGTCATCACTGTCAGGTTCCGCACTGTCTCTGGCCACTGACGGTAAAAAGCCGAACGTGTAGAACTGCTGATTGATCATCGCTTCGATCTCGTCCGGCACGTAACTGAAGCTCCAACCCAACTGCATGCGGCGAATCCACGTGATACTCAAACCCATGCACATCCCCTCGATCACGCAGTGCCCGGCAGGTTTCAAAGAACGCTTCCGATAAAGTTGCTGCAGGCCTATGGCCTTATTGGTCCCAGTGTTATAAAAAATTGGCATGAATAATGGCGTGAGAGTTTCGTTCCGCCACACGAAGAATTGACTACCTGTGGCGCTTTCCAGCGCGTGCACTGTAGCAATTCGCCGCGTGCCACACCCTCAGCAACTACATGCATTCCGGGCTTCTTTGCGTTGGCGCAATTTGCGCCTGAGGGCTCGGCGCGGGTTGGCCCCCGGCCATCGCAAGTCCCCCAAAGGACCGTGCTGCAACAGTAATTGAGGATCACAAACGCTGACCATCGGCGCAACAGGAGACCGATGCAACGCGCCGCTGCCGAAGCGATATGCCCGACGGAGACACGATTTTGGGTGTCCCAAAGGCCGACCCCGTTGGGCTGCGTCCAGCCATATCGCTGTATGAGACAATCGCGACCGGTTTCCGGCCGCAGCCGCGGCGCTCATTACTGCCTTGCCCGTCATGTCCAGCACACCTCGTAGCGCTTCCGCCCCCGTCGAGGGCTCCGACCCCTGGTCGAATCTCGACGAAGCCGGCAACGGCCTGACCGTGAACGACTTTCTCACCACGATGCTGAGCCAGCTGGTGACCGCCCTGCGCAGCAGTGTGACGGAACCGTATGCCACGCAGTTCGACCTTACCGTGCCCGAGTGGCGGATTCTGGCGTTGCTGGCGCATGGCGAGCCGATGTCTTTTGCCGAATTGGTCAAGCAATCCACCTCGGATAAGGCACTGGTCAGCCGCACGCTGCGGCTGCTTGAGGATCGCGGCCTGGTGACGCTGCAGTCCGAAGGCACCACGCCTCGCAAGCGCCTCGCATGCACGATCAGTGAAGCGGGCGCTGCGTTGCATGCGCAGGTCATTCCACTGGCGCGGCGCGGCCAGGCTTCGGTGATTCGCCTGCTCAGCCCGGAAGAGCGGCGTGGGCTCTATACCGGCCTGCGCAAGCTGCACGGCATCTGCACCGGATCGGGCAAAGAGGAATAGGCGATACCGGGGAACAGGCGGCGCCGGCGAGCTGGACCCAGCGCCCCGCCGGCGGTCTACTTGAACGGCGTCTGCAGGATCCCCATGACCGTGCGAATGCCGTCGCGGTAGTTACCCAGCCGCATGTTCTCGTCAAAGCTGTGCTGGTTGTTGTCGGCATTGACCAGCGGAACGATCACAAACGGCGATTTCAGCGCCTGCACCGCCGCGCCCGTCGGCACGGTGCCGCCCATCATGCGGATCTGCACCGGCGGCTTGCCGTAGGTGTCCTGCATCACCGACTGCAGCCACTTGCTGATCGGCGCATTCAGATCGGTGCGTGCAGCCGAACTGGACGCCGAGACCTCGTCGGCACTTAATGCGGCCAGCTTTGCATAGCGCGCGCGTTCTTCGGCCGTTGGTTCGCCGTTCACAAGGTGATAGCCCTGCTTTTCAATATGCGCCCGCAGCATCGCCACAAGGCTTTCGGGCGTAGTTTCGGGAACGGTGCGGATGTCGATGTCGGCTATCGCCACCTCCGGAATGATGGTGCGCGCCTTGGGCCCCACATCGCCGGCAACGATGCCTCGCACATTTAGGCTCGGGTACTGCATCGCCTCCTGATAGTTGGCTCCTACCTTTTCGGTGGTGGCAATGCCCAGCCGGCGCTTGAGCGCCGCCTCGTCATCGGGGACCGCCGCCATGACCTTGCGGGCACGGTCGTCGATCTTCACCGCACTGTAGTAGCCGGGGATGGTCACGCGGCCGCTGTCATCCTTCATCGATGCCAGCAGGCTTGCCATGCGTTGCACGGGATTTGCGGAATAGTTGCCGTAGTGGCCGCTATGCAGCCCCTGAGTGGCGCCAAACACTTTCAGCTGCACCAGCTGGATGCCGCGATTGCCAAACACCAGCGTCGGCTGGTTGCTCTGGTGCATCGGGCCGTCAAAGATGATCATGCCGTCGTTGCGCAGCAGCGCAAGATTTTCTGCGATGACACGGCCCAGTGACGGCGAGCCCTTTTCCTCCTCGGAATCGAGCAGCACCTTGATGTCGACGCCAGGGTCGACGCCGGCTGCCTTGAGCGCATCGAACGCGGCGAGGAACATCACGATGGGGCCCTTGTCGTCCGACGACGAGCGCGCAAACAGGCGCCACTCCGGGTCCACCTGGCCGCCGTACAGCTTCTCGAGCGGCAGCGGCTCCCACTTGCCGTCGGCGCTGCGCGCCTTGAGCGTGGCCTCCCATGGACTCTTCTGCGCCCATTGCGACGACGTGACCGACTGCCCATCCAGGTGCATGTAGAACAGCACGGTCTTGCGCGCTGCGCCGCCTGCCGCGGCCGGCGCACGGTATTCCGCATAGACCATCGGTTTGTCGCCGTTGCCAAGCGTGCGCGCCTGGAAGCCGCGCCGGCCGAACGCCTTCACCAGCCAGTCGGCATTTTTCTGGATATCGGCAGGCACCGTGGCATCGTTGGGAATCGCCAGCAGTTCCACCCATTCGCGATAGCTGGCCGCGGCCGCGCGATCCGCCGCCTGCGCGAGCTGTGCGCTGTCCAGTGCCGCGGCGTGCGCCGCCGCAGTCGCACACAGGACGGCGACAGACGCCGCGAGGGTCGATCGCGCGACGCGCTTGATGCGCGTAGACCAGACGTGGGCAGGCGAAAAATCGGGCATGTTCTCCTCGGGCATGTATTCCTCAATGGGCAGGTTTATCCACCTGCGCATTATGGCCACAGACATCTGAACACCGAAAGCCCTTGTCGCGCAGAACGCCACGGTTTGCACTTTTTAACCTGCTTTGCGAATCGTCTTATCGACGCGCCGTGTCGCTTTGTTCGGTGAGCCGCCGCATGCACATACGGGAGCCGGCTCGCGCCCCGCAACGCCAAATCGCGAAGCCGTCGTCACTGACCCGGAATTACAAAACCGGTAAGTTGCGAAGGCATGCCAATCGCACAAACCTCGCGGGAGGGCTGAAGCTGCGTGGCAAGGCAACTGGTACGAATCATGCGCTGGATCCCTTCCGGGCCCCGGTCGCCCGGTCCATTTCCCCGGGTCGCAACCACGGGCTGCACGTTCCATCGGGTTCACTGACGTGTGCTTGTTCGCGTTCCCTGCTTGCATTTTTCACATTCAGACCATTAGGAGACGGCCATGGCCATTGACGATCCGAACAACATCAACCCGCACGACGCACAGCAGCGCCTGAAGTCCGACACGCGGCAACTGGCGCAGGATCTTGACGATCTGCTGGCGCAACTGCCCAACCTGACCGGCGACGCCATCGAATCGGCCAAGCAGGCTTTCCTGTCGAAGGCAGCAAGCGGACAAGACAAGCTTGCATCGATCAAGACGAGCGTCGCAGACAGCGTGTCGCGCGGGCAGGAATGCGTGACCGAGTACGTTCACCAGCAGCCGATGCGCTCGCTCGGCATGGCGCTTGGACTCGGCGTGGTGCTCGGTGCATTGCTGTGCCGGCCATCGTCGCGCTACGGTCGCGATGATTAGGCCGTGTTCGATCGCGCTTAGTCGACAGGACGACGCCGCAATCTCCGTGGCAGTGGCAACGATGCGGTAGCGACGCACCGCCGACGCAGCCATGATGAGCAAGCTGCGCAACAAAAAAGCCGGAGCGCTGTTATGCGCTCCGGCTTTTTGTACGCTCCGGCCTTGAATGACGACGATCGTCTCAAGGGGCCGTTAGAGGAGCCAGCGCCCCCCCGGTCGTGCCTTCAGTTCGATATCGACGGAGTCAGCCGATCGCCGTTATCGTCGTCGCTACCTTCTTCGTCCGGCCAGTTGCGTCCGACCATCCACTCATAGAGCGTGGGCAGCACGATCAGCGTCAGCAGCGTCGCCGTAATCAGGCCGCCGATGATCACGATCGCCAGCGGGCGTTGCGTTTCCGATCCGATCGCGCGCGAAATGGCCATCGGGAACAGGCCCAGCATTGCCAGCATGGCGGTCATCAGTACCGTACGCAGGCGGTCCATCGATCCGGTCAGCACGGCCTCGCGAACGGACATGCCTTCTTCGCGCAGCTGGTTGAAGTAGGTCACCATCACCACCCCGTTCAGCACGGCCTGGCCAAACAACGCGATAAAGCCGATGGCCGCCGAGACCGAGAGCGGAATGCCGGTCAGGAACAGCGCGAACACGCCGCCGATCAGCGCGAACGGAATGTTCGAGATGATCAGCGCCGCGCTCTTGAACGACTGGAACGCGTTGAACAGCAGCAGGAAGATCAGCAGCACCGACAGCGGCACCACGATCGACAGACGTGCCATGGCGCGCTCCTGGTTCTCGAACTCACCGGACCAGCTGATTTTCACGTCCTCGGCGTTGACGTTCTTCTTCACCAGCGCCTGCATGTCCTTCACCACGCTGCCCATGTCGCGGTCGTGGATGAAGATGCCGATCGACGTGGTGCGCTGCCCGTTTTCGCGGCTGATGTTCATCGCACCCGATGCCGCACGGAACGTCACCAGTTGCGACAACGGCACCTGTGCACCGTCGGCGGTCTGCATGAAGATGTTCGGCAGGTTGGGCAGTTCACGCTCGCCCGGCTTCAGGCGCACCACCACGCTGAAGTGCTTCTCGCCTTCCCACAGTTCCGTGGCGGCCTTGCCAGCCAGCGCGCTTTCCATCAGGTCCTGCACGTCGGCCACGTTGATGCCATAGCGCGCGGCCTGGGCGCGATCGAACTCGAGCACGTACTGCGGCAGTTCGCCATCGCGGTCGATAAACGCGCGCATCACGCCCTTGACCGACTGCACATTGGCCAGGATCTGGTCGGCAACCTTCTTGTTGTGCTCAAGGCTGTCGCTCTGCACCTTGATCACGATCTGGCCCTTGATCTGCGAAATGCTCTCCAGGATGTTGTCGCGCACGGGCTGCGAGAAGTTGGGCTCGATGCCCGGCAACTGCCGCAGGTTGTGGTTGATTTCCTCGATGATGGCGCGCTTGTTGTAGCCGGCGCGCCAGTGCGTGTCGGGCTTGAGGTCGACCAGGATTTCCACGGTGTTGATCAGCTTGGGATCGGTGCCGTCGTCGGGACGGCCCACCTTGGAGATCGTTGTGTTCACTTCCGGCGTCTTGCGGATAACGCTGCGCAGCAGGCGCGCCTGATCGCGCGCCTCATCGAGCGACACCGACGCCGGCAGGTCGAAGCTGACCCACATCGATCCTTCGTCCAGTTCGGGCAGGAATTCGCTGCCCAGGAACTTGCCCACGCCCACCGTCGCCACCAGCAAGCCCAGCGCAACGCCAACCACCTTCTTCTTGTTGTCCAGCGCCCAGCCAAGCATCGGCTCGTAAATGCGCTTGCAATGGCGCACCACAAAATTGTCCTCGTGCGCGATGTTCTTCTTGAGCAGCAGATGACACAGCAATGGCACCACGGTCAGCGACAGGATCAGCGATCCGATCAGCGCACCGGTCACCGTGTAGGCCATCGGCGCGAAGATCTTGCCCTCGTGGCGTTGCAACGTGAAGATCGGAATGTGCGCGGCGATGATGATGATCATCGAGAACACGGTCGGCCGCCCCACTTCCGTGGTGGCCTGCAGGATCGCGTGCAGACGCGCCCGGTTGTCCTTGATCTGCGCTTCCTTCAGTTCCCCCAGCCGCTTGAAGATGTTCTCGACGACGATCACCGCGCCGTCGACGATGATGCCGAAGTCCATCGCGCCCAGCGACAACAGGTTGGCCGGAATGCCGACCCACGTGAGTCCGATGAACGTCGAAAGCAGCGACAGCGGAATCACCAGCGCCACGATGGCTGCGGCGCGCACGTTGGCCAGGAACAGGTAGAGCACGGCCAGCACCAGCAGCGCACCTTCCACCAGATTGCCGAACACCGTGTGCAGCGTCTTGTCGATCAGCGTGGAGCGATCGTAGTACGGCACGATCTTCACGCCCTTGGGCAGGATCTGCGAATCGAGCAGATCTATCTTCTGCTTGAGCGCTTCGAGCACCACCGACGGGTTTTCGCCCTTGCGCATCACCACGATGCCCGAGACGATGTCGTCTTCGTTGTCCTGGCCCATCAGCCCCTGCGGCGGGGCCGAGCCGATCTTAACCTCGGCGATATCCTTGACCAGGATCGGCGTGCCATTGTTTTCCGCCACCACCACGTTGGCGATATCGGCCGACGAACGGAAGCTACCCAGCGAGCGCAGCAGGTACTGTTGCCGGCCATGGGCGACCGCGCCGCCACCGGCATTGGAGTTGCCGCGCTGCAGCGCCGTGAACAGTTGCGACAGCGAAATCTTGGCATCGCGCATGCGGCCAAGGTTGGGGTTCACTTCATATTGCTTGACCGAGCCGCCGATGGTCACCACATCGGCTACGCCCGGCACCTGGCGCAGGTTTTTCTCCACCACCCAGTCCTGCAGCGTGCGCAGTTCCTGCGGCGTATAACCCTTGCCGGTCAGGCGGAAGCGGAAGATCTCGCCGATCGCGGTGGACAGCGGCGCGAGTTCGGGCTGCACGCCATCGGGCAGATCCACGCCACGCAGGCGCTCGATGATCTGCTGGCGCGCAACGATGTCGGTGGCCTTGTCGTTGAAGGTCACCATCATGAACGACAGGCCGAACTGCGTATGCGAGAACACGCGCACCGAATTCGGCGTGCCGGCCAGCGCGGTTTCGATCGGGATCGTGACCTGCCGTTCCACTTCCTCGGCGGCGCGTCCCGGATACAGCGTGATCACGTTGACCTGGATGTCCGAGACATCGGGAAACGCTTCGATCGGCAGGTTCTTGAAGGCGGCCAGGCCGCCCGCGATGAAGATGATCAGGCCCAGCCAGACAAAGAGCTTCTGGTGCAGCGCAAAATTGACGATACGCGAAATCATGTGGCCGCCGTCCTTATTGCTTGGCGGTTGCACGCGCGGCATTGACCGCGGTGGCATCGCGCAGGATGTCCTGCAGATACAGGTTGCCGTCGGTGATCACCACCTCGCCGGCCTTCAGGCCCTCCACCACTTCCGTGGTGCCCGGCAGCGTCACACCCAGCTTGACCTCACGGCGCTCGAAGGTGTTCGGCGCGGTCGCGGTGCGCACGAACACGTAGTTCTTGTTGTCGGCCAGGAACACGGCCTTGGATGGCACCGAGATGCCCTGGAACGACGCGGCCTTGACGCGCGCCGTGACGAACATCTCTGCCTTCAGGCGGCGGTCGGCATTGGGCACCGCAAGCCGCACCTTGACGCTGCGCGAGGCCGGATCGACATAGTCGGCGATCTTGACCACGGTACCCGTGAAGGTTTCGCCCGGATACGCGGCACTGCTCAACTTCACGTCGATGCCGGGCTTGAACAGGCCCAGATCCGCTTCGGCGGCGTCCAGTTGCGCCCACAGCGTGGACGGGTCGGTGATCAGGAACAGCGGCGCAGTGGGCTGCTGATCCGGGCGCACTTCCATGCCCGGATTGATGTTGCGCTCCACCACCAGGCCGTCGATCGGGCTGCGCAGTGCAAAGCGCTGGTTCACCGCGTCGCCGTTGCCGGCGCCGTACATGCGCAGCGCGGCCTGGGTGCGCGCCAGATCGGCGGCGGCACGCGCGCTGTCGGCCTGCGCCTGCTCCAGATCCTTCTGCGCCACGATGCCGGCTTGATACAGCTCGCGCTGGCGGGCCAGCGACTTGGCGGCCACCGCGCTGTCGGCGGCGGCCTTGCGCGCATCGGCCTGGGCCACGCCGTAATCGGGTGAGGTCAGCATGGCCAGCGGCTGGCCGGCCTTCACGGTGGCGCCGGGCTGCACCAGAATTTCCATCACACGGCCCGCAAACGGCGTGGCCACGCGCACGGTCCTGTCTTCATTCCAGACCAGGCGGCCCGGCATGTTGAGCATGCGGTCGCCGCCGCTTTGCACCGGTTGGCCGACGATCCCCGGCAGCACCTTCACGCTGGCCGGATAGGTGATGGTCTGGCCCTTGATCGTCGGATCGTCATTGTTGTCCGACACTTCCTTCTTGCCGCAGGCGGTCAACGCCAATGCGCACAGCGACACAACGGCAGCCATCCGCACGACACCGCTGCGGGTCTGGCGGGATTCAGCGGAGAAAAACGGGATATTAGGGACGCGACGCATCGGTACGGACCTGGGGAAGCTTGTTGATATCGGAATTTGTGGTTTGCAGCGCGGTCAGGTATGCCGACAGCGCCTTGGCGTAGTTGCCTTGCGCCTCGACGGCGTCGACGCGCGTCTGGCGCAGCGCGCGCCGTGCATCGAGCAGATCCAGCACGCCGGAAGCGCCCTTGCTGTAGGCAAACTCGGCGCTGCTGGCGACGCTTTCGGCGGCCGGCAGCACCGACTCGCGCATCTGCTGCAGCGACGCGCGCGCCGCATCGAGCTGCGCCCGCAGGCGGCCGATCTCGTTCTGGGCTTCCAGCAGCACGCGGTTGCGGTCATCGAGCGCGGCGTAGTAGTCCACTTCCGCGCGGCGCGCTTCACCGCCAAAGCTATGCCGCACGAACAGCGGAATCGACACAAACACGCCGTAGCTGTTGCCGCTGCCGGTCGTGTTGGCCTCGGAAACCGGATAGTGCTCGTATTGCGCGCCCACGGTCACGTCGGGGACGCGACCAGCGCGTGCCAGGTCGCGGGCGGATGCCGCGGCGGCCAGGCGCGCTTCGGCGGCCGTCACATCGGGACGGCGCTGCAGCACTTCCGGGTCGAACGCCGGTACGGGCGCGTCGGCGCCGGGCCAGTCGGCCACCAGCCGGTTGTCCATCAGAGTGCCGGGCACGCCCATGGCGGCGGCGAGCGCCGCCTTGTCGCTGGCGTGGTCCGCAATGGCGGCGCGCAGGTCGCTCTGCGCACGCAATGTTTCGAGCTGCAGCTTGGTCACGTCGGCGCGCGATACGTCGCCCGCTTTCAGCCGCGTTTCATTGGCCTGCTGCGTGCGCCCGTAAAGCCCGACTGTCTCGGTCAGCACTTCCACGCGGGTCTGGCTGACCACGGCCTCGTACCACGCCTGGTCGACGGCGCCCAACTGCTGCGCAACCACCGCCTGCACCTGCTCGCCCACGGCGGCGCTGGCCTTGCGGGCCGCATCGGCACGCAAGTTGCCCTTGTTCGCGGTCTCGATGACCTGATCGACGCGCACCGTGGAATCGACGGTCTTGCTGCGCCAGCTGCCGGCGCCAACGCCCAGATGCGGGTTGATGTTGGCCACGCCCAGGCTCAGCACCGGATTGGGACGTTGCGACGCGATCTGGATGTCTGCCTGGCTGGCTTCTTCGCTGCGGCGCGCGGCGATGATGTCGCGATTGCATCGCAGCGCATCCAGCCGCGCCTGCGACAGGGTCAGAGTGGCTTTGGGCGGAGGCGGCACGCAGGGGCCGTCCGGTGGCATGGGCTCGCTGGCGGCGGCGACAGCGCTGGCGGCCAGGGCAAGCAGCGTTGCCGCGGCAGCACGGAAAACGGAAAAATGCACGATCAGTCTGGCTCGAGTCGACTTGCGGTCAGCTGTTAACGACCGTGCGCACTGAACGGTGCACCGGGGAGGCAACTTTATTGATTCTGTTCTGGCCCCGGATCTTGCGTCCTATGTCCTGTTGTCTGGACACGCACGGTCTCCCACGCGCATTTCAACGTAAAGTCATTACAAACGCCTTTCATCCTCCACATAAAATTCGATATTTGCGGCGAACGGCCCGTCAGGGAAAATACCGATTGGCGCTGCAGGCTTCGATATTCTCAGTCAGTGCCTGCTCCATGAAATGTGCAAGCCGCGCCGTTCACGCTTAATAAATCCTTAACAAAGCATTAGTCCGGGGCGGCGGCAGCGATGCGTTGCGCGCGTTCCAGAACGGGCCGATCGACCATCTTGCCGTCTACGGCGATGGCCGCGCCGTTTGCCGCCGCGGCTTGCGCCACCACGCGCCGGGCCCAGGCCACGTCTTCGGCCGAAGGCGCCAGCGCGGCATGCACGCCCGCCACCTGGTTCGGATGGATCAGCAGCTTGGCGCCAAAGCCGAAACGCCGCGCGCGCGCCGTATCGGCCGCCAGCGCCTGGGCGTCGCCGATCGCGGTGCAGACGCCATCGACCGGCGCGGGCAGCCCGGCCGCGCGCGAATGCAGGACCAATTCGCTACGGAAATGATGGAGCGGCGCGTCATCGTCAGCGACGTCGAGATCGAACATGAGATCGATGCTGCCGAACATCAGCCGGATCACACCGGGTGCGCGCGCCACCTCGCGCAGGTCGCGAAACCCTGCCGCCGTTTCCAGCAGCGCGTAGCAGGTAATGTCCGACAAGACCGCCCGCAAGGCTTCCAGGGCGGCGCAATCTGCCTTTGGCAACACAATCGCCGCAACCGCCAGGTCGCGACAAAATGCCAGATCGTCGCCGAAATACGCGGTATCGGCTCCATTGACGCGCACCAGCAGCGTCACGCCGGCCGCGTCGGCCTGTGCCCGCAGCGCCGGCCAGGGCGCGTGCAGGTTGTGGCGCGCCGCGGCTTTGTCGTCGGGCGCCACTGCGTCCTCCAGATCGACAATGACCGCGTCCGCGCCGGCGGCAATGGCCTTGCCGATGCGCTCGGGCCGCGAGCCCGGCACGAACAGATAGCTGCGCGGTGCGCGGGAAATGGGAGTCGTCATCGTCATGGTCGGCGGCCTCACACCACGCCGTCGGCATGCAGCCGCGCGATCTGGTCGGCGCTGCAGCCCGCTTCGGCCAGGATCGCATCGGTGTGCTGGCCCACGGCGGGCACCGGATCCATGCGGGCGTCGGTCAGGCCCGGCGGCAGCAAGGCCGGCACCGGACCTGCCGAGGTCTGCACCTCGCGCCAGCGGTCGCGCGCGCGCAATTGCGGATGCGCCCACACATCGGCCATCGTATTCACGTTGGCATTGGCGATCTTGGCCTCTTCCAGCCGCTGCACCACCTGCTCGGCGCTCAGGTGCCCAAACATCTGCACGATGCGATCGCGCAGCTGCGCGCGGTTGGCGCTGCGCAGGCTGTTGGTGGCAAACGCGGCGTGCGTGGCCAGGTCGGGTTCCTGCAGTACCACCTTGCAGAACACGGCCCATTCGCGCTCGTTCTGCAGACCCAGCATCACGGTCTTGCCGTCCCCGGTCGGAAACGGCCCATACGGGTAGATCGTGGCGTGCGACGCACCGGCGCGCGGCGGCGGTTCGGCGCCGTCGAACGCGTAATACATCGGAAAGCTCATCCATTCGACCATCGATTCGAGCATCGACACGTCGATGCGCTTGCCGCGCCCGGTCTGCCCGCGCTCGATCAGCGCCGCCAGCACGTTACTGTAGGCGTACATGCCCGCGGCGATATCGGCCACTGACGCTCCGGCCTTGACGCCCTCCTCCCGTGTGCCCGTGACCGACACAAAGCCGGACTCGCTTTGCACCAGCAAGTCGTACGCCTTCTTGTCGCGATAGGGACCATCGCCGCCATAGCCGGAGATGTCGCAGACAATCAGGCGCGGATAGGTTTGCGAGAGCGTCTCGTAGTCGAGGCCCAGCCGCGCCGCCGCGCCCGGCGCCAGGTTCTGCACCAGCACGTCGGTCTTTTCGAGCAGGGCGGCCAGCACCGGCGCGGCGGCGGGCGCCTTGACGTCCAGCGTGAGGCTTTCTTTCGAGCGGTTGGTCCAGACGAAGTGCGACGAGAGGCCGCGCACGCGGCTGTCATACGCGCGCGCGAAATCGCCGGGACCGGGGCGTTCGATCTTGATCACGCGCGCGCCCAGGTCCGCCAGTTGGCGGGTGCAGAAAGGCGCGGCAATCGCCTGTTCGAGCGAGAGTACGGTAATGCCTTCGAGGGGTCTTGGCATGGCAGTGTGGGGCGCTTCAGGCGAAGGGATGTGCGGATTGCACGATGGATGCCAATCTACCCGCGCGCCGTGGCCTTGTGAAATAGCAATTGCCGAAGGCACCATAAGTAGAATCAATACCCCCAACCCCCTTGACGCACTGACCGGAAGGAAACCGCTCCCATGGATATTCGCGCCATGCGCTATTTCGTGGCCATCGTCGACCACGGCAGCCTGACCCGCGCCGCCGAAATGGTCTGCGTGGCCCAGCCCGCGCTGTCGCAACAGCTGGCCGCGCTGGAAGACGAATTCGGCGTGCCGCTGGTGCATCGCGGCGCCAAGGGCGTACGCCCCACCGAGGCGGGCAAGACGCTCTACCGCCACGTGCGCAATATCCTGCGCCAGGTGGAGATCGCCGGGGCCGACGTGCGCGTGGCCGGCGCCGAGGTGTCCGGCACGGTTGCCATCGGGCTGCCCACCACGGCCGCCGCAGCCTTTGGCATGCCGCTGGTGCGCGCGGTGCGCCAGCGCTATCCGCAAGTGCGCCTGCAACTGTTTGAAAGCATGAGCGGCTACATCTCCGAGCTGCTGAACCAGAACCGGCTCGACTTTGCGATCCTGTTCCGCGACACCGCGTCGCGCGCGGTGGAGCCGGAGCCGCTGGCGAGCGAGCCGCTCTATCTGATCGGCACGCCGCCCGGCGCGGCCCCGCGCGGCCGCAACGCATCCACCATCGCGCTCAAGGCCATCGACGGGGTACCGCTGGTACTGCCCAGCGGCTCGCAAGGCCTGCGCGAAGTGGTGGAGCGCAGCTTCGCCAAGGCGGGGATCGCGCTGAACGTGGTGGCCGACCTCGATTCGCTGCCGTTCCTGCTGGCGGCCGCGCGCGAGGGGCTGGCGTGCACGATCCTGCCGGCGTCATCGCTGGGCGAGGACGAACGCGGCGATGGCGCGGTGCCGCGTCGCCGCATCGTGCCGGAACTGCGGCGCACGCTGTCGCTGTGCTGGCCGCGCGCACTGCCCAGATCGAATGCCGCCGAGGCGGTGGCCGATGTGCTGCGCGAGATCGTCGAAGCGCGCATCGCCGCGGGCGGATCGCTGGCGCCACCACCGCGGACCTAGCCGCGGCCGGACATCGGCTCACCCGCGCCGTGGCCGGTGGTTGTCCAGACGCTTGCAAGGCATCGGCACATCCCGCATCATCGCCCCATCGCAGACGCTCGCCTTCTACCGGTCAGCCATGGCAACAGCCAGCTACGAGTTCAAGCCGCATGAACGGCCGTCGATTCCGGGGTCGCCCGCCACCCCGGACCATCCCACGCCGCGCCGCGTGGCCTACTTCTGCGTGGGCGTGCTGATCGGCCTGACCGGCGGCTTCGGCAACGCGCTGGTGGTGGCCAACCTCACCAACATCCAGGGCGTGCTGGGCCTGTACAGCGATGAAGGCGCATGGCTGTCAACGGTCTACGTGATGACCAACGTCTGCATGTCGATGCTGGTGATCAAGTTTCGCCAGCAATACGGCCTGCAACGATTCACCAAGGTCTTCCTGCTGTCCTACGCCGTCATCACCGGTGCGCACCTGCTCACGCACACCTTCGGCACGGCGCTGCTGGCGCGCGCCGCCAACGGCATCGCGGCCAGCGGCATGTCGACGCTGGCGCTCTACTACATCATCCAGTCGCTGCCGGCCAAGCACCGCATGCGCGCGGTCGTGATCGGCTTCGGCGTACCGCAGCTTGCCACGCCGCTGGCCCGCACCTTTTCCACTGGCATGCTCGAAGCCGGCAACTGGCAGACGCTCTATCAGTTCGAATTCGGCATGTCGCTGCTGTCGCTGGTGGCGGTGGGATTGCTGCCGCTGCCGCCCAGCGAGCGCATCAAGGCATTCGAGCCGCTCGACTTTCTCACCTTCGCCCTGTTCGCGCCGGGCATGGCGCTGCTGTGCGCCGTGCTGGGCGAGGGCCGCATCCTGTGGTGGACTACGACGCCATGGCTTGGCTATGCGCTGTGCGGCGCTGTGATCCTGATTGCGGCGGCGCTGTGGATCGAACACAACCGCGTCAACCCGCTGCTGAACACGCGCTGGCTCGGCAGCATGGCCATCGTCCGGTTTGCCGTGGTGGCCACTTCGGTGCGCATTTTGCTATCCGAACAGCCGTATGGCGCGGTCGGCCTGCTGACCTCGCTGGGCCTGGTCAACGACCAACTGATTTCGCTCTACATCGTGGTCTCGATCGCGACCGTGGCGGGCATCGCGGCCAGCGCGCTGACGCTGAATCCGCAGAACCTCGGCCGGCCGGTCCGCATCTCGCTGGTACTGATCGCCATCGGCGCTTTTATCGATGCAGGATCGACCAACCTGACGCGGCCGCAGAACATGTACTTCACGCAATCGCTGATCGCGTTCGCGGCCGTGTATTTTCTGGGGCCGACGCTGCTGATCGGCATGGGCAGCGCGCTGCAGCGCGGCATGAGCCATTTCGTCAGCTTTTCAGCGCTGTTCAGCATCACGCAATCGCTGGGTGGACTGATGGGCTCCGCGCTGCTCGGCACGTTCCAGACCTATCGCGAGAAATTCCATTCGCATTCGCTGGTGCAGGGCATCAGTCTGGCCGATCCGCTCGATGCGGCGCGCCTGCAATTGCTTGGCAATATTTACAACCGCGTGGTGAGCGATCCCGTGTTGCGGCAGGCCGAAGGCGTCGCTGCGCTGGCGCAGCAGGTCACGCGCGAAGCGAATGTGCTGGCCTTTAACGATGTGTTCTTGCTGATCGGCATCCTGGCGACGGTCACGTTCGTCTGGTTGCTGGCGCTCTACATTGGCAAGGTGGTCCCCGGCCAGGTGTCGGACAAGAAGCCGCCCACCCCTTCCACGGAGACCCGATCGTGACCGACGCGCCCGATCGCAACGCCCCACCGCCATCCGACGACAAACCCCAACGGCTCGAAGATCCGGTCGAAGTGCACAGCGCCGCCCCAAAGGGCTGGGCGCCGCCGCGCGGATCGTTGCGGCTGACCGTGCTGATCGTGCTGGTCGCGGCGCTCAGCGTGCTGCTCATCCTGTACGCTTGGGGCCTGCCGCCGTTCACGCCGTCGATACAAAGCACGGACAACGCCTACGTGCGCGGGCAAACCACGATCATCAGTCCGCAGGTGAGCGGATACGTGACCGACGTGCCGGTGCATGATTTCGATCTGGTGAAAGCCGGCGAGGTGCTGCTGCGCATCGACGAACGCATCTACAAGCAGCGCGTGCAACAGGCGCGCGCATCGCTGGACACGCAGATCGCCAACCTGGCCAATGCCGACCAAACCCAGCGGGCGCGCGAAGCTACCGTGGCGTCGCAACTGGCGAATGCCGACAACGCCCGCGCCCAGTTGCAACGCGCGCAGGCCGATATGAAACGCGTCGACGAACTGGTGGCCGACGGCTCGGTGTCGCTGCGCGAACGCGACCAGACGCGCGCCGCCCTGCGCCAGGCCGAAGCGGCGCTGGAACAGGCGCGCGCCGCAGTGGAGATCGCGCGCCAGGATGTGCGCGCCGTGATGGTCAGCCGCGACGGGCTCAAAGCCGCCGTCGAACAGGCGCGCGCCGCGCTGCAACTCGCGGAGATCGATCTGTCGAACACCGTGGTGGTGGCGCCGGCCGACGGCCGCCTGAGCCAGATCGGTGCCAGGCTCGGCCAGTACGTGACATCGGGATCGCAACTGATGTTCCTGGTGCCGCCGCAGCGCTGGGTCATCGCCAACTACAAGGAGGCGCAGACCGCCCATATGGCTCCGGGCCAGAAGGCCAGTTTCCGCGTCGATGCGCTGGATAATGCGCGGTTGACCGGGTATGTCGAACGGCTGTCGCCCGCCGCGGGGTCCGAGTTCGCCGTGATCGTGGCGGACAACGCCACCGGTAATTTCGTCAAGGTAGCGCAGCGCATCTCGGTGCGCATCGCCATCGACCCCGACCAGCCGCTGGCCGAGCGCCTGCGCCCCGGCATGTCCGTCCAGGCGCAAGTCGATACCAGCACACACCGGCCGCCCACGCGCTGACCATGCCTGCCCGCCATCCCGCGCTTCCACCTGTGCGTCAGCCTGTGCGCCCCGCACTGCGCCGCGAATTGCGCCATGCTCTGCCGCTGTTGGTCCTTCTGCTGGCAGGCTGCATGGGGCCGCGCCCGCCTGCACCGGAGTCGCTCGCACCGCCCGTGGCGTGGCGCGTGGACGCCGGACCGACCGTGGCGATCGAGCGCGACTGGTGGCGCAGCTATGGCGACCCGGCGCTCAGCGCGGTGGTGGAAACGGCCCTCGCGCAAAACGACGATATCGCGATTGCCCTGACGCGCGTGCGCCAGGCCGACGCCCAGGCGCGCATCGCCCGCGCCGAGCTGTTTCCGACGCTCGACTTCACCGCCGGCGGCACGCGCGCGCGCGCCATCAATGCATTCGGCAACGCCGGCACGGCCAACACGGGACAGCTCACGCTCGATGCCTCGTATGAGATCGACCTGTTCGGCCGCATCGCCGATTCGGTAGGCGCGGCGCGCAACAGCCTCTTGGCCAGCCAGGCCGCGCGCGACACCACGATCCTTTCCGTGTCGGCGGCAGCGGCGCGCAGCTATATCGCATTGCGCGCGCTGGACGCGCAGCTCGACGTGGTACGCCAGACGCTGACATCCCGGGCCGATGCGCTGAAACTGGCGCGCGATCGCGCCCGCGCCGGCTACACCTCGCAACTGGAATACGAACAGGCGCGCGCCGAATACGAATCCACCGCGCAGGCCGTGCCGCAGGCGGAACTGGCCGTGGCGCGCCAGGAAAACGCACTCGGCGTATTGCTCGGCAATCCCGACGCATCGTCGATCGCACGCGGTCTGGCGCTGCAGTCGCTGCAACAGCCCGCGATACCGGCGGGACTGCCATCCGATCTGCTGCGTCGCCGGCCCGACATCGCGCAGGCCGAATACACGCTGGCCGCCAGCGACGCCAGCTTGTCGGCCGCGCGCAAGGCCTATCTGCCGCGCGTGCCGCTGACAGCCACCGGCGGACTGGTCTACGCCACCGGGCTGGCCAATCCGGTGCGCATCTGGACGCTCGGCGGCAGTGTGCTGGCGCCGCTGTTCGAAGGCGGCCGCATCGTGGCCGGGGCCGACGCCGCGGCAGCCCAGCGTGACGAAGCCGCCTTCGCCTATCGACGCGTGGCGCTGACGGCGTTCCGCGAAGTCAACGACAACCTGGCGGCCGTGCAGAAACTCGGCGAACAGGAAGCGCGCCTGCGCGAGCAGCGCGACGCGCTGGCCGCCGCACTGCGGCACGCCACCAACCGCTATCGAGCAGGATATTCGCCATATCTGGAACAACTCGATGCCCAACGCCAGTTGTTCAGCGCGGAGCTGAACCTGATCCAGACCCATGCGGATCGCCTCAACGCCAGCGTGGCGCTGTATCAGGCAATGGGCGGCGGATGGCGCAGCGATCTCGCGACGGCAGACGTCCGATAAGAATTCCTTATGGCAGTAGTCACCGATTGAATTTCTCCTGCGCGCAGGGCTCGGCTAGAGTGGCGCCAACAATAAGCGTGGCCGGCACGATATCCGCGATGGCGCGGCCTGCTTTGAACAGGAGACAACGATGATTGGCACGTTCCGCGCAATCCGCGCAATCCACGCACTGGCCGGCGTGACGCTGGCGCTGGCCGCCATGGGCCCTGCGCAGGCCGACAGCTACCCGTCCAAACCCATCCAGATGATCGTGCCGCAGGCGCCCGGCGGCACCAACGACATCGTTGCGCGGCTGGTTGCCGCCGACCTGTCGCAGCGCCTGGGCCAGCAGGTGGTGGTGGAAAACCGGCCCGGCGCGGGCGGCAATATCGGCACGCAAACTGCGGCGCGCGCCACGCCGGACGGCTACACGCTGCTGATGACCATTAGCAGCACGCAGGCCATCAACCCGTCGCTCTACCGCAGCATTCCGTTCGATCCCATCAAGGATTTCGAGCCGATCTCCGTGGTGGCCACGGTGCCCAATGTGCTGGTGGTCAACCCGGCGTTTCCGGCCAAGTCGATGGCCGAACTGATTGCGATGGCCAAGGCCAAGCCCGATTACTACCGCTTTGCCTCGGCGGGCAACGGCACGCTGAACCACCTGCTTGGCGAGATGCTCAACAGCATGGCCGGCATCAAGCTGGAACACGTGCCTTACAAGGGCGTGGCCCCGGCGCTGAACGACGTGCTCGGCAATCAGGTGCCGATGGCGTTCGCGAGCCTGCCCTCGGTGCTATCGCACATCAAGGCCGGCAAAGTGCGTGCGCTGGGCGTGAGCTCCGCCAAGCGGTCGCCGTTCGCCCCCGATATTCCGACCATCGGCGAAACCGTGCCGGGCTACAGCGGCGACCTCTGGGTTGGCCTGTTCGCGGTGCGTGGCACGCCCAAGGATGTCACGCAAAAGCTTTCCACCACGCTGCAGGCCGCACTGGCGGACAAACCCCTGCGCGACAAGCTGGCCGCACAGGGCGCGGAAGTGCTGAGCAGCACGCCGCAGCAGTTTGCCGCCATGCTGCGCGCCGATATCGACAAGTGGGGCAAGATCGTCAAGCAGTCCGGCGCGCAGGTCGACTGACGGGCAGGCCGGGGCCGGTGGTCGAACGCTGCCCGCGCCACGCGGTGCGCGCGGCAGCCGGCCCGGTCCGATTCATTCCCCGCACGACAGTCATTCCTTTCGGCATTTCCCCAATGTCTGCGCCATGTCTGCGTATCATCGCGGACTTGCCTTGTCGATCACGCCGCCGGATTTTCCATGCCTGACCATTCGTTGTTGTCCGCCCTGCTCATCTTCGGACTTGGAGGGCTACTCGGCGGTGTTGGCGGGCTGTTCGGGATCGGCGGCGGTCTGATTGCGATTCCCGCACTGGGCCTGCTTTACGGCATGGACCAGCAACTGGCGCAAGGCACCTCGCTGGTGATGATCGCCCCGAACGTGGTGATCGGATTCTGGCAATACCGCAAGCGCGCCGATATCGATCTCAAGACTGCCGTGGTGCTGGGACTGTCCGCGGTGGTGTCGACCTATCTATCGGCCAAGCTGGCCACCTCAATCGACGCCGCCCTGCTGCGGCGGATCTTTGCCGTCTTCATGATCGGTCTGGCACTCTACTTTCTCTGGCGTCTGATGCCCGGCCGCGCCAACACGCAGCAACAGGCGCGCGTGGCCCCGGCATGGATTCCCGCGGTGGGCGTGGTGGGCGGCGCGTTTTCGGGCTTCTTCAGCGTGGGCGGCGGCGTGGTGGCCGCACCCGCGCTGGTCGGCCTGTTCGGCATGCGCCAGGCCGCAGCGCAGGGACTGGCGCTGGCCCTGGTCACGCCCGGTGCGGTGGTCGCACTGTTCACCTATGCGCACGCGGGTCATGTGGACTGGTACAGCGGCATTCCACTGTCGTTGGGCGGCATGCTCACGATCTCCTGGGGTGTGGCGCTGGCCCACCGCATGCCCGAACGCCGGCTGCGCGCCGCGTTCGCCGTGTGCCTGATCGCTACCGCACTGGTGATGCTGGTGCGCGGCTGAGCACGATGGCGACGGCGCAGCTTGCGCCGCCATTGAGCGATCGAACGCGGTGCGCGGTGCGCGGCGTGCGGCGCTACAGCCGCGCTTTCCGCGCTATTTCCGCTTGCGAAACACGAGGCTGAAGTTGTTGGCCGGCATCGGCACTGGCGCGTCGCACGCCAGGTCCTGCGCCTCGCCCAGTGCGACGACGGCCTCCATGTCGCGCACGCCCCATTGCGGATCGGCCACGCGCAGTTGCCGGTCGAACGCCTCATTGCTTGGCGCCGTATGCGCGCCGTCGCGTCGGTACGGGCCGTACAGATAGAGCACGCCGCCCGGCGGCAAGCGCCGACCCGCGCCTGCGAACAAGGCCTCGGCAGCCGCCCATGGTGCGATATGGATCATGTTGATGCAGACCATCGCGTCGACGCCATCGATACCCCAGGGTTCACGGGTCACGTCGATGGCCAGCGGCGGTAGCACGTTGGCCGCCTGCGCATGCGCGGTCCAGGCCGCGATCGAGTCGCGATGGGTAGCGTCCGGATCGCTGGGCTGCCATGTGATGCCAGGCAGCGCGGCAGCAAAGTGCACGGCGTGCTGGCCAGTGCCGCTGGCGATTTCGAGCACGGTGCCCGATGCGGGCAAAACATCGCGCAGCACCGCAAGGATCGGCGCACGATTGCGATCGGTGGCGGGCGCCATGCGGCGCGCGATGAGGTCGACGGCGGGCTGGGTCATGAACTCTCCTGTGGCGCTGCGCCCGGGCCTTGCGCCGGGCTTGCAAGGCCACAGGTTAGCAGCCCTGCCGCATTCGCGCCGCTACCGTGGCCGGTACCGGATCGCTCCCGGGGAGCCAGGAATTTTCAGCGCGCCGCGTCGGACAGCATCCGGCGCATGGTGTTTTTCAGTTGGGATGATGTCCTCGACAATATCGGACATCGCAGCGCGTGGGGCGCTCGCACCGCCCGGCGCGCATGCCACGCCGCTTTTTGCGACGATCTCCCGCGAGCGCGGCGCGCCGTCGCCATCGCGCGCCGGAAAGGTTGGCCGGCTGCGCTACACTCGGCGTCCTGCCCGTCAATTTCCGCATCAGTCTTGCCCACCTTCACGCTTGCCGCTCCGGTCCACGCCGAGATCGAAATCCGCAAAAGCCGCTTTATCGCGCTGGCTGTGCCGGTGCCTGACCGTGACGCCGCCATGGCGGTGATCCAGGGCCTGCGCGCGGAGCATCCCACGGCCACCCATGTGTGCTGGGCGCTGCTGGCGGGCGGCCAGTCGGGCATGTCGGACGATGGCGAACCATCGGGCACCGCGGGCCGGCCGATCCTGGAAGTGCTGCGCCATCACGATCTTGATGGTGTGCTGGCGGCCGTGGTGCGCTACTACGGCGGCGTGAAGCTGGGCGCGGGCGGTCTGGTGCGCGCCTATACCGATGCGATCGCCGCCGCACTCAAGGACGCCGCGCGCATCGAGCGCATCGCCTATGCCACCTTGACGGTGCAGGTGGACTACGCCGACGAGCCGCGCGTGCGCCGCTGGATCGAACAGGGCGCCGACGATGGCTGCACGCTGACGGATACGCGCTACGGCGCGCAGGCCACGCTGGTGATCCGCCTGCCGGCCACGCTGCGAGACAGTGCGATGGCCGCCCTGCGCGACGCCACGCACGGCCGCGCCGAATTTCCCGAAAGCGACGCCTGATCGCATGACCAGCCAACCCCACACCAACGCCGCAGCGGACGGCGCGATGCACGACGACGATGACGACAGCGCCTACACGGCGCGCGTGCTGCCCCGCGATGCGACATTCCCCGCGCCGGCGTCGCTCAGCCTGCTGGAAGCGGCGCTGCTTGATGGCGTAAGCCTGCCCAGTTCCTGCCGCAACGGTACGTGCCGCGCATGCATCAGCAAACTGCATGCGGGCAGCGTCCGGTATCGCATCGAATGGCCGGGACTCAGTCCCGACGAAAAGGACGACGGCTACATCCTGCCGTGCGTGGCGTGCGCGGCCAGCGATGTGGTGTTCGAACCGATGGATGGACGCTGAGCGCATCGCGCGAAGGATACGGGCGCGGGTCAGGTGCGGGCGATTGCGGCGATATCGACCAGCCATCGGCCAAGGGCCAGCACATCAATCGGTATGCCGGCCATTCACCGAGAAAAAACGTAGCGCGATCTTGAGTGCGTCCGGCCCGGTGGGATCGGAGAACGCCTGCCCTGGAGTGCCGCCGCTCCACGCGTGGCGCAGCCCTTCCACCTTGACCACTCGCACGAAAGGGCGCGCGCCCGATTGCCAGTCGAACACCTCCACCGCGCGGCGAGTGCCGCGTCGAACCCGCCGGGGCGGCTGCGCCACCGGCGCCGGCACGCCGGCCGGCCATAGCGACAGCCACATGGCAGCCGTCGACGTGGCGTTGTCATAGGACACCACGTTGTCTTCATCGCCATGCATCAACAGCAGCGGCGGCGGAAGCCGGCCAGCCAGCACGCTCTGCGCAGCCGCCGCATCCGGCGCGCGTTCGCCGCGCATGGCCTTGGGCGCCTGCGTGGCATTGGTTGCGCTATATGGGGCCGCGCCGGAATGGGATCCGATGGCGGCAAAGCGTTCCGGATAGCGCAGGCCCAGCATCATCGCCATTGCGCCGCCGGCGGACAGTCCCAGCGCGCAAACGCGGTTGGCCAGGATGGCATAGCGCTGGCAAACATGGTCGATCATCGACATCAGCAACGCGGTTTCCGACGCGCCGCGCGCGGTCGGACGAAACCAGTTCCAGCATCGCTGCGCGTTGGCCTGGACCGATTGCTCCGGCATCAGCACCACCCAGCGCGCATCGCGCGCCACGCTGGCTACGCGCGCGCAGGCTGCAAAGCTGGCGGCGTCCTGCCCGCAGCCATGCAGCAGCACCAGCAGCGGCGCCGGCCGCGCCGCGCTGACGCCCGGCGGCACGAAGATCCGGTAGCGGCGCTGCGCCATGCTGCCGATGCCGAGGGGGAAGCCCCACTGCCCTTCTTCCCAGAAGCCGCCGCCGCGGCTGACCGGTGCGCGCGCCGGCGTGACCACGCCGGTCAGCGCCTGACGCGCAACCTTTCCCACCGCGCGGCCCATCACCGTGCTAGCCGCCTTGCCCTGCTGCTTGGCAGCCCGCATCATCGGATCGGCCACCGTACGCGTGACCGTGCGCTGCAACTGGCGCGCACTACGTGCGGCCTGCTTGCTCAGTGCTATCCACAATCTGGTGCCGCTCGCGCGCCGCTTCATTCCGCATCGCCCTTTCGAATCCGACGTCAGCCAATCTTGCGATCGTGCACCAGTCTAGCGTCGGAATATGTCAGGTTGCCACCGCGGCGGATGTCGGACGGCGCCGCGCTCATTCTCCGCGTGCGGGGCGCGCGTCGTGCACGGCGCGGCTGTCCGCCGGCGCTTCGTCGCGTTCGTTCAGGCCGTAGTCGCGCAGCACCTGCGCAACGCGCAGCCGGTAGTTGGCAAACACGCCGCCGCGGCCGGCAGCCTGCGCCTGACGATGATCGAGCGTATTGCGCCACGCGATGACCGCGGCTTCATCGCGAAAGAACGACAGCGACAGCAGCTTGCCCGGCGTGGTCAGGCTCTGGAAGCGCTCCACGGAGATAAATCCATCGATGGTCTCCAGCGTCGGCTTCAGATGGGCGGCGATGTCGAGGTACGTGTCCTGCCGGCCCGGCGCGGGTTCTACTTCAAAAATCACGGCGATCATTGGGGGCTCCGTTCAGATGGCTGCAAGAGAAAGCACGGGATGCGCGCGTTGACCGAAGGACGGTAGCACACCGCACGCGCCAGCAGCGCCGGCTGCACATCGCGCGCCAGCAGCGCCTGCACGGTACAGGTGGCAAGCATCTGCGCCAGCGCGTGGCCCGGGCAGCCGTGCCGGCCGGCGCCAAAGGTCCACGCCGGTTGCGCGGTGGCTGCGGCGGGATCATGCGCGGCGGCCGCCAGCAGCACCAGAACCGCGTCGTTGGCTTTGACGGCATGGCCGCAGAGCGTGGCATCGGCAGCCATGAAGCGGCGCGTGTTCTGCACCGGCGGGTCGAAGCGCGCCACCTGCGCGACCACTTTCGGCAGGTCGGCCATGTCGACCATGGCGCCAGTATTGGCCGCCTCGCGCCCCAGTCGCACCAGCGTGTTGCCGATCAGGCCGGCTGTGGCTTCACATGCCTGGATCATCAGGCCGATGGCATTGGCGGCCAGCGTCTGCGGATCGATGCGGGCCAACGCGGCATCCTCGGTCAAGGCGGCAAGCAGCCCGTCGTCGCGCACGCCGGGCGCGTCCCGCACCACGCAGGCGGTGAGCCAGCGCGCCGCCGTGACGCCAGCTTCCACCTCGGCGGGCGTCGCCAGCGGGGACATCGCACCGGCAAACGTCGCGACAAAGCCGGCCACGCGCGTGCCGACGTGGCCCGCCTCGTCATCCGCCAACGGCAAACCGAGCAGATCGGCTACGGCCAGCACAGGGAGCGAGAACATCCAGCGGGTGGCCTCGTGCGCATCGTCCGATGTCATGCGCGGCAGCCGCGCCGCCAGCGCTTCGGCGCGCGCACGCACATCGTTAAGATCCAGAGCGGACAATCGCCGCAGCACGATCGCCTTCAGCGCGGCGTGTGCGGCGCCATCGTTCATCCGGATGAGTCGGCCAAACAGATCGCCTGCGGCCGAACCCGCCAGCGCAGGTGGCACCGGCTGGGCCAGAGGACGCACGCGCGCGTCGGGATGATCGAGGACTTCCCGCACGGCGTCGGCGCTCGACGCTACCCACAGCTTCAGGCCGGAGTCGAAATAGAAAGGCCGCTCGCGGATCAGCCTGCGGTAATACGGATAGGGATCGCGGTGCGGGACCGCGGCGAGCGGATCGGCGGGGTCGGAAAACGAATCGCCGACGCCAGACGAAGCGGCGGTTTCATCGATATCGGGAAGATGGGTCATGACAAGCCTTCGCGGCGGGGTGCTGATGAAAGCCATCATCGCAGCACCGCGCACGCGGAAGCTTCAGCCCGACATGAAATATCGAATGCAAAGGGCTGCCCGGAGCTCGACCCTGGGCAGGAGCGTTTCGGCCTACTCCGGCTTCACGCCTTCTCCTGCCGGATCGGCCGCGGCTTGGGGCGGCTCACCTGGCTGCCCCGCCTGTCCGGGTTGGCCAGTCAGGACAGGTTCACTCGACTGTTTAGTCCACGTTGTGCGGTCGGTGCCTGGGACATTGCGCAGGCGGCGGCCCACATTCGTTGCGCCAGGCGCGCGGCCGGCGTCTTTTGCTCGATCTTGCATGCGCCTCTCCAATGGTGATCAGGCCACTCGCGGCGGATGCCGCTTCGTTCTATCGATCGCAAGTTCCATACCGAGCCCCTGACGCGACACAAGCGGCATGCGCGCCACCTGCGCCCGTTCAGCCATGCCCGATCCGTGCCCGATTTACACGCCCGTGGAAAAGCTGCCGAGGCGTGTGGCCGTTTGTCAGCGCGCGACGCCTGCCGTGTCAGCGCTTGTCCGATGCCGCGCGATGCGCGGCGGCCTCACAATCGCACGATCCGCATCCCATGGAGATCTCCGTGAAACGATCGATTTTGCATCTGACCGTGGCTGGCGCCGCGCTGATTGGCACTGCGCTGGTCCTCCAGGCATGTCGTTCGATGGACACCAAGCGCGGTAACGCGTCGGTGCCGGAGCCTGCCAAGGCCGTCGATCTGGATCGCTACCTTGGGCTCTGGTACGAATACGCGCGCTATGACAATCGCTTCGAGCGCAATTGCGAAGGCGTGACGGCCGAATACGCCAAGCGCGACGACGGTCTCGTGTCGGTGCGCAACACCTGCCGCGAGGGTAGCCCCGACGGCCGCGCTCGCGCCTCGGAAGGCCGTGCGCGCGTGGTGCCGGACAGCAATGGCGCCAAGCTCGAAGTGTCCTTTTTCGGACCGTTCTTCTTCGGAAAATACTGGGTGCTCGACCACGCCGACGACTACACGTGGTCGATCGTCGGCGAGCCGTCGGGCCGCTATCTGTGGGTGCTGACCCGCGAGCCCCGGCCGTCGAGCGAACTCGGCAACATGCTGATTGCCCGGGCGCGCGCGCTGGGCTACGACACCACCCAACTCAAATTCACGCAACACTGACGCGCATGGATCGGCCGGATCCGACCGCCCGGCCCCATCGCGAGAGCCACTGACCAAATGCGGTACGCTCGGGCCTTTGCCGATTTTCCGAGCGCCGCAGCCATGATCCGCGCCCCCCAGTTTCTCTCCGCCTGCCTGGCCGCCGCAGCCATTGCCCTGTCCGGCAGCGCGCAAGCCACCGATATCGACTGCACTGCGCCCGCCACACGCGCCAGCCAGATCATCTGCGAAACCGCGCTGTTTTCGATGGGATATCAGCGCATCTATACCGATCAGCAGCGCCTGCTGGCCGCGGGCACGATTTCCCAGTCCGATATCGACGCGTTCCGCAAAAAGCGCGACGCCTGCGATGCCGCGCCGTGCCTGGACGCGGTGTTTTCCGCATGGCGACAGCATCTGGTTGAAATCGGCGCCGGCCGCCCGTCGCGCGCCCGACCGCAGAAATAGCCCGTTCGTTGCGCCAACGCGGGGCCGCGTAACGCTTGGCTGAGCAACTACAGACATATCAGACAGGTCATTCTGGTATGCTGCCTCGGCCCGATTACCGCATGCGGATTCCATGACCAGGCTGCGCCATTGGTACATCTTGTTTTGTCTGGTAGCACTTGGCATTTGCGGCCCGGTGGCGCTGACCACATGGCTGTCGCGCGAATTTGCCGAACAGCTGTTTCAACGGCGCGTGGACCAGTTCACCGAACGCGCGTTGCAGCGCATCGACGTGGTGTCGCGCGATGCCGTCAACGCGGCGCGTGCGGCCGACACGTTCTCCGGGCCGCCATGCAGCCTCGCCCATCTCGACGCCATGCGCGAGGCGGATCTGCAGCACCGCTACGCGCGCCAGGTCGTCTATCTCGATCACGAACAACTGCTCTGCTCATCGTCGTCCATCCCGGGCGCGCTGCGCAGCGTGGAAGGCCAGACCGCACCGTGGACCGCCCTGCCGGAGCTGGGCGCGGCGTATCGCATCGACACCTCGGCAGGCCCGCCGCGCACCGTGCAGTTCCGCGTCGGGCGGCACGTGGTGGTGGTCGACGCGCAATTTTTCATCGATATCGTTCCGCTCGACGATCTGATCCGGCTTGGCATGGTCGATGCGGCCACCGGCCATGTCGTGGTGAACTGGCCGGGCACCGACACGGCGCTGGTGCGCAGCGCATGGAAGCGCAAACAGGACGGCGAAGTTCTGGGCGGCCGGTATGTCGATGTCAAGGCATCGCACCTGCTGCCTTTCGGCGTGGTCGCGTACGAACCGTTATCCGAAGTCGCCGCGATGTGGCGCCGGCTGCTTTACCTCAGCCTACCGATCGGGCTGCTGGTCAGCGTGCTGGCAACGTGGCTGGTGCTGCGTTGGGGCCGGCGTCTGCGCGGCCCGCGCTATGCGCTGCAGGACGCGATCCGGCGCAAGGAGTTCTACGCCGAATACCAGCCGATCATGTCGCTCGACGACGGTCGCTGCATCGGTGCGGAAGCGCTGGTGCGCTGGCGGCTGCCTGACGGCACCATCGTGCCGCCCGACAACTTCATCCCCATGGCGGAAACCACCGGCGACATCCACGCCATCACCAACTGCATGATCGAAGTCGTAATGCGCGACCTCGGTGCGCATCTGGCGGCCAATCGCGCCATGCATGTATCGATCAATCTGTCGGCCGACGATTTTCGCGCGCGCGACACGCTGCACACCATCGCCGCGGCGCGCAATGCCGCTGGCATCGACGCCAGCCAGATCTGGATCGAAGTGACCGAGCGCGGCCTGGCCAATGACGCCGAATGCCGCGCCACGATCGCGGCCTTCCGCGAGGCCGGCTTTCCGATCCTGATAGACGATTTCGGCACCGGCTATTCCAGCCTTGCGTACCTGCACGATCTTCACGTGGACGGACTCAAGATCGACCGCGCGTTCGTGGCGTCGATGACCACCGGCGCGCCATCAAAAGCGGTCGGTCCTCATATCATCGAGATGGCCAAGGCGCTGGACATCCGCATGGTGGCCGAAGGCATCGAAACCGAATCGCAATGGCGCATCATGCGCGAGCACGGCGTGCAGGCCGGCCAGGGCTGGCTGTTTGGCAAGGCCATGCCGCTGGCCGACTTCCTCGCGTTCTGGCGTTACCGGGCCCGACCACACGAATCCGCAGACACCCGCAGCGCGGCATAGCGCGCCAATACGCCCGACGGAACCGCTGTCTGTCAAAAATCCCGCCCCTCCGAAGTTGGGACATAAAGTGCACTGTTGATACATCAAGCACTTTAATGGGACTATCCTGTCCGGCCGCTTGCTCCGGGGAAGCCCGGGGCGCGGCAGCAAGAAGGATCAGTACGGTCACCGCGATTCATACAGATGCCGCCGATGCGATTGCATGCGCGAAGCATCGATAACAAGAAGCAGGATCAAGGTTTTTTCTGGCGCAGGAAGTCGTCTGTGGCCTTGCAGCGCGGCTCGGGACACCGCGTGCGGTCCATTGGCGAGGGGTATGCATGCATGAAAACAGACAGTAATTCGGCGCTGGCTCCGGTATCCGGGGGCCATGGCGCGGCGGTCATCGACGCCGCGCTGGCCGGGCCGTTACGGCACGATCAGTTGCTGGCGGTACGGCGCACCGTGCGCCTGTCGATTCCGATCAACATCGCGCTGGGCATCGCCGTGCTGGTCGTGGCGTGGCACAGCGGGCGCGGCGCAATGGCCGGCGCCTGGTTTGCCTGCTCGCTACTGTGGAATGTATTGCGGCTGCGGCTGTGCATGGCGCCGCTGCCGCCCACGGCGTCGTGGCCGGGCACCGTGCCGCAGGCGCTCGCCGCCACCGTGACGCGCCATCTGCGCTGGCATTGCGTGCTGGCGCTGCTCTCGGGGCTCACCTGGGCGTCGATTCCGCTGCTGTGCGACGGCTATACGACGCCGCAGACGCTTTTCTACCTGACCGTGGTGTGCGGCATCACGGCCGGCGCGGTGACGCACGGCTTTGCCTATGCGCGCATCCCGCTGTGCTTCATCACGCCGCCGCTGCTGTCCGCGGCCGCCTGCCTGCTGCTGCTCGGCGATTTCGACCGGCTCTGGCTGGCCGGCACGACCTTGCTCTATCTGGCTGCGCTGGTGCGGTGCACGCTCGAAAGTGAAAAACAGATCGAGTATTCGATCCGCCTGAAGAACGAAGCCACCGCGATCCAGAATTCGCTGCGCATTGCCCATGACGATGCGGTCAATCGCGCCGACGAAATGTGGACGCTGGCCAGCCAGGATCCGCTGACCGGCCTGCTTAGCCGCAGCGGCTTCTTCGATCGCGCCAACAAGCGCTTCGTGGGCGGCACCAGCGGGCGCCATTGCCTGTTGCTGCTGGACCTGGACGGCTTCAAGGTCATCAACGATGCGTTCGGCCACAAGGCCGGCGACGGCGTGCTGCGCGAAGTGGCGCGACGCCTGGCCGCGGTGGCCGGCCCCAACAAGATGGTCGGCCGCATGGGCGGCGACGAATTCATGATCCTGTTCGATCCCGCCGATACGTCGGACTGTGCCGCCACACTGGCCGGCCGCCTGATTGCCGCGGTACGCGAGCCACTGGACGGCTACGAATACTGCCCGGTCGGCGTCAGCATCGGCATCTGCCGCGACCACGACATCAGCCTCGACGACATGCTGCTGTTTGCCGACGCCGCGCTATACGCGGCCAAGCGCAATGGCCGCAACAGCTTCTACATCTTCGACGAGAACCTGCACCGGCGCCTGCAGATGCATCGCGACATCGAACGCGATCTGCCACGCGCACTGGCCGACGGCATGCTCGAAGTGTGGTTTCAGCCGATCTTCGGCGCGGGCGGTGTCACCGTGCGCAGCCTGGAAGCGCTGGTCCGCTGGAAGCATGCGCGGCACGGCTGGGTACCGCCGCCGGACCTGGTGTCGGTGGCGGCCGCGTCGGGGCTGTCCGAGGCGCTGCTGCGCGCCACGCTGGCCAGGATATGCCGGCTGTCGAAGACCATCCATGCGCACGGCTCGCAGCGGATTCCGATTGCCATCAACCTGTCGCCGCGCGAAATGGCGCAGGTGGACATCGATCGCCTGTTGCTGTCGACGCTGGCCGAATACCAGATCGATCCGGATCTGCTGACCGTGGAGATTACCGAGGAAGTGGCGCTCGACGTCGACGCGGTGCGGGGCAAGCTCGCCAACCTCGCGCGCGCCGGCGTATCGATCGCGCTGGACGACTTCGGCGTCGGCTATTCCGGGCTGGGTGCGCTGCGGCAACTGGGCGCGGCGTGCGTGAAGGTGGATCGCAGCTTCATCACCGACATCGGCAGCTCGACGCGCAACCAGGACCTGATGCGCGCAGTGCTCAGTCTGGGCCGCTCGTTCGGCTTCGAGGTGGTCGCCGAAGGCGTGGAGCATGAAGCCGACCGTCAGGCGCTGATCGCCATCGGCTGCCATGCCATGCAGGGCTATCTGCTGGCGCGCCCGATGCCGGAAGCCGAACTGCCGTCGTGGTTGCAGGCGCGGCGTGCGCAACCCGCTGCGGCGCAGCCGGCGTAATCGACAGGATTTGATCGACCCGATGCGATCGACCTGCCGGACCGACGCCGGCCGGGATCAGTGTTCGCGCGCGCGTCGCGCCTCGTAGGCCTTGAGATGCGTGAACGCCATCTCCAGCGTGGGCGTGGCGGTCTGGCGGCGCCGTGCCAGCAGATCGCCCACGATCTGGTCGGATTCGATTGGCGCGCCGCGCTCGACATCGCGCAGCATCGACGCCATCAGCGGCGACTTCTCTGCGAACAGCGTTGTCCGCGCCTGTTCCAGTGCCGGCGTGCGCACCGCATAGCCATTGGCCGCCGCAATCGCCGAGCATTCGTCCAGCAGCGCGGCAATGGTTTCGCGGCCGCGCGGCGCCGACAAAATGTCCCCGATCGGTGCGCGCATCAGGCACGTGGACGATGCCAGCGTGGCCAGAAACACCCACTTTTCCCACATGTCCTGCAGCATCGCGTCGCTGCGCTGCACGTCGAAGCCGGCATTGCCGAACAGTTCGGCCAGCGCCTGCGCGCGGTCGCTGTTGCCGCTTGGGCGCTCGCCGAACGACAGCACGTGGAATGCCGACAAATGCAGGATGGTGCCGTGTTCGTCCAGCGTCGATGAGATCATGCAGCGCCCGCCCATCACGCGCTGCGCACCGAAGCGCGCATCGAGCTTGTCCAGATGCTGCATGCCGTTGAGCATCGGCACGATGACCGTGTCGGGACCCATCGCGGGAGCGATGCCATCCATCGCGCTGTCCAGGTCGTATGCCTTGCAGCTCAACAACACCACGTTATAGGGCTGCGCGATATCGGACGAAATCACGCTGGGCGGCTGGGCGATATGGAGATCGCCGTGCGGGCTCATGATGCGCAGGCCGTGTTCGGCCAGTTGCGCGGCGCGCCGCGGCCTGACCAGAAACGTGACATCGCGCCCGGCCTGCAACAGCCGTGCACCAAAATAGCCGCCAATGGCGCCCGCTCCGACCACCAGAATACGCATCGCTGACTCCCAGGTTTCAGGTCAGACCCGACATCGATGTCGGGCGATGCGCCATTGTAGTGGGCGGACGAAAAGCTTGCCGACGCAGCCATCGACGCCGCGCGGCGGAAAGCCGGAACGACGGATAAACGGCGAGTGGAGGCCGGCGACGGCCCCCGTGTGCGTCATCTGAGCAGATTGAACGAGAGCAGATTGAACGCCAGCCCTAGTGCGATGGCGCTGCCCAGCGCTTCCAGCGTCGCCAGGGCAATCAGGTTTCGGAAAATGAGTGCATCGTCCTGCTTGGTCACCATGGTATTGTCTCCAGTCGGTTTTCCAAACGCCCGAGGTTGCCGCGCATCCCCGGTCACACTGCTACCTGTTGGCTTCAGTAGACTGCAATGCCGACGTGACGGCCAGTTGGCACAAACCCGCATGGGGTGATTGCGGATGCTGCGTCGGACGGCGCCCGCACGCGCGTTCTGCCCTGCACGGCAAAAACCCCTACAATATCGCCCCGCGCGCGACGCCCCCGGCCCGCGCATGTCCCGCTCCTGCTGCCTCTGACTCCCTGAATTTCATGATCTCAAACGCTTGCGGCGTCGATTTCGGCACGTCCAATTCCACTGTCGGCTGGATTCGTCCCAACGCGCCGTCCCTGCTGCCGCTCGAGGACGGCAAGGCCACGCTGCCGTCCGTGATCTTCTTTCACGCCGAAGATCCGCTGGTCAGCTATGGCCGCGCGGCGCTGGCGGACTATCTCGCCGGCTATGAAGGCCGCATGATGCGATCGCTCAAAAGCCTGCTGGGCACGTCGATGATGGACGACAGCACCGAGGTGATGGGCCAGGCCATGCCGTTCCGCAAGCTGTTGGCGCACTTTGTCGGCGAATTGAAGGGCCGCGCCGAACGCGCCGCCGGGCGCGAGTTCACCTCGGCCGTGCTGGGCCGCCCCGTGCATTTCATTGACGAGGACGCCACCGCCGATCAACTGGCCGAGGACACGCTGGCCGACATCGCGCGCGATGCGGGCTTTCGCGAGATCGCGTTCCAGTTCGAGCCGATTGCCGCGGCGTTCGATTACGAGGCGGGCATCGGCGGCGAGGAACTGGTGCTGGTGGCCGATATCGGCGGCGGCACCTCGGACTTTTCGCTGGTCCGGCTGTCGCCCGAACGGGCGCGCAAACTGGACCGCCGCGAAGACATCCTGGCCAACGGCGGCGTGCATATCGGCGGGACCGATTTCGATCGCGCGCTGAGTCTGGCCAGCGTGATGCCGATGCTCGGCCTGAACAGTCAGTTGCGCAATGGCAAGGCGATGCCGTCCGGCCAGTATTTCGATCTGGCAAGCTGGCACACGATCAACCTGGTCTACACGCGCAAGGCGTGGTCGATCGTGATGGACAACTATCGCGATGCCGCGGACACGGAAAAGCTCGATCGCCTGATCCGGCTGATCCGCGAGCGCGCGGGCCACTGGCTCGCCATCCAGGTGGAAGCAGCAAAGATCGCGCTGTCCGAGGACACGCAAACAGTGGTGGATCTGGCGCGCATCGCGCCCGACACTACGCTGACCATCACGCGCGACGATTTCGATGCATCGATTGCCAAGCTCGTCGACAAGACTGCCACCACCGTGCAGGGCATGCTCGTCACGGCCGGCGTGAAGGCCGATGCGGTCGACACGATCCTGTTTACCGGCGGCTCCAGCAGCGTCCCCCTGCTGCGCGAGCAACTGGCGCGCTTGCTGCCAGGCGCGCGCCGCGTGGAGGGCGACCTGTTCGGCGGCATCGGCTCGGGACTGGCACTGGACGCCGCGCGCAAGTTCGGCTGACGACGTTGAAGATGGCCGGCGCGCGCATGGCGTCGCGCGTAATACCGTGTGCGGCGCGCGACATCAAGCACGGTTAAGTCCAGTTGCACAATCGAACAGAATGTCAGGGGCTTCGCCGCTACAGTGGTCACTCTCGTTTTCAGGAGGTCCACGAATGAAGCAACATCTGGCGAAATCCCTGTTGATGGCTGGCGCGATGATCGCGTCGTACCCGTTGCTGGCGCAGCAGTACCAGCCTGCACAGCCGGTCCAGCAGGCACAGCCGATGCCGAGCGCGCAAACGATGCCATCCACCGCGGACATGCCGGGCACCGCCGCAACGCCAGCACAGATGCAGCCTGACGCCGCATCGACCATGCAGGCACAGGCGCCCGCGGCACCCAATCCCTATGCGCAGGGTTCGATGCAGGGCGTGCAGCGCGGTGTGCCGCCATCGAGCACGTCGCCCGCGATGGCGCCGGGCGCGCCTGGCGATCCTACCGTCGCTGCAAATCCCGCTGTCGCCGTGGACGCGGCCAGCATGAGCCTGCCGCCCGATGCGCTGGGGTCTCGCCTGGGCCGACGCAATCCGTTCCTCGACGGCGCCTGAGGGAAGGCGACGCGCATCGCGTGGCGGCACATCAACCGCCACGCATGCCCCTGATATCAGCCTCGCGCGTAGCACATCGCTTGCATAAATTGCCGTGCGTCGCGTGCAGGAATTGCAGCGCGGACGCGTTGGCGCGCCGTCGCTGCGCTGCGGCAAACCCGCCGCTTTAACTGACGCTTTAACTCAGATTGAGGGTGCGTTCCGAGATATCGAGTTCGCCCCGCTCGCGTCCCACCCGGATGTGGTTCTCCACGTCGCAAACGCCAAACACCGCCGCGGCAATTTCCTCGATACGATACTTTTGGTAGCGGTCCGCCACCGATCCCTCCAGTTTCACCAGCCCCTGCTCTACGTCGACCGTGACCTCGCTGACATCGACCGCGTCGTCCATGGCCAGACGGTCGCAGACATCGGCGTGGATGCGGTGGTCGTCACGCTGGAAGTTCTTCGGTCCCGTGGGATGCGCGCCGATTCGTGGCGACGTAACGGGGCGCGTGGGATGGTCGCGATAGCCGGGGTCGCCAGGATAGACGCGCTGTGCGCTGTTGAACGACTGGCCGCCGCCGTCGCTGCTGCCGAAGTATCCCGCCCCGCCGAAGCCGGGCTCGTCGGGCCGTTGGGCCTGATCGCGCTCTTCCAGCGCGCGCCATGTGGGCGGCTGGCCCTCGTCGGTGCGCGTTGAGGGATCCGGCGTTTGTCGGTCGCGATGCCTGCGAAAGAAGTTGAACATATTGCACTCCTGCTATTGAGGGTGAGCCCCGGCGACGCAATGGCTGCGCAAAAACCGTGCCGCCGCGCTGGCGCGACACGGTTCGCCCATCGCCAAAATGGCACGTCGATTGCTTCACGTCGGTTGCTTCCAGTTTGCAGCGCTACGACAGCGCCTGAAGCGTCTTCAATCGGCTATCGAGGAGTTGGCAACGGTGGACAGCCCGGTCAGAGCGATCTTGATGTACGGACTCGTGCCGCTATGGATTTGCGCCGGGCTGGGCGACTGGCTCTGCCATAAGCGCACGCGCATCGAAAGCAATGCCGGCGTTTTGGAATCGATCATGCACAGCCTGATGATGGCCGAGGTAGGCGTGCCCGTGCTGCTAGCGTTGTTTCTGGAAATCAACGCCGCGCTGTTTGCGGTGATGATTGCGGGTGCCGTGGTGCATGCGGTCACCGCATGGATCGACGTGCAATACGCTAGCGCGCGCCGCGACATCCGCCCCGTCGAGCAGCACATGCACAGCCTGCTCGAAGTCTTGCCGATTGCCGCCATCGCACTGCTGGCAGCGGCTTATTGGGATCAATTCCTCGCCTTGTTTGGCCACGGCGAGGCGGTGGCCGATTTCTCGCTGCGACGAAAGACCGATCCGCTGCCCGCGGCTTATCTGACCGGACTGCTTGTGACGATCGCGCTGTTTGTCGCAACGCCGTATGCGGAAGAACTGGTGCGGTGCGCGCGTGCGTATCGGCCGCGACGCGTGCCCGGGGAATGATGGTGGCGCTGATGGTGGTTCCATTGCGTCGCCCGCCGCGCACCATGCCGACGTCCCGCCTACCCGTCAAAAACAACTCGCCATGGACGACGTACAACACGTAGCGCATTTCCTGCTGCGGCATGGCCTGGTGGTGGCCACCGCCGAATCCTGCACGGCCGGCCTGATCGCTGCCAAACTGGCCGAGGTGCCGGGCTGCGGCAGTTGCCTGCGGCTGGCCGTGGTGACCTATGCGCCCGAGGCAAAGACCGGCGTTCTGGACGTGAGCCAGGATCTGATCGACCGCCACGGGCTGACCAGCGAAGCGGTATCGCTAGCCATGGCGCGCGGCGTGCTGGCGATGTCTGGCGCCGATCTCGCGGTGGCCAATACCGGCGTTGCCGACGATGGCGCGGACGACGGCACGCCGGTGGGCACGCAGTGTTTTGCGTGGATCTTCCGTGCGGCGAGCCGCGCGGGACAACCGGTGGAGTTTGCCGAAACCCGGCGATTTGGCGGCGACCGCAACACGATCCGCGATGCCGCCGCCGAATGGGCGCTGACGCGGATTCCGCACTATCTGACCCTGGCGCGCGCGCAGCACGGGTAACCCGTCGCGCTCGAATCCACGCCGCGCGCCGGCGATCGTCGACATCAAGCGCCAACGTCGAGCGCCGGCACCCTGCGCGATACTGGCCGTTCGCACCGTCCCATCGTTGAATTGGCGGTAAGATGCCGCGGATTCAGGATGCGGGAGAACGGATTTGAACGACGAAAACGGCGCGCGGCGCTCCGTGGCGATTTACTGGGACTTCGAGAACCTGCACGCCGGCTTGCTCGAGGGCAAGCATGGCGAAGGCGCCTATGCCAAGCCCGACAACCGCTTCAAGCCGCAGGAACCGCTGATCGACGTGCAGTCGCTGGTGGACCTGTGCGCATCGCTGGGCGACATCGCCATCCACCGCGCCTACGGCAACTGGCAGTTTTTCGGCCGGTATCGCGATGCGCTGCTGCAGAACGCCGTGGATCTTGTCCAGTTGTTCCCGCCCGGCGCGTCGGCCAAGAACGGCGCCGATATCCGGCTGTGTCTCGATGCGGCGGATGATATCTCGCGCTTCGCTCATATCGGCACCGTGGTCATCATCGGCGGCGACAGCGACTTCATGCCGGTGGCGCAAAGGATCCGCGCCGCTGGCCGCACGCTGATCGGCATCGGCACGCGCAAGAACACCAACCGCCATTGGGCACGAAGCTGCCACGCCTTCCACTATTACGACAGCCTGGCGCAGCGCGCCAATGGCGAACCCGCCAGTCAAGCCGAACCCCCACGCGCGCTGCCCGCAGCCATTACCGCCGCACCGCGCCGCGCATCACTTTCAGAATCCCAGGAGCTCCGCATGACCAGTCCACAGCAATCATCGGCCGTCGCAGCACAAGGCTCGCAAACGCCGCCGGACCGCACCAGCGTGACAGACGACGCCCATGTGGAAGACATCATTCCGCTGCCGCCGCCCGAGCATCTGATCCGTTTCTTTCCGATCCGCGGCACGCCGGTCGAGGCGCTGGTCACGCAGACGCGCCAGCACATCGCGCGCATTCTGCACGGCAACGACGACCGGCTACTCGTGATCATGGGCCCATGCTCGATCCACGACCCGCAGGCCGCGCTCGATTACGCGCGGCGGCTGATGGCACAGCGCGAACGCTTTGCGGATTCGCTCGAGATCGTAATGCGCGTGTACTTTGAAAAGCCGCGCACCACGGTGGGCTGGAAGGGGCTGATCAACGATCCGTACCTCGACGAAAGCTATCGCATCGACGAAGGCCTGCGCATCGCGCGCAGCCTGCTGCTCGATATCAATCGACTGGGACTGCCGGCGGCCGGCGAATTCCTCGACGTGATTTCACCGCAGTACATCGGCGACCTGATTTGCTGGGGCGCCATCGGCGCGCGCACGACGGAAAGCCAGGTGCATCGTGAACTGGCCTCGGGCATTTCCGCGCCAATCGGATTCAAGAACGGCACCGACGGCAATATCAAGATCGCCATCGATGCGATCCAGGCGGCGTCGCGCCCGCACCATTTCCTCGGCGTGCACAAGAACGGACAAGTGGCGACGGTGCATACCCAGGGCAACCCCGACTGCCACGTGATTTTGCGCGGCGGCAAGACGCCCAACTACGACGCGCAATCGGTGGCGGCTGCCTGCAAGGAACTTGAAGCCGCCGGGCTGGGCCGTGCGCTGATGGTCGATTGCAGTCACGCCAACAGCAGCAAGCAGCATCAGAAGCAGATCGACGTGGCCGACGCAGTGGCGCAGCAGGTGGCAAGCGGCAGCGCGTCGATCTTTGGCGTGATGGTCGAAAGCCATCTGGTGCCCGGCGCGCAGAAGTTCACGCCGGGCGAGCACGATCCCGCGAAGCTTGCGTACGGCCAGAGCATCACCGACGCGTGCATCGGCTGGGATGATTCGGTTGCCGTGCTGGAAACGCTGGCCAATGCCGTGCGCTCCCGACGCGCCGCGCGGGGCGCCTAGCGCGTACCCACGCCAATGAGCATCGAGATGACACCTCGCGCACGTCCGGCCGATCGCTAACCCTTCGCCGAAATACCGTTGAAGCAGACGTCGAGCATATGCTTGACGATCTGCTCGTCGTCGAGCTTGGCGTACAGACGCAGGTATTCGACAGCCGGATCGCAGGTGCGCGAGTAATAGGAAAAGAGGATCACGTCGTCGGGCAAGGTGCGGTCCAGGTCGCCCGCCTTCTTTGCCTCGCCCACCAGCTTCGTGAGGACGCCGTTGAGCTTCAGCACGCGCGTCACGTAGCGCACGTTGCGTGTGAGCATGTCGCGCACGTTCGGGCTGGTCGACGGCAGGAACGGCAAGCCACCTTCCAGGCGCACATGCAGCGCCCATGCCAGCAGCGCCCGCAGGCGGCCAAGCGCCGTGTCTTCCGACGGCAAGCGTTCCAGAAACTCCAGCGCGCCGTCGATCAGCCGGATCATGGCGGCGCCCACCAGATCGTCCTTGGACTTGAAATGCTTGTAGAGGATGGGTTTCGAAATACCCACCTCGCCGGCCACGTCGTCCATGGTCATCAGGTCGAACCCCTTGCCCGCCAGAATGCGCGTGGCGGCGTCGAGGATCGCGTCCTCACGCAACCGGAAGGTCTGGTCCTTGAAGCTGAGCTTACCCAAAATACCCATTTGTAAATTTCGTTACTATGCAGTAACCTTCTTTCCGAGACAGTAGGGGTATGGTAGCACCCCAGCTCGAAAACGCATCAATAACTGCTAAAAAAACCAGAAAGGTGCAGCGTGGGCGCTTGTTCGGTCACTCAGAAGGGAATGCGCATTGCCGTGGTGGGCGCCGGGATCTCGGGGCTAGCCACGGCATGGCTGCTTGGTCGCGATCACGCCGTCACAGTGTTCGAGGCCGGCGATTATCTCGGCGGCCACTCCAATACCGTGGATGTCACGCTCGACGGCCACACCTGTCCCGTCGACACGGGCTTTCTGGTGTTCAACGACCGCACCTACCCGAATCTGGTGGCGATGTTCGAAGCGCTGGGCGTGCGCTCGCATGCCAGCGACATGTCCTTTGCGGTGTCGCTGGACGAAGGGCGGCTCGAATGGGCAGGCAGCAATATGAACACCGTGTTTGCGCAGCGCGCCAATGCGTTCTCGCCAACTTTCCTTGGCATGCTGCGCGACATCCTGCGATTCAACGGCGCTGCGCAAAGCCATCTGGCGCTTGCCGAGCGCAGCGGTTGCTCGCTTGGCGATCTGCTCACCGCCGGCCAGTATGGGCAGCCGTTTCGCCAGCACTACCTGCTGCCGATGGCGGCCGCGATCTGGTCATGCGCGACGGCTGACGTGCTGCATTTTCCGGCGGCAACGTTTCTGCGCTTCTGCCTCAATCATGCGCTGCTGCAGGTGCGCAATCGCCCGCAATGGCGCACCGTGGATGGCGGCGCGCGCAGTTACGTGCAGCGCATCGCCGCGCGGCTCGACGACATCCGTCTGGGCGTGGCAGTGCGCGCCGTACGCCGCGACGAGGACGGCGTTTCTGTCATGACCGACGAGGGCACTGCGCGCTTCGATGCGATCGTCTTTGCCACGCACGCGCCAGACACCTTGTGGATGCTTGCCGACGCATCGCCGGCCGAACGCGCTGTGCTGGGCAGCGTGCGCTATGCCCCCAACGTGGCGATCCTGCATACCGACGCCACGCTGCTGCCGCGCCGCACACGCGTATGGTCCGCTTGGAACTACCTGGGCCGCCGCCATGGCGACGCACAGCGCGCCGTATGCGTCAGCTATCTGCTCAACCAGTTGCAGCCGCTGCCGTTCCGCACGCCCGTGGTGGTCACGCTCAACGCCTATCGCGATCCCGCGCCCGGCACGGAGCTGCGGCGCTTCCACTACGCGCATCCTCTGTTCGACCTGGCGGCCATTGCGGCGCAGCAGCGCCTGCCGGCATTGCAGGGCGAGCGACGCACCTGGTACGCCGGCGCATGGACCGGTTATGGCTTTCACGAGGACGGATTGAAATCAGCGCTGCGCGTGGTGCGCGATTTCGGCGCCTTGCCGACATGGGCGCGACTATGACAGCGACTGCCTGGCTCCTGCGCTGCCGCGTGATGCACGACCGCCTGCGTCCCGCTCGCAATCGCTTTGTCTACCCGGTGTTCTGCGTGCGCGTCGATATCGACGCGATGCCAAGCCTGCGGCGCTGGTGGTTCGGCGTCGACCGCATCAGGCTGGTCAGCCTGCATACGCGCGACTATGGCCCGCGCGATGGATCCAGCCTTGGCGACTGGGTCCGCCCGCGTCTGGCGGCGGCGGGCCTGCCCGACGACGGACCGATCTGGCTGCAGACCACGCCGCGTCTGTTCGGCTACGTCTTCAATCCGGTCAGCTTCTGGTATTGCCACGACCGCGCAGGCGCACTGCGCGCACTGGTGGCCGAGGTCAACAACACCTTTGGCGATCACCACGCCTATCTGGTGACCGCGCCTGACCTGGGGCCGATCCACACGCACACCGTGCTTGCCACACGCAAGCGGCTGCATGTATCGCCCTTCAACACCGTGCAGGGTCACTACGCGTTTCATATACGCGAAACCGAGGAAACGGCCTACGTCGGCATCGATTATTACGACGACGACGGCCTGTTGCTGCGCACCTCGATCGGCGGGCGCAAGGGGCCGCTCACCCTGCGCCGCATGCTGGCGGTACTGGCCGCGCAGCCGTGGGCTGCTATTGCGGTCATCGTGCGCATCCACTGGCAGGCGGTGCGCCTGTGGTGGAGATCGGTGCCGTTTCATGGCAAGCATCCGCCGTCGGCCCCGCCCGTCGGTTAACCCCATTTTTCCCGGCACTTCCTGCTCATATGAACCGCCTGCCCTTCCACCAGCGTGCGTTGCTCCAACCATTTGCCCCTACCCTGCTGCCGTCCCGGACATCCTTGTCAGTCCGAATGTTCCTGGCCGCGCTCGAGCGCATGGACGTGGGCCATCTGGTGCTCTTACGGCCGGACGGCCAAGAGACGGTATACGGCGATCCGCATCAAGCGCCGGGGGCTAGGCTGACGCTGCGCGACTGGCGCGCGTGCGAAGCGATCCTGCGCGCCGGCGATATCGGTTTTGCCGATGCGTATCGCGCCGGCTGGATCGACAGTCCCGACCTGGTGGCCGTGCTGCGCGTGGCGCTGGACAACGAATCGGCCCTGTCCCGGACCATCGCCGGCACCTGGCTGGCACGCCGCTGGCAGCAATTGCAGCATCTGCTCCGGCGCAACACGCGCGCGGGCAGCCGGCGCAATATCCACGCGCACTACGATCTGGGCAACCCGTTCTATGCGCTATGGCTCGACGAAACCTGGAGCTATTCGGCCGCGCTGTTCGGCGGCCGCAGCGACCTTTCGCTCGAAGTGGCGCAGGAAGCCAAGTACGCCCATATCTGCGATGCGCTTGCGCTGCAACCGGGCATGCGCGTGCTCGAAATCGGCTGCGGCTGGGGTGGATTCGCCCTGCATGCGGCCCGGCGCGGCGTGCAGGTGCATGGCGTGACGATCTCCGCCGCGCAGCTTGCACTGGCGCAGACGCGCGTTGCGCAGGCGGGCCTGAGCGATCGCATTACGCTGGAACTGCGCGACTATCGCGATCTGCAGGGCACCTACGATGCCGTCGTGTCCATCGAGATGTTCGAAGCGGTCGGCCAGGCGTACTGGCCGGGTTTTTTCGATCAGCTCAACCGCAGGCTGCGCCCAGGCGGACAGGCCGTGATCCAGTCGATCACGATCGACAATGCGCGCTTCGACGCCTATCGGCAAAGCGGCGACTTTATCCGCGCGTACATCTTTCCCGGCGGCATGCTGCCCAGCCCAGCGCGCTTTGCCGAGGCGGCGCGGCGCGGAGGATTCTCGAGCCGGACAGTCCTGGCGTTCGGCCGGGACTATGCCGAAACATTGCGGCGCTGGCGCCAACGCTTCGAGGCGCATATCGAGGATGTCCTCGCGCTCGGCTTCGACGAGACTTTCGTGCGCATGTGGCGGCTCTATCTCTGCTACTGCGAAGCCGGGTTCGATGCGGGCCGCACCGACGTCATGCAGTTTCTTCTGACGCGCGAGAATTAGCATGAAACGCCAACTGGCGGCGCTGCTGCTCGGATTGTCCACATTGCCTGGCATAGCGGCCGAGGCGTGGCGCGATGCGCTGCCGCATGCGCAGATGATCGGACAGGGCGACTACCGCTGGCTGGGAATGCGCATTTATGAGGCGCAGTTGTGGATGGGACAGCCATCGGCATCGCTCGTGTCTGCCGCGCCGGCCGATCCGGCGAGCGTGCTCGACGCGCCCCTGGCGCTGCGTCTGGTCTATGCGCGGGACATCGGCGCGCAGCGCCTGGTGGACACGAGCATCGACGAAATCGTGCGCATGCAGGGCCATTCGCTCTCTGACGCCACGCTCCAGCGCTGGCGCGATGCGCTGTCGCGGGTCATGGTGGACGTGCGCGCGGGAGATCGGCTGACCGGCGTTTACCTGCCGAATCAAGGCGCACGTTTCTACGCCAATGACCGCGCAACCGGCCAGATCGACGATCCAGCGCTGGCGCGCGCATTCTTTTCCATCTGGCTGGGCCCGGCCACGCGGGACCCAGGCTTGCGTCAGAAACTGCTGGGGTTGGCGCGATGACCGCGCGCACCGCTCAACTCGCCGCCTATGGCGCGATGGGCTTGCCGCTCGCCATGGTGGCGCTGCCCATCTACGTCCAGGCGCCGGCCTACTACACCGCGCGTCTTGGCATGCCACTTTCGACGGCCGGGCTGATCCTGTTCCTGACGCGCCTTGTCGATACCGCACAGGACCCGCTGCTCGGCCGCCTGGCCGATACGCTGGCGCGTGGCCGCGGCCTGTCGATGGCGCTGTGGATCGCCGCGTTGTGCCTGGTTGGCGCGTTTGCCGCGTTATGGATGCCGCCGGTGGCAGGCGTCGCGCTGGCCGTGTGGTTTGCCCTGGCGCTGGTCGCGATCTATGCCGCGCACAGCTTTATCAACGTCGCCTACCTGGCCTGGGGTGCACGGCTGGCAAGCGACAGCGACGTGCTGACCCGTGCCGCGGCCTGGCGCGAAGGGGCTGGCGTGATCGGGGTGCTCATCGCCAGCGCCGCGGCCGCGTGGCTGCTGGCCGCAGACGACCAGACACCACAGCACGCGATGGTCCCGTTTATCGGGCTGTTCGCGATGTTGCTGATCGGTGCGCTGTGCCTGCTGCGCTTTGCGCCGCCCTGGCGGATGGCGCCGCGCACGCTGGACGGCCGCTCTGGCCATGGCGGCTTTGCGTACGCCATTGCAAACCTGTGGACACCGGTGCGCGCCAATGCGTCGTTCCGAATGATTCTGGCGCCCTATTTCCTGAATGGCCTGTCCGTCGCGATACCGGCGTCGCTGGTCGTGTTCTTTATCGAGGACCGGCTCGGCGCGGCGCAATGGGTGGCGCCAAGTCTGGCCGCGTATTTCCTGGCTGCCGCGCTGGGCTTGCCACTTTGGGTGCGAATATCCGCACGCATCGGCCCGCGCTCCGCGTGGCGCGCGGCAATGGGGCTGGCCATCGCCGCGTTCGTCTGGGCAGCCACGCTGGGGCCCGGCGACGTCGCGCCGTTCCTGGCAGTCTGCGTCGTATGCGGCGCGGCGCTGGGCGCCGATCTCGCATTGCCGCCGGTTCTACTCGCCCGCTGCATACCGGACGGCGAAGGCGCGGGCGCCTACTTTGGCATCTGGACGCTGATCGGCAAGCTTTGCCTCGCCATCTCGGCGCTGTCGCTGCCGGCGCTGGCATGGTTCGGCTATCAGCCCGGCAATCCCGCCACCGGCGGCGCGGGGCTGGCGCTGGCGCTGGCCTACGCGGGCTTGCCCTGCCTGTTCAAGCTGGCCGCGCTGGCCGCATTGCGCGAGCCATCGCGCGCCGTTACGGAGAATTTTCCATGAGACCGCTCGCTGCACTGATCGTGGCAGCCGCCACCGTGCTGGCCACCGCATGCTCCACACCTGATATCAGCCGATACGCACAGGAAAAACCGGTGCTCGACATCACCCAGTACTTTGCGGGCAGGACCGAGGCATGGGGCATGTTCCAGAAACGCAGCGGAGAGATCGTCAAGCGATTCCATGTGGTTCTGAACGGCCAGACAACGCAGGACGGTTTTGTTTTGCACGAGGCCTTCCACTACAGCGACGGCACGACGCAAGAGCGCACCTGGACGCTCCGCCGGCAGGCCGACGGCACATGGCAGGGCAGCGCGCCCGACATCGTCGGCACGGCGGCAGGTCAGGTGGCCGGCAACGTCCTGCGCTGGCATTACACGATGCGCTTGCCGGTCGACGACGACGTGTATGAAGTCCAGTTCGACGACATGATGGTACTCATCGACCCGCAGACGATGATCAATCGCGCGCGCGTCACAAAGTTTGGTTTCGAGGTCGGACAAGTGACGATCGCCTTTCGTCGCCCGGCCCAATAGGATCCCTCATGGGCTTCGGTCTGCATTTGAATCCGCGCTTGCGCGACTGGCGCGATAAGCGCGTGTGGGTGGTCGGCGCGTCCAGCGGCATCGGCGCGGCGCTCGCCAGGGCTTTGCTCGACAAAGGGGCATGGGTCGCCGTGTCGGCGCGCCGGCCCGAAGGCCTCCATGCGGTGGTCGCGGGCCATCCGAACGGCGTCGCATTGCCGATGGACGTGAACCGTCCAGGCGACTGGACAGCGACCCACCATGCGCTGTGCCAGGCATGGCAAGGCGTGGATCTGGTCGTGTTCTGCGCGGCCGAATACCGCCCCCTGCGGCCCTGGCAGGTCAGCGCCGAAGAGGCCCACCATACGATCGAGACGAATCTGTGCGGTGTGTACTATGGGCTCGATGCGATCCTGCCCACCATGCTGTCGCAGCGCTCGGGCGGACTGGCCATCGTGGCAAGCGCCGCCGGCTACATCGGACTGCCGAACGCCACGCTATATGGCCCGACAAAGGCCGCGCTGATCAATCTGGCGGAAGTTCTGTACGCCGAACTGCATGGTCATGGGCTTGGCATCTACCTGATCAATCCCGGCTTCGTCAAATCTCGCCTGACCGCACTGAACGCGTTCAAGATGCCCGCGTTGATCACACCGGAAATCGCGGCGCGGGACATCCTGGCCGGATTCGCGCGGGGCAGTTTTGAAATAGCCTTTCCGCTGCGCTTCACGCGCGCGGTTCGTCTTGTCAGCCTGCTACCCTACCGCATCAGTCTCGGCTTGCTGCAACGACTGGCCCGTACATCATGAACCCTGCAACCGACCTGCCGCCTCCGACCGATCCCTCGCATCGGGACAGCCTGTGCGCACTGCTTGCCTGGTACGAGACACTGACACCGGCGTCTCTTGAAATGCTGGGGCAGTTTTACGCGCCGGACGCGCGATTTCGCGATCCCTTCAATGACGTGCGGGGCACCGCGGCAATTCACGCGATCTTCGTCCACATGTTCAACACGGTGGAGTCACCGCGCTTTACGATGGCCACGCCGATGGCGAGCGGCGCCGACGCCTATGTCCCCTGGACATTCACAGGCAAGGTGCGCGGGCGCGCATTCGACGTCCCTGGCTGCAGCCGTCTGCACTTCAATGCGCATGGCCGAGTTTCCGATCATCAGGATTTCTGGGACGCCGCGACGCTGTGGCGACAGCTGCCGATAATCGGCGCTCCGGTGCGCTGGCTCACCAAACGATTTGCGACCCAGGGATAGCGCGCGCTTCGCATCGGCAGCGCAGACATGACCGTCCGCATCGGCTAAGGAAACGGCGCCGATGTATTCCAACGCGGAAACTATCGGCGACAAATCTTCATTAGGCCCCCGGGCGATTCGGCGCGGATACTCGAAGCCGTCATATCACCACACGGGGAGCAAAACATGAAGGAATTAGCAAGAAAAGTCCTGACCTGTGCCACGTTCGGGCTCGTCGCGCTGGGGGCGGGTATCGCGCATGCGGCGTGGCCAGAGAAGCCGGTACGGCTGATCGTTCCCACCGCGCCCGGCGGCGCGCCGGACATCGTGGCGCGGCTGTTCGGCGATGCGCTGTCGCGGCGCCTTGGCCAGACCGTGGTGGTGGAAAACCGCCCGGGCGCCGGCGGCAACATCGGCATGCAGGCGCTGATGGCGGCGCCGGCCGATGGCTACACCATCGCGTACGGGAACAACGCGACGCTTTCCACGAATCGCTTCCTGTACAGCAAGTTGCCGTACGACCCCGACAAACTGCTGCCGATCGTCGGGCTGGTGACCACCTTCAACATCCTTGCCGTCAACCCGTCGCTGCCGGTCAAATCGGTGCAAGAGCTGGTGGCCTACGCCCGCGCCAATCCCGGAAAGCTGTCGATGGGCTCAGCCGGCAACGGCACGACCAGCCACCTGGGCGGCGAACTGTTCAAGGTCATGGCCAACCTGAACATCACGCATGTCCCGTACAAGGGCAGCACGCCGGCCTTGCAGGACCTTGTGGGCAACAACGTGCAGTTGATGTTCGATAACGTCCCTTCGATCGGTCCGTATGTGGCCTCGCATCGCCTGCGCGCGCTTGCCGTGACATCGAGTAAGCGCTCGCCGCATTTTCCCGATCTGCCCACCATGGCCGAGGCCGGCCTGAGCGGCTATGAACTGACCGCATGGGCAGGTCTGGTAGCCGCGCCGGCTACGCCGACCGAAGTGGTCGACCGTCTCAATCGCGAAGTCAACGCCATCCTGCGCGACCCGGCATTTCGCGCGCAGCTCGACAAGTTGTCGTTCGATCCGCTAGGCGGCAGCCAGCGTGATTTCCAGGCGCTGATTGCGTCCGAGACGGTGAAGTTTGGCGAACTTGTGCGCAAGAGCGGCGCGAAGGTCGACTGAGAGAACGGGAATGGCAACGGAAATGGCAATGGGAATGTCAAAGCACTACGACCTGATCATCCGCAATGGCGAGCTGATCGACGGCACGGGCGCGCCACGACGGCGCGCCGATATCGCGGTGCGTCAGGGCGAAATCGCCGCATTGGGCAACCTTGGCGATGCGTACGCGGACGCCGAGATCGATGCGAACGGGCTGGCAGTCGCGCCGGGTTTCATCGACACCCACACACATGACGACTGGATGGTATTCCAGTCTCCCGAGATGCTGTCGAAGGTGACGCAAGGCGTCACGACCATCATCGCCGGCAATTGCGGCATCAGCCTGTTCCCGCTCGTCACGGATGCGATACCTCCCGCGCCGCTCGACATCATGCGCGGCGGCTATCGTTTCGAGTCGGTGCGGGCGTATCGCGAGTCTTTTGCCGCCAACCCGGCGGCCGTCAACGTCGCGGTGCTGATCGGGCAGTCGACGCTGCGCGCGCGGCACGTCGGTCAGCTTGGCGCGGCCGCGAGCGATGACGAGATCGAGCTCATGCGGCAGGACGTGGAAACCGCCTTGCAGCAGGGCGCGATCGGCGTGTCGACTGGCACGTTCTATCCGCCTTCCTCAGCGGCGTCCGAGGAAGAGATCGTGCGCATGTGCGAGCCCATGCGACGTCTGGGCGGCGTGCTCGTCTCGCATATGCGCGACGAGAGCGACAACATTCGCGACTCGATCGACGAAACCGCCCGCATCGGCAAGGCGCTGAACGTCTCCACGGTGATTTCGCACCACAAGCTGGTGGGCAAGCGCAATCATGGGCGCAGCCGCGAGACGCTCGCGCAGATCCGGGATCTGGCGCGGACCATGCCTCTATGCCTGGACTGCTACCCGTACGCGGCTTCCTCGACGATGCTGCGACCCGAACGGGTGATGCAATGCGACCGAATCCTGATCACATGGTCGGCCACCCACCCGGACGCCGCCGGCCGTTATCTCGAAGACATCGCCGCAGAATGGGGACGCTCACGCCACGAGGCGGCGCAGATGCTGGTGCCCGGTGGCGCCGTGTATTTCATCATGGACGAAGGCGACGTGCGCGATATCCTCGCCTATCCGGACACGATGGTGGGGTCCGACGGCATTCCTTCGGACGAAACTCCACACCCGCGCCTGTGGGGCACGTTTCCGCGCGTGCTGGGGCACTATGCGCGTGACCTGGGCCTGTTTCCGCTGGAGCGCGCGGTCCACAAGATGACCGGCCTGGCGGCGCAGCGTTTCGGTCTGGAGCGTCGCGGCGAATTGCGGATCGGCCACGTTGCCGACATCACCATATTCGACCCGGCGACGATCCAGGACCGCGCCACGTTCGACGATCCGCAGCAACCGTCGGTCGGCGTGCGCCATGTGTTTGTCGCGGGCGCAGCAACCATGCGCGATGGCGTGCCGATTGGCGGCAGCCGTCCCGGCCGCTTCGTCACGTCCACGCTGGTGAAGACCGACAGGCAAGCCGATTCAACGCTGTGACGCCCCCCTCAAGGCGCCGGCGTTGGCGCCGCGCCTTGTTCCTGCAACCATGCGATGAACGACTGCATGGCAGCGTTTGCCAGCTTTTCTTCCGCACAAACGAAGTAGTAGGACTTTGGTGAGACATACGACTTGGCGGCCAGACGCAGCAATCGCCCGGCGCGGATGTCGTCGCCCGCCACATAGTCGGGCAGCAACGCCAGACCCATGCCCCCCACTGCCGCCTGCAGCCCCATCGTGAGCAGTCCATAGCGTGGACCGTCGTCCGGGTTCGCAAGCTTGATGCGCATCTGCTGCAGATAGGCGGGCCACGCTTCCAGCGCGGCAATCTGGTGCAACAGCGGGATGCGCCGGATCGCCCGTGCCAGCGTGCCGCCTTCGGGCAATAGATCGGGGCTGCAGACCGGATAGAGTTCCAGCGGCATGACCTTCAGCGCAAAATGACGCGGCGGCGGGCCCGCGCAATACATGATCGCGGCATCGAGTGCGGCGCTTTCCAGATCGACGGGACCCACCTTGGTGGTGACGTTCAGCTGGATCTGCGGCTGTTCCTTCGCAAAGCGCAGCAGCCGTGGCAGCAACCAGATATTGCCGAGCGACACGGGCACCGAAAGATTCAGGCGCCCGCCCGCGGCGCGTCCGGACTGGACTTCCAGCGTCGCTTCCTCGAGCATTGCCAACGCCTTGCGCACGCTTTTGAGATACTCCTCGCCCACTGCGGTAGCCGCGACTGCGCCCTTGCGACGATTGAGCAGCCGCGCGCCGAGAAATTCCTCGAGTTCCGTGATCTGCTTGCTTACGGCGCTTTGCGTCAGGCACAGCTCGCCCGACGCTCCGGTGACACTGCCGATGCGCGCCGTGGCTTCAAGGGCCAGCAGGTTCGCCAGCGCCGGAAGGTGACGTCCGGTGGTGCTTTTCATACGAATATGGGCAAGAAGGGACGCGCAAATTGTCGATCATTTATTCCGGCAAGGAAAGCACCGATGACGAAACGTTGATTGCCTGCGCGGCATGGCGCCCTCAAGATGTTCGCAATTGGTTTAATGCGGATACCTCATGCGTGACATTACGCTGCCACCGTACCCTGACTTCGATCCCTTTGAGATGCCGCTGGCCGGGCTAGGCCACGCGTTGCGCTCCGGCCGCACCAGTGCGCAGGCACTGGTCGATGCATTCCTGGCGCGCATCGAAGCGTTCGACGGCAACGGCCCAGCCATCAACGCCATCAGCATGCTGAACCCTTCGGCCAGGGACGAGGCGCGACGTCTCGACGACGAACTGCGCACCCACGGTCCGCGCGGACCGCTGCACGGCATGCCGATGGTGGTGAAGGACAACATCGACACGGCAGGCATGCCGACCACCGCCGGCTGCGCGGCGCTGAAAACGGCCGTGCCTCTCGCCGATGCTGCATGCGTAGCCCGCCTGCGCGCGGCGGGCGCCATTGTGCTGGCCAAGACCAACATGTCGGAACTGGCCGCATCCCATGGGCGATTCGGCTATAGCTCGGCCAGCGGGCTGACGCTGAATCCGTACCGGCTGTCGCGTAATGCCAGCGGGTCCAGTAGTGGATCGGGCGCGGCGGTGGCGGCCAGCCTGGCAGCGTTCGGGCTGGGCACCGATTCGTTCGGATCAGTGCGCGGACCGGCGTGTGTCCATGCGCTCGTCGGCCTGCGGCCTACGCACGGATTAGTCGACAACGCGGGCGTGCTGCCGCTGGCGCCGTCTTTCGATACGGTGGGTCCGCTGGCGCGATGCGTCAGCGATGTGGAGGTCGTCATGGATGCGTTGGCGCCGGGGCGCGGCTTCGGGCTCGCCCCGGCGACACTGGCGGGCCGACGGCTGGCCGTCGTATCCGACTTCGCGGGCGGCAACCAAGAAATCGACACGCTGTTTGGCCGTGTCCTCGCTACGATCCAGGCCGCTGGCGCAGCGTGCTATCCGGTGCGCCTGCGGGCCGCTTTCATGAATCTCTACGCCGACCTGTTGGGCGAGATCACGCGCGCGCAATGGGCCGCCGCACTCGACAGCTATCTCGGCCGCTTTGCCGGCTCCGCCCCTGCAACCGCACAAGCACTGCTCGCGAAGATCGAAGCGGGTATGGACAACAGGGCGCGCCAGACCAATCCACTGACCGTTGACGCATTGCGACAGTCCATCGAGGCTCGCAACACCGGAGTCACGGTCGATATGGCGGCGCTGCGGCGCGTGCGCGCGCTGATCGATCAGACGTTCCATGCGTGCGGTGCCGATGCGATGATCTTTCCAACGCAGGCGTGTCCGGCGTCTCCTCGCTTCGATCAGGCTGATGCCAGCTATCACTGCCAGGCCGCGCAGCCGCTGGCCGCGATGCATGTGGCCAGCGCCACGGGCCTGCCCGAGGTCAGCATGCCGATGGGATTCACCAAGGCCGGCGTTCCCGCCGGGCTGTCATGGCTAGGCCGAGGCGGGACCGATGCCGCACTGCTGTCGATGGCATCGGCGTTTGAGACCTTGACGCAGCACCGCCGTGCGCCCGATTGCACGCCATCGCTGCAAGCGGGCCGCCTTGTCATGCGATGCGGGACGATCTGAACCGCCGCGTGATGCGGTAACGGAATCCGAAGTCGATGCAGGAGGTAAGGACGGTACGCCCAAACGATGACACCCGCGCATCCTGCAAAGGACCGCGGGTGTTGCTCTTGTGGGCAGGACGGATCGATTACTTGGTTTCTGCGGCGTTGGGAGCGGCGGCAGGCTGTGCGCTGGCCAGATCAGCCTTCGTTGCCGTAGCTTGTGCAACTGTCTTGACGGCTGCGGCTTCCGGCGTCGGCATGGTATCCATTAGCACGGTGACCATGGTGGGATAGTCGTACCCCGCGCCGGTGCCCATATCCACGGCGAGGCCGATCAGCCCGCCAAACAGGATGTTGCCAAACACCAGGCCATTGGCCGACGACTTGGCGGTGGTGAGCGCCGGGTCAATGCTTTCCTTCTGGCACTTGATGCTCATGTCACCGTATGCCTTGTGCACTGTCACGGACCCTGGAGTCGTCACGAACCACGATCCCTTATCGTTCGTCAGTTCGCATACGGCACCCGATACCTGCGAACCCGATTTCATCGCCTGAACCGAGATCGGTTGACTGGAACTACCCGCAATGGATGCGCAGCCGGAAAGAATGGTGACAGCAACCGCTGCAGCAATACTCGCTACTTTCATAGGACCCTTTCGTCATTTTTTTTGGTCCCGCAATGTAATCCATTATTTGGACTTTTTTTCCAAATATTGCATATACGCGACGTACCCCTTTTGCGGGGTACCTCGGTGCGATATTGCATGTCCGCAGCAAGGATTTATGCGCCGGCAACTTATCCGGCATTCGCTATTTCTTGCTGGAAAGACGCCTGCCGAATTGGCTGCCGATGATTGCAGTTCAGACGTGGCGCGCCAGCCTGTCCGCCGCCGCGCGCACATGATCGCCATGCTGATCGAGCGCGGGCGCGGCGAACGGCTCGGGGCCGGGCGTGCGACCGAACGTCACCGCGCGCGTAAAGCCGCGATAGCGGCCGACGACAGGGTGCTCGAAGGTGGCCACCATCGCTTCGGCTGTCACTTGCGGAAAGTCGAACATATCCTCCACCGATCGAGCGGCTGCACACGGCACTTCTTCGCCGAACAGTGCCTCCCACTCAAGCGCCGAGCGCTGCTGCAACGCGGCGTGCAGGCGTGGGAGGATTTCGCCCTGATGCTGGGCGCGCTTGCGCACGCTGTCGTAACGATCGGTCGACAGCAGATCGGCCAAACCAGTTTTTTCGCACAGCGCGCGCCAGAAGTGCGGGGTGTTGGCCGAAATATAGATGTAGCCGTCGCGGGTGGGATGAATGCCGGTAATGCCGCCGGAACGCATGTCGCGGCCGACTTCCCTAGGTTCCGATTCGGCCCACACCATGCGCGCCGATTGCATGGTCAGCGCCGCGCGCAGCAGCGATACGCCGACATACTGCCCCGCCCCGCTCTTCTCGCGCTCGTAGAGCGCCGATGACACCCCGCCCGCTACCAGGGCCGATGCGTAGTAGTCCACGATCGAGCCATACAGGATTTCTGGCTGCCCACCCTGCTTGCCCTGCAGCGTGCACATCCCGGTCATGGTCTGCAGCACCTGGTCGTAGCCGGCCTTGTCCTTCAGCGGTCCGGTTTCGCCATAGCCCGTGACGGCGCAGTAGATCAGGCGCGGATTGACGGCGCAGAGCTGTTCGTAGCCGATACCAAGCCGGCCCGGCACGCTGGGCCGGAAGTTGTGCACCAGCACATCGGCGTTGCGCACCAGCGCCATCAGGCGCTCCAGATCGGCGGGATCCTTCAGGTCCAGAACGACGCCGAGCTTGCTTCGGTTGACGCCCAGAAACGCGCGGCTTTCTGCTTCCAGCGTGGACGGATACTTGCGCAGATTGTCGCCCGCGGGCGGCTCGACCTTGATGACGTCGGCGCCCTGGTCTGCCAGCAGCGAGCAGCCGTAGGGGCCGGCGATATAGGCGCTGAGGTCCAGCACGCGCACGCCGCTTAACGGGCCCGGTCGACCCGCGCGGTGCGAGGCAAACACGTCGTCCCCTGTAGTGATATGGCTTTGCATACGGTCTCCGGATCGCGAGCGGTTCAGTCCACGACGATGTTCTGCTGTTTGGCAAGCACCTTCCAGCGCGCCACATCGTCGGCGATGGTCTCGACAAACTGCTGCGGCGTAACCGGCTTTGCCTCGGCGCCCTCCTTGAGGATCGCCGCCTTCACGGCGGGCTTCTCCAGCGCGTGGTTCACAGCGGCATTGAGCCGCGCGACGATCGCCGGCGGCGTGCCGGCCGGCGCGAGAAAGCCCCACCAGAGTTCGAACTCGTAGCCAGGCACGGCGCTGGCCATCGGCGTCAGATCCGGCGCAACCGGGCTCGACTTGAGGCTCGTGATGCCCACCGCGCGGACCTTGCCGGCGCGCACCATCGGCAACAGCGACGGTCCGCTCGAAATCAGCAACTGGGTCTGGTTGCCGATCAGGTCGGTCACGGCCGGGCCCATGCCACGATAGGGCACATGCGTGATGTTCAGCTTGCCGGCCTTTGCCTTGAGCAGTTCGGTGCCGAACTGATTGACGCTGCCGGGCCCGGAAGACGCGTAGTTGAACTTGCCGGGATTGGCGCGGATCGTGTCGATCAGTTCCTGCGGGGTCTTGGCCGGGAAGTCGTTGCTGACCGCCACGATAAACGGCCCCTGCGCCACCATCGCCACGGGCGCGAAGCTCTTGACCGCGTCGTAGGGCAGCTTGCCCTGCACCGCCGCGTTGGTGGTCAGGCTCGAAGATACCGCCACCAGCGTGTAGCCATACGGCGCGGCCTTGGCCACCATGCCGGTTCCGGTATTGCCACTGGCGCCCGGACGGTTGTCGATGATCACCGGCTGCTTCAGTTCCTCGCCGATCTCCTTGGCCACGATGCGCGCGAACAGGTCGTTCGATCCGCCCGGCGGATACGGCACGATGACCGTGATCGGCTTCGACGGATAGGCGCTTTCGGCCATCGCGCCGGACGCCGCCGCGAGGCCGCCAAGCGCGGCGATAAACGCAAGGCATGCGGCGGCGCGATGCCGGTGCAGGCGCGACTGCAAGGTCGTCATGGTTTTGTCTCCTGTGTGGTTTTTTATTTGAGCGGTACCCGTGCGCGCCGTCAGGCCGCGACGAGTCCGAGCCGCCTGGCGATCTCGACCGTGGCCTGCGCGCGGCGCACGAACGGCCCGTCGATCATCTTGCCGTCGACCACGTAGGCGCCGACGCCATCAGCCTGGGCCTGCGCGGCAGCCGCAACGACACGCACCGCATGCGCGATCTCGTCATCGGTGGGGCGATAGACTTCGTTGGCCAGCGCGATCTGGCTCGGGTGGATGCAGCTCTTGCCGAGGAATCCCATCTGGCGTGACAGTTCCGCTTCGGCGCGAAAGCCTTCCGCATCGCGAATATTGGCGAACACCGTGTCATAGGCGAAGACGTTGGCCTCGGCCGCCGCCATGCGCACCGCGAACATCGCCGACGCGATCGCAGCAGTATTGCGCCGGTGGATGCCGGCCGGCTCGAACAGATCGCCAAGACCCAATTGCAATCCCCCCACGCGCGCATGGGCGCACGCCAGTTCCGCGGCACACCGCAGCGCCTGGGGCGATTCGATGTTCAGCAACAGCCCCACTCTGGCATCGGCATCGGTGAAACCATTGGCGCGTTCGGCCCGTTCGATCGCGGCGGCCGCGCGGCGCACGTCGTCGGCGCTAGCGGGTTTCGGCAGGTTGATCAGATGCACACCCGGGAGCACCACCGCGGCAATGTCCGCCTCGAAATGCGCGCTGTTCAGACCATTGACGCGAACGATCAGCGTCTTCGCGGTCGCGCGCGCCTCGGCCGAGCGCAGCAGCTGCGCCAGCAGATCGCGCGCCTCGCCCTTCTTTTCTTCGGCAACCGCGTCTTCGAGATCGAAGGACAGCGCATCGGCGTCGCTTGCCAGCGCCTTGGCAAAGAATTCCGGCCGCGAGCCGGGGACGAACAACTTGCTTCTCATGGCCAGATACCCGTTTGCATTTTGTGCGATGTGTTCGTTGAGGGCATCCAGTGTCGCCGATGAAAAGCGCAAGATAAACTATACTTTTCTACCTTCGCAGCATAGAAAATCTATGGAAACCGCCTACCTTCGCGCCTTTGCGCTGGTCGTCGAAACCGGCACGCTCGCCGAAGCGGCGAGGCGCCTCAATGTCACGCCGGCAGCCGTGTCGCAGCAAATCCAGGTATTGGAGCGACAGCTGGGCACCACGCTGCTCGGGCGGTCGGGCCGTACGGTCAGCCCGACCGAAGCGGGGCGGCGCCTGGCGGAACGCTGCGTCGGACTGTTAAAGGAAGTGGACGCACTGCGGAGCTGGGTCAACCAGTCAGAGGCGGTGCGGGAACTCCGCATCGGCACGATCAATACCGCGCTGCACAGCCTGTTGCCCGACGCACTGGCGCGCTTTGCATCGGCCCATCCGGGCGTGTCGGTCCATATCCGCTCGGCCATGTCGACCGACTTGGTCGATGCGGTCAGGCAACTCGAACTCGATGCCGCGGTGTGCCTGCATCCGCCGTTTGCCATGCCCAAGGGCTTTGCGTGGGAACTGCTGCGTCAGGAACCATTGGTGGTGCTTGCCCCGGCGCGCGATGAACACGCGGATCCTCATGAACTGCTGCGAACCCGGCCGCTGATCCGCTACGACCGCGATCTCGGCGGCGGCCGACAGGCTGACGAATACTTGCGCCGCGCGGGCATTGCGCCGGTGCAGGAGCGTTTTGAACTCAGTTCGCTGCTGGCCATCGCGATGATGGTCGATCGCGGCCTGGGCGTGTCGCTGGTCCCGGACATTGCATCGCCGCTGACCGCGCGGCTGCGCATCGCAAAGCTGGTGCTGCCGGCCGCAACGGAGCCGCGCCGCTTTGGCGTGCTGTGGCGCCGGTCGTCGCCGTGCGCCACGCTGATCGAATCGTTCCTAGATCACGCGCGGGCCGCTGCGCGGCGATGAGGCAACCACTTCGCACCCGAACGCCCTGTGCACCGGCCGCGATTTGCTGGCGCGCCATGAACCACCCCGGCGCCCGCTATTTCCCGCGCATCATCTTTCTGGCCTCGCGCCGCAGGGTGGCCACAAACTTCAGCAGCGTTTCGTCCTGACCGCCGCGTCGCCACACCACCCCTACCGGGCCAAATGACCCGACATCGGCCAGCGGCAGGCGCCGTACCAGCGCGCGATCGACCAGATGCCCTGCCATGGCGGCCGAACAGACGCCCAGGAAATCGCTGGCATGGAGAATCGATTCGAGCACCATGATCGAGCCCGTTTCCAGCGCTGGCACGATGCCCGCACCGCCGCGCTCGAGCAGCGTGTTTTCCAGTCGCACGCGCATCAGCGTATCGCGCGGCGGCATGGCCCATGGATAAGCGTAGAGGTCTGTCCACGCGATCTCGGTGGCGCCCGCCAGCGGATGCCTGGGCCCAACCACGATCGCAATATCGTCTTCGAACAGGACTTCGTGTTCCAGCGTTGGCCCATAGGCGCGTGCGTCGATCGAACCGACGATCAGGTCGAACTCGCGTTCTTCCAACTGGCTCAGCAGCCGATTGAAAACGCCCTCCGAAACCTGGAAGGCGACGTTGCCTTCTCGCTTGCGAAACGCAAGGATGGCGCGCGGCAATAGATGCGCGATGCCGGCCGTTACGCTGCCGATATGCAGGCGCGACACCTCGCCGCGTTCGAGCGAGATGAGATCGTCGTGGGTGCGGCTGACTTCGCCCAACACGCGCAGCGCCAGCTTGCGCACGGCCTCGCCGGCAGGCGTCAGGCGCATCTGCTTGCCGCGCAGCACCAGGCGCGCGCCAACCAGTTCCTCCATTTCGCTGAGCCAGTGGGATACCGCGGACTGCGTCATGTGAAGGCGGTCGGCGGCCAGGGTCAGCGTGCCGGCTTCGATCAGCACCAGAAACGATTCGAGATGGCGCATGCGCAGCCGCCGGGCCCACGCTACGGCGTCTTGCGGAGACTGCATGAGTATTTCCTCATGGTTGGTTCGGAAGTTTTCATTGGCGACGGCGGCGAAGTCGCGGCAATAATGCGCTGGCAGCGGCCGCACTGCAACCACGACACGCTTGAAGACAAGGATACGACATGAGGAAAATCTCCATTCGGGGAACGATGCTGGCTGCGGCCCTGGCGCTTGGTGCCAGCGTGCCTGCCTGGGCCTGTGGCGAAGCGGGCAATAACCGGCCGATTCGCCTGGTGGTTTCGCAGCAGGCCGGCGGCGGTACGGACACGCTGGCACGCATGTGGGCCGAAGCGGCCAGCCGCGATCTGGGCACGACCATCGTCGTCGAAAACAAGGCCGGCGCAGGTGGCGTCATCGCCGCGAAATACGTGCTGGCACAGCCCGCCGATGGCTGCACGCTGTTCTTGGCCGGCGTATCGCAGATGGTGCTCAACAAGTTTGCCTACGCGCCGCTTGCCTACAAACCCGAGGTGGACTTCGCGCCGGTGGCCGTGCTGACCACCACGCCGTTCGTGCTGGTTGCCAATCCGCAGTCCGGCATCCGCACGCTGCAGGATCTGGAGGCGATGGCAAAGGCCAAACCCGACGCGATCAACTTTGCCTCGTCGGGCAAGGGCAACTCCACGCATGTGATTGTCGAGCTGTTTCAGAAAAATCAGAAGCTGCGCATGACGCACGTGCCATACAAGGGCGAGCCCGACGCCATCGTCGGCACGGTCAGCGGACAGACGCAGGTGATGGCGCCCACCGTGGCCAGCGCGACGCCGCAGATCCAGGCCGGCAAGCTGGTGCCGCTGGTGCTGTTTTCGCCCAAGCGCGTGCCGGAGCTACCCAACGTGCCCACCGCATCCGAACTGGGGCTGACCGGCTTTGACGATCTGGGATGGATGGGCATCGCCGCCAAGGCGGGCACGCCGCCCGAAACGATCCGCCGGCTGCACGCCGCATCGCAAAAATTCCTCGCCGACAAGTCCGTGCTGCAGAAGCTGAAGACGATGCAGGTGATCCCCATGCCGGGACCGTCGAGCCTGTTGATGCAACTGACCGAGCGCGATACCGCCCGCCTGCAGGGCGCGATGTCCGACGTCGATTTCAAGGCGAACTGATCATGAGCACTCAGGGAATGGTGGTGTGCCCGCAGCCGGAAGCCGCGGAATCGGGCGCGGAAATCCTCAAGGCCGGCGGCAACGCGGTGGACGCCGCGGTGGCCTGCGCGCTGGCCCAGACCGTGGTGGATCCGCTGATGTGCGGCATGGCCGGATTCGGCACCGCTGCGGTGTACATGCCGGGCAGCAACGCGCATGAGTATTTCGATTTCCACGCGACCGCGCCGGGCAACGCGCTGCCCGACATGTGGGCCGATCTGCTCGAAGGCGAGGCGCGCGACGGCTTCGGCTTCTTCATCAAGGGCCGGCTCAACGATATCGGCTATCAGTCGATTGCCACGCCGGGCACGCTGCGCGGGCTCGAGGCGATGCACAGCGCGCACGGCCGCCTGCCGTGGGCCGAAGTGGTGGCACCAGCCGTGGATTGGGCGCGCAACGGTTACTTCGTGCGTCCCGGCATGTATGCGTTCTGGACCGACGACGCCACCATGGGCCGCGCCAGCAACCGCGAGCGTCTGGCTTTCAGCGCCTCGGGCCGCGCACTCTATTGCAAGGAAGACGGCAGCCCGAAGTCGATCGGCACGCCGCTGCGCAATCCCGACATGGCCAATGTGCTGGAACGGATCGGCCGCGCGGGCGCCGACGATTTCTACCGCGGCGAGATCGGCGCCGCGATTGTCGAGGACATGGCGCGCCACGGCGGGCTGATTTCGCGCGCCGATCTCGATGGCTATCGCGCGGTGCGGCAAAAGCCACTGTTCGGGCGTTACCGCGACCGCATCGTGGCGACCAACCAGCCGCCGGGCGGCGGCGCGATGCTGCTGGAGATGCTGCACGCGCTCGACCAATTCGATCTGGCGTCGATTCCCCACAACTCGCCCGAGTACATCACGATCCTGTGCGAAGTCATGAAGCAGGCCACTGTCGACAAGGACCGCCATATCGGCGATCCGGCCTACGTCGACGTGCCGCTCGACGCGCTGCTTTCGGCCGAACGCGCCACGGCCACGGCCGACGCGATCCGCAGCGGCCATCGCGTGGCCGTGACGCGCGTGAACCCGGGACACGCAGTGCCGCGCGACACCACGCATCTTTCGGTGGTCGACCGCGATGGCAATTGCGTGTCGCTGACGCATTCGCTGGCGATGCCCGCGGGCGCGATCACGCCGGGACTGGGCTTCATGTACAACGGCTGCATGGGCGTGTTCGATCCGCGGCCCGGTCGCGCGGGAAGTATCGCGCCAGGCAAGCGCCGCTTTACGTCGTCGTGCCCGACGATTGTGTTCCGCGACGGCAAGCCCGAGATCGTGCTCGGCGCGCCCGGTGGCACGCAGATCGCAATGGGCGTGCTGCAGGCGATCCTCAATGTGGTCGATCGCGGCATGACGATGCAAGAAGCGGTGTCGTCGCCGCGCTTCTCGTCGACCAGTAACGCCATCGACGTCTGCAATCGCGTGCCGCGCGCGGTGACGCGACAGCTCGAGCAGCGCGGCTACGAAGTCATCCGCAATCCCTACAACTACACGATCGGCTGGGTGCACGCGGTGCGCATCCGCGATGGCCTGCTCGAAGGCGGCGCGGACCCGGGGCGCGACGGTGTCGCGTACTCGGTCGAAGCGTTGATGTAGCGATCACTGGCGATCACTGGCGCTGCGGTCGGGCGCGCGCGGATGCGGGCGCTGGCCGCAGGCCCTTGCCGCGCGTCGCCAGCCAGCAGAGGATGGAGCCGGCCACTACCATCGCAGCGCCCTTCCAGAATGCCAGCGACAGCGGCGCGTCCAGCAGCGCCGCGGCCAGCGCGGCCGACAGCACCGGAATAAAGTACGACGCGCCGGCCAGCACCGTGACGTTGCCGTGCAGGATGCCGACATTCCACGCGGCATAGCCAAATCCCATCGCGCAGGCCGCCAACGCCAGGTGAATCGCACCGTCCAGGCTGAACGCCATCGGCGCCCCGCCAGCGATCAGATACTTGGCCCACAACGCCAGCGCCGTCAGCATGAAAAACAGCGTGACACCATTCTTGCCCTCGGCAATCCGCGCCGTCACTGTGCAGTAGGCGGCCCAGATCATCGCGCCGGCAAACGCCAGCCCGTAACTCAGCGGGTTGTCCCGCAGATTGGCCGACAGGCTGGCCAGATCGAGCCCCTGTTCGCCACCGAGCACCGACGTGACGCCCAGGATGGCCACTACAAAGCCGGGCACGATCAGCCAGTTGGCGCGTTGCCGGTTGAACAGGATCGCCGCCAGCATCGTGAAGCTGGGCCAAAGATAATTGACCATGCCCACCTCAATAGCCTGTCGGCCGCTGTTGGCGTAACCGATCGACAGCGCCAGGCACAGTTCGTACGACACAAACAACAGGCTGCCCCAGATGCGGTACGCACGCGGCAACGCCCCCAGCCGCACCGGGCCGACGCAGAGCCAGAGCAACACCGCCGCCAGCGAGTACATCAGCGCGGCCCCGCCCGTGGCGCCAAAACTATCGCTGACGCTGCGGATCAGCCCGACGATCGAACTCCAGAGCACCACTGCAACAAGCCCGACCAGCGTGGCCTGTTTTCTTTCCATGACTGCCATGTGGATAAAACCAGCGAGATACGTAAAGGGCAGCAGTTTACTTGGCCTGCGCGCGAGCACGCGCTTCCGGAGGTTTTACGCTGCGGATGCTTCGCGCCGGCATCACAAAATCGCCCGCGCTAGCCGAATGCCGCAAACTTCTCGGCCAGATATTCCACGAACAGCCGGATGCGCGACGACAGCTGGTGCCTCTGCTGGTAGACCGCATAGATGTTGGCTTCGGGCGTTGCGAATTGCGGCAGCACCTGCACCAGGCGGCCACTGCGCAGATAGCGGTCCACGTCCCATTCGGCGCGCAGCACGATTCCATGGCCCTGCAGCGCCCAGTTCACGGCAATCTCGCCATCGTTGGTGGTGAGCCTGCCGCGCACGTGAATCGACTCGGTGCGTGCCTTGGCGCCCTTGACCGGCGTGAGCCGCCACACGCCATAGGCGTCGCTGCCCTGGCGGATGCCGATGCAGTTGTGGCGATGCAGATCCGCCGGCGTCTGCGGCGTGCCGTGCTCGCGCAGATAGCGCGGCGACGCAACCAGCAGGCGACGGTTGGGCACGAGCTTGCGCGCCACGATGCGCGCGTCGGGCGGCTCGCCGAAGCGCACGCAGACATCGAATGCGTCTTCGCTCAGCGGCGGCGGATCGGCCGACAGTTGCAGTTGCACGTCCACATCGGGATACATGCGGCTGTACTCGGCGATCACTGGCGCCACATGCATGCGGCCAAAACCCAATGTGGCGTTGACGCGCAGCAGGCCGCTTGGCCTGCCCTTGGCGCGGGTAAGCAGTTGTTCGAGGTCGTCCAGTTCACCGAGGATGCGGCGCGCATGCTCGAGCAGCACTTCGCCTTCCGGGGTCAGGCTCATACGCCGCGTGGTGCGGGTCACCAGCGGCATGCCGATGCGCATCTCCATCTGGCCCAGCCGCTTGCTAACCGCCGCGGTCGTGACGCCCAGGTCGCGCGCCGCAGCGCTGAGGCTGCCGGCCGCGGCCAGCGTCGTGAAAAAGCCCAGTTCAGCCGGCTGGATCGCACTGTTGGCAGCCATTTTTCGCCTTTAACCTAAGGGTTAAGAATGGATTAACTTTAGCCGCAATCCAAAACCTGGTCCACCGTCCACAATGCATGCCACGCGCAGCAGCGCTATCGAAAGTCGGCAGCAGCCAGCGGCTGCGGACCGGATTTCCAGACCAGACAGGAGACGAAAGGTGAAGACGTACAAGATCGCAACCATCCCGGGCGACGGCATTGGCAAGGAAGTGGTTCCGGCCGGCCGGGAAGTGATGGAGGCGCTGGCGGCTTCGGGCGCCGGCTTTCGCTTCGAGTTCGAGAATTTCGACTGGGGCGGCGACTACTATCGCCAGCACGGCGCGATGATGCCGGCCGACGGCCTCGACGCCCTGCGCGACAAGGATGCGATCCTGTTCGGCTCTGCCGGCGACAACCAGATTCCGGACCACATCACGCTGTGGGGCCTGCGCCTGAAAATCTGCCAGGGCTTCGACCAGTACGCCAACGTGCGCCCGACGCGCATCCTGCCCGGTATCGACGGCCCACTTAAGCGCTGCGCGCCGGAAGACCTGAACTGGGTGATCGTGCGCGAGAACTCGGAAGGCGAATACTCAGGCGTGGGCGGCCGCGTGCACCAGGGCCATCCGATCGAAGCGGCCACCGACGTATCGATGATGACCCGTGTCGGCGTCGAGCGCATCCTGCGCTTCGCGTTCAAACTCGCCCAGTCGCGCCCGCGCAAACTGCTGACCGTGATCACCAAGTCGAACGCGCAGCGCCATGCCATGGTGATGTGGGACGAAGTGGCGGTGGAAGTGGCGAAGGACTTCCCCGACGTCACCTGGGACAAGGAACTGGTCGACGCCGCCACCGCACGCATGGTGAACCGCCCCGCGACGCTCGACACCATCGTCGCCACCAACCTGCACGCCGACATCCTCAGCGATCTGGCCGCGGCGCTGGCGGGCAGCCTGGGCATCGCCCCAACCGGCAATATCGATCCCGAGCGCCGCTACCCGTCGATGTTCGAGCCGATCCACGGGTCTGCGTTCGACATCATGGGCAAGGGACTGGCCAACCCGGTCGGTACGTTCTGGTCGGTGGTCATGCTGCTGGAACATCTGGGCGAAAACGCCGCCGCGCAACGCGTAATGGCCGCCATCGAAGCCGTGACCGCCAACCCGGCACTGCATACCGGCGATCTCGGCGGCAAGGCAAGGACGGTGGAGGTGACCAAGGCGGTCTGCGATTTTCTGGCGGCGGACGGACAGGCCAAGGCTGCATAGGGTGGCCTCAGGTCGCATAAGCCGCATAAAGCCGCGCAGAGACGCATAGAGCCGCGCACGCGTCGCTGTCTGCGCGTCAAGCCACCGCGGCCGGTCAACCGCCGCACCAGCGGCGGGACGCGCCACGCATGCGTCGCGCATTTGCGGGCCGCGCGGGGCTGTTGGCGTCGAGCTTGCGGCCTGTCACGCATTCCTATTACTACAAGCAAAGGAGACAACCATGCGTCGATTCACCACCCACTTTGCCTGCCGCGTCGTCAGCCTGTCCGTCTGCGCCATCGGCCTCTGTGCCGCCACCGCCGCGACGGCGCAGGACTGGCCAGCCAAGCCGATCAGCCTCGTGGTGCCGTTCCCGTCGGGCGGCACCACCGACATCCTGGCGCGCGCGCTGGGCGACCAGTTGTCGAGATCGCTAGGCCAGCCGGTCATCGTCGAGAACCGCCCGGGCGCGGGCGCCACGCTGGGCGCCGACTACGTTGCCAAATCGAAGCCCGATGGCTACACGCTGCTGATGGGCGCCGTGCACCACACGATCGCCACTTCGGTCTACAAAAAGCTGCCCTACAGCTTCCAGAAGGACCTGGCGCCTGTCTCCACGCTGGCGATGGTGCCCAACGTGCTGGTCGTCAACAGTGCGAAAACGCCCGCCAAAAACGTGGCGGAACTGGTAGCTCTGGCGAAGAAGGCTTCGCCGGAAATGTCGTACGGATCGAACGGCAACGGCACCGCGCAACACCTGATTGGCACCCAGTTCCAAACGGCCACCGGCATCACGCTGCTGCAGGTCCCTTACAAGGGCAGCGGCCCACTGACCACCGACCTGCTGGGAGGCCAGGTGTCGATGTCGTTCGACACGCTGACGACGGTGCTACCGCACATCAAGGCCGGCAAGCTCAAGGCGCTGGCGGTGACCACGGCGAAACGGTCCAGCGCATTGCCTGACGTGCCGACGATGGAAGAGTCCGGTCTGAAGGGCTTCGATATCGGCACGTGGTTCGGCGTGCTCGCTCCGGCCGCTACCCCCGCACAAGTCGTGACACGCCTGAACGCCGAGATCGTGAAGATCGTGAATTCACCCGATTTCCAGCAGCGCATGCTGGCCGCCGGCGCCGAGCCAATGCCGAGCACGCCCGAAGCCTTCACAAAGCGCATCGGCGACGAAACAAACAGATTTGCCGCGCTTGTCAGGGACGGCAAGATCAACATTGAGTGAATGGGTGCTGCCTTGGTTTTGGGAAATTGCCGGGGGTGTTATCGATAGCGTAGAGGCGCACGCACGGCCAAATTCCAAAACCACGCGCGTATAGGTCTTATCCGCCCCCGAGCACGAGCGTGTAGCGGCGGCACGAGTGCGTCTTCTCCACGGTAGGTCCGCAGGACCGACCACCCCGCCAACGCCGCTAAAGAGTGTATTCCGACCATGGGTTGCAGGGGATGGCCGCACCAGCATGCCCCGCGATGTACTGCCTAAGTACTCAAACAGTTTAGTTACTGTTTAGTTTTTGTACTGCTGGCCCTTGGCATGCCCCCAAACAGTTCTGCTAGTGTCCTTTTTAAGTACCATTCAAGTACCTGAACTGTCCCACGCCGTTATGACACCGCTGACACCGTTCGATCAGATGTCGCCCGCCGAGCAGGACGCGCTCTTCGATGCCATGGCCAATAACGACAGCGACGACGTCGCCCCGCGCCCAGCTCGCTCAGGACAATCCCATCTACGTCTCCACGCCGGACACACCTAAGGGCCTCGTCGAGAAGCGCTTCCCCGACGGCCGGCGACAGAGTGCGCTTCGACCAGGATGGCGAACACGTTGTCGTCGACAGCGGGCAAAAACGGTATCCAGACCGTCGCAGGAGCTGTAGAGCAACGTCTGCAGACACGAAGACCCCAGCTGGAGCCGGGTTCTTCATGTCCGCGCCACTAATAACAACTACCACCAGCGTTCGAACTCTTTGAACTGAAGCGTTACATGGGCAAACGTATCGGTATCAATCGGAGAACGGAACGTGGCAGTAGCAATTGCTCCAGAGGTATCACGCTTCTTCATTTCCCACGCTAGCTCCAAGCGCCCACTCACCACGCCGAGCGTCAACGAGAAGTGATCACCCATATCAACAAGAGAGACTTTCGTTGTATCAGGCGCAGCTAGCCCCTGAACAAACGTATCCCACGTTGTGCAGTCGAACCATGCATAACCCCTATACGCCAGCTTATGTCCGAACTGCTGCACATCAACTGCGATTTGCATCCTCATTGACGGAACATGTTTATCCGTCTCGACAACGTCAAGGCACAAGCGCAAGGGCTTTTCAATATTGATAATCATGGCTTGTATTACCTTCCTGTGGGAAGTGCATGGATAGCCGGAAAAAATTCCACCAAACGGCGCGGTGCCGTCAGCATTGTAGAACTCGACTTCGCAGTTTCCATCGCCATAGTCTTCGATAACGTACCCGATATCTCTCACTCTGAGTCCGTCGTGTGGGTTCTCTTGATTAACATACCGCACACGGTTGTATATTGAGATTTTCGCTAACGCTGCCTTGCAGAGTCAGAAGCGCGCAATATCTGCCTCACTTGTCGAGCAATATCCTCCACAATCGCCTTCGGTCCAGCAATAGTGAGGCCGACGAAAGTTTCTGCCTCGATCGTTATTGAGTCGATACCGAGCCAAACTACCAGAGTTTCAATTTCTTGCGATCCACCAACGCCCCAAAGCTTATCAATACCAACCGCACCACTCCTTACAAGGACAGTATGGATGGCATCTCTAAGTGCATCGTCATATTCATTTCCGAGAAAAATAGTTGCTTCCTCTGTGCCCATTCTTAGAACCCCAAATCCTTGCCGCCCGACCGGCTTACAGATTCAATAATTTCCTCCCAGTTCTTGCCTTTGGCCCTAAGCCAGTCGACTGTTGGCCCCAGCTTATCGCCGTACTTCTCGAGATTCCTAGCGTAAATCGCCTCGGGCTGCGGTGCAGGTGCAGCAACTACTTTCCCGAGACTATCCCAACGTTCAGTGTCGCGTAATTCGGCGACACTGTTCCAAGCGCCTGTTGCGCATTCTCCCCCGCGCAATCTGGTTTCGTTAAAGAGCACGGCACGCCCTCGCGGGCACGCGGATGCGCCAGTCTAGCCGAACGGCCATGTGGATTTGCAACGGTGGGACCGCCCCGAACAGGCGGCTAAGACGGGAGGGCTGGGGTCTCGGGGCAACGCCCTGAGGGACTGCGACGGGCGCACGCGACCTAGCTGGCAGGATTTCCACAGGCCAAGACGGGTGCTTCTAATCTAGTTTGTAAGCCGACCCGGGCTTTCCAAATCCCTCCCAAAATACCCACAAGCGTCCACAGTTTGGGCATTTCAGCATTGGCCGCATCGCCCGATAAATGTCTTCGGCATCCACATCGCCTGAGAATTTGTCATAGGCTTCATCTGAGATGAACAGCCACTGATCTCGACAGGGTATCTCGCCATACGTGATCCGGTGACCGCACTTGCAAGTCATGCTCGGCATATCTATCTCTTTATAATTTTAATGTCAGTAATGTTTGTTGCCCCGGCTCCTCTGACACGCTGCAATATACTCCCTAGCTGCTCAGGAGTTACCGACGAGTTTGTCAGGTCTAGGACGATACCTGTTGCTTGCGTATTCTTACTTGCGATCGCAGACACAATCCGATTTGGGTTGCTCGTCGTAGGTAGTTACACGTCGTAGGCTACACCGTTCACGAGCAAGTCCGAGGTTCCCCCGCCGGCTCTTGTACCCACTGGCGCGCGAAGTAGAACTTCGTTACCAAGATCCGCCATGTATTGCGCAGCCATCCGCTCACTTGCAGAGAAATCGCCAGCGCCGATTGTGAGCTTCCCAGCCGTGCTTGTGGGCCCACCTAACGCCACTGCCGTCCGGCTGCCGGTCGTGGTCGGCAGAACATTATCTTGCACGCCCGCGCTCGGCAATGGACCAGCCCCACCCCCACTGAAGCCCATGGAGGTTAACAGCGCGTTATAGGTCAGCCCCAAATCCCACCCGCGATGAGCCGGCGGCGACTGCCCTGGCAGCATGGAAAGGAACTACTTGCCCCAACGTGCCAAGTCCCCAAGAGGATCTTTGTAGGTCTCCTTGACCCATTTCACCGATTTGTCGGACGTAGTGTTATTCAGCGCCTCGTTCTGCGCCGCCAACGCCGCCGCCGTTGCGTTCGTCCCGAGCAATGCACCGGCAGCACCACCGATGAGTGTCGCGAGCGCGACGGTCGTGGCGTTGTAGCCGACATTTCCATACTTGATCGTCTGCGTGCCATCACCGTTATCGATGACGGTCTGGCTGCCCCCATAGAGGCTATCGCGATCAACGGCGCCGCAATCGCACTGGCCGCTCCGCCAATGGCACCGTAGACCTGGTCGCGAATCAACGGCGCCGCCAGCGCACTCGCAGCCCGCCAATGGCTCCATACCCAGCACCCGACGTGTCCCGCGTTGGCGATGGCACGCAACCCTAAATGCCGCAAGGCTTGGCGGGTGTTCAGCGCCCCGATGCGGCTCTCCGTTGCAAGTGTTTGCCCCAGACGCGGTTTTTGGCCGAACAATCCGGCTTCGTTAAAGAGCAAGGCGCGCCCACAGGGGCGCGCCGATGTGCAAGTCTAGCCGCCGGCTGTGGCTTTCAATTGCGAATCCGGTTCCTCTACTAATGATGCAGTTTTTCCCACTCCGCCAGATAGGCCGCGGAAAGCGGGCCGAGATAGTCGCTAATCAGATTCCAACGCCCAGGCCCACTAGATGCACGTAAATAAAGCGCCTCTAGCAAGCCTGTTGCCACAAACGCTTTGAGAGCCCCGTCGTTGGTAATGAGGCCGCTCTCGATAACTTGGAAAATATGGGTACGTGCATCAGGATTCAGTTCGTCAAAATGTTCGGCGATAGCCTTGCCTAGTTTTCCAAACAGAACGGTTGTGGGTATGTCCTCACCCCACTCTTCAAGGGCCTGTCTTCTGGCCGAACTGAGCACATCGCATCGGGTCAGCTCGGTAACGAACTCTTGCCAAGTACTCATAATTTCCCTTTCAAGGCATTCTGAAGGTCACGCAAGACGTTCTGAGCTGCGGAGCGATCGCTAAACGGCGCGTTGGGATTCGAATCCAGCCATTTTTGCAGGGCAACCGAATAGTCTTGTGCCTTTTGGGTATGGAACAAACCACCGACAGGGTTGCCGGTGCGGGCTTCATAGCGGACAGCATCAGCCGTGCTACCTGTGCCAATTTTCGCACCATCACGATACAAGTCGTCGATCAAACCGCCGAGCTTTGTGTCTGAGACAATAGGTTTGGCCATCTTCGATGCGAGATCGTCCGCAAGCTTTACTACAGTTGCTGCATTCGCTGTTCCCCCAGTCGTCGCAATTGCGCCACTCGCAAGTGTTCCCTTGGTGACTATAAATTCACTGATTTTGCCGTAAGCCGCCGCGCCCGCCGGAATCGCACCCAGAATCCCCGACAGCCACCGATCCGCCTTATCCAGCGACTGGCCACTCAGGGTCTGGCCTGTCACCGCCTGGTACAGCATCGCCGCCGAACCATAGTACGGCAACAGGTTCGACAACGTGTCAGCCAGCTTCAGTGCCTGTTCCGGCGTCAGGTTGTTCATCCGCGCCAGTGTCGTCGCCGCCTCCAGCTGTCGCACCTGGGTATCGATGCGGTTGAAGTCCTCCTGAGTGCAATTTGGCTCGCATAGCTTTGTCAGCCGCGCATTTTCACGATTCGCAATGCCGCGTGTCGGACCTGTCGAGGTCGCATTGTTCAGCGCCTCGTTCTGTGCCGCCGTCGCAGCCGCTTGCGAGTCCCGGCCCAGCAGGGCTGCCACACCGCCGCTAGTCAGCATCGACAACGCCGTGATCATCGCCAGTTGGGCCGGATTCGAGACGCCTTGCCCATCAGTTAAACAGTTCTGCTAGTGTCCTTTTTAAGTACCATTCAAGTACCTGAACTGTCCCACGCCGTTATGACACCGCTGACACCGTTCGATCAGATGTCGCCCGCCGAGCAGGACGCGCTCTTCGATGCCATGGCCAATAACGACAGCGACGAGGTCGCCCGCGCCCACCTCGCTCGTGGCAACCCCATCTACGTCTCGACCCCGGACACCCCAAAGGGGCTCGTCGAGAAGCGCTTCCCCGACGGCAGGCGACAGTTCGTGCGCTTCGACCTGGACGGCGAACACGTTGTCGTCGACAACGTGCAAACGGTATCCGAATCCGCTCCGGAACCGTAAAGCAACCCGCAGAAACGACGAACCCGGCCGTAGCCGGGTTCAGCAAGGTTTTCACAACATCAACTCAGTAATTTTTCGATGACCAAGTATCCGACAAACACCACAGCCGCACCGACCAATACGCAATAGACGATCTTTTCTGCCTTGCTCATCCGTTTCCATTGCTCTGGCGATGGCCCTCCTCCTACTGCCGGCATTCCTTCCTCCTATTTCGAACCGGTACCAACAGGAATCGAATGACTCCAGGGCACAATCCCGAATGTCTTTCCGCCCGGTGTGCCTATCCCAAGCTCGATCGCTGTTGCGCCACCGTAGGCATGTGTTACCGCACCAACCACGTTGAATGGGAAGGGGGTAGGGATAGACACAAACGCTTGATTGCCATCTCCATTCAGGAAAGAGTTGGTTGCCGCTGCGCCTTGCGCTCCCCAGATCCAGCCGAGTGTGGCGCTACCACCAGGCGACCAGGATATGGCAGAAGGATTGCTCTGCCCCACACCAACGGCGAGATACTTCGTACCATCGGCGAGATTTATCACACCGCCAGCCGAACCCGACAATATCCCAACATTCAGTGTCGCGTAATTTGGCGACACTGTTCCAAGTGCCTGCTGCGCATTATCTCCCTGTGCCTGCAGCATCGTGCCTAGCAACTGCGTGTTGCATGGCTGGCTGCCATTGCCGCAGGCTGCTGTCAACGCAGATCCTCCGAAAGATTTTGGCGTTGCATTGTGGACCTGCTCGGAGTTGTTCAGCGCCTCATTTTGGGCGGCGCTGGCCGCAGCCTCTGGGTTCTGGCCCAATGCCGCAGCAACGCCACCACCCGCCAGCATTGCTGCTGCAGTAATCGCAGCCCTCTGGACATCGGTCAGGTTAGCGGCTCCGCCTGCCTGGTCAACGAGGGTACTGGCCACAACTGCACTGGCCGCTCCCCCAATGGCACCGACTACACAGTGGCCGTCAGTTGGGCCATGTACCGCACGCCGTGAAGGCGCTTGGTTATCGTCCTAGCAGCACGAGCAGGTGCCTCAACCAAGCATCACCGGAAGGCCACTCCATCGAGTACTGGTAACAGCATCCCAGATTCTGAAGGGTGAGCTTCGCCAAATCCGGCTCCGGCAACTTCATGGCCAAGATTGACTCTATCTCAACTGCAGCGCGAGACACTTCCTCAACACCGCTGTGTTCAACGAACGCCCGAATCGCGTCGTCGGCTGTACCAAAGATCAAATCGAAGTCTTGGTTAAGGTACGCCGAGAACATGTTCTTCGCTGTCGCAAATTGTGCCTTCATTAGTGAGGGTATCCTGTAATAATTCTGTAACCCGTTGACATCGTAGGATCTCTCGCAATAACCACCCTGACGTTGCTCGCCGGTGTCGAGTTCGTTGCGCCGCGACTGAGGCTCGTTCCAACCGGTGTCGGTGACGTGTATTCAATGGCCAGATAGCCACTGGAATTACCAGAAAGATAGTTTCTGATCGCTGATTGGTTGGATTTGATAGCAGAAAAAACAGCGGTTTCTGCAGTGGCCCGATCGGCAAAAGTCGAAGCTGCTGACACATTTGAAGTTGCGAGACGATTCGCAAGATCGGCATCAGACATTCCAACGTGCCGGGCGATCAAATGACCCCCGGCGTCTTCGTACACCTGAAGACCGCCTCCGTCAACCAAAGGGGTATATGGAGCACCATTTGTAGCCACTCCGCGCGACATCATCGCACCAATCGCGGCGTCCACCATGCCCGACGCATCGACCGGCGACAACTGCCCGAACATCTGCGCCCAGATGGAAGAGCCTGTCGAACCCTGAGCCGCCTGCTGGCTGATGTCCTGAGCCTTCTCGTTGCTAGTGCTGTTCCACCGACTCAACGCGCTCGCCTGCGCCGATACGTTCTGGGCCGACAGGCTGCTCAGAAGGCTTTCGCAAGTTGCCACACCCTGGCAAGCCGCCCGGTTTTCCGAACTATTGATCGACGGCGCACGCGCGTCGTTTGCAATGGCGGTGCAATTGTCCAGCGTGCAGTTCTGAGCTGCTTGCTGTTGCGTGGTATTGACGCTTGCGTAGTACGAAGTCCACTTCGCCACGCACTGCGTATCCCCCGCGGCACAAGACTTCAGGGAATCGACCAGCCCCTTTTCCTGCTTGCCGCTCAGGTAGTTGTTCAGCGCCTCGTTCTGCGCTGCGCCAGCCGCCGCCGTAGCGTCCCCTCCTAACGCTGCCGCAAGCCCACCGCCCGCCAGCATGGCCACCGCCGTCACCAGCGCACGATTCATCGGGTCGGCACGGTCGGCGTTAGTCTCGATACCCAGTCCCATGCCTACGAGCGGCGCTACAACAGCACTCGTCGCCCCCCCAATGGCACCACTACCGCAATCATCCCCCATCGCACTCTGCGCGGCACATCCCAGCGCCGCATGGGCGGCAACGTTCTGCAGCGTTAGCGGATCGGTCGAATTGCCAATCGCGTTGGCGCCCAGCGCCGCTGTTTGCGCCACGAGGTTATTCAGGAACGCCTGTCCAAAGCTCCCACCATTGAAGGCCGTATTAATCCCGGCGTTAATCAGGCCCGTCCCCACCATGCCAATGGCCTGCTGATAGATGGTGCCCGTCGCCCCGTCCTTCGCCGCCTGCAATACGCCGCCAGCCGTATTGCTGCCGGCAAGGTTTGCCAAGGTCCTAGTTCCCTCCAGCGACTGACCCCATTCGCTTAGCCCAAAGCTGCTGCCGTCGAACGTGATGCCATTGGTTAGCCCCGCAGTCACCGCACCAATCAGCCCAGCCTGTGCAATCTTGCCGAAATTGAGCCCCTGGCCCGACACGATCTGGCTGGCCATACTGCCAGCCATGCTCGACAGCGCGGCTACCAGTATCGCCTCACCCAATGTCATTTTGGCGAGCGCCACGCCCATGGCTGCGGCCGCGGATCCTGCCGTGACGATGGACACCGCCACCGCCGCCGCCATCGCCAAAATCTGGCCAAGGATGCCGAAGCCCTTCTTCTCCTTGATGAACTGCGTGTGGATGTCGTCGGCGACCGTGCCTTCGGTGTAGTTCAGCCCCAGGCTTTCCTTGAGCTGCGCCACCAGCGCGGCGCTGGCTTCCGCGTCGACCGTGCCGTCGGCGCGCGTCACGCGGAAGGCGTCGTTAATGGCCCGGATGCTGTCGGCTTCGATGTCCATGTGCATCGCCGACAGGAAGCCGCCCGGCTGCACCACCGTGCCCGTCACCACGTTCCAGCCGCCCTGCGCCTTGTACGCGTTGGTGCCGATCGACACCACGTTCGGGCTCAGGTCAATGCTTTCGGCCTTGACCGTCAGCGTGTCCCGCGCGACGACCTGCCCGGTGTTGCGAAGCTGGCCGTCGACGGTCAGCTTGATGTTCTCGCCGCTGATCGTGCCTCCAGTGGGCACGGCCAGCGCCTGGGCATAGCCTTCCGGCAGATAGACCTGCGGCACCAGCGCGTTGACGCTCGGGCAGATCGAGCTGGCCAGCGTGCAGCGCGGGTCCGGTACCGCCTGCTCGACGTACCACAGCATCGGTGCGTCGAGCGCCTTCACCTGATCCACGCTCAGGGCCTGGCCCAGCGCCAGGTTGTGTTCCTTCGCGTAGTCGGCAGAGTTCTCGTAAAGCGACAGTTTTTCCTGGTCGGGCCAAGAACTACCATTACCCGATATAGACTGCGCGGCCTTTCGCGATTCCCGAGGCCGTTCATCGTGCGCCTCGACCCATAGGGCTAGCACTTCATCGTCGACAACGCGCAAATGGTGTCCGAATCCGCTCGTGAACCGTAAAGCAGCACCGCAAAAACGACGAACCCCGCCCCGTTGGCCCTAGTTTTGCTGTGCATAATGATGAAATGGCCACCGACGTTGACGACCTCCAGCATCGCTCGGTCTCGTAGTGGCCAGCTCCGCTACTTGCAGCCAATTAAAGGTACCCCTCGGGAATGTGCTTGCTTTGAATGCCGAAATCCCAGTCCGCAGACTTCTCGCGCTTATCGAGCCACTGCTTTCCTCCTGCGATCCATCTGCTTCGCATCTCTCGTGCGCTCGCTGGCGTACTGTCTTCGTAGCCAAACTCTGTGCCACAGCACGGGCATATTTCCCAAGTCGGCGAATTCCCGTCATCGCCCCACGGTGGCGATGACAACTCGTAGAGCAGTGAGCGTAAAGTCGCTACCGGGCACACCTGACCTAGCTCCGCTTGTGGCGCCGCCAAAGGCCAGCGGATTCAGCGTCGCCACCTCCGCGTCGCCCGGCACATGAACGGTCTGCGACTCCCCAAAGAACCGGCGCTCCTGTTCCATCTCCTTCTTGATTTCATCCGGCATCCCGGGGTTCGGGTATTGCCCCCAGTGCGGGCCATTGTTGTTCAGCTCTTCATTTTGTGCTGCCGTCGCTGAGCATTTGGATTCAGCCCAATGCCGCTGCCACACCTCCGCCGGCGAGCGTCGCAATCGCCGTCGCCGTCTGCCCCGTCGTCAACGGCTCATGGCTGGGGTCCAGGGCGTACATCGCCAATGGCGCCACTACGGCAGTCGTTGCCCCACCAATGGCACCAAATCCAGCACCCGATGCAGCCCACGAGGCGACGCCCCGCAACCCTAGACGGAGCTAGGCTTTGCGGGCGGTCGGCGCCCCGACTCGGGTATAGGAAGAGGGTTTTACCCCAGACGCGGTTTTGGGCCGCGCAATCCGGCATGGTTAAGGAACAACAAGGCGCGCCCACACAGGTGCACAGACGAGGTCAGCTACGTAGTAGCAGCCGAAGAGCAGCCCTCTCACATGACAATAATGGGACAGATGCCATGCCGTGTAGTGAGCACGTATGACTCAAGCCCATTTCGCTCCGGGATAATTCTCAAATACCGTCCATCGTCAAAATGTAGCGAGAGGATCAGATTCCCGTCGACCGTAGCATCGATAATCCGCCGGTTCAAAAACCCAAACAAAGCGGGGCTTGAACTCATATCTTCCCCATGCCCTGCTTGAACGATACCGTCTTCGTTACCCTCGAATGGGCATTGAAGCAGGATCTGCGCACCACTCGCAAATAGTAAGATGAGCGAGCCAACACCAACGGTTAGTCCTGTCAGGACCGTATGGTGAATTTCTGCCAAGTCTCGATTATCGATCATCATTTTCTCTTATCTTTGTGGCGGCATTCCGTTCGGGGGTAACGGGACGTGCGTGTCTCCCCGTGTCCCTGTTCCCCCGGTTGCAGGATTGATTGGCTGCCCCTTTTGTATCGAAAGCCAGTAGCCATTTTCAAGCCCAGGCACCGGCGTTGAGCCGGGTGGCATCACACGAATATACGTGCTTCCTTGCGCGCTCGGGTCTGTTCCAGGTGGATAGTAAATCGTGCTTCCAGGCGTTCGCCCTGGTCGCGAGACCCAATCGGGAGGAACTACAGGGCTTTGCGGTGGATTGGTGAACGGCTGTAAGTTTGACGGTACCTTTGGCCCCATCAAACCTGGCGCTCCATCTTTATTTGCTCCGCCGAGCACCAGGGGACTGGGGCCAATCATCGGCGGGACATCGGAATTTGCTGACCCCGGCTTGCTGCCTACCTGACCGAACGCCCGCCGCTCCGCCTCCATCATCTTGCGCACGTCGTCCGGTATGGCCGGCTTCTTCGTACCACTGGTCGCATTGTTCAGCGACTCGTTCTGCGCCGCCAGCGCAGCCGACGTAGAGTTCCCGCCAAGCAGCAGCCCCGTGGTACCGCCAATGAGCGTTGCGAGGCCGACCGTGAGCGCCTGGCGCACCGGGTCATCGCTGTAGTTCACCACCGCGCTGTCGGCGTAGACCTGGTCGCGAATCAACGGCGCCGCAATGGCACTGGCCGCCCCGCCAATGGCCCCTACCGCGCAACTCAACCACTCATCAACTTGAGCGCGATCTCCAGCTTCTCTCTCACCTTTCGCGACTGCGGCTTTCCTCGAAACATCGCAAGGTCAATGGCTTCGAGCACGGCAGGTCCTTCTCGTGCACGAGGGATCTCGACTTTCACTATCGTCGTAGGGCCGACAAGTACCCAATAGATGTCTTCCGCCTGTTCCGGCAGCCATTTCAGAATGAACGCACGGTCCAGCGTCGGCAAGAAGCCGCGCAGTGCAGGACCCAAGCCAGTCGGGTCATTTTGGGAACATAGTTGTTCGGACGTACCAAGAAGGTCTCTTCGAATCAACTCGTCTCTCTCAGAGTTTTTCTCCTTCATTCCAGCCTCCCGGGAAACGCAGTTACAAGGTTACCGTACTTGTCCGTAATCACCGTCATTGTAGACGTCGGCTGATAGCCATTGAACTTGTCGGTGCCGACCACTTGCCCAGTGTCTACTTCCCGAACATAGTTAATATCATTGCCGCTCCGAATGGCACGAGTTATGGGTGTTGAAACAGTGTTTTTATCCTGCAGCAGTTTCGTGAGGTCACTTTCACTAATTGCAAACTGGCTAGCATTTACCGTCGGATCAAGGTGTCGATCACCAATGTGGTCCATGCCGGCGTTCGTCAAGTTTATGCGGGACTGCACCCGCCCCGGTGCTCCGCTGTCTGCATTGGCGCCTTGTCCCGGTTCCCCGCCAGCATCGCCGCCATTGGTTGACAGAATCGCATTGCCAGGAGCCCCCGGTGAAGTAATTGGGGGCGTCACCACACACTGCCCACTTGCACTACAGGACATCGTCGGAGGCGTTACCACTGCCCCGCCCGTCGCCGGCGGATTACCACCGTTCGTCGCGTCCACCAGCGGGTTGGCTTCTGTCGGCGGCGTCTGCCCTGGCAGCATACCGAGGAGTTCCTTGCCCCAACGTGCCAAGTCCCCAAGAGGATCTTTGTAGGTCTCCTTAGCCCATTTCACCACCTTGTCGGACGTGGAGTTGTTCAGCGCCTCGTTCTGCGCGGCCAGCGCCGCACCCGTCGCATTCGTCCCGAGCAATGCACCAGCAGAGCCACCGATCAGCGTCGCCAGCGCGACGGTCGTGGCGTTGTAGCCGACATTTCCATACTTGATCGTCTGGGTGCCATCACCGTTATCGACGACGGTCTGGCTGCCCCCATAGAGGCTATCGCGATCAACGGCGCCGCAATCGCACTGGCCCCTCCGCCAATGGCACCGTATCCAGCACCCGACGCGTCCAGCGTTGGCGATGGCGATGGCGCGCAACCCTAGACGCAGCCTGGCGTTGCGGGTGGCGATTTTCCCGACGCGGGTCCCGGCCGCAGGTTTTTTGCCCAGGCGCGGTTTTTCGGGCCGTGCATTGATCTGCCCGAAGCCGGCTAGCTTTTGCCTACCGATTGAGCACTGAGGCGTACCACTCGTGTCCCACCAAATCTCCGACCTCAAGATAGCGAGAGAAGGGATGCTTATCTCTTGTAGCTAGGGCGGCATTGTTCGATTCCCGCGGGTCACACCATTCGGACTCGCAGTCCTCGCACATAGCAAATAGGTTGCCCTTGCCTCCCTCAGATGCCACAAGCACTCGCCCCTGACTACAAACCGGGCAGGTTTCGTTAATAACGGCATAGTGTTTATAGGTCATAGCTATTGTGATTTAGGCAGTGGAAGACCGTTACCGGGGAATGCGGTAATGATTTGGTTCGTTCCATGTACCGTGATAATGGTGACGGTATCTAAGTTCTGGCGCTGCCCAGTGTAACCACCTGCATATCCCGAATTCTGGCGAGGCACCACATAAATGTCGGTGCTGCCGCTGGTCACCGGTTGGATACCAGCCTGCCGAACAATATTCCATGCGTCGTTTACTGTCGAGACCGGATCGCCATAGAACACGCCTTGGTTTGGCTTGTTCAAATTAAGGTCGCCATGCTGAGCAACGATGTGATCGGGGCGCGATTCTCCAGTCTTGCTGACAATCGACCAATCCAATCCTGGCTGAGAGTTGCTATCCGATCCCGTCCCGGGACTTGCACCATTCTGGATCTGCGCAATTGCCGTCAGACCCGCACAGATCGCTAGCGCCAGCATACACCCAGGATTGCCCAGAATCGTTGGCCCCTGTGGACCGCTCGCGGGCGTGCTCGTCAACGTCGAACCCTGCGGACCGTTGTTCGGCGTCGCAACAGCATTGCCCTTGCTGTTTTGCTCTTCCAGCGGGTTCGTGAGTGGATCGGATTTCTGAGGCCCGTTATTCGGCGTGCCGATCGGGTCATCCGTCACCACGGGCATCGGCACCATCACCACACCAAATGGTGTCGGGACCGGCCGCGGCACGATCTTCACGCTCAGCGAATTGTTCAGCGCCTCGTTCTGCGCCGCCAGCGCCGCCGCAGTGGCATTCGTCCCGAGCAATGCACCAGCAGAACCACCGATCAGCGTCGCCAGCGCGACGGTCGTGGCGTTGTAGCCGATATTTCCATACCTGATCGTCTGCGTGCCATCCCCGTTGTCGAAGACGGTCTGACTGCCCGCATACAGGCTATCGCGGATCAACGGCGCCGCAATGGCACTGGCCGCCCCGCCAATGGCACCGCCAGCACAATCCCCGCCCGACAGACTCTGTGCCGCACAGCCGACCAACGCGTGACCGAGTACATTGGCAAGAATGGACTGGGGATCTGAACCCGGCACCCCAATTCCGGGCGCCCTTATGCCAACGGCATTGGCCGCTACCGCAGCCGCATCGCGAATAAGTCCGTTTGCGAATGCCTGGCCGAAGCTCCCTCCGTAGGCGATGGTGTTGACCCCGGCATTGATGGCCGAACGCACCACGCTTGCAGCAATTACTTTCCCGAGACTATCCTGAACCGCCGTCCAGCTGCCTGTGCTGATGTTGGTCCCCAACGTGCCCAGACCGCCGTCACCGAGGCTCAATCCGTCCAGCGCGCCCTGCGTGAGTCCCGCCGTCACCATGCTGACCACGCCGGCTTTCAGTGCCGCGGCCATGTTCAGCGTGCCAGTGGTGAGAACCTGACCCACCATGCTAGACAGCACGCCTGAGATCAATGGCGCAAACATAGAACCTGTACCAGCCGTAGCGATCGAGATCGCCACCGAAGCAGCTATCGCCAAGATCTGGCCCAGCACACCCAGGCCCTTCTTCTCCTTGATGAACTGCGTGTGGATGTCGTCGGCAACCGTGCCTTCGGTGTAGTTCAGCCCCAGGCTTTCCTTGAGCTGCGCCACCAGCGCGGCGCTGGCGTCCGCGTCGACCGTGCCGTCGGCGCGCGTCACGCGGAAGGCGTCGTTGATGGCCCGGATGCTGTCGGCCTCGATGTCCATGTGCATCGCCGACAGGAAGCCGCCCGGCTGCACCACCGTGCCCGTCACCACGTTCCAGCCGCCCTGCGCCTTGTACGCGTTGGTGCCGATCGACACCACGTTCGGGCTCAGGTCAATGCTTTCGGCCTTGACCGTCAGCGTGTCGCGCGCGACGACCGGGCGGGGTGGGGTACCGCCTGCTCGACGTACCACAGCATCGGTGCGTCGAGCGCCGGGCTGTCTGCGTAGATCCCATCCCGGGTCATAGACGCTGCTTCCCCGACGGCCGGCGACAGTTCGTGCGTTCCGACCTGAATGGCGAACACGTTGTCGTCGATGACGTGCAAACGGTATCCGCTCCGGTAACCGGTGATGTCTACAAGCCGGTGCACAGGCCCGATCCAGAGAGGCTGGCGAGTTCGTTTGCTTCGGATTAAGGCACCGTTGACACGTCCCGACCGACCACGTGCTAACGGTGTCCGGATCTCGTGGCAGTGCCCTCCCGCATGGACCGCTAGCGTAGAGGCGCACGCATCGCCAAATGCCAAAACCACGCGCGTATAGGTCTTACCCGCCCCCGAGCACGAGCGTGTAGCGGCGGCACGAGCGCGTCTTCTCCACGGTAGGTCCTATTACCGGTGAAGGGACGGGGCTGAGGATGCCCATGAGACCGAGCCGAATCAGTGGATAAGCCCCAAGTGGCAACATCACTTCTCCCTGGTCAGACTTTCACGACCCGCGCAGCAGATCTCAAAGCAGGCCGCTCGCCTGATGCCAACTGGGGCGGGTGCCTCGTCCGATGGAGTCCAAGTACACCCGCGCTATCTTCCCGGCACTCTCGATTTCCCGGCCCATGCCACTTCCGCCAAAAATCTTTGCGCACCTACACGAAATCGGGTCTGTGTACCTTTGGCATGTCGTCGTATGCCTTCAGAATGATTTCCATGGGAGTCAGCTTCGTATTTTGGAGCGAGTACACGATCTTGAGCCACATCACCGCGCGAATCGTCTGCCCACCTCCCAACCAGTGATCTGCTAAATAACGCCGTAAAAGCCGCCGCCCCGCGTCAAACAGGTCGGACTCAACTTGAACATGCCGTCCTGTGTAATGCATGCAAATCGAGTAACCAAAGTCTCGCGGAAGCACCAGTTTGGAAAGCGGCAAAGGCTGGCGTTTTCCAGTCCAATCCTCGTACAGGCCAATCGCATGCTCGAGCGCTTCCGGAGACTGAAGGCACTGACATGCCAGAGCCATATATTCGTCAAGGCCGAAGCTTATGATTTCCGACTGCGACCATGGACGATACTTATTCGTCCAGCGGAGCAATTCGAAGTGCCTCGCAGAGTCCCAGTCACCTTGACTTTCAATCCCATCCAGCATCCATTTACCGATTGCCCGAGCACCATGTAACAGCGAAAGATAGGTGTTTTGGTCAGCGCCAAACTCCTCTCCGGATGCAATGGCGTCGGTAATCCATTGAACTGCTCTCGGGAGAGTCTCGGAAAATTCCGACTGCAAGCCAAGCAGCCATGCGGAAATCACCCAATGCAAGCCGTCTGCGCCAGTATTACCAAAGGGAGGCCCTTGCCACATGCCTTCGCGATAGAAGGCAATCATGCCGGCGCTGAAACCATTGGTTCGCAATTGTTGAGGATTGAATAGCATTAAATCTTAACCTCCGGAACAGGGCACAGCCCCACAAAACCTGACGATAGTGGAGTTTTTCACTTGTCCTGCACCGACAGTATTGGTCTTGAAATTTCCCTTGATGAGACTTGTCAGCGCGGCATTCTTGGCAGTCTCCGGCAAGTTCGATGCAGCGATCGCGTTACGAGCCTCCGCCAAAGCATTTCGAAGAGAGGCCGAGTCCGGTGCAAAGGTTGGAGATGGCTCAACACTCGCAGCGGTACTCCTAAATTTGCTGTCCCACAATGTCACCTCTCCGGTGACCGAGTTCACCGAGATTACATCCGCCCCATTCCGTCCAATGACATCTCCATACTTCACTACGATCTGGTCAGGCAAGGCCGCAATGGTATTGGCGAGTTTCAATTCAGCTTGATAACCGTTGACCTGGGAGTTCGCGATGTTGACATTTCCCGAATCTAGTACCTTGGGTGTGTAGTCCAACCCCGCGACCGGAGGCGGCAGTCTTGGATCGAGTTCCACCCCATTGAAGGTGCGTGGGCCGCCCACTACCCCCAATACGTCGCCGGCAGTATAGCCCGGTCCCGGTGCCGGGGTCGGCGCTGGTGCGCCGCTGCTAGTCTGCGACGAGTATGCGCCAGGTTCGTTCGTTGGCGAAATCGTCTTCCCGGGCATGCCGGCCGCGATATCTACCGCGCCAGCGGATGGACGACCCAACAACCAATCGGCAACCGTCTTCAGGCCTTTTCCAAGGTTTGTCGGAACAGTCGAACCTTCATACGCTGAAAGCGCCGTGCCGATCTCCATGTATGTATTGGCAAGGGCCTCACGCTGGGCTGGGGAGAGGTTCAACGGCGTGCCGGATTCCGCCGATGCCTGCTGCATGGCCAGGCTTGCGCTGAGCAGCGCTTGCCCGATCTTCGTCATCCCCCCAGTGTCGTTGCCAGAACGGAATTCGCCGTAGAGTGCCGTAGCCGCATCCACTGCCGATTGCAATTTCAGCAGCGCCGTTGCCTTGTCCGCGGTTGTCGACGCTCGCGCCATATCGAGCTTCGCATCGTCCAAGTCGGTATAGACCTTGGTTTGCGCACGATCCTTGTCTTCCCAGACCTTGTTGATGCGGTCTCGATCATCCGGCGACTTCGCCGATGCCAGCTGTTCGTTCTTCTTTCTTACCTGGCTGCCAGACAGGGCGTTGTTGATCGCCTCGTTCTGGGCTGCTGTCGCCGCAACGGTGACGTCCCTCCCGAGCGCGGCGGCTAGCCCGCTGCCGACAAGGGTGGCCACGGCTACCGTAACAGCGTTGTATTGTTGGTCCTTGAATTCTGTAAAGGTCGTTGACGTGCCATTGCCGTTGTCAATGCTCCAGGTGCTCCCCCCGGAGTCATACAGGCTGTCCCGCACCAGCGGAGCGACGATAGCCGAGACGGCGGCGCCAATGGCCCCTCCCGCGCAGTCGTCACCGCCCAGTGCCGCTGCAGCGCAGCCAACTAGGGCGTGCGCTGCAGCATTGGCGATGATCGTCCCTGGATCGGCACCAGGTTTTCCAATCCCCGGCAGTGTCACGCCCACCGCATTCGCCGCTAATGCCGCAGCATCACGCACCAGTCCACCGGCGAATGCCTGCCCGAAGCTACCCCCGTATACCGCCGTATTGATACCGGCGCTGATAGCTGAACGCACGATGCTGGCCTGGGCGTAATTGCCAAGATTGCTGGCCGCCTCGAGCCAGTTACCCTGCGTGATGTTATCGCCGAAGCTGCTAAGCCCGGCGTCGGTCAGCTTTAGCGCGCCCAACGCACCCTGCGTTAGCCCGGCTGTCAGGCCGGAAATCGCGCCGGACTTCAATGCCGTACCGATGTTCAGCGAACCGGTTGTGATGACCTGGCTCACCATGCTTGACAGCGTGCCGGCAATCAGCCCAGATAGAGCCGCCGACATCGCCGCGCCAACCCCTGCCGTCGCAAAAGCCGCTCCGGCCGCAGCCGTGACTCCCATTGCCGCACTATAGGCCGCACCTACGATCGCCGCCCCGGCCCCCGCCGTAGCGATCGAAATTGCCACCGCCGCCGCCATCGCCAAAATCTGGCCAAGGATGCCGAAGCCCTTCTTCTCCTTGATGAACTGCGTGTGGATGTCGTCGGCGACCGTGCCTTCGGTGTAGTTCAGCCCCAGGCTTTCCTTGAGCTGCGCCACCAGCGCGGCGCTGGCTTCCGCGTCGACCGTGCCGTCGGCGCGCGTCACGCGGAAGGCGTCGTTGATGGCCCGGATGCTGTCGGCCTCAATGTCCATGTGCATCGCCGACAGGAAGCCGCCCGGCTGCACCACCGTGCCCGTCACCACGTTCCAGCCGCCCTGCGCCTTGTACGCGTTGGTGCCGATCGACACCACGTTCGGGCTCAGGTCGATGCTTTCGGCCTTGACCGTCAGCGTGTCGCGCGCGACGACCTGCCCGGTGTTGCGAAGCTGGCCGTCGACGGTCAGCTTGATGTTCTCGCCGCTGATCGTGCCGCCAGTGGGCACAGCCAGCGCCTGGGCATAGCCTTCCGGCAGATAGACCTGCGGCACCAGCGCGTTGACGCTCGGGCAGATCGTGCTGGCCAGCGTGCAGCGCGGGTCGGGTACCGCCTGCTCGACGTACCACAGCATCGGTGCGTCGAGCGCCTTCACCTGATCCACGCTCAGGGCCTGGCCAAGTGCAAGGTTGTGTTCCTTCGCGTAATCGGCGGCGTTCTTGTACAGCGACAGTTTTTCCTGGTCGGTCACCGACAGGTTGTTCTGGCTGTCCCACGACAGCCCGCTGATAAAGCTTTCCTGCCCCGTCTGTGCCAAGGCGGCCTGTTGCAGCTTTTGCCCTTCGGTATACGGGTCGTAGTAGAACGTCACGTTCCCCGGACGCAGCTCCGGCGGCAATTGCGCCAGCAGACTGTCCGGTGTCACGCCAGCCAGCACGCCGGTAGCCGGGTTCGGGCTGACGTACTGCGCGCGGTCGTTAGACGTGGTGGGACTGGTCACCGGCGTGCCGTCCGGTTTGGCATTGAAGTGCCAGTCGACGGCCGGCGGCGTCGTGGCCGTCGGCGCGGTGGGCGTTGCCACCACCACCGGCGTGAATTGCCACGGCTCGGTCGGATCGGGCGTGACAGTTGCCGTAGGCGGCAGCGATCCCGCTGGCACCGGCGCCGGGCCGAGGGGGATGACCTGCTGCGGCGTGGCGATCGGCGGCGTGGGCTGGTTCGGGCTGGTAATGCCATTGACCATCGACGCACCGGTCAGGTCGACGACTGTGCCCAGCAGATTGCCGGTGTTGACGATCTGCCCACCCGAATTGACGGTCAGCGCGTTGCCCGCCTGGATGCCGGAAGCGATGCTGCCCAGCACCGAACGGCCGCCCGTATCGTGCCAGCGGTCACCGCCACTGCGATCTTCCTGCCAGCGTCCGACCCAGTCGGCGTTCAGTGCGATGGCGGTGTTGTCCACGCCGCCGCTGGCCTGCACGTTGACGTTGCGGCCGCCGCTAATCAACGCGCCATTGTTACTGAGCGATCCGGTCTGGATCGTGACGTCACGCGCCCCCGAAATCACCGCTGCGGGACCGGCGGCAGCGTCCTCGGTGGCGGCGCATTGGCTATTGCCATAGGTGCCGCCTGGATTGCAGCCGCCGGCATAAGGCGGATTCTGGCCGCCGTAGCTCTTGTGCAGCTTGATCGGATCGAGCGACTGGTTGACCAGCGCGGCCGCCGTAATCGACACATCGCCGGAGACCGACTGGATCGCACCGGCGCGGTTGGTCACGGTGCCGCCTGTCGTGATATCGACATTGCCCTGAGCCGCCAGCGTGGCGTTCAGGTTCTGCAGGGCGCCTGCGTTGATGGTCAGCGCGTTGCCCGCGGCAATGGTGGAAGGCGTCTGCTTCCAGGCTACCGACTGCACCGTGGGAAAACTGTCATCGGGGCAGTCACCGCCCGGGACGCAGCCGACCTGGGTAGCCACGCTGACGTCGTAGACGCCTTTGTTGGTAAAGGTACCTGGAGTGGTGATTTTGACGTTGCCGGCGGCAGCGATGTCGCCAGTGTTGGTCAGGTCGCCGGTGCCGTTCAGGGCCAGGTTGCCGCCCGAGGTAATCTGACCCGCCTTGCCCAACTGAGAAGTGGTGGACGACTGCGTCGGTGCCGACACGGTGGCGTTGTTGACATCGCGGCCGACGTTGACCGGCGCACCGGTGATGGCCGGCATGCCACAACTGTCGCCCATGCATGGCGGCGTGATCGTGCCGAACAGCAGTTGCTGGTTCGCGCCCGTTTGATCGGATGGCGGAACAGCTTGTGCCAGCCTGTTGAGCTGGGCCAGCAGTGCATTGAATTCGGCCTGATTGACCGCGTCTGTCACGCTATCGACCAGCGTGGCGGATCTGCCATTGTCCAAGTTGCCGACATTGAGCGTGACGTTGCGCGCGGCGGAAATGATGCCGCCCTTGTTGGAGAGCGTCGACGCGCTGATATCGAGATTGCCGCCAGCGATGATCTGGCCAGCAACGCCGTCCGCCTGCTTGACGATGGTGCGGTCCACGGTGGGCAACGCAATTGCCATACCCACGGCATTCGCGGGGTACGGGCTCGTGGCATCCACCAGTTGCCACATCGAAATCCATGAAATGCCAGCTTCCCCGCCCGGCGTATAGGGGTAGTTGCCGACTTCCGGCGCCAGCGCGGTGCCGTCGGGCGTGCGGCGGATATCGCCAATCTTCAGGTTGGTCGGCGTGCCTGCGGTGGGCATCCACGAGCACGAATCGCAATTCGAAAATACCCATGGTGCGTAGCTGCCGATCACCGCCGAATTGACCAACGCATCGTTGCTGACTTTGCCCGTCGTGCTGCCGCCGTCGACCGGCCCCGAACGGTCATTGATGACCGCCCCCGCCGCGATATGCATGTCGCCATTGGCGCCGATCACGCCCGCGACATTGCTCACGGTGCCACCGATGTCGATCCTCAGGTTGCCGTTGGCCTGCGTCTTGGCGCCGGTGTTGTCGAAGTTGCCGCCGGTAATGGCGACGTTGCCCAGCGCCTCGGCCACGCCGCGGTTGGTGATGTTGCCGTCCAGCGCGAGGTCACCGTTGGCATGCAGCGTGCCCGTATTGGTCAGATTGCCGGACGACAGCGACACATTGGCGCCCCCGATGATCTGCCCGGTGTTGGTCAAGGCGCCGCCGGTCGCCAGCGACAAATCGCCCGCCTTCTGGATCGTGCCGCTGTTGCTGATGCCCTGGCTGGCGTTGAGTACCACGCTGCCGCCCGGCACGATCCACGTTCCCGTGTTGTTGATCGCCAGCGCGCCCAGCGTCAGCGTACCGTTGGCGTCGAGCTTGCCCGTGGCCGTAGCCGACGGATCGAACACCTGGTTAGGCGCATTGAGCGTGAGGTTGTTGCCGGCCAGCACCTGACCGCCAACGTTGTTGAAGCTGCCGTTGCTGCCGAACACCGTAAAGGCCAGATTGCCGCTCAGCGGATTCTGGCCGCTGAGATCGCCGGCAAACAGCGTGCCGCCCTGGTTGTTCACCAGCGCTCCGGCTGACACAGTGAGTGTCTGCGCACCGGACAGCAATCCTGCCGCGTTGTCGAACGCGTTGCCAATCGTGGCGTTGACGGTCTTCCCGCCCAGCACGCCACGGTTGGTCAGGTTCGTCACGTTCAGCGTGACGGCATTGCCCGCCAGCGTCCCGGTGTTGGTGACCGTTCCGCCCGACACCTGCATTTGCTGCACGGCCGCCGTACCGCCCGCATTGCTGATGGTTGCGCCGCTCAGCCTCACGTTGGTGGCCGTGGTATCGCCGGTCAGCGTCAGGCCGCGCGTGGCGGCAACATCCAAGGTGCCGCTGACAGCGTTCTGCTGCCCTTGCGGTGCGCCGATCGAGACATCGCCGCCGCGCAGCGTCGCGTCCTTGCCGATCCAGGTGAGGTCGCCAACCGTCAGCATCCGGCCTGCCGACGCACCGAGATTGCCGCCTACCAACGTGCTGCCCGATAGCGTGACGTCCTGCGCGCCCGAGACATTGGCATTGCCGAGGCTCGTCAGCGATCCGTTGATCGTGGCCGACCCTGTCGCCGCCGATACGCTGGCGTTACCACCGCTCGACAGGCTGCCCGAGACGCTTGCGGCGCCACCTGCAGAAATGGCGGTATTGGCGTCGCTAGTCAGTGCGCCATTGATCGCGACATTGCCGCGTGTGGCAGTGATGGTGGTATCGCCCGCGCTTTGCGCCTGGCCGCCCACGGTCACATCCTGCGCCGCCTTCAGCGCGATGCCGGCATTGCTGCCGATCTGCCCAGTGGTGGCAATGCTGCCTGTCTGCGCCGTGACATCGAGCTGCCCCGTCGCCGCGACCTGGCCGCCGAGGCTGACATCGGTACCTGCCTTTACGCTGAGCGTGCCGGGCGAGACCACATTGCCCGTGGTCGTCACGCTGCCGTCGATACCGGTCAGCGACACGTTGCCCGTGGTGCTGCCCGCCGCGCCGTGAATCGTCAGGTTGCGTTGCGAGGCCAGGTTCAGATCACCGGCCGATACCGCGCTGCCGTCGATGACGGTATCCCGCGCGGCCTGCAGCGCGATGGTCCCCGGCGTCGTCACATCGCCACCCAGTCGGATATCCCCCTGCCCGTCCTGACCCGCCGCCTTGACGAAAATGCTCGCGCCGTTCACGGCACCGCCCACATCCACGTTGGTCGCGGCATTGAGCGCCACCGCGTCCTGTGCCTTGACACCGCCCGCGCCACGAATGGCGCCACCGGACGTCACGGCGACGCCGCGCCCTGCTTCCAGCGTCCCGCCCAGCGTGACATCGCCGGCTGCGTTGACGAAGTACGCCGCTTCGGCGCGACCGTTGCCAGCCGCCTCCACCGCACCGCCTGCGTTGAATGCCACCTCTTGCTTGGCGTAAGTGCTGCCGACCTTGACGTTACCCGATGCATCGATGGTGAGATTGCCCGCCGACGCCGCGAGGTTGCCATCGGCCCGCACACCCACGCCTGCGGCGGTGCTGACGATGCGGATCTGCCCGGCATTCATCGCCCCGAAGGCCGTGGCATCGATCGCCAGACCGTTCGTGGCGGAAGCGTTCGTGGCGGCATTGTTGGCGCCGGTGGGCGTGGTCGTGAACCCGTCGCCGTCGGGCTTGACCAGTTGGCGCCCGGCCACGAGATTGATCTGGCGGCCGGCGTTCAACGCCGCATCGACGCCAATCGACTCGCCGATCAGGTTGATGTTGCCGACCGTGCCTTCGATGCCGGTGCTGGGCGATCCCGGCGTCGGGTTGCCGATCTGGATGCGACCGCCTTCGACCAGAAATCCAGCCGACGCAGCCGCGTCGAAGCTCGTGGCGGCCCCCGTTGCCGAGAGCCACTGCGGGGTGCCCGTCGTCAGGGTGACCTGCGATGTGTTGGTGAAGCCTGCGCCGTTGGTATAGACGCCACCGGGCGCGGCCACCACCAGGCCGGCCTGCGCGCCGAACACCTCGACCATGCCGTTGATTTGCGCCGGCGCATTGCTGGTCACTTGGTTGATGATCAGCCGCGCCGGCCCCGATGCCGCCAGGTTGGCATTGGCGCCCACCTGGCCGCCCAGAAACGCACCGCCGCCCGTGGTGCTGTTGTTGAGGATCAGCCCGATTGGGTCGACGACGAACGAGCGGTACTGGTTCAGCGAGATGCCTTGGGCGTTCGGCGTGGTGATGCCGACCACAGGCACGCCGCCCTGTGGCGCGCCCGGGCCGGTCGTGGCAGAGATCGTCGGCGTGAAGCGGATCGGTGCCGCCGGATCGGTCACTGGCGCGGCCATGGCCTCGGCGGGGCCGAAGCGCAATACCACCGGCAACTGGTCCATCGCCCAGCGCAGCAGCCCCTGACGCACCGCGCCGACGTGCGTGGCAAAGGCATCCACAGGCATTGCGCCCGCACCGAGCACACCCGCCGCCTGCCTGGACTGCTGCAACGTGATCGACACCGGCCCGACCCACAGCGTGGTGGCCAAGCATGCCGCGACGGCACGCGCGGCCACGCTGCGGCGGCCACGGTCGGCCAGCGACAGGTCGGCCGGCACGTCCACAGGAACGTCAGCGGCGGTCGAGGAAGCGGGGTACAGCGTGGCCGAGCGGTCGCGTTGCATGGTTGGGGCTGAACAGCGTCAGACGAAAGACTTGGAAACGGCAGCGTGAAACGCCGCCGGCGAATCGGGCGCGGTGATTGCGACGCGAACTACTGCGTGATCTTTGCCTTGGTCAGCAGGCTCGTGACCAGGGCCAGCGTGGCGCGCTCCAGCGCCTGCGCCTGAAGCGCCTGCCGGATGCCAGGCGCCGCCGTCTCGAACGCGGGAATCTGCGTCGGGCGCACGGCATCGACCTTGACCAGATAGCGGCGTTCGCCCACCGCAACGGGCGCGGGCGTGATCGCACCGGGCGGCAACGACGCCATGGCCTGAGCGATCGGCAACGGCAGGTTCTGGGTCTTGCCCTCCTGGACCGGCACCTTGAAGCTGACCCACTCCATCGCGCCGCCGGCGGTCTTCGACGGGGCGAGGCTGACGGCCTGCGCCACCTTTGCGAAGTCCTCGCCAGCCTTGATGCGTGCCAGCGCAGCGCCGGCCGCGGCATCGTCTGCCACTTCGATCACGCGCGCCTTGTACTCCTGATCGCCCAGCGTCGCGACGATGGCGTCGTAGCGCGCCCGTACCTCTGCATCAGTCACCGGGGCGGGCTTGATATGGTCCTTGAGCCAGGCCTGCATCAGCACCTGGTTGCGCGCCTCGCGCAACGACGCCTGCACGTCCGCACGCTGTTCCAGCGCCTTGTCCTTGGCGGCCTCCTGGCGGAACAGTTCGCGCGCGATCAACTGCTGCTTGATCGCTTCGCGCGCTTGGGGGGAATCGGGCAGACCCGTCGCCCGCAGGGTGTCGGTGATCGCCGTATCGGCGATGGCCACGCCATTGACCGTGGCAGCGTGCGCGCACTGGAGCCCCAATGCGATGACGGCACCCAGAGCGAGACGAATAATGTTGCCTTGCATGCTTGTGCTCCCAAATGTCTAGTAGATCCAGTTCAAGGTGGCCAGCACGACGCCGCGCTTCGGCCCGAGATTGGCGGGCTGCGCCAGCGGCGCGCCCACCAGCAGTTCGCTCGTGAAAGTTTGTTTGGCCCATTGCGCCGACAGCCTGATGCCCGCGCCCGCGCCTACCACGGCCTGCCATTGCCGCGTGGCCACGTACTGCGTTTCACCGCCATCGACGAACACATACGGTTCCATGCGGATGCCCGCAACGACCGGCGCATTGGCCCATGCCAACTCGTTGCGCAGATATGCGCCGCGGTCGCCCGCGATCACCCCTTCGCGAAAACCGCGCACCGTGCTCATGCCGCCCGCGTAGATCTGCTCGGACCCGAATAGCGCGACATTGGTCCACTGCCCCACCAGCTGCGCGCGCCACGCCAGCTGCGCGCGCCCGGCGATCAACGGCAGCGGCATCTGCAGCGTGGTATTGGCGTCGAGCTTGTTGAACTGGGCGTGCGCTTCGTCGTGCCGGATGTCCGATGGATCCGGCGTGGCGTGGAAGGCGGACAGCCCGCGCGAGTACCCGGCTTCCGCTGTGACGTAGCCTTGCTGGCCGTTTGCGGCAAAGCGCCACAGGCCATTCCACGCGGCGCGCAGGATCGTGAGTCGCTGCGGATCGAGCTGAAGGTTGTTGATCTCACGCTCGGTCTTACGCCACGTCAGCGTCAGGTCCAGCGCCTGTCGGCCGGTTTGGTTGCGTGTGATGACGCGGTTCCAGCCAAACGTGTGGCCAACGGTGCGGCCATATAGCAGTGCTGTGTCGCCAATGGCGTTCTGGTATTCGGACAGCGACGCCGTATAGCTGAACGTGTTGTAGCCGAATGGCACCGCGGCGGACGCCACGGCCGCATTGGTATCGGTGGTGCCAACGTAGCTGACGCCCAGCGATTCCTGCAAGCCAAGGGCATTGTCGGCATCGATGCCGACGCGCGTGCGCGAGATGCCGGTCACGCGGCTGCCGTAGTTGTCCACGCCCGCATTGAAGCGGAAGCGGTCGCCCGGCTGATTGGTCAACGCCACGACGGACCCGCCCGGCGTCTGGCCCGGCAGGATCTGCATTTCCGCGCGATTGCGGCGCAAGCGGTTCAACTGGTCGACGCCCTGTTCCAGGTCTTGCAACCGTAGCGTGTCGCCGGGCGCAGGAAACTGCCAGACGGTGCCTGCATCGGTCACCCAGCCGCCGCCCGTGGCATCGAATAATGCCAGCGGTCCCGGCCGCAATGTCTTGCCGTTGAGCTGGAATGATTCGACGCGCCCCGGCACCACCGTCACGCGCAGTACGCCGCTGGCAAGGTTCTGCTGACCCAGATAGGCGCGCGTGGTGATATATCCGCGCGCGACGAATGCTTCGGTAAAGCGCCTCAGCAGCAGATTGATGCGATTCGCGCCAAGCGCGCGGCCTTCGAACGGCGCGATGATTGCCGCGACCTCGGCATCGCCGAGCACCGTGTTGCCTTCGACCTCGATCCGGCGGATGTCGAAGGTCGCGGCGGGTTCGTCGATTTCCTCCACGCGGACGTCGGACGGCGGAGGCGCCTGATGTTCGATCTGCGCTGGTGGTTGTGTGGCTTCGCGCTGTAGGTCGCGCTGGCGCTGTTCGCGCAACAGTCGCTGCGCGGGATCTTCCGGCGGAAGCGGCCCTTGAGCGCCCGGCAGCACTTGCGCAAGGGCGGCACCGGTCGTGGCCAGAACGCACGTTGCCAACGCGATGCGATGGAGCCGATGTCGCAAGTTGCGCCTCATCGCCACATCCATGACGTCATACCGAGATGGCTTTCCACCGATACCGGCTCAATGCGGCGCGCCCGCGTCTGCGTGGTGGCACCGGCAACGGTCACCGCGCCATCGAAGCTGCCGCCGTTGATTTCCGCATCGCCGCTTACACGCGTGCGGCCGGTAGCCATCCAGCTTCCACCTACATCCATCGCGTACAGGCGTGCCCACGTATCGCCGAAGAACACCTTGAAACCGCGCTCGCGCGCGATGGCGGTATAGCCCGTTACGCCAGCGGCGTATGTCATGGGCGCATCGATATCGAGGTCGCCGATCGCCAGCACGCGACCGCCGATATTCTCGGCCAGCCGCCCTGCACGGATCTCGATGCCACTGCCTGCGGACAGCAGCCCGCCGATCACCGCTGTATCGGATGAGGCCGATGTCCGGCAAACGATCATGCAAGAGCGGGAATAGTGAGCCGATCCCGTCGTCACGCCTTCGGTTCGGAACGTGTCGGCGGCGTTGATCCGGATCGCGCCGTTGTTGGCATAGATTTCGCCACCGGTATTGATGACGTTTCTGCCGCTTAGCGTGGTGCCCGCATCGGACAGCAGATAGGCGACCTGATCCGGCCGATCCGCCGTGCCATAGTCGATATCGAACGTACTGCTGCGCCGAGACAGCACCAACCATCTGCGGGCGGACGCCGATGCGATGACAGGCTGCTCGTCGTTGGTGCCGGGCTGCTTGGTGATTTCGTTGATCAGGTCGCCCGTGGCCGCAATGTCGAGCTTCGCATTCGACAACATGCGCGCGTGGCGATTGACGACGTCCCCGCCCGCGCGGACCACGACGTCGTCGGCCGCGCCGAACAGAATGCCGAGATACTGCGGCGTCGACTCGTTCCAGACGCCGCCACCGGCGCGCAACGTCACCGCGCCAGCAGAAGCGGCGGATGAAGCGATGCGACGCTGCCCCTGGATCAGTCCGCCCATGTTGGTGATATCACCGGCCACATCGAACAGCACGCCGCCCGCGTTGGCCACAATGGTCGATTGCCGCGCCGCCGAGTCGAGCCTTGCGGAAGCGCTGCGCAAGGTGATATCCGACGCGGCCAGCACGTCCGAGTCCAGTTGGCGCCACGCGCCCTGTGCGTCGATGCTGACTCCACCGCCCGACGCGCGCAAAACCGTGTCGCGCAGACTCACGTCGCCAGACGCGATCGAAACACCGCCAACGCCATCAATGTCAGTTCCGCTAAGCGCGATGTTGGTGGCGCGCAGCGCAAGCTGGCCATGCGACGCGGTGAGCGCGGTGCGCCCTGCGCCCGCCGTCGCAGTGAATCCGCCCGGGCCGCTCGCTTCCATCACCACGTTGCCGTCGGCCGTGGCCTGCACGCCGGTCAACACAACGCCCGGACCGGCGTCGAACAGACCCAGACCGCCGCTCGCGTTGAGCCTGGTATCGGTCAACGCCACCGCTTCGCCATGCACTTGCCCCTGCGCACCGATGACCAGATCCCCCGCTGTGCGCGTGCCAGCCGACAGCGCACTGTCCGCCAATGTCACGCGCGCCGATGACACTTGCAGATGTCGTCCCGCATCAATCGCCCCGGTGCCGCGCAGGCCGCCCGTCCCGATCAGCACGTCGTTGGCCGCGCCGATCCTGCCGGATGCCAGTTCCAGATCACCGCTACCGGAGATGACAAAATCGCCAGCCGTGGCATATGCGGTGCCGGCATGGCGCACGCCGGCGCCCTGGTCCGTCACCAGCAGTTCGATTCGACCCGCCATCAGACTGCCCGCGGCGGTGATGTCCAGCGCGATGGATTTCGACGCCGAGCCAGACGCGGAGTAGCTGATCCACGGCGTCTGGTTGTCTCCCGGCGACACGCTGGCATCCACTTCGGCATGGCTGTCGCCTACCACGGCGCGCACCCGCGCGTTGGCATCGCCGTAGAGGTTCTCGACCTTGCCGGCAACGCGCAGTTGCTTGGCGATCAGTTCCAGATTCAGCAGCGTGCCGGAAAGGCCGCCGGGGCCGATGTCGATGGCGCCCTGGTTGGTGGTGAGCACCAGGTTGCGCTGCAATTGCCCGTTGACGGTGAAATCGTTGAATGAAACCTGCCCGGTGGTCAGCGCCAGGTTTCCCATGTTCTGCACCGTCATGCCATTGACGCTGATGCCGTTTGGATTGGCGATGACCACATTGGCGCGTGGACCGAGCACGCTCAGTTGCCCTTCCAACAGCGAGGGATTAGTGCCGGTGACTTGATTGAGGATCGTGCGCGCCCGTGCCGCGGAATTGTCGAGGTCGACGCCGCTGCGCGGCACATTGAACTCGCGATATGTGTTGGTCGAGACGCCGCCTACCGCGCCGGCCACACCAACGGTAATCCGGCCGCCAGCGCCCACATTGACTGTGGTGGCGGTCCCGCCGTCGGCCACAATGCCGGCGGCATGGCCTCGCGCGGCCAGTGCGAAGAACGCAAGCCCTGCCAATGCGCCGCGCACACACGAATATGAGACCAGCGACCCAAGCTGGCCCCGTGCTAACCGAAATTCAAACAACGACCCACTCCCACTTTTCTATGTATTGATGCGGGAGCCCGATCTTTGTCAGGCGCTGTCCCCGCAATCTACCCGGGGCGCGACATTAGCAAATGTGTGATTTCTGGCAAATACCCCTTGCGGGCGTAATCGATTCGAGTGTCTGCGGCACGCAACGATTCTGCGGGGCTTCACGCGCGGCACCTTTGCCTACCGCTATCTCGCGCGGAACCGTCGTGCTTGCGGCGCATGAGCCCGGACAAACGCTTGTAGCAGCGCGGCAAGTGGGCAGTCGAAGAGAATTAAAGTCGCCGCTGAAAACGCCGATAAATACGATACGGCGTAATGCACACCAACCTTGCGGCGACGCTCCCGCAGCGGTTGCCGCCGGCACTCCCCCACCAGAGAAGGATTTTCAAGCGCCCGAAGGGCGCAATCGGACCGGCCGCGCGATCTCAGTCCCGCGTCATACCGCTGCCGTCAAGGTACGCCGCATACTGACTGGCGCTTTCGGCAAAGCGCTCGGCGAGGAAGTCGAGCAATGCGCGGACGGGGGGGGCCATGAACTGGCGTCGCTGGAACAGCGCGTGCACGGGCGAGTCAGGGCAGCGCCATTCGGGCAGCACCAGTTGCAGGCGGCCAAGCTGCCAAGCGCGGCGGCTTCCACAAACAACCGCAGGGCACCGAGGTTATCCACGCGCTGCTGCTCCCCGTGATTGGCGTACGTTTTATCGATGGCTAGGCAATCGCACCGCCGCCGTCGACCAGTACCGTCGATCCGGTGGCATACCGCGTGGACGCAAGATACAGCACGGCACGTGCGACGTCTTCCGCCTGGCCGACGCGTCGTGCGGGCAGACGCGCTGCGGCGCCCTCGAACATCTTGTCGCGCGCCTCGGCGTCCAGCTTCGACCACAGCGGCGTGGCGATCAGTCCCGGCGAAACCGTGTTCACACGCACCGGCGACAGTTCCAGCGCCAGCCCGCGTCCCAGCGCCTCGAGCGCGGCGTTGATGGCGCCTTGCAGCACTGACGACTTGCTCGGACGCACGCTCAGGAAGCCCGAAACCAGCGTGAGCGATCCGCCTTCGCGAATGCTTGCGGCGCGTGCCACGCGGTAGGCGCCCCAGAACTTGCTGTTCATCGCAGCGTAGGCGTCGCCGAGCGGCAAGCCGCGCACCGGCCCGGTTGCCGTCTCGCCTGCCGTCACGACGACGTGATCATAGGCGGGCGCTCCGGCAAAAAACGCTGTGACCGCATCGTCGACGGTGAAGTCGAGCGTCGCGGTTTTCACATCGCCGCCGATCTGCTGTGCGATCGACGCCAGCTTTGCCGCGTTGCGCGAGGCGATCGTGACCGCTGCCCCGGCATCGGCAAACTGCTGCGCGACGGCCGCGCCGATCCCCGAACTGCCTCCGACGACGAGCACGGTCTGCCCGTCGAATGTCTGAATGGTCATGCTGTTTCTCCTTTTAGGAATGTGCAATGGCGCATATGTCGCGGCGGCGCGCGGTTCCGGCGGGAACGTCCGATTGTGCTCCAGATGCCAGATGCCGTTTGCCGACTAACAATCGCGCGCTCAGCGGTGCGCCGCCGAGATGACGAACTCGACGCTCACGGCGGGCGCGAGCGCCACGAAGATCTGGCGTTCTCCGGTCAGCGGGACTTCCGCGCTCTGAAATGGAATCGACGCCGCGCGCAGGCGGTCGAGCAGCGCGTGCCACGCTTGAGGATCATCGACGCGAAACGCGCAGTGATCGATGCGCGGGGTCGGGCTGCCAGGGCGCGCGGACGTGCCAGAGCGGATCAGGTGAAGCACCGCACGCCCATCGAGATACAGCCAGTACCCGTCCACGCCAAACGGCGGCCGCGGGCCTACGTGCAGCCCGGCGAGATCGACGAAGAATCGCCGCATCGCTTCAATGTCATCGGTAACCAGCGTGACGTGATCGAGATGCATGGGACACTCCGGCGAACGCGCGTTGCCGCTCGAACAGCGAGCGCTCCGACAAGGTATTGGGGCCGCGGCGTAGCCAGCGGGGCAAGTTGCCCCGCGCCAAACCGTGGACGCATTGTCTGTCGATGACGCCGAATTGATAAGTGGGCTGGCCGTTGAATGATTTTCAACCGGAACGAGAAGATCGCCGCCCCCGGGAACGGGACGCTACGACACGCGTCCCGGGCAGCACTCCACCTTGCAGATCAGATCGTTGCCGCCGCATGATGCCTTCGCGCCGACGCAGTTGGCGGCCCCATGCGCCAGCGCGAACGCTTCTTCTGGCGATTGCGGCACGCCCAGCAGATAGCCCTGCCCTTCGTCATAGCCTTCCTCGCGCACCACGGCCAGTTGCTCTGGCGTCTCGATGCCTTCGGCTGTGGTGCGCACGCGGAAGGCCGCGCCAAGGCTGCGCACCGCGTGCAGGATGGCGCGCGATTCAGCGCTGGTGGCAAGGTCCGACACGAACGATCGGTCCAGCTTGATCTTGTCGAACTGGAAGCTGCGCAGATAGCTCAGCGACGAGTAACCGGTGCCGAAGTCGTCCATGGCGATGCGAACGCCCATGCCGCGCAACTCGCGCAGCAGTTCCAGATTGACGCGGTCGTTGCGCAGCAGTACCGATTCGGTGATTTCCAGTTCCAGCCGCGAGATTTCCACGCCGGCATCGTCGACAGCGCGGCGCACGGTATCGAGCAGCGCGCGGCCGCGGAACTGCAGCGGCGACAGGTTCACGGCCAGGCAGATGCCCGACGGCCAGCGTGCCAGTTGGCGGCACGCCTCGTTCAGCGCCCACTCGCCCATCGGCACGATCAGGCCGGTCTCTTCGGCCAGCGGCACGAATTCCGCCGGCGATATCAATCCGTGCACCGGATGCCGCCAGCGCAACAGCGCTTCGAAACTGCGCAACTGGCCGGAGCGCAGGTCGTAGATCGGCTGGTAGTGCAACTCCAGCTGGCGGGCCGCCAGCGCCTGATGCAGCGCGCGCTTGCGCTCCAGCCGCACCTTGGTGCGATCCCCCTCGTCGGCGGAAAAGAAGCGCCAGGTGCCCGGTCCTTCGGCCTTGGCCTGATAGAGCGCCATGTCGGCGGCCTGCAGCAGATCATCGGCGTTTTGAGCGTCATCGGGAATCAGCGCGATGCCGATGCTGCCGCCCAGCGTCACGGGCTCGCCGTCTAGCTGGAACGGGCGTGACAGTTGCGCGACCAGGCGCTGCGCGAGCGCTTCCACCTCATGCCGGCCATCGATGCGCTCCTGGATCACCACGAATTCGTCGCCGCCGATCCGCGCCACCGCATCGGCGTCAGGCACGCATTCCAGCAGCCGCCTCGCCACCTGCTGCAGCACGAGATCGCCAGCGTAATGGCCAAACGTATCGTTGACGCCCTTGAAGCCGTCGAGGTCGATGTACAGCAGCGCGGAGAGCGACCCCGGCGTCGTCGCCGCGATGGTGTGCCCGATCCGCTCACGACACAGCAGGCGGTTGGCAATACCGGTCAGCGGATCGTGGCGCGCCATATGCGTGAGCGCCGCCTGGTTGGCAAGCAACTGCTGCTCGGCGAGCTTGCGTTCCGAAATATCGCGGAAGAACACCGACAGGCCCTCGGCTGTCGGATACGCATGCACCTCGTACCATGCCTGTAGCGCCTGGACATGGTGCTCGAACACGACTGGCTGGCGCGTGGTCACGGCAGTCAGGTACTGCTCGGCGATCACGCCCTGTCGCTCCTCCGGAAAGATGTCCCAGATCGAGCGCCCGAGCGCGGGCTGGCGTCCCGCCATCGCCCGCTCGGCATTGCCGTTGAAATAGCTCAGTCGCCATGCATGGTCGAGCTGGACCACGCTGTCGGTGGTGCTCTCCAGCACGGCGGACAACCGCGCGGCCAGTGCCTCGCTCGCCATGCTGGCCGATTTGCGGTCGTCCACGTCCTCGAGCGTGCCGTACCAGCGGATAACGTTGCCATAGTCGTCGATGCGCGCCGCGGCCCGCACGCGGACCCAGCGGTACGACCCATCGTGCAGCCTCAGGCGGTATTCCTCGTCCAGTGCTCGATGCGTGGCGACGCAATCGGCCCAAGTCTCTCGCACGCGCGGCAGATCATCGGCGTGCACGCAGCGCGCCCAGCCGTCGCCAAGCGCCTCGCTGACGGGCAGGCCGGTCAGTTCGGACCAGCGCGGCCCCGCTTCGGACACCCGGCCGGCGGCATCGGCCGTCCACGGCACCTCGGGGCTCAATTCCACCGCGCAGCGATAGTGCGCCTCGCTTTCCGATAGCGCGCGCTCGATACGATGCGCGTCAGTAATGTCGGTGATCCAGACCAGCAGCAGCGGCTCGTCGGCGCCCGGCATCGCGACCAGGCGCTTGCGTGTGCGCAGGATCCGTTCGTCGCCGTCCTCGATCTGGAACACCTCGGTCTCGTCCGCCTGCTCGCCGCCGTCGATCACGCGGTCATGTACCGCGCGATACGCGGCGGCGCGCTCGGCGCTGAACAGCTCCGCGTCGGTGCGGCCGAGCAACGCTTCGGCCGGCCGCTGCATCAGCCGGCACATCGCCGGATTCACGAACATCCACACACCGCGCCGGTTCTTCACCAGCAGCGGTTCGGGGAATTGCCGCAACACCTGCTCCAGCGCCGCGCGGGACAACGGCGCGCGCTCCTGTCTCCGATCTTTCATGTGGTCTGGCGACTTTGTCACCATTGCAAGGCTTTCTAGTTCTGATATTTCGATCTTGTAATGCTTACACGGCACACCTCGCGGGGTCCCGGCAGTCTGTGTTATCGGCATGCCACGGCGGAAATTGAGGTTGGGGGAAGCGCGTGACACCGGCGTCACGCGGCATGGGGAGGAACGTGGCAAATTGCGTGCCTGTAGGGCGGACAGTCGATAGCGTGTTGCTCCCCACCGTCCGTCGCGGGTGCCTTACAGACAAGAGGGCCAGGCACGGGAACGGTGTCAGGGCATTTACATGCGGGGCGCCGGCGCGCCGCCGCGTCACTGCCGGCGTGCGCGCGCGAACAATTCGATCGCTGCGCGATTGAAGGCCGGGATATCGTCCGGCTTGCGGCTCGTTACAAGATTGCCGTCGACCACCGCTTCCTGATCGACCCATTGCGCGCCAGCGTTGGAGAGATCAGTCTTCAGCGACGGCCACGACGTCATCCTGCGGCCCTTTACGGCGCCTGCGTCGATCAGCGTCCACGGTCCATGGCAGATCGCCGCGATGGGCTTGCCGGCCTCGGCAAAGGCCTTTACGAACGCCACGGCGGCCGGCTGCATGCGCAGCGAGTCCGGGTTGATCACGCCGCCAGGCAGCAGCAGCGCATCGAAGTCCTCGGCGCGTGCTGCGTCCAGCTGGACATCCACTGCCACGGTATCGCCCCAGTCTTTCAACTTCCAGCCCTTCACCTCGCCGTCCTTCGGCGCCACCACACGCGTGTGTGCGCCAGCTTCATCGAGCGCACGGCGTGGCTCCTGCAATTCCGACTGCTCGAATCCGTCAGTGACGAGAATGGCCACGTTGAGGCCGTCCAGTGTCTTGTCGCCCATGATTGCTGTCCTCGAAATGGTCCGGAAAGACGCAAGCAACGCATCGTCCGTGCCAACTTGATGTCGCGCCTGTAGCGCTGCGGCCAGCTCTTTCATGCAGCAAGCGCGCGTACATCTGACGATGGGGAGCGATTTTTACCGTGTGCCGTTTAGTGGCGATGGTCGCCATATGATCACAGCGGCTCGGACTGCGCAGTCTGCACGGCGTCGCGGATGTCGCTGGCCAGGCGCATCAGCCGGGGTGCAAGTTCGCGCGCTACGTCGCCCGCGGCGGCGCGGGTGGACAGGCTCACATTGAGCACGTGCACCGGATAGTGGTCCAGTGCGAGCGGCGTGGAGATGGCGACCACCTCGGGCTGCCAACTGGCCGCGCACCATCCGTGTCGGCGCACGTGCGCCACTGCGGACTCGATTTCGCGCTGCAGCGCGGGCCAATGCGCCGCGCGCGCCGCGAAGTCGGCCATGCGCGCCGCATATTCGACTTCGGGCGCGACCGCCAGCCACGCACGCCCCAGCGACGTCAGCGCCATGGGCACGCGCTGCCCCGCCACCACGCTGCGCAGCGACACCTTGCGGCCATAGCGGATCGATTCGAGATAGACCATCTCGTCGCGGTCGGCCATTGCCAAACCCACGTTGAGATATTCACGCTGCGCCAGTTCGCGCATCAGCGGCGCGGCCTGTTGCAGCACCGTCGATCCGCTGCGCATCGCGTGCGCCAGGCTCAGCACCGGTACGCCCAGCCGGTAGGCGCGCAACGCCGCGTCGTATTGCAGGAATCCCATGTCGACCAGACTCTGCGTCAGGCGGCTGACCGTCGAGCGCGCCAGGCCGGTGCGCTCGGCCAGTTCGCCGTTGCCCAGCACTTCCGACCCGGGCCGAAACGCGCGCAGGATTTCGAGCCCGCGTTCGAGCGATCGATTGGCCTGCGCGTTTGCCGGGCGACCGCGCGCCCGGCGTTGCGCATCACTGGCGTCCACGGCTTGCCGCGTCGCGCGCCAGCCAGTCGCACAGCAGCGCGTTCACTGCGTCATGCGCTTCGTACTGGACCCAATGGCCCGCGCCTGCGAGGATCGCGCCATGCCGGTGTGGACGGCCGTCCACGAACGCGGCCAACACCGCGGCGGGATCGGCCGTGACATCGTGCTCGCCGTAGGCGATCAGAATCGGCATGGGCTCTTGTTCACGCCCATCGTGCGCATCGAGCAAGTCAAGCGCCTGCGCCAGCCCGCCGGCGCGCGAAATGTGCTTGCTACGAAAGCGCGTGTGCCGGCATGACTCGGTATAGGCCAGCACGGCCAGGGCGTCGATCTTGTGTGGATCGGCGATCATGAACGCGCCGATGTTGTGGCGCATCGTCTCCGCGAGCGCCGCCGCGTCGGGTGCGCGCCGCCAGTCGAGCAGATCGATGGTCTGCCGGCGCACGCCGCCGTGGCCGCCCGGGCCCAGCAACGCCAGTGCGCGCACCGACGGCAATGCGCGCGCCAGATGCGACGAGATCAGACCGCCGAATGAAAACCCGATCACGTCGACGGGACCATCCACCGGCAATTGCGCAAACCCGGCCACGATGGTGTCGACCAGCGTCTGCAGCGCGCCATCGCCAGGATTTCCGGATGCGCCGAAGCCGGGCAGGTCCGGCACCCAGACCGTGTGCCGCGCAGACAGCGCCGCGACGTTGCGCACCCAGTGCAGCCAACTGCCATGGCCGCCGTGCACCAGCAGCACATGCGGCCCGGCGCCGAAGCGACGCCACACCACGCGGCTGCCGCCCGAATCGGTGATGTGGACGCGCGCCTGCTGCGCGAGGTCATGCACGAATGCCGCAGCATCGCGCACATCGTGCAGCGCATCCTCTCGATCCTGATGACTACGATGATCCTGACGATCCTGCCGATTCTCTATGTCGACCGTTCGCGTGTTGCGGGCCGCTGATTGCGTCATCGCGGGCACTCCCCTTTGCATGCTGTCATGGACCAAGCACCGCCACGCCGTCCGCCGCACGCACCCCCTGGCCCGCGGGCAGCACGAAGATCGGGTTGATCTCGGCCTCCACCAAACGCGGCCCCAGAACGGCCGCCATCCTCGAAAACGCCACGATAGCATCGACCAGCGCATCGACGTCGGCCTTGGGACGTCCGCGATAGCCGTCGAGCAGCGGCCACGTCTTCAGTTCCCTGACCATCGACAGCGCCTCGGCCCGCGTCAGCGCGCCCGATTCGGGCAGCAGCCGCAGTGCGGTGTCCTGGAACAATTCGGCCGTGACGCCGCCCATCCCCAACAGAATGGCCGTCCCCAGCGCATCGCGGTGCGTGCCGAGGATCAGTTCGACGCCGTTGCCGATCATCTCCTGCACAAGGAAGCGATCCGGCGCCTGGCCCGTGTGCCGCCGCACGGTGTCCCGCATCGCGGCCAGCCGCGCGCCGATGTCTTCCGGCGCAATGTTGACGGCCACGCCGCCGACGTCGCTCTTGTGCGTGATCGATGCGGACAGCATTTTCAGCACCACGCGGTCGCCCAGCACGCGCGCGGCGTCGATGGCTGCCGCTTCGCTCTCGACCACCGTCTCGCGCGCGACGGGCACGCCGAAGCGCGCAAACAACTGCTTGGCGGCGTGCTCGTCGAGCGCGCCATTGGGCAGGTCGCCAATCTCTGTGGGCAACGGCGCGGCATCGCCCGCCGACACGCACGCCTCGCCGGCCGCCAGCATCGCAGCGAAGGCCACCGCGCAGCTTTCCGGCGCGCTGAACGCGGGCACGCCGCGCTGGTTAAGCACTGCGGCAACCTGCGGTGCGTGCGGGCTGACATAGGCCAGCACGGGCTTGTCGGTTTCGGGCAGGCAATCGTTGATGGCGTCGGCCATCAGGTCCGGCATGGCGAGTCCCGATGAGCCGACGATGATCGTCACCGCGTCATAGCCGGGGCTCGCCAGCAGTGTGCGTATCGCGCCGCGCAGCAGTGCAGGCTGCAGTCCGGCCAGCGTGACGTCGATCGGATTGCGGTCCAGCGCGGCGTGATCGCCGTTCTGCAGCGCGCGCAGGCGCTCGGCAGTCTGCGCGTCGGGCGCGGGCGTCTCGAAGCCGGACACGCCAAGGCTATCCGACACCAGCGTCCCGGCGCCGCCGGTGGAGGTCAGCACCGCAATGCGCTTGCCGTGCAGCACGCGGCCTGTGGCCAGCGCGGCGGGAATGTCGATCAGGTCCGAGAAGGTCTGTGCGCGGATCACGCCCACCCGCCTGAATAGCGCGTCATACATGCGATCCGCTCCGGCCATCGCGCCCGTGTGCGACACCGCCGCGCGTGCGCCGGCCTCGGAGCGGCCGATCTTGAACGCGACCACCGGCTTGCCGGCGGCGGCAGCCTTCAGCGCCGCGGCGCGAAAGCGCTCGACGTTGCGCACGCTTTCCACATACAGCGCGATCACGCGCGTGGCAGCGTCGTCGGCCAGGTAATCGATGAAATCGGCCAGCTCCAGATCTGCCTCGTTGCTGGTGGAAATCAGCTTCGACAATCCGATGCCGCGCGCCGCCGCGCGCGACAGCAGCGCGCCGAGGATGCCGCCACTCTGCGATACCACGCCGATGCTGCCCGCCGGAAAATGGTCCATGGCGAGCGCACCGCTGGCCGACAGCGGAATGTTGTCGGTCAGGTTGACCAGCCCGATCGTGTTGGGTCCCAACAGCCGCATATCGCCGGCCGCTTCGACCAGCTCGGCCTGACGGCGCGCGCCCGCATCGCCAGTTTCCGTATAGCCGCTGGCCAGCACGATGGCCGCACCGGTGCCGCGCGCCGCCAGTTCACGCACCGCCTGATGCGCACGTTCGGCGCCCAGCAGCACGATGCCGACATCGGGCACCGCGGGCAGCGAGCCGATATCGGGATAGCAGCGGATGCCGCCGATCGCATCGACCCGCGGGTTGACCGGATAGATCTCGCCGGTAAAGCCATGGCGTGTGAGATAGGAGACCGGGCGTCCCGCGGTCTTGGAGGGATCGGCTGATGCGCCGATCACGGCCACGCTGCGCGGCTTGACCAGCCGGGCGATGGCGTCAGCGGAAAACTGTGCGGCCATGATCGTCAATCCTTGTTAGCGGCCCGGGCCAGGAACGCCTGGACCGATTCACGATGCGCACTGCTGGTGTAGCAAATGCCCTGCGCCTGACTGCCCTGCGCAAAGACCTGGTCGGCCGTCAGTTCGAACGTCTGGTTCAGGATCGACTTGCCCAGCGCCAGCGCCGTGGCCGATCCATGCGCCATCTCGGCCGCCCAGGCCACGGCCTCATCGACGAGCGAATCGCCCGAGGCGCTGAGGCGATCGACGATGCCCAGTTGCAGCGCCTCGGCGGCCTCAACCTTGCGGCCGCTGAAGATCAGTTGTTTGGCCTGCGCCAGGCCGATGCGGCGCGGGAGGAAGTACATGCCGCCGCCGTCTGGAATCAGGCCGCGATGAATGTACGACCACGCAAAGCTGGCCACGGGCGCGGCGATGACGAGATCGCAGGCCATGGCCAGATCCGCGCCCAGGCCGTTGGCCCCACCATTGACGGCGGCGATCACGGGCTTGGGCATGTCGTGCAGCAGGGCCACGGAATGATGCACGCGCTGCTGGCGCGTCCAGCCATTGAAGCCGACCTCGCCCGGCGGCGCGTCCATGCGGCGCTGCATGCCGGCAACGTCGCCGCCGGCGCAGAAGCCCTTGCCGCTGCCGGTCAGCACCAGTGCGCGCACGCTGCGGTCGGCCGCGACGCGTTGCAGTGCATCGATCAGTTCGGTGCGCATGTCGTCGCTGATGGCGTTGCGCTTGTCCGGGCGATTGAGCGTCAGCACGGCGATGCCGTCGCGCTGCGCCAGCTGGATAAGGGTGTATTCGTTCATGATGATTGCGTGGTGTTGGGATGGATCGGAATCGGTGCCGTGGTCGATCCATGCACGAATGCGCGCGATCGACCGGTGGCGATCAGTGGCGATCAGTTGACGCTGATGTGGGCGTCTTTGACGACCTTGGCCCAGCGCGCCTGCTCGCCGCGCACGTAGCGGCCGAGCTCTTCGGGCGTGCCCGGCGTGACGAGCAGACCTTCCGCTTCGGCGCGCTTGCGGAAGGCCTCGGCGGTAACGGCCTTGCGTGCGGCGGCGTTCAGGCGCGCCACTACCGGCGCCGGCGTTCCGGCGGGCGCGAACAGCCCGTACCAGCTCTCGGCCACGTAGCCCGGCACGCCGGCTTCGGCAATCGTCGGCACGCGGGCCAGATCGGCGCTGGTGGAGCGCTGCGCAGTGGTCACGCCCAGTGCGCGCAACTTGCCCGATTCCAGCAAATTGGCGACGGCCGACGCCGTGGCGAACATCATGTCCACCTGGCCGCCCAGCAGATCGGTGATCGCGGGACCGGCGCCCTTGTACGGGATGTGGTTGAGGTCGACGCCAGCCAGGCTTTTGAACAGTTCACCGGCCAGATGCGCCGACGTGCCCGGCCCCTGCGACGCAAACGAGATGCGCCCCGGCCTGGCCTTGGCGGCAGCGAGCACATCGCGCACGGATTTGTACGGGCTGTCCGCGCGCACCACCAGCACGTTGGGCGATCGGCCCACCAGCATCACGGGCGTGAAGGCGCGCTCAGTGTCAAAGGGCAGCTTGGGCTGCAGGCTGGGATTGACCGCGTGCGCGAACGTGGCCATCACCAGCGTGTAGCCATCGGGCGCGCTCTTGGCCACGTTGTCCGTGCCGATGATGGTGCCGCCGCCGGGCTTGTTGTCGATCACCACGGGCTGGCCAAGGTCCTGCGCCATGGCGATACCCATGGCGCGCGCAATCAGGTCCGTGCCGCCTCCCGGCGAGAATGGCACGACGATGCGGATCGGTTTGTCGGGGAACGCGGCCTGCGCCGGGGCCGCAAGGCCGGTCAGCAAGGCCAGCGGAAGCGCCAGCGCGGCCAGTCGGCGCGCGGCATGCCATGCAACGGTTGCCAAGGCAGTCTCCTGTCTGTGTTTTGGTATGACAGGAGGTTAGGCCGATGGGGACCGCGACGCAGCCGCGTAATTCCATGCAATGGAATTGAAATGGCCCGCCGCGATTTTCGGCGGGTCGCGCTGCGGCCCGCTTCCGTGCGGGAGCGGGCGGGAACAGCGGGCTTGCGACGGGATATGTCCGGCCGGCATGCCCGCGCGATGCGGCTAGACTGCCGACGCTTCCCTGCCCGCTTTCACCTTGGCGTCAAGCACGGGCGGTGCGGTGACGATCGACGTGAGCGCCGGCTCGGCCGGTTTCAGTGCGTCGAGATCCGGCAGCGGGCGGCGCAACGATGGAATGGCCGCGAACGCCTGCTCCATCGCATGGGACACGCCCAGCGTTTCGTGATCCTTGCGGAAGCCGCCGACGATCTGCAGGCCGAACGGCATGCCCGCATGATCGCGTCCGCACGGCAGCGACAGCGCCGGATGCGTGGTCAGCGTTACCACGTAGGTCAGCGACAGCCAGCGGTAATAATTTTCCTGCCGCACGCCGTTGATCGATTCCGCGTACAGCGATGTCCACGGGAATGGCGACACCGGCGTGGTCGGCGACAGGATCACGTCGTAATCGCGATACAGCTGCTGGAAGCGCTGCAGGATGCGCGTCTGCTCGGCCTGCGCCCACGCGCTGTCGAGCAGCGACATGCGCGCGCCCATCTCGAAGTTGGCGCGCGTGTTGGGCCCCAGGCTGGCAGGATCGCGCTCGTAGGCGTCGCGCATGCCGGCGACGAAGCTCTCGGCGCGCAGTACGTCGAAGCAGCGGTGCGCGTCGCCCAGGTCCACGTCGATCGCATCGCAGCTGCGGAACAGATGGCGCATCGCGGCGATCTTTTCGCGGAACGTGCGGCGGATATCGTCGTCGACATCGCAGCAGCCGAAGTCCTCGGTATAGGCCACGCGCAGGCTGCCCAGATCGACCGGCATCGGCGTGACGAACGACATCGCATCGAGCGGATAGGTCAGCGGATCGCCGGCGGACACGCCGGCTGACGCCGCCAGTTGCAGGCACGCATCGGCCACGGTGCGGCCCATCGGGCCGACCACCGAGATCGGCGTCCAGCCCAGCAGCTTGCGCGAACTTGGCACCACGCCCGGCGATGGACGAAAACCGACCACGCCGCACTTGGCGGCGGGAATCCGCAGCGATCCGCCCGTATCCGAGCCGGTGCACACTGGCAGCAAATCAGCCGCCAGCGCCGCGGCAGAACCGCCCGACGATCCGCCGGCGTTGAGGTTGGGATTGAACGGGTTGCCCGTGGCGCCCCAGACGTCGTTGCGCGAATTGGCACCGGCGCCCATTTCCGGGATGTTGGTCTTGCCCGCCACCACGGCGCCGGCCGCACGCAGCCTCGCCACCAGCACGTTGTCTTCGGCCGGCACGTTATCGCGGAACAGCGGCGACCCGTAGGTGGTCAACAGCCCGGCCGTCGCTTCCAGGTCCTTTACGCCGAGCGGCAGGCCGTGCAGCAAACCCAGCGGCCGCCCGTCGAGCACGGCGCGCTCGGCGGCGCGCGCCTCGTCACGCGCGCGGTCGAAGCAGGTTGCCGTCACCGCGTTGAGCAGCGGGTTCACGCGCTCGATCTGTGCGATGCAGGCGTCCAGCAATTCCACCGGCGAGATCTCCTTGCTGCCGATCATGCGCCGCAATTCGGTGGCGGAGCGCGCCACCAGCGTCTTCTGAGAATCGTTCACTGCTGTCTCCGTGATGGCCGGTCGTTATTCGGCCGTAATGTTGGCACGCTGCGCGGTTGCGCGCATCAGCGGCAGCTCCTTGTTGATCTGCGCCGCCACGGCTGCGCCGTTGCCCGCGAAGGGCTCGAAGCCGGCCTTGGTCAGTTGCTGGTGCGTATCGGGGTCGGCCATCACTTCGGCCAGGGCTTTCTCCAGTTTTTGCTTGACGTCCGCGGGCAGGCCGCGCGGCGCCACCAGCGCCAGCCAGGTGTCGGCGTCGATGCCCGGATAGCCGGCTTCTGCTGCGGTCGGCACGTCGGGGAGCAGCGCGGAGCGCTTGGCGGTGGTCACGGCGATGGCCTTGACCTTGCCAGCCTTCACCTGCGGAATCGCCGCAGCCACTGTATCGACCGAAAACGGAATCTGCCCGCCGATCAGGTCGGTCATGGCCGGCGCGCTGCCCTTGTACGGCACATGCAGCAGCTTCACACCGGCCAGGTTGAACAGCATCTCGCCAGCGAACTGCGCGGTCGTGCCGGTGCCGAACGATCCATACGAATACTTGCCCGGCTGCGCCTTGGCGGCGGCGACCAGTTGCTTGAGCGTGCCGATCGGCTGGTCCTTGTTGGCCAGCAGGATCAGGCCCGTGCGGCCGGTAAAGCCGATCGGCTCGAAACTCTTGACCGGGTCGTAGGGCAACTTGCTGTGGATGGCCGGGTTCACCGTGAACGTGGTTCCCGAGCTGGCCAGCAGCGTGTAGCCATCGGGCGCGGCCTTGGCCACGTAGCTGGCGCCGACGATGGTGCCGGCACCGGGCCGGTTGTCGATCACGACCGTCTGGCCAAGCTTGTCGCCGAGCTTCTTGCCAATCAGGCGCCCGATCACATCGGTGGCGCCGCCGGGCGGGAACGGAATGACAAGCTGGACCGGCTTGGCGGGATAGCCTTGCGCCAACGCCAGCGAAGCGCCAGCGGCCAGACAGCCGGCCACGACGGCATGCACGATTTGAAGAGTCGATCGGTTCATGGTGAAGCTCCGCAACGGTGTTATCGAAAAGGGGTGGGATGGGCCGACTATGTCGGCTATTCCGACGGGGCGGCCTGCGCCGCTGCCAGCGCCGCGCCGCGTTCGGCAAAGCGCGCATATTCCTCGGCGGGGACGAACAGGCCGCCCGTGGTCCAGACCAGATGGGTGGCGCCGGACATCGCGCCGTCCAGCTTGTGCTGCTGCAAATACGCGCGACCCTCATCGGTGCCGGTCAGCATGCCGGGGCCGCTGAAACCTGCCGCTGCCGATGGCTCGATGCGCAGGTTTTCGGTGTCGCGCACGCGATGCAGGTCGACGAACAGCGTGTCGTCGGCCACCGTGTAGACACCGCCCAGCAGCGCACGCATGGCCTGCGCGGCCAGTTCCGATGCCTGCGGCACGGCCAGTCCGTCGGCCTCGGTGCGATTGGTCAGGCCGATGTCATAGACCGACGCGCCCGGCGAAAGCATTTCCACCAGGAAACAAGGCGATTGCGTCGGCTCGGCGAAGAATGCGTGGACATGCGGACCGTAGAGTTGGCGCAAGCCAAACGCGATACCGGCCGGCGCGCCGCCCACGCCGCACGGCAGGTAGACGAACAGCGGGTGCTGCGCATCGACCTGCACGCCGGCGGCGGCCAGTTGATCGGCCAGATGCAGCGCGGCGGCGCTGTAGCCAAGCATCAGTGACAGCGAGCGCTCGTCGTCGACGAAATAGCAATAGGGATCGGCGTCGGCCTCGCGGCGGCCAGCGGCGACGGCGGCCGCGTAGTCGCCAGTGTGCTCGACCACCTGCACGCCGCGCGAGCGCAGACGGTCCTTCTTCCAAGCCTTGGCGTCCGACGACATATGGACCGCCGCGCGAAAACCCAGCGCCGAGGCCATCACGCCAATGCTCAGCCCGAGATTGCCGGTGGACCCCACCGCCACCTGGTAGCGGCCGAACAATTCACGCGCCGGCGCGTCGGCCAGGCAGGCATAGTCGCCGTCGAGCGCAACCAATCCATGCTCGATGGCCAGTGTTTCGGCAAATTCCAGCACTTCGTGGATACCGCCGCGCGCCTTGATCGATCCGGCCACGGGAAGGCTGTGATCGGCCTTGATCCACAGGGTGCCGGCGGTCGTGGGCAGGTTCAGCGCCTGTTGCATGGCCGGCGCCGCCAGCAGCGGCGATTCGATCCGGCCCGCGCTGTCGGCCAGTTCGGGAAACAGCCGCGCCAGCAACGGCGCAAAGCGCTCGAAGCGCGCCTGTGCGGCACGTACATCAGCTAGACTAATGACGCGGCCATCCACCTCGGTTGGTATCCGGGATGCCGCGCTACGCTGGGGATTGGCCCAGAAAACCGGGCGGCCGGCCTGCAGCGCCGTGCGCAGGGCCGGGGTAAATGCCGGGACGAGGGCGGAAATGCCGGAAACTTCGACGGATACATCGCTTGGCATGGCAACTCTGTGTTTGCAAAGGTTGATCCCATTCTTGTCCCATCGGGCCACAGTGACAAACCATTTGTACTGATCCATGCATTAGCCTGACTAATGGCCAACACACTTTCTGCATCATTATTGGGCTGGCTGCGCTGTTTTGAGGCGGCGGCACGACATTGCAACTTCACCCAGGCCGCCGCAGAACTGTGCGTCACCCAGGGCGCGGTCAGCCAGCAGGTCAAGCAACTGGAGCAGTGGCTGGACCGGCCGCTGTTCCTGCGCACGCCGCGTGCGCTGGTACTGACTCCGGAAGGCGAGCGGCTGCGCTTTGTACTGCGCGAATCGTTCCAGGCCATCGAAGGCACGCTCACGCAACTGCGCCGCCCGCGCGACAAGCAGCCGATCGCGTTGTCGTGCTCGCCATCGTTCGCGATGGTGTGGCTGACGCCGCGGCTGGGCGGCTTCTTTCGCCAGCATCCGGACATCGGCCTGCGTGTCTATGGCGAATTCCATGCGCTGGACCGCTCGCGCATGATGCGCGACGGCACCGAGGCGGCCGTGCGTTTCGATCCGGGCGGCTATGCCGATCTGAAGGCGGACCGCTTCCTCGACGAATGGCTGATCCCGGTGGCCAGTCCGGCCTATGTGGCGGCACATCCCGAGCTGCGGTCGCCGGACGGGCTGCGCGGCAGCATGCTGCTGCATGACGTCACGCCATGGGACGGCGCTGGCGAATTCGAGGAATGGCAGGGCTGGCTGCGTCATGCGGGCGTGGACTTGCCCGATGCCGCGGAGGGGCAGCGCTTCAACTTATCCCAACTGGCGATCAACGCGGCGCTGGCCGGTCAGGGCGTGGCGATGGGACGCTCCGCGCTGATCCTTGAGGAGCTGGAAGCCGGCCGGCTGGTGGACCTGTGGGGCATTCACGCGCCCAGCGTGGCGGCCTATCACTTTGTCTGCGCACACGGGCAAACCGCGCAGGTTGCCGAAGTGGAAGCCTGGCTGGTGGCCGAAGGCGCGGCATTCGATGCCGCCCGCCGACGGATTCTGCGCGCGGCGTGATGCGTGGGTAAGCCCGCAGCAAATCTGCGGCCGCCTGAAACGATGCAGTCGCTTGGGGATGCGATAGGCCGTCTGCCGATGCGATACGATGCCGATGGTTTTTTAGTATCCGAACACGAATCGCAAGGAATCCTCGCGTGCCCGACGCCCCCCGTCCCCATTCCGCCGCCGCTGCCGTGGTGGCCACCGATGTCTCCGCCGATACGTTCCCGATCTTCGAGACGTCGGCGTTTGCCAGCGACGGCGCGTTCTATTTCGATCTGGTGCGGCTGCAGGACCGTGACGACATTCCGCGCGGTTTTCTGCATCGGCACAACTACTACCATCTGCTGTGGATGACGCGCGCAAGCGGCACGCACATGCTCGACTTTGCGCATTTCGACGTGCGCGACCATTCCGTGTTCTTTCTATCGCCAGGGCAGGTCCATGCCTGGACGTCGTCGATCAAGCCGCACGGCTATGTGCTCAACTTCAGCATCGATTTTTTCGCGCGGATGTTCCCGCGCGCCGAAGACGTGGCGCGCTTTCCGTTCTACCATCCCGCGCGCGGCAACGGCGGCGCGAACAGCGCGCTCTATCTGACACCGCAGCAGCACGACGCCTTGCTGCCGTTGCTGCGCGAGATGGAACACGAGGCGCGCGACCGGCAGCCCGGCTATGCCGATGTGGTGCAGGCCAGCCTGCTGATCCTGCTCACACGACTGCGCCGCCTGTGCGCGGACAGCGAGACGCCCGGCGCCACGGGGCCGCAGCAGGCGCTGATGCGCCGCTTCACGATGCTGGTGGAAACGCACTACCTGCGCTTCGACACCATCGGCCAGTACGCCGAAGCGCTTTGCGTGAGCGAACGCCAGCTCAACGACGCGGTGAAACGCACGCTGGGCCGCACGGCCAGCCAAGTGGTGCAGGAGCGCGTGGTGCTGGAGGCCAAGCGCTGGCTCAGCAACACCGAGACCGGCATCGCCGAGATCGCGTTCCGCCTCAACATCGAGGATCCGGCGTACTTCACGCGCTTCTTCAAGAAGCAGACCGGCCTCACGCCGGGCGACTTCCGCCGCCAGCACTGCCGACCGCTCGACTGACGCGCGGAAAAGTCCAACACAACGTCCGATCTGTCCTAACGCTGGCGTCGCGCGCCTGCGTAAAGTGCTGCGCATGACGCCGATCGCCCGCCAGCGGTCGTCGCGAAAAACACAGGCACAGGAGACAGACATGCACAACGCAATCGCCCGCTTGCGGGGCCTTGCCGTGGCCGCCGCATTGGGCTTCACGACATTTCACGCCATGGCCGACTATCCCGACCGCCCCTTGCGCGTCATCGTGCCGTTCGCGGCCGGCGGCGCCACCGACGTGATCGCGCGCACCGTGGCGCAAGCCATGTCGGCACGGCTGGGCCAGTCGGTGGTGGTGGAAAACAAGGCCGGCGCCAACGGCAATATCGGCGCGGTTGCGGCGGCGCGATCGGACCCGGACGGCTACACGCTGCTGATGGCCACGTCGAGCCACGCCATCAATGCATCGCTCTACCAGAAGCTCAACTACAGTCTCACGCGCGATTTCGTCGGCCTGTCCAACCTGGCGTCGGTGCCGTTGCTGTTGGTGGTCAATCCATCGGTGCCCGTCAATTCGGCAAGCGAACTCGCCGCCTATGCGAAGGCCAACGCCGGCCGCGTCAACTACGGATCGGGCGGCACCGGCACCGCGTCGCATCTGGCCGGCGAGCAGTTCAGCACGCTGGCCGGTGCGAAGATGACGCACGTGGCCTACAAGGGCGGCGCGCAGGCGCTCAACGACGTGATGGGCGGCCAGGTGCAGGTCATGTTCGCCAACCTGCCCGAGGTGCTCGCGCAGGTGCAGGCCGGCAAGCTCAAGGCGCTGGCGGTGACCGGCAACAAACGCCACGCCGCGCTACCCGACGTGCCCGCGTTTTCCGAGACGCCGTTTCCGGGCATGACCGCGCGTTCGTGGTTCGGCCTGTTTGTACCGGCCGGCACGCCGCCGGCAGCCATCCAGAAGCTCTCGCAGGCCATCGTGCAGAGCGTGGCCGATCCCGCCGTCAGGGACCGCCTGAAAGGGCTTGGCGCCGACCCGATCGGCGACGACCAGCCCGCATTTCAGAAATACGTGAACCAGGAAGTCGCGCGCTGGGCCGTGCTGGTCAAGCAGTCCGGCGCCACCGTCGATTGAATCGCCGCATCATCCAAGGAAAACCCATGCTGTACGACGTACGAACCTACACCTGCCGTCCCGGCACTATCAAGAAACACCTGGCGCTGTATGCCGAGCACGGCTTTGCGGTTCAGAGCCGCCATCTGGGCAAGCCGCTAGCCTACATGCAGACCGAGACCGGCAACGTCAACAGCTATACCCATATCTGGGTCTACGACAGCGCGGCCGATCGCGAGGCCAAGCGCCAGGCGCTGCAGAAGGATCCCGCCTGGGCCGACTATCTGCGCATGAGCGCCGAGGCCGGATACCTGATCAGCCAGGAAAACCGGCTGATGACGCCGGTGTCGTTCTTCCAGCCGTAGTGGCCGTAGGCGAGCGGAACGCGGCCGGGTTCAGTCCCGGCTGCTCAGGGGCGCGGAAATCCGCTCGGGCAATGGCCCGAAAAACATTCTCTTGAACTTTTCGCGGCCAATCACGCGCACCAGCTCGGCAATGACGCAATAGGAAAAGATCAGCGTCAACAGCAGGATCTGGATGGCCCAGAAATGGGCCCAGTTGATTTCCAGAAGCAGCTTCTGGTTGGCTGCCGCCAGGCCCGGCGTCTCTTTCCAGTACTCGTACAGCCTTTCAAGGTAGTGCACGAGCAGCGCCACCAGTGCGTAGATCAGCGTTTTCCACGCGACATTCCAGATCAGCGGCTTGTCCGGAAATCGATTGATGAACGGCAGCAAATTGGCGATCAATACCGCTTTACCCAGAATCAGCGCGGCAAGCAGGATCGAAGCCGACGTCTGGATTTCGATGCCGGCACTGCGGACCATCAGCGCGCGAATCAATGCAACGATATGAAGCGCCACCAGGAAAAAGATGGTCGGCGGCAACATCTCCATAAATTCGCGTTTGATGGTGGAAAACACATTGCTCATGCAGCTCCCCTTGCCTGTGGAATGGCGCCGCCGTCCAGTGGCGCGCAGCGATGCCTCGCATAGTTCTCGCAGCAGTGGAATCCCGGAAGTGAATGATTCTGCAGCCAGAAATTAGATCTTTCGCGATACATGAAAATGCGCCGCTTTTGCCACTTTTTATGAAAAGCGCGAGCTGCGCCAAAGCCGCCGTATTTGTCAGACGCTGACAGCGATGATGGGGAGGCAATCAGATATCGAAATATCTAATATCGCCGCCGAAGAAAGATTCACTTCCGCCACTTCTCCGAAAGCAGAACGATTCACGCTGTTTCCGCCCCCCATATCGCCATGCGTCAACTGATCAGCCATCCTGCGGTGCTGTTTCTCGTCATGCTGGTGCTGCTGACCGCCTCCGCGGCGCTCGGCGCGCTGGTGCTGCGTCGCCGCAAGCCGATCGCCGCCGATGCCCGCGAGGACTTCAACCTTGTGCAGGGTGCAACCCTGACGCTGTTGGCGCTGCTGATCGGCTTCACGTTGTCGATGGCGGTCGGCCGCTACGACCAGCGCAAGAACCTGGAAGAGGAAGAGGCCAACGCGATCGGCACCGAATACCTGCGCGCCGACCTGATCGAAGGGCCCGATACGGCGCGCGTCAAGGCGCTGCTGGAGCGCTACCTGGATCAACGGCTGCTCTACTACCGCACCCGCGACGCCGACCAGCTTGCCGAAATCGCCACCGCCACGGCGCAAATCGAAAACGAGATGTGGCTGCTCGCCCGCAACGTGGCGCGCGAAAAGCCAACGCCGATCGGCGCGCTGGTGGTGTCCGGCATGAATGACGTGATCAATTCCCAAGGCTATGCGGAAGCGGCGTGGCTGAACCGGATCCCGGTTTCGGCGTGGTCGCTCATGGTGGTCATTGCCTTCCTCAGCACGCTGATGCAGGGCTACGGCTGCCGCACCGATAGTTCGAAGGCGGTGCTGTTCTTTCTTCCGCTCACCGTGTCGCTATCGCTGACGCTGATCTCCGATATCGACAGTCCCCGTGGCGGCCTGATCCGCGTCGCACCGCAAAATCTGATGAGCCTGGCCGCTTCGATGCAGCGTTAGGCGCACCGCCATACAAAGGCAGCTTTCCATCATGCAATGCTCGATCGGGTTCTTCAACGACATCCCCATGGCCGTGCTGTTCGTCACGGTTGCCGGCGGCTACGCGATCGGCAAGCTGCGCGTCGGGCCGATCGGACTGGGCGGCGTGTGCGGCACGCTGATCGTGGCGCTGCTGGTCGGTCAGAGCGGCTGCCACATGCACGGCGAGTTAAAGGAAGTCGCCTTTGCGCTGTTCATCTTTGCCATGGGCTACTCGGGCGGGCCGCAGTTCTTTGCCAACCTCAATCGGTCCAGCCTGCGCTTCATGCTGCTGCCGCTGATCGAGGCCGTCGCGGTGCTATCGATCGTACTTGCCGCCACTCACTTCCTGCATTTCGATGTCGGCACGGCAGCCGGGCTGGCGGCCGGCGCGGCGACCGAATCCGCGGTGGTCGGCACCGCTGCGGAAGCGCTCAAGCACCTTGGCGTAAGCGATGCCGAAGCGGCGCGCCTGGAATCGAATATCGCCACCGCCTACACGCTGACGTATCTGGTGGGCCTTGTCAGCATCGTGTTCTTCACCAGTCAGTTGGCGCCGGTGCTGTTGCGCCTGAACCTGCGCGAAGCATCGCACGAGCTGGCCAAGCGGATGGAGGCGGCGTCCGACGATGACGTGGCCAGCCAGCCCGCGCTGCCGCGTCTGGTGGGGCGCGCGTATCGCGTGGACGGCGCCGCAGGCCTGACCGTCGGCGAGCTGGAGCTCGGCATCGGCGGCCGGACCACCGTGATGGGACTGTTTCGTGGCAACGAGTCGATCGAACCGGCTGCCGATCAATTGATCGAGCGCGGCGACGTGCTGGCCTTGATCGGCGTACGCGAGAAACTTGTGCGCGCCGGCGAACTGGTCGGCGCGGAGGTGTTGCCGCCTTCGGTGCATGCCGACGTGCTCCAACTCGATGAGCGCCACGTCGTGATCAACAAGCCCGGCATCAACGGCCGCACGCTTGGCGATCTGGGTCGCTCGGCCGCACAGCAGCGGCTGCGCGCGGTGTGGATCCAGCAGATCGTACGCTCGGGCATGAGCCTGCCCATCACGCGCGCCACGCGGCTGCAGAACGGCGATCGCGTGACGCTGGTTGGCACAGACCCGGCGCTTGCCACGGCCGCCAGCAACCTGGGCACGGAGCTGCGCCACACCGACGCCACCGAACTGGTGTTCCTGTGCATCGGCATCCTGGTTGGACTGGCAATCGGCTCGCTGTCCGTGACGGTCGGCGGCATTCCCGTTTCGCTCGGCAGCGGCGGCGGCGCACTGCTGAGCGGTCTGCTGTTCGGCTGGCTCAGCTTCAAGCGTCCCGGCATCGGCGACATGCCGCCGGCGGCCGTGCAATTGCTGAAGGATTTGGGGCTTGCCGTGTTCGTGGCTTGCGTGGGCCTGTCCGCCGGGCCCGATGCGATCGTCCTGATCAAGGAGCACGGCGCGATGCTGCCGCTGATCGGGCTGGCGGTTTCGCTGGTGCCGGCCTGCCTGTCGCTGTGGATCGGCCACCAGTTCCTGAAGATCGAAGGGCCGCTGCTGGTGGGCGCCATCGCCGGCCAGCACGTCAGCACACCGGCCATCAGCGCCATCCTGGCAGCGAGTCAAAGCTCGGTGCCGCTGCTGGGCTATACGGTGACCTACGCCATCGCCAACGTGATGCTGCCCGTACTGGGGCCGATCATCGTTGCGCTTGCCTACCGCGTGGGATGAGCGCGCCATGCCGTGCGCGATACTTGGCATGCCCGACTATCGGTAAATGATCGACGGCTGTCCGCAGGCCTAAAGTTTTCGGCGTGGTTGCCGTCAATGCCGTGATGGCGTGTTCCGCGAATCCCCATGCCAACGCGCATCGGCGTAACCTGGACATGACCATTGCAGCCGTAGCGGCTGCCCGTCCGGGCAAGCGCAGATGACCCGACATACGCGATACCACTACGTGGAGTTGAAATGCTGAGGTTCACCGCGATCATCCTGATCGCAACATTCGGTTCTGTGGCGAATGCCGCAGCGGAAACCGGAAGTCGGCCACAGGTCTTGAGCACCCAGCGCGGCATCGGTGATACGCAGCGCGACGCGACAGTATTGCGGAGCGCTCCGCCCGCACATGCCGATGTCAATGCAACGCAGCCGCGGCCGCCCGCTTATGACCAGCAAGGCAATGGCGCTGCGCAGTACCCGCTTATCATCGCGCCATACATCGAGGTGCCCGGCGTTACGCCGCCACCGAATCCTCCGCGTCCCGCGCCGCATCGCAGATAGGCGCGGACAGTCAGGCCATGTAGATCTGGGCCAGACCTTCCTTGAGCGCCGCCGATATCTGGTCGTGGCGCCGTTCGATATGCTTGCTCAGGATGGGAATGCACCGGTCCGGATCGCGCGCCTTGAGCCCCAGCAGGATGTCGCGGTGGTCGTTCTGGCTGACGCGCCGGTCGCAACGCTCCATGTCGATCCAGCGCACAAAGCGGATGCGCGCATTGATGTTCTTTAGAACGCGCAGCATCTCCATGTTGCCGGACATCGCCATCAGTCCTTCGTGGAAGGTTTCGTCGAGCCTGACCAGTTCCTCCACGCTCCGATCGCCGGGCTCCGGGCCCGTGCTTTCGAGGAAAGCCAGCAGGGCGTCGATGTCAGCGTCCTTCGCACGTTCGATCGACAGGCGCAGCGCTTCGGTCTCGACGATCCGGCGCATCTCGTACAGTGAGAAGACCTCCTGCGCATCGAGATCGCGGCAAAAGAACCCCTTCCCCGGAGAAAATCTCAGCAGCCCTTCGGTGGTCAGCCGGGTCAGCGCTTCGCGCAGGGGCGTGCGGCTGACGCCGAGCGCGCTGGCGAGCACGCCCTCGTTAAGGCGCTCGCCGGGCTTGAAGTCATAGCCAACACTCATTTGCTTGAGCTTGTCGTAGACCTGCTCGACCACGCTGTCCGTTACTGCGGCTGCCACGGTATTAAATCCTTATCTCGGGTAAATCGGCGGTCGCCGGAATATGGCGACGGCCGAAATATACCTGAATTCGGCACTGTAGACGGCGGTGTATACAAGACCGGCAATCAGTGTCGCACGCTGGCACTCAGTCGACGTGTGCGCCGGAATCCTTGACGATCTGCGCCCAGGTTTTCATATCGGCCAGCTGCGTGTGCCGGAACGCTTCGGGACTGCCGTCCTTGATCGGCTGAATGGCCTGGCTGACCAGCCATTGCTCGAAGCTGTCGGTATGAATGGCCTTCAGCACGGCCTTCGACATGCGATTCTGAATGTCAGCCGGCAGATCGGCGGGGCCGAACAGGCCATACCACGTAGTGCTCTGGAAGCCCGGCAGGTTGCAGGCTTCCGCCGCGGTCGGCACATCCGGCAGCACGGTGACGCGCTGCGCGGATGTCACCGCCAGGGCGCGGACTTTGCCGGACTGGATCGCGCCAAGGCTGGGAGAACTCTGGTTGAAGAAGAAGTCCACTTCGCCGGACAGCAGCGCCGTCATGGCCGGACCCTGCCCCTTGTACGGAATATGCACATAGCTGGTCTTCGATGCCGCGGCGAACTGGGCGCCGGCCAGATGGCCGGACGCGCCGTTGCCAGTGGAAGCGTAGTTGAGCTTGCCCGGCGCCTTGCGGGCGGCGGCGATCAGGTCCTGACAGGTCTTGATTTCGGGATGTTTCTCGGGGTTGATCAGCAGGATATTGGGCAGCGTCCCCAGCAGGGCGATGCGCGAAAAATCTTTTACCACATCGAACTGCAGTTTCGAATATAGCGCCGGATTAATTGCATGCGTTCCGGCCGTGCCAAGCAGGAAGGTATAACCATCGGGCTTGGCTTGCGCCACCAGACTCGATGCGATATTGCCGCCCGCGCCCGGTCGATTATCCGAGATAATCGGCACGCCGAATTCCTTATTCAACTCGACCCCCAGCTTGCGGGCGTACAGGTCGGTCGCGGCCCCGCCGGGGAAGCCGCTGACGATCGAAATGGTGTTGCTTGGCCACGACTTCGCGTCCTGGGCCAGCGTGCTGCCAGACATCACGAAAACCGCAGAGGCCAGCACGGTGGCGGCGAGAGAGGACAACTTGCGCATCGACATAGGGGGCGCTCCAAGGCAGGGTTCAAGGGCCGGCGTGAGTGCAAGAGCAGGTTGGCTGCCATCTGCACTCCGTCCTGTATACAGACTTTAATTATTGATCTGTATTCTGTAAAGCGCTATGCTGCGTTCACCGCTTGCGACCAACAGCATCCCTGTTTTGGTTCATCGGCACCATAATCGCGCCATCCCTCTTATTGCAGAGAAAAAACAATGACTTCTAGCATTTCCACGCTGGCGGACCGCCCTGCCGCCGAAAACCAGACGTCCAGCCGTGGTGCATGGCGGGCGGTTTTCGTCGATGCCAATCCCACACTGTCCGAAGTGTCTTTGCGTCTGCACCGCGCCGACGACCTGCCGCTGCAGATCAACCGCCAGCCCGATATCCGGCCGGAGGAATTGCCCGCCGTGCTGGCCGGGGCGCCGATTGCGATCATCGACCACACCCACCTGCCCACCGACATCGCCCGCCAATGCCAGGGACTGCGGCACGTGGTGTTCCTTGGCACCGGCGCGCGCAGCTACATGAACCCCGAGGAGCTGGCCGCACTCGGCATCACGGTCCACACGATCAAGGGCTACGGGGACACCGCCGTCGCCGAATGCGCGTTTGCGCTGATGTGGGCGGCAGCGCGCAACTTCGCGCGCATGGATCGCGAGATGCGGGCGGGCAATTGGCTGCGCTCCGACGCGGTGCAGCTCACCGGCAAGACGCTGGGTCTGGTTGGCTTCGGCGGGATCGCCCAGGAACTGGCGCGGCTGGCACACGGCATCGGGATGCGCGTGATTGCGTGGAACCGCTCGCCAAAGTCGCATGCAAACGTCGAGTTTGTCGAACTCGATAGCCTGCTGGCGCAAAGCGACGTGGTGTCGCTGCATCTGCTGCTCACGGACGAAACCCGCGGCCTGATCTCGGCCGAGCGCATTGCATCGATGCGTGACGGGTCAATCCTGGTCAATACCGCGCGTGGCGCGCTGGTCGACGAAGACGCGATGATCGCCGCATTGCGCAGCGGCAAGATCGCGCATGCGGGCCTTGACGTGTTCACCGTGGAGCCGATGCCCGCCGGTCATGTGTTGACCACGCTGCCGAACGTCACGCTGTCGGCCCATTCGGCTTTCCGCACGCCCGAGGCCAACAACAATCTCATCGATGCCGCGCTGAGCCACTGCCGCCGCATCGTCACCGAGCACAACTAAGGCGCCGATATGACCGCGACTCACGCTTCGATCGTGCGACTCGATCAAAACCACCGCCGCAGCCGTGCCGTCATCGCGAACGGTATGGTGTTTCTGGCAGGACAAGTGGCCGATGACAAATCCGGCGATATCGCCCAACAGGCGCGCGAAGCCCTGGCAAAGGTGGACGCGTTGCTGGCCGAGGCCGGCACCGACAAGCGTCGCGCGCTGACGGCGCAAATCTGGCTGGCCGACATGGCCGATTTCGACGGCTTCAACGCAGTGTGGGACGCCTGGGTCGCGCCGGGCGAAACGCCAACGCGCTGCTGCGGCAAAGTGGAACTGGCCGATCCGGCCTACCGCGTCGAAATCGTTATCTCGGCGCTGCTTCCCTGACTTCGAAACTTCCGAGACATCCGAGACATTCCCGATCATGATTTCCACGACCGATCCCCATCGCAACCGCAAGCCGCGCAATATCGGCGACGAAGAATGGGCCGTCCGCGTGCAACTCGCCGCCGCATACCGGCTCGCCGCGAAGTTCCAGCTGACGGATCTGATCTACACGCACATCTCCGTGCGCGTGCCGGGCACCACGGACCAGTTCCTGATCAATCCCCACGGCTGGTTCTTCGACGAAATCACGGCCTCGTGCCTGGTGAAGATCGATACCGAAGGCCGCCCCATCGGCGATGATCGCTTCGAGGTCAACGCCGCGGGCTTTACGATTCACAGCGCGCTGCACCAGAGCCGGCATGACGTTGAATGCGTGGTGCATTTGCACACCGACGCGGGCATGGCAGTGGCGGCGCTGGAATGCGGATTGCTGCCGCTGAACCAGATCAGCATGCAGTTTTATAACCGCGTGAATTATCACGACTACGAAGGCATTTCGCTGGACCTCGACGAACGCTCGCGCATCGTGAGGTCGATGAAGGATGCCAATTACCTGATTCTGCGCAACCACGGTCTGCTCACGACAGGACGCTCGGTCGCCGAGGCCTTCACCCGCATGTTCTATCTGAACCGCGCATGCGAAATCCAGGTGCAGACATTATCGATGGGACAGAAGGTGACCCTGCCCTCGCCCGAAGTCTGCGAGCACGCGGCCAAGCAGCACGACGACTACGCATATCTGGATACCGTCCACCTGGACCGGGAATGGACGGCATTGCTTCGACTGCTCGATCGGGACGGCGGAGAGTATCGCTGTTGAGCAGGCGCTGGGTGGGGCGCGGGCGGTTTCGGACCGAATGCAGGCGTATGCCATGACGCATCGGGTAGGCTCGGCCATTGCCATTTTTATGGACGCGCCCCCCTCCCTCAACTGACTGCCAGACGGCAACGAACGGCGGCACGTCTCGACGCCGGACACGCCCAAGGGGGCCGTCGAGAAGCGCTTCCCGGACGGCACCCGGCAGTTCGTGCGCTTCGACCTCCAGGGCGAGCATGCCGTCAGCGACATCATGCAGTCCGACGCGTAGTCCAGAAACGACAACGCCCGCACTGGGCGGGCGTACTAAGAGTGCGGAGGAGCTAGCACTTCGCCTTCGTCGTGCGTGCGCGCGAGTTGATCAGCAAGCCATGTGCGCAGGGCAAGTGTGTCGGCACGATCGCGCACGTGGGGCGCGAGCCAGAGCACCAGCTTGTGGGGCCCATCGACGAATCCGAATGGAGCGACGAGTTTACCCGAGCGCAAGTCGTCCAACACAAGCATCTGAGGCACAGGAGCAATTCCAAGTCCGCAGATCGCCGCTTGAATCATCAGGTAGAAATGGTCATACGAGTCATGGGTCGTTAGCGTTGCGCCTTCGTATTCAACCGCAGCAGCCCATTCGTTCCATGCGTTCGGACGTGTCGCCGGCGCCAGCCGGTGGGCCGCGGCGACATCTGCGAAACGTTTGATCCCCGTATCACGCAAATACTCCGGCGAGCAAACAAGACCAATACGTTCAGCCCGACCCAACTCCTTCACCACAACGTCCGCAGGCGGTTCGACCATCGTATTACGAATTGCGATACCAATGCGGTCCCTTACCGCGTCGAATTGGCCGTAATTCATATTGAATTGGAGCTGTACTCCTGGGTGCTGGCGGTGAAAGTCAGCAATTCGGGGAATCAGCCAGTACATCATGATCGACGCAGAGCACGAGAGCGTGAGGGGGCCCGGCTTTACCTGCTCTATCGCGGTATCGATCGCGGTGAAAGCGGCCGCCAGCCCTTCCGCGAGTCGCAGACCATCCGGAGTAGGGTCTGTTGACAAAGGCCCGCGTGTCAGTAGCGTAACGCCGAGGGTTTCTTCAAGCGCACGAATGTGGCGGCTGATCGCGCCGTGTGTGACAGAAAGCTCGTTAGCTGCCGCGCTCATGCTCCGCAGCCGCGCCGCAGCTTCGAAGGCCCGCAGGGCATTCAAGGAAGGGGTTGAACGAGCCATTAATTTGTCAGAGGTGTGAGCGAAACTCACGTTCTAAGGAGTATATGCCGCTCGCGACCCGATAGAACCAAGTAACCGGATCGACGCCGCTCTGGGGATAGTTTAGCCCGGGTCGTGGGATGCTCAGGGAGAGCAATGAATCGATTTGCCTGCCCGGATTCGCACAAGCCACCGGTCCGTCTCGACCGCCTGGACTGCCGGCAGATCAGTCTGGCCAACCTGCCGCCGAGATTGGACAGGCCATTGACTCGAATTGGCGGTCTCGGACGTCGGTCCATCGCGACAGCGAGCTTGTCGGCGCCAGAGGCGACTTCCGACCCTGAGCGGTCCCCTGGGACCGCTGATCTCAGCGCCGATTAGCAGTCAAATTCGGATACGGATTGCTGTCCGACGCCTGATGCCAGAGCGAATCCGCCGCCCGCCGAAGTTCAGTGGAGTAGCGGGCCTGCAGCGCGAACTGTTGGACGCTATCGAGCGACCCCTTTGGAGCGACTATGGCGGAACCGCTGTACGGGAAAAGGTAAAGCGCCGCAAGCACTTCTAGGCGAGCCGATGCCGACTCAACCTGAAAGACTTGAGGGTCATCGTCACTCGCTTCGATCGTCACGGGGGGCTCGCCGCGCGTTCGATCTGCGATGTACAGCGAAGTCCATGCTCGACTGTTGACCGGATGAGAATTCCCTTCCGTATCGACGTCCCATCCGTGGCCGAACAGTAAGTCGATAAAGACTCTGAAGTCGGGCCGATCCCTGTCGACTCTTATCAGGTGCATTCGCGATGGCTCCAACAGTTAAACCGCCACTTTGCCCTAAACCGGCCGCTCGTGAGAGACCGTTTCTGGCCGAAGCCGGAAGCTCGTCGGCCTCTAGGTTCCGCTGCCCGGCCGGACTTCGGTAGTCGACCCTTAGCGGCCTGCCAGATTTCTCCGAATCGGACAATCAGACCGCCTCGTTGAGGAGCCGTTTGTGAGGTGCGGAGACCAGTCGCTTGTACGAAGACATCATCAGCTCAATTTTCGGAGCAAAGAGCCGTCAACTGCTCCGTATCGACAACTCTGGATAACATTATGGCTGCGATGGGCATAGGCATAGGAATGGCAAGAGGAGTGGGTATCTTGAGGACAGTAGCGGCCACCGCCATCGCCCTATCTCTCACAGCCAATGCTCAAAGCTCCCATTACGACGAGAAAGCGCGTCTGACCGCTCACGTCACCAACTACCTGGCCGGCTCGTACTTGAAAGAGCTAGCATCAAATGGAGCTTGTACGCAGGATCGGGGTAAGGGGGAACGCTACGATGCGGCTGTCAGTGCATTGCGGACAATTGTTCCTGACCAATACGTTGCCGAGGTCGAGCAGCTTGTTGAGTCAGGGCAAGTCGAAGCAAGTCTCGGAAGCGTGCGTGAAATCGAACTCGGCTCAAAACTGAAGGGTGCCGACCCGTCTAGGAAGCAATATATCTGCGGCGTCTACTTCGGCTATGGCACCGCGCTGCAGATGTACGGATCAGAGGGTCTAAGGACACTTTCTTCTAAGACTCCCGGGCAGTCGCAATTGATTCCTCGGTAAGAGGCATCGTCCAAGGAGCGTTTCGACGAACGGTTGAATGCGCAGCCGCATGCGGCCCGACGCTGGACGTAACCGAGCGTGCCTGCCGGCCCGCGTCGGGCAGAAGACGACCCTTCTGAGTCACTCAGTGTTCTGCCATCGATGGCCGAAAATTTGCGCTATGCGGCCATCGATGCATTCGATCCCTAAGCATTAGGGGGAAATAAAGGTCGCACAACAGACTTTTCGAGGGGCGGAACGTCAGCGTTCGCGGGCCACCATAGTTCACGAGGCCGCTGGACGACCGAGCAGAGGCGCCAGTAGCGGCGCGCCCAACTTTGCGAGCGGCACCCAAAGTGCGTATCGGATTTTAACTCGACTTATACCTCGTATGCATCTTACGATACACCTGGCGACACGGCATTGTTTAGACTCGCCCTAAACAACGCGGCGCTTCGTTAGGCGCGCATACGGGAAGGGTCGAAAGATGCAAGCTTTCAAGGTTGGGCGGGGTGTCGCCGTCTTGCTGCACACACTCAGAAGCCGCTTCCGGATTCGGAACACGGACGCATCAGCCCATCTATTGAAAAAGCTGAAACTAGCGCTGGCTGGCGTAGTCCTCGCCGCTACCCCTGCCTGGGCACAGAGCCCTGAAAACCTGACATGCGCGGACGTACCAAAAGGAAAAATAGTTCGTGCAAACTATGTCTGGGACACTAATGAACCGCCCCGGGAACCGTGGAGGCTGGTTGGTTTAAGTAATAGCGGTTCAGCGGCAGGGATTTGAAGCTGCCTGTAGTAGTTTGCCTCAGCTTCGGCGGGCGGGATATTGCCAAGGGGTTCCATCAGCCGATGATGGTTGAACCAGGCTACCCATTCCAGTGTGGCCAGTTCAACGGATTCACGCGTTTTCCAGGCAGTACGACGATGGATCAACTCAGCCTTGTACAAGCCGTTGATCGTCTCGGCCAATGCATTGTCATAGCTGTCGCCCCGGCTACCAACCGACGGCTCGATGGCCGCCTCGGCCAAACGCTCGCTATAGCGAATGCTGACGTACTGCGACCCGCGGTCGGAGTGGTGGATGAGAGAGCCATCATTGCCAGGCTGGCGAGCGTAGAGCGCCTGTTCAAGTGCATCCAGAACAAAGTCCGTGGTCATCGACGAGCTGACACGCCAGCCGACGATGCGCCGCGCGAACACGTCGATCACGAACGCCACGTACGGCCAGCCCTGCCACGTCGAAACGTAGGTGAAGTCCGAAACCCAGAGCTGGTTCGGTCGCTCGGCTCTGAACTGACGGTTGACCAGGTCCGGCGGGCGCGCTGCTCTCGCATCTGGAGTCGTCGTGCGAACCCGTTTGCCGCGAATCGCGCCGCGCAAACTCTGCTGCCTCATCAGCCTCTCGACCGTACAGCGTGCCACCACGATGCCTTCCCGGTTCATCTGCTTCCAGACCTTGTCGGCCCCGTAGACCTGCATGTTGGCCTGCCAGACCCGCTTGATCTCGGGCCGAAGCCAATCATCGCGTTTGGATCGCGCAGAGCGCTGCGACGGATTGCGACGCTGCGCAGCATGGCGTCGGTAGCCCGACGGGGCAATCTGCAAGACCTTGCAGATCGGCTCGACCCCGAAGGCGTCGCGATGCTGATCGACAAAAGCCTTCAGGACTTCAATCGGCGGTCGAGCTCCGCCTGGGCGAAAAATGCGCTCGCCAGCTTCAGGATCTCGTTGGCGCGGCGCAACTCCTTGACTTCGCGCTCCAACGCCTTGAGGCGTTCACGCTCCGACGTAGTTACTCCGTCGCGCTCGCCGCTCTCGACTTGCTCTTGCTTGACCCACCCCAACAGCGTCTGGCTCGTGCAGCCAATCATTGGTGCGATGGACTCGACTGCGGCCCACAGCGACGGATGTTCGCTGCGCTGTTCTTGCACCAGACGTACGGCCCGCTCTCGGACCTCGGGGGAAAACTTGGTTTGCTTGCTCATGGCTCCATTCTCTCAAAGAGTGGAGCCTCCACTAAACCCGGGGCGGTTCACTAACGGGTCAGATCCACGTCACAGAAAATCTGTAATCGAAAAACAAAGCAGGCTGCGCGACGCTATTCGCCGTGTCAAACTCTATTGCGTAGCATGGCCCTTGGAGCTTCCAGAGTGGGAGTACCAGGCCAACCGAGACGTTCCAATCTTGTATTGAGATGACGAATATGGATGACTTGTTTCCTTTGCCTCCTGTGCTCACGGAGTACTTGCGTTCTCCGGCGCTCGAGCGAACAGACAGCCACATAACTTCGCTTCGCCAACGGCTTAGCTATGTAAAAGAGATCATGGATAGAGTAGAAGCTGGCCCTGATGATGGGTTCGTTCTCTATGATCTGTTGAGTAGCGTTGAAAACGATCTGCTCGTTATCCTGGCTCCAGGAATCCCAAGCGATCGAAGCGAAGATTCCACATACATTATGCACGTCTCCTGGCCTGCGGAGTGTAGCGTAGCTTCGATGTACGAAGCCTTCCCAAAGTCCGTAGTTGCCGCACTTACGCGAGGTGTCGGAAAGCTCAGTATGCGCGATACGGAGGCTACTGAGTGGGTCAACCAATGGTGCGCGGCATTGAAGATAATTCTTCAGATGCTCATTGACGCTGACGTACTTGAAAGCGCAATGGCCGCTCTTCTAGCTATCGATCTTCTCCTCACCAACCTCGTTTCCTTTATCACCGCGATGCACCTCAATCCGTTTCTTGATCGACAAGGCTAGTAGGCGGATGTGTCGCGCACTTGCGATGGTAATCGTTGCCGGCAGCGGCGGTTCGTTTTTGCACAGTGGGCGCTCGCCGGACGGATGTCAATGTCCGAGTCTACCGCTCTTTGCCCTCGGGCTACCCTTACAATAAAGGGGAACAGGATGACCAAAACATATGAGATTTGGCAAGCAATTTCGGACGCCGATGGAAGCGGACACAACGCTCTTATCGAAAAGGGACAGTTCGAAACGCAAGCCCACTTGTTCGAAGGTAAGCCGGTGTTACTGAAGACCTTCGATGCCGAAACCTACGACGAGGCCGCGCAAATCTATAACGATTATTTCGGATGGGGCAAATACCATCCGATGAAAGATTAAGGGGTTGGCCGGTGCTGACGCTTGACGCTAGGCGACTTCGCGCGAGCGGCGCCATCAGGGCCAATCAACAAAAGCCAAATCAGCGTCGGTTCACGCTCGTAGAGCAGACGTTCACTGATCAAAGTGCAACGACCGAGACTGGCCGAACTGAGACATCGCCCCCCTACTGCAGTGGAAACTGGCATTGCACTGGCGCCACAGACAGATATCCGGCCAACAAGCGTCATTCGCCCGCGCTTTTGGTCGGACGTTCGGGCGTCGTCGGCTCTACCTCTAACCGGCCATCCGGTTCTCCCTGAGCCTTGACCTAGTCACCCGCGTCTTCAGTCGCTAGGGCAAGCTCCTGCACAGCAACCGGTTGGCCAATCACTTGATCTTCACGACGACCTTGCCCTTCGCGCGTCCCTGGGCCAAGTATTCAAGCGCTTCCTTTGCTTGCTCGAACGGAAAAACCCTGTCGATCACCGGACGAATATGTTCCGACTCGAGCAGTCCTCCAATTTCGGCGAGCTGGGCGCCGTCGGAACGGACGAATAGAAATGAGTAAGTGACGTCCCGTTTTCTTGCAAGGCGCATGATTTTTCGGCTCATCAAGCCGAACACGAATCTTAGAAAGAAATTCAGGCGTCGTGCGCGTGCGAAGGCTGCGTCCAATGGACCGATGAGCGAGACAACCTTGCTCCCTGGTTTGAGAATGCCGATGGCTTTCTCGATCGCATCGCCCCGCAGTGTACCGATCACCGCGTCGTAGCCCTGCAGCACTTTTTCGAAGTTCTCCTTTTTATAATCAACCACCTCGTCTGCGCCCAGCGTGGTGACCAGTGGGACATTACCCGTGCTGGTAGTCGTTCCTACCTTGGCACCGAGGTACTTTGCTAGCTGGATCGCGAACGTACCGATGCCGCCCGACCCCGCAGGGATGAACACCTTGTGGCCAGCTCGAACCTTGGCACGCTCCTTCAATGCTTGCCACGAGGTAAGGCCAACCATCGGAACGGAGGCGGCCTGCACAAAGTCGAGCTTCGCCGGCTTCGGTGAGGCAACGCTTTCCGGCACCGCCGCGAATTCGGCGATCGACCCTCTGCCAAGATCGAAGAGGCTGGCAAAAACGGCATCGCCAGGCTTGAAGCGCGTCACACGACTGCCAACCTCAACCACCACGCCGGCAATATCGCTGCCTAGCGTGGCCGGCAATTCGAACTTCAGGACGGGCCTGAACGTACCCGCCGGAATCATGTTGTCGATTGGGTTCAATCCGGCCGCGTGGACCTGCACCAGCAACTCGTCCGCCTTTAACGTGGGGCGCGGAACGTCGGCGAACCCGATCTCAGGTGATCTGCCATAGCGTTTGAATGTGAGTGCTTGCATGTTGCTCTAACCAAGGTAGGGTGCTGCCAGGAACGCCAGAGCCTTCGACACGAAGTCGGCGTGATATTGAAAGATGCCGCCGTGCCCAGCGTCTTCGTAGATGACCATGGTCGATTCTCGTCGGGGATGACGCCCCGGTCATTGTGGCGGTCAGACTTCGGGCCGATAGCGTTCAGCCGCCTGGGCTTGTCGAATGTCCGATATGAGCCCTTGACGCGCGCCATCCAATGCGTCCCAGCGCGCCGCTACATGCAGCGGCGGGATAGTCACGAGTTCGCGGCGATCGAACCCGACCAGTGCCGCATCAACCAGTTCGCCGACTTCCATCACCTCGGGAAGCGCATTGACATCGATGCCGGCGCGCCCCCATATTTCCGTGCGGGTCGCTGCCGGGAGCACCGCCTGCACGTAGACGCCGCTGGGCGACAACTCGAGGTTCAATCCCTGCGACAGGAACAGCACAAACGCCTTGGTGGCGCCGTAAATCGACATGCCGAACTCGGGCGCGAAACCGACCACCGAGCCGATGTTGACGATTGCGCCGGTACCCGACTCCAGGAAGCGCGGAGCGGCGGCGGCTGCAAGCCGTGTAAGCGCCGTGGTATTTAGCGCGATCAGGCGTTCAATGCCCTCGGCGGTCTGCTGCACGAAGCTGCCCGACTGAGCCATCCCGGCGTTGTTGATCAGGATGCCTATCCGACTATCCTCGCGTAGACGAGTCTCGACCGCTCCAAGGTCGGCGGGCTGAGTGAGGTCGGCCTGCAGAACTTCCACGGCCACCCCACTTTCTTCATGCAGCCGTGCGGCCAGCGTATTTAGGCGTGCCTTGTCGCGTGCAACTAGCACGAGGTCGTGGCCACGGCGGGCGAAACGCTCGGCGTAGGCGGCGCCGATGCCGGAGGAGGCGCCGGTGACGAGAACAGTCGGAAGCGTGGTCATCAATAATTTCCTTTTCAAGGCGGTTCGAACGCGCACGCAAGCAGCGCGCGCCTTAGACGGTGATGGATGGGTAGTCGGTGTAGCCCGCAGCGCCGCCGCCATAGAGTGTGGCCAAGTCGGGCTGGGCCAGCGGGGCGCCGGTCTTCAGGCGTTTGACCAGGTCGGGGTTGCTGATGAAGGCACGGCCGAAAGCGAACAGGTCTGCCTTGCCCTCATTGAGCCTGGCGGTGGCGAGTTCGAGGTCGTAGCCGTTGTTGGCCAAGTAGGTTTGCCTGAAGCGGCGGCGCAGCGCGTCGTAGTCAAAAGGTGCGACATCGCGCGGGCCGCCGGTCGCGCCCTCAACCACGTGCAGATAGACGATGCCCAGCGCGCTGAGCTGCCCGGCGATGTAGTCGTACTGCGGCTGAGGGTCGCTGCTCGAAATGCCATTTGCCGGTGACACAGGCGAGATGCGCACACCGGTTCGGTCGGCGCCGATTTCCGCCACCACTGCCGCGACGACTTCCAACAACAGGCGCGCGCGGTTCTCGATCGTGCCGCCGTAGGCGTCAGTGCGCTGGTTGGCCCCATCTTTGATGAACTGCTCCAGCAGATAGCCGTTGGCACCGTGGATCTCCACGCCGTCGAAGCCTGCAGCCATTGCATTGGCTGCGGCTTGACGAAAGTCGCCAACGATGCCCGGTAGTTCGTTGAGTTCGAGGGCGCGCGGCTGCGATACGTCGACAAAACCGTTGTTGACAAAGGTCTTCGTCGCTGCGCGGATTGCCGACGGTGCGACCGGCGCAGCGCCGTCAGGCTGGACATCGACGTGCGAAACACGGCCGACGTGCCAGAGTTGCGCGAAGATGCGCCCCCCCTGGGCATGTACAGCCTCGGTGACCTTGCGCCAGCCGGCGATTTGCTCAGGCGTGTACAGGCCCGGGGTGTCCTGATAGCCCTGAGCCTGGGCCGACACCTGAGTGGCCTCCGAGATGATCAGGCCGGCCGAGGCACGCTGGGCGTAGTAGATCGCAGCCAGCTCGCTGGGTACCAGCCCCGCGCCTGCACGATTGCGGGTCAGCGGCGCCATGACAAAACGATTGGCGAGTGTCAGGCGCCCAAGGGTGTAGGGCTCGAAAAGCGTCTTTTCAGTCATGTCGCGTTAGCCTTCGCGTTGAAATCGCAATCAATGATGACGGTCATAATCATAGCTGTCAAGATTTTGATGACGACCAACATCAATGTAGAATGAAGCCCTCACAGTCACGAACCCACCACCGTGGCCAGCAAATGAAGATCACCAAGGCACAGGCACAAGCCAACCGGGAGCACGTCGTCGCGACGGCGTCGAAGGTTTTTCGGGAACGTGGCTACGACGGGGTTGGGGTTGCCGATCTGATGGCCGCCGCCGGCTTCACCCACGGCGGGTTTTACAGACAGTTCAACTCCAAGGCCGACCTGATGGCGGAATCGGCGGCCTGCGGCATCGCGCAGACGGTGGCACTAAGCGAGGGTGTAAACGCCCCGGAGTTCGTGCAGTATTATCTTTCTCGCGAGCACCGCGACACCCGCGCAACCGGTTGCACGATGGCCGCACTAGGCGGGGATGCCGCGCGTCAACCAGAAGCGGTTCGGGCCGCGTTCGCGGCTGGCATTGAGAGCCTGCTTGGTGCGCTGATGCCCACGGACATTGATTCGGACGGAGGCGATCCGGGTCGGGCACGAGCCCGGTCCCTCGACACACTGGCGCACGCGGTGGGCGCCATCGTCATGTCTCGGGCCTGTCCGGACGACTCGCCGCTGGCCGACGAAATCCTGGCGGTTTGCCGCGACGCGATCCTCGCGTCACTGGACGTGTCCACAACAGCAAACACTTCTTCAACATGACTGGCGCACTTCTGGCATTCAGCAACCGGCCGATCGCCAGAACACCAGTGGCGACAGTGGCGACGGCGGCAAGCTGGCAGCCAGGACAATAAAGAAGGCCAGATAGGCGGGCACAACCTGCGCAGAGACAACTCCATGGCGGGACGCCCGGCCCATTGGCATGGAGCCGAATAGGACCCGGGCTCATGCGATGGCGAGGGCTTGGCGACTGGAACCCTTCCCACAATTGAGGTATGGCCAGAATCGCCAAGGTCATATAGGTTCCGACCCAAGCCAAGCAACAATAAAAAGAGAGGTCGGGACATGAATCGACAAGCCATTCGAGCGTGGTGGGCCGCCGCGCTCTGCTTCTTCCTTCTTGCAGGGTGCAATTCGGGCGAAGATCACACCGACAGCCCGGTGGCGGCCCACACGTTGACCTATCGTCTCGGCCTGACACCGACAACTGCCAACGTGGCAGTTGGCCACACGGTACCGCTGACGGGCACTCTAGTCGACAGCGAGGGGCGCACCGTGGCCAATCCCCAGATTACCTATGCGAGCGATGCCGCTGGCGTGGCGAGAGTCGATGCGGCGGGCGTGGTGACGGGCATCGCCGCCGGCACCGCACGTGTCACAGCCAGCGCTACCGCGCCCGACGGCAGCGCGCTGAGTCAGCAGGCCACCGTCGCGGTCACGCTGCCCGCAGTCACGTACAACGTGGTATCAGCCAATCCCACGCTGAACTTGCAATATAACCAGCCGACCACGGCGAGCGTCACGGTGTTGGGCAGCGATGGCTCGGACGTAACGGCACAGGCCACCGGCTGGACCTGGGTGAGTAGCGATGTCGCTGTGGTGACGCCCAACCCCACGGGCGCCAGCGCGACGCTGACTGCCACAAACAGTTCTGCAACTACCGCCGCGTCCGCCAGCATCACGGTAACGGCCGTGGCTCCGGATGGCAGCACAGTCACTGGGCAGATTGCGGTGACGGCATTGCCGCACTATGTCTACAACATATCCCTGTCAGCGACATCCACCAAAGTGTCCAGCGACCGGCCGGCTGTCGTGACAGCAACCGTAATGCGCAGCGACGGAATCGACGTCACAAGCCAGTTCAGCAACTGGCAGTGGGCAACGTTGGGGGCCTCGAATCTCAGCATCGGCTCCTCCGGGGGGCCCTCCGCCACCGTCATCTCGAGCTACGCAGATCAGTCGGCACAAGACTTGGCTGAAGTGACATTCAGCTTCCTGGTCAAGGTGACGGCTGTCGGCCCAGGCAGCACGGTGTCCGCTCCCCCCGCGTCTTTAGCTCTCTCGCAGGTCCCGGCGTACACCGTAGTGACACCACTGACCGTTAGTGGCCCAAACTGGTACCTTCGGCTGTACCACACCAGCGACGACCTTTCGCCCGCGGTCCCTTGTGCCTTGTTTCAGAGCCCCGGCCCAATGCCGGTTGGCAGCGCACTGACGTATGTCGGTGCGACCGGCAATATGTTCTTATCAAATGCGCCGACCCCTGGTACTTATAATCTGACGCTCTCCTGCACTCCGGCGGGCCGCGGCCCTATCCTGAGTTCAACGACAGTCACGCTGCCATGACGTGCCCCCGGGAAATCCATACAGGTCAAAACTAGAGGTAAGGTTGCTTTGGCGGTGTGACGGAGGGATATTTCCGCTTGTTCTGACGGAAATTTCCCCGCCAAAAAAGGAAAACCCTTGGAAGCTAATGCATCCAAGGGTTTTCATGTGCCCCGGGACCGTTTACCAACACCTTTGTGGAACGGGTAGCGCCCCGCGGGGGGGGGGGGGGGGGGGGGGGGGGTGGGGTACGATTCGGACTCGAGAATGGCGCGGTGCAACCTATCGCACGAATGCATCGACGACACCACGAACGACCAGCGGAGAATCTTCCACTCAAACGTCGGCGGCAAAGTTCAGCGCCTTGGCCAGACCCAAGCGCGTCGCCGGGGTGTAAGGACTACGAAACTATCACGGTCCCCAGCAGCGCAACGGGCTTTGAAATTGCGCCGTCAGAAATCGTCATGAGGGCGGCCAGGTGAAGACGATCCCTGTGCACGGCGTTGTCCGTATTCCGCTCTGCGTAGGATAGTGCCAGGCAGGAGCATCAAGAGTGCCGCAGGTTTCTGGCAAGCTAGAGCGGCTGCTTTTAGCATGGCAACGGTCACTTTCAAGTAGACCCCATGGGGCGGCGGTGTGTCGACTACCGAAGTCCGGCCGGGCAGCGAGACCTGGAGGCCGGCGAGCTTCCGGCTTCGGCCAGGAGCGGCCGTCCAGTTCGCTGACGTCAACGTTGCGCGCACGTTACACCCCACTTCGGCGGCGCAATTGTCTTACCCCCTTTGCTAGACTATTCAGCGTTCAAAATTCGGTGCGATAACAGCCGCAAAAATCAAACTCTCAGGAGCTATTTTGGGACGCGCACTAATGGGAATCGGGTTACTCCTGATTTTTGGCGGGGCCTATGGCCTATTCGAAGTATCATCGCTGTTCGCCCTGAACGAGTCCCAGCGCAAGGAAGCGAAAAAATACGCGGCTTGGCGCTGCGGTCGAGCTACCTTTTCCACAAACGAAGAGAAACGAAGCGCTGAATATTTCTGGCATACGCACCACACACGAAAATGGTGCCTGATCGCGATCGCCGTAGGGCTGCTAACTCTGCTTCTAGGTGTCATCTATGCGAGCGTCGAAGTAAGCCATACCTGAGTTGATCAGAGGCCTCGATCGCCGCAGAAGCACCTCTTATTCCCACGCGTTTGGAGGACGGAGACCGGCCATTTTCCGCCGTGAACCTAAATCGTCGACAATGAGCGATACAAAAGGTAGCAAAGAACCTCGCAAACCAACCTTGCTAAGGCCTGTTTGCCGAAGCTGTTGATGACTGAAAAATATCGACTCAGGCTCATGTTCGAATGGCGCGGTGGTTGCATTTGGGCGGGAGACGACGCAACGCGCAACACATACGGAGTCGGTCCAATTGAGGACTTGCTGCCACTAGCCGATGAGACGCGCCGGAAGCTTGCAGAAATGACTGCTTGGCATGATCTATCGCTCAACTGGGAATACCCCCCAGACGCGGGACCATGGGACGCGCACGAGTACGAGCGCTTTGAGGCGACCGCGATCGTGATGCGCGACCGTCTTCAACAAGAGCTTGGAGACCGCTTCGCTTTCGTCTACGAGAGATTGGGAGCTTATGAGGGAGACGCCGAGAATTAGTAGGCCGAAGCACCTAATGGCCACCGGAAAGCGCGTCCGCTCTCAAATGGCAGCTTCGAGGAAGTACCTCTGTCCGCTAAGGGTCCGGAAGTCTTCTCCGGGGGCGGCAAGCCCTGCCCCAAGGCAGGCCGAGGGCCGAGGCCGGCCAGAAGCAGTCGCTCGACCTTCTGACCTAGATGGTCGACAATGTATGCCCTAAGCCACTGCCCCGCGCGCCGTTTAATCCGACTGATGACGGTGGCCTTCCATTTCTCTCATGGTGTTGCGACGATGAGCATCAGCAATTGGATAGCGCATTTTCGGAAAGATGCGAACAGTAGCGAAGGATTCAACACGGTGAATTTGGAGGTGGCGCATAGGGTCATCTCCCCCGTGGTCGATGCCGCTCTGAATGCGCGAGGATTCGAGGTAGTCGCGCCGCTAAAGTGGGTGCGATTTGATGAGTCACCTATCCGCCAGATATTTTCGTTCCTTGCATGGAAAGGCGGTGTAATCGCGCCACGATGGGGTCTGTCCATTGACTTTGTCCCGCACGTATCGGGTAGCTCTGTTCGCTGGCACCGAACCAACAAATCTGCGTTGTTTGATCTTGCCGTCGATGCCCGCGACAGGGACTTGGACATCAGTCTTATTCGCGGAGAGCGCTTCGTTGCAGAGAAATCGTCAACGGTCGTGGAAGCCGCAATCGCACGGGCAGACGAATTTTGGCGACGAGTCAACTCGGTCGAGGATGTCGTCGGGGCCTTCGAATGGCTGCGAAGCTATCTGTCGAATGGAGGCCTGGGCTTCTACAACTACGCCCAGCATCCGATAGCGCTCGCGTTCGTGCTCGCGAGGACAGGCGATGCTGATGGCGCACGTAGGGAGCTAGATCGATTCCTGGAGGGGCGCTCAGCGGAAGACCCCGTTTCCTTACAACTCGGCAGAATGTTGACTAGAGCTACCTCCATCGCATGATGTCGGTAGTTGCCCTTGGCGCTGGAAAGCCTTCACCTGAATCGGCAAAGGGCCAAAACCGGCTGCCAGGAGCGGCCCTTCGGCGCAGTCGGGCAGCGTGGTTGCACCCGAGCACGCCCCCTTCCCGCAGCGCGCTATTTGCAGTAAAAGACCTAGCTGCCGGCTATCGGTACCCGTACCGCACCGTGGCCGGACTAACGAACGTACAGCCCCTGCATCCGGCTAGTTCAACAGCAAGCGCGATCTCTGGCTGCACCCCAATTCTCTGAACTTCGTCTATCACGGCAAGCCCTACACCAGAAAAGCACGATTCATCGAGAACCAGCCTTTTCACCCAAAGAGCGTCGCCTAGCTCGCCGTCAAGTTCGATGTCTGATTTTCCAAAATCAACCGCTTTGATTCGCTTTAGCGGATTTGCGATGAAATATCTAGCTTCCGTGGTCGACCCGTCGTATATGACCACCGCAGGAAAATACTCCAGCTCGGCGTTGTGAGACGAAAAAACCGCCTTGAGTCTTTCAGATACCACGTGTAGTAGGCCAACTTTGAAGTAATCAACCAACCCAGGCGGAGCCTCGTGGCCATCTTGAGCCACAAGGGTAAGCTCTGGGAATTTCCCGGCCAAACTTATGCCGCCCATGGTCTTCAGACCAAGCAGTTTTGAACGCGTCGGATTGCTTACCTCTGGGCAAGGAACCCTTCCGCTGGCATCTACTTGTAGTATCTGAATCATGTGTAGAAGAGCTCAGTTATCTTGGCGTCTGGATTGGTAGTGTCGACCCGCGAGGGTAGCCAATTCATCAGCGTTTGGCCAGTAGACTTTGCTCTAGGCAGTGAATAATGACGGTGAATTCGAAATTTCACTTGAACGACGCGGGTCGATAGATTTGGTCGGATCGCAGCCTTATGCGATCTATTGTGTCGTTAGGACGGCAGAACGGAATGGCCGTTTTCGGAGCAGATCACCGTCTGCAATGGGTCGAGGCCGTGTGGAAACGTCTCTCGAATCGCACTGACACACGTCGCCTCCGGGGCTGAGCCTGCTTTGTCGAATTTT